>JBJKYL010000016.1:0-113827 GCA_045561055.1 Candidatus Rariloculaceae bacterium | reverse complement strand
ACCGAACTTTCCAGGCCACGGCGTCTCCGCCACTCGACTCGCAAAACGGCTCGAAGAGGTTTCCGGCGGCCGCATTTCGGTCGAGGTATTCGCAGCAGGAGAACTTGTACCCGCATTCGAAGTCCTCGATGCTGTGTCGAGAGGAACGATTCAGCTCGGCCACAGCGCCCCGATCTACTGGCGCGGCCAGATACCCGCTGCTCAACTGTTCGGTAGTGTACCGTTTGGTATGTCTCCCGACGTCTTCAACGCGTGGCTCTTTCATGGCGGCGGACACAATCTATGGCAGGAAGCTTATGCGCCGCTAGATATCGTCCCTTTCGTAGCGGGTAACACTGGCCCTCAGATGGGCGGCTGGTTCAATCGCGAGATCAACTCGATAGAAGATCTCGTCGGACTGAAAATGCGCATTCCAGGACTCGGTGGCGAAGTGATGCAACGGGCGGGCGTACTTCCCGTGGTGATGCCGGTCGCCGAAATTTTCACCGCCTTACAAACGGGGGCGATTGATGCGACGGAATGGGTTGGCCCATACAACGACCTGGCATCGGGATTTCACCAGGCTGCGCAGTATTATTACTACCCAGGCTGGCAGGAACCATCGGGTGCATTGGAGCTTCTAGTGGCAAGAGGGGCGTACGAATCGTTATCGCCTGAACTACAACACGTTGTGCGAACGGCCTGTTACGCCGAAAACAGCTACCTTCTCGCGGAGTTCAATACGCGTAATCACGAAGCGCTGAAGACTTTGGTCGAAGAACATGGCGTCGAGTTACGCCGTTTCCCTGACGACGTATTGGAAGCACTAGAAGCTTTAAGTATCGAGGTCTTGGAGGAACTCGTAGCACAAGACCCCATAATTTCCCGAATCTACGAATCCTACCAGCGTTTTCGCAACGAGATCGGCCCCTGGCTCGAAATCTCGGCGCTCGGTAACGCTCCTACAAACTGAAACATGTCATTTAACGATTATAGCGTATGATCGCTACATTTAGACGATTTTAAAAGAACTTAGACAGTCTCTACTCACCGAAAACAGCCCTGTTTCAGCAGCTGTAGAGATATTCGCTTCATCGGCCGAGCGCGAAAATACGCTACTCTCAATAGGTGAGGAAAAACGGGTAAGCTGCTACTAGCCAGAGTCGGATGGCCCCACTATTTCAGCAGATGGTCCTTGAACTGACTGATCTTCAGCAGAGATGTCCTCCAGAATCTTTCTTAACCAGACAAATGATGCGACTCCGATCAGAAGGTGCGACGCGGCGTTCGCCGCAAAAATTCCGCTGATCCCTATCAATCGCGACAATAGCCAGGCTAATGGTAGGTATACGGCGAATAGTTTTATGAACGTCAAAACGGCCGCAGGCATCGGGCGCCCTAACGCATTCAAGCTACTGACAGCAACTAACATCACACCGAACGCTCCGAGCGTTATCGGCACGATTCTCAGATAGCTTACAGCTGTCGCTATAACAAGGGGCTCATCGTCGAATATACTTGCCAGCGGCGCGCAATAATAAACAGCAAACAGCCGAAGAAAAAACAGTAGGCCAATAGAAATCTATTGGCTACATAAATAGCTTGCCCCACTCGACCTAAATTCCCGGCACCGAAATTCTGTCCAACAACCGGGCCTACAGAAGACTGCAATGCGAAAACCATAATGAGCACTATTGACTCTAGCCGTGAAGCCACGGCGAAACCTGCTACAGCTCCTGGTCCATATGCAGCGACCATCGCCGTGATTATCGCAAAAGTTACCGGAAGCAACAGATTCGTTGCGGTGGTAGGAATGCCTATAAATAGCAGCTGCTGCCATGAATCTCGTAGATGATCGATATTCAGGTAACGGAAAGCAATTAGTCTCTCGCGCCGGTACAAAATCGTCAGTGATGCAACAACCGTTACAGCGTTTGCAATCACAGTCGCAATAGCAGCACCCTGTAATTCCAGTCGTGGGAAACCGAACAGTCCGAAGATCAAAAGCGGATCAAGTACGATGTTCAGAACGGCTGAGAAAGTCAGAATGATCGCCGGTACCTTAGAATCGCCTGTCGCACGGAGCGCGTGATTACCCACTATAGTCAGGATAAAAAACACTCCACCAAAATAAACCGGCCCCATATAACTTCTAATGAGGGGCAACGTTCTTTCGTCGGCGCCGAGCGCGCTGAACACCGGCTCAATAGTAGCAAGGCCGACCACTAACAACAGCAAGCCTAGCAACCCGCCGAGCAATAAAGCGTGCGTCGTTATTCTTTGCACAGCACCACGATTCCCGGTGCCTAGGAGACGGGCCAGAACGCTCGAGGTCGCGATACCTATGCCGAGGCCGACCGCAACCATCGCAAAGGAGACAGGAAATGTAAAACCCATTGCTGCGAGCGGCAATGTACCTAGTTGACCGACGAAGAAAGTGTCGGTGATGCTATAGGAATTTAACGCAACAAAACTTAGAGCCATCGGCAAGGCAAGCTCTCGCAGATGACCGCCAACCGACCCGGTCGTCAAGCGCGGAACGATAGTCTGAGCAATCATAAAAAAGAACCGTCTAGCTACTAACCACGTTAGAGTCCATGCTCGCGCAACGAACTAAAAAGTTTTGTCTAGAAGGTAAAGAAAGCTGCGACATGCCGGCCGCGGTTTCTCGTTCCCGCGCTCTAACCAAGGCCGGTAGGAAGAGCTCATAAGGGCATCTAAACTGGTAGCACGAAAGATTTCTTCCGTGAGCTCAACAAACTCTGGATCTCGAACGTTGCCGGTTGGATCGACAACGAAGCAGATTACGACGCGTCCCTCTATTCCGCCTCGAATAGCCTGTCTCGGAAACGCGGGCCTAGCCATAACCATCGGAATCAGAGGAACCAGTGTTTCTCTGGTCCTGTCATTAGGATCTGCAAAAATTCCGAGCTCGATACCGTCACCCGTGGCCGTACACCACCAGCCACCGCGAAGATTGGTAGCTCTCCAGTCGCCCCCGAGCGTCGTGCGTCGCAGGTTGGCCTCGAAGACGCGTCCATTACGCGAATCGGAAAAAGTGAGCGTCTCATCCTCAAGCTGCCATCGGGATAACGGCAACCAAGGGCGCAAGGAGTTCTCTTCGGGCATCGCCATGAGCGTAGACTGATCCGGCGCGAAACTAAGGAGTACGCGTTCATCGCCGATAGCTGGATTGCCAAAAAAAACACACGTCCAAGTCCCTCGCGGATCTAAAAGACCTGGATCCTGAGACCAGCGATCATCCTGAGCAAAACTGACCGCCGTGAACGATATCAGTAACGCAGCCCCTAGCGCTTTCGTCCAGCGACTTGAGCGACCGGCTATTGATGATCCTCCATAATCACTCGCGGCCGGAGGCCTAGCTCGTTAATCATGCCGCGTATCTGCAGTACCTGTTTCGCAGATGGATCAATGTCGACGGCAATAGCCAGATTCTCTTCCGCCTCTTTCAACATGCCCTTTAAAAAATAAGCGTAACTTCGGTTACTGAAAGCTCGCCAATCTTTATCGTTCATCTCTATAGATTCATCGCAGTAAGGTATAGCAATATCAGGTTCCCCTTTCGCCGCATGAGCCCCACATAAATTAGATAACGCAGCTGCCCGATCACGATCGCTGGGTTGATAGCGGTTCAGACCTAGATGCGTTAGACGAATGCCTTCATCGTACTGGCCCATGCGAATCGCGAAAGAAGCAGCAGATAGGAACTCGTTACCGGCGCCGATTATGGTACGGTTATCCATAGCTTGAGACCATACGGTACTCGCCACAAAACAGCACGCGAACCCGACCAAGAGTTTATGGCCCATAATGTCCTCCTAGCTGATCAGTATAGCACCAGTGATCTGATTGAGATTCCACGGTGGCTGTAAAACTCGCTTCTAGAAACAATGAGTTAGGCTATGGCACCATGCCCCGGACGTCGAGCCTCGGGACAGTGGAGAAAAAATGACCGAAGTCTCTGATGCAGAACGATTGATAGCGGAATGTATACGTCCGTCCGGCACAACATCGATACCACTTTCGGATGCAGTTGGCGCAATCCTGCAAGAACCCATCAATGCGGAAAGAGACCAACCACCGTTCGATCGCGTCACGATGGACGGCATTGCGATAGCATCTGGAGATTGGCAACAAGGAATGCGATCGTTTCAGGTCATAGGAACACAGGGCGCGGGTGTCGGAGCATTGACTCTCGAAGAGCCTGGACAATGCGTAGAGATAATGACCGGCGCGGTACTGCCCGCGAACGCGGACAGTGTTATCCCTGTCGAACGCTTCAAGCGAACGAGTGATGAGGTGGTTGTCCAGAATTCCATCGAATTCTCGCCCGGGCAGTTCGTGCATTTACGTGGTTCGGATAGGAAGGCCGGTAACCAACTATTACAGCCGGGTATTCGACTTGGTGCTCCGGAGATCGCGGTTGCTGCAAGTGCTGGACGCATGGAAATTCGGGTCGCCAGACTCCCGCGGGTCGCGGTTATTTCAACCGGCGATGAACTCGTCGAAACTGGTGAGCCGCTAGCAGACTATCAGATTCGATCTAGCAACGATCGTGCCATCGAGGCAGCACTAAACCAGCACCGCCTTGCCAAAGTCGCGCGGTCGAGGCTCAAAGACAATCGCGAAACTATGCTGAAAGCGGTCAGAGAGCTTCATAATCAAAACGACCTCCTGATTCTGAGTGGCGGTGTTTCTATGGGGCGCTTCGACTTCGTACCGAGCGTGCTCGAGGAACTCGAGACTCAAGTCATGTTCCATCGTATCGACCAGCGACCGGGCAGGCCCATGTGGTTTGGCATCAGCCAGGATAGTAAGCCCGTGTTTGCACTGCCGGGTAATCCCGTCTCCACCACCGTTTGCCTTTACCGGTATGTATTGCCTGCATTACAACAGGCGCTCGGAATGCAGCCGGCGACCGTAGAACGTCTAATACTGGCCAGCGACGTCCCATTCCCAGCGGACTTAACCTACTTCTTACCCATCGTTGTGGGCTACAACGATGAAGGCACTGGGATCGCGAAACCGCGGCCGACTAACACCTCTGGCGACTTGGTGAGCCTAGCCGGCACGGATGGCTTCGTCGAACTTCCGCGTGGCCAGGATCTCTACCCAAAAGGCATGGTCGTGAGGCTATTTCGCTGGTAGCTGAGCAACTCGTTAGAACCACGACTGAGCGCCGTCCCCCTAGCCGCGTCGAATTTTATTTTGCCAGCGGCTACGGCTGCACTTGAAAGCGCACGATAAACGGTTTCGTGCCCTTTACGCCTCTAACGGTGACGAAATGTGAAAGGTGAATCAAATGGTATAGCGCCTGCTATATCTTGAGTACTACACTGTCTGCAGTTTGCGATAAAGTTCTATCTGTTACCGATAGTTCCAGATGGAAAAATGAAACCGGCATCTCCAAAGGACCGAGATAACAGATATGACGACGGGCAAACAGGAAATAGAACCAACCCTTACTCCAGTACAAAAACTAGGTGAAACGCTCGCCGATCGGGTGGAACGGTGGATGCCAAGCCCATTCCTATTCGCGATCATTCTGACCTATATCGCTGCCTTTACCGCCTTCCTCTCCGAAGGCTCGGGGATTATCCAGATCGCTCAGTCATGGTACAGCGGTTTCTGGACTCTTCTTGAGTTCGCGATGCAAATGGTACTAATACTGGTAACCGCGAACGTTGTCGCCTATCACCCCCGCGTAAAAAAAGTAATCCTTAGACTCGTCCGCATACCGAGAAACGGGCGGCAGGCGGTCGTCCTCGTCGGATTAGCCGCCATGCTGACGGGTTGGATATCGTGGGGTCTTGGTCTGATCTTTGGCGCAGTCCTCGTGCGAGAGATGGGTAGGCAAGCTGGGAAAAGTGGCATGGCAATTCATTATCCGCTGCTAGCCGTAGCCGGATATATGGGCATCAGCCTGACTTGGGGATGGGGCCTGTCCAGCTCCGCGGGCCTCCTGCAAGCTACCGAAGGTAACACATTGCTCGAACTTGGCTTCGTCGATCGGTTGATTCCGGCGACAGAATGGGTCTTTCATCCGTATCCACTAATCCTCACAATTCTGGGCCTCGCATACGGATCGCTCATGCTGTATCTGCTCTGCCCGCCGGACGCGAATTGCAAAGGCATCGATCGCTATATTGAGCGCGAACCCGAAACTGCCACAAACAGCATTAGCGAACAGGAGGTAGTTGCAAAAAAGCCAGCTCTCGCGGACCAGATCGATAACAGCACAATCCTCGGCGGGATTCTTTCTTTTACGGGAATAATTCTCTTAGCGAGCGTTTTTCTAACCCAAGGACTCGGCGCCCTCAATATCAACGTCCTTAACTTCGGCTTTCTGATGGTGGGGCTATTTCTTTACTCAAGCCCGGCAAAATATCTCGGTGAGTTTCATGATGCGGTTCACGGAAGCTCCGGCGTTATTCTCCTGTTCCCCTTCTATGCAGGCATCATCGGCATCATGACGGGTACAGGACTCGTCAACACAATGACTGAGTCGCTTCTTTCGATCGCGACACCTGAAACTTTCCCGATCATCGCCTGGATGACTGCGGGAGTTCTTAACATCTTCGTTCCATCAGGGGGAGGCGAGTGGGTGATCGTTGGTGGACCGATGATGGTCGCGGGAGCCGAGATGGGCATTCCATATGGCCAAATTATCGCGTCATACGCGGTGGGTGACGCCCATACCAATCTCCTGAACCCGTTCTGGGCAATCCCGTTACTCGCGATCACGGGAATACGCGCGCGCGACATGTTCGGTTACGCGATAACGATGGCGCTCCTACTCGTACCCTTTCTAGCCATCGTACTTTACTTATTACCGTATTGACGTACCTGAAAGTAACCGTCGATCAGCGCCTTTATCGTTCCAAATACTTTGCTTTATCTTTGATTTCACGCCAATCGTCCGCATCAGGCGGAGGATTTTTCATTTCAGTAAGTACGGGCCATTGTTTCGACAGCTCCTCGTTTAAAGCCAGAAACTGCTGCTGCTGCTCAGGCAGATCATCGTCTGAACAGATTGCCTCTACGGGGCACTCAGGCTCACAAAGCGTGCAATCGATACACTCATCAGGATCAATGACAAGCATATTTGGGCCTTCGTGGAAGCAGTCGACGGGACAAACTTCAACACAATCGGTCAATTTGCACTTAATGCAGCTCTCTGTAACAACAAACGTCAACGTTTAAACTCTCACTATCGAATATGTTAGCAAAGCTATTCGATATAAAAATGCATATCAAGCCCGACTGAATTAAACCAAGACTTTGCTTAAAGAGCAGTTAGGACTAGAGGGTAATCTCTAAAAATCAGTCTTAGGGTGCTCCTAGGCTTGTAGTTTAGGCATGCGCACGACGAGCCCATCGAACGTATCGTTGACCTCAATCTGACAACTTAAACGACTAGTCTCTCCGAGATCAAGCGCACATTCGAGCATGCCTTTTTCTATATCTTCAGCCGTACCGGTTATATCAACCCAACCGGGATCTACATAGACATGACAGGTCGCGCAACTACACGCACCACCGCACTCCGCTTCGATTCCTGGAACATTGTTGTTGATTGCGCCTTCCATGATGGTCCAGCCTGACGGCACATCAATCTCGTGTAGCGTACCGTCATACTCAATATAGGTAATTTTCGCCATTCCTTAGATTTTCCTCGCTTCGCTCATAATATTCCCCATCGCGCGCGCATAACATGGCGCAACTAGTTGGCGCATACATTCTTCCGGATGGGCATAGAACCAGACTAACTAGAGTGTAGTCAACATAATATTCGTTACGATCATTCTGGAATCTCCTAATGCCTAAACTGATGGTAAAGAACAAGCGCAGATAGTTTACGATCACGGTTCTGAATATCACATCACCTAACCTTGCTTAGTGGTAAAGCGATCTGGCTATCCCTACTTCAAGATTGAGAGATCGGCTTGACGACCAAGGCACTCTGAAGAAACCACCCTCATGTCCAACCAAGAAACATTGAAATCTATCGTTGTTCGTCTTGCCGGCGATTCTGGCGACGGCGTACAATTGATGGGATCCCAGTTCATCGCCTCCACTGCGTTAACCGGTAAGGACTTCGCTACATTCCCAGACTACCCAGCCGAGATCCGTGCACCGGCGGGAACAACGTTCGGCGTATCCGCGTACCAGATGAACATCGGCGCAAACCCGATCACGACGGCCGGTGACGCGCCAGATGTACTGGTGGCTTTAAACCCTGCAGCGCTCAAGGTTAGCCTACCGATGCTGCAAAAAGGCGCCCTTCTGATTATTAACAGCGATGCCTTCGTCTCTCGTAATCTTGCTAAAGCGGGTTACGACAAAGACCCTCGGGAAAATGGAGGACTCGACGGCTATCAGGTTGTCTCTGCGGATATTAGCCGTCTCAATCTCGAAGCGGTCAAACCATTCGAACTCAGCAAAAGCAATGGAGGCCGATGCAAGAATTTCTGGGCGCTCGGAATGCTTATGTGGATGTTCGACCGCGATCTAGGGCCAATCGAACACTGGATCCAAAAGAAGTTCGCGAAGCTGGAGGTGGTCCGGGACGCTAACCTTGCAGCTCTCCATTCGGGACATGCTTACGCAGAGACCACCGAGCTATCCGAAGCAATACCGCGCTTCAACGTTAGTAAGGCAAAACTTTTACCTGGTGAGTACCGTGGTATAAACGGTAGTGAGGCACTCGCTCTAGGCCTTGCGGCAGCTGGCGAACTCGCCGACCGCCCGCTCATGTTTTACTCCTATCCGATAACACCAGCTTCACCGTTGTTGCACAGGCTCGCTCGGCTCGAAAATCTGGGCGTCGGCATCATGCAAGCGGAGGATGAAATCGCTGCCGTGTGTGCTGCAATAGGCGCTTCCTACGGTGGCGCAATCGGTGTCACCTCTAGTTCTGGGCCCGGAATTGCCCTTAAGACTGAAGCCATTGGTCTCGCGATTAGCGCTGAGTTGCCGCTAATCATCGTCAACTCACAACGCGGCGGACCCTCAACCGGATTGCCGACCAAGACTGAGCAATCCGACCTATATCAGGCTATCTATGGACGCAATGCCGACGCGCCGATTCCCGTGATTGCTGCGAATTCACCCAGCGACTGCTTCGATACAGCAATCGAAGCAGTCCGGATCGCAGTAAGGCATATGACACCTGTGATCCTACTTACGGACGGATACCTGGCAAATGCTGCCGAACCATGGCGCATACCAGATATGACTAACTATGCAGCAATCGAAGCGAACCAGTTGGATGCTAATACAGGTGGCGAAAACGTTGCATTTCAGCGCAATCCAGTGACACTCGGTAGACCGTGGATCTCACCGGGTGAACCAAAACTTATGTATCGTGTCGGCGGCCTAGAAAAGGATATCCGTACCGGCAACATTTCCTACGAAGCCGAAAATCATCAATTGATGACTCGGCTCCGCGCCGATAAGGTCGCTTGCATTGCGAATTTTATTCCCAACCAGGAAATCGAGATTGGTACAACGAAAGGCGCCATTGCAGTCGTTGGTTGGGGATCAACCCATGGTGCGATTCACCAAGCTGTTCGCAAACTAGGCGACACACGTGTGAGCCATATCCATCTCCGCTATCTGAGTCCCCTGCCGAAAAACCTCGGTAAACTGCTCAGCGGATTCGAGCAGGTACTCGTTCCCGAAATGAACATGGGGCAGCTATCGACTCTGCTTAGAGACAAGCTCGGAATCGACCCGATCCCGCTACCAAAAGTTACTGGGCAACCGTTTTTGGTCACAGAGCTAATAAATGCGATCCGCGCGGAACTGCCCGGGACTGACTCCGGGGAAGAGCTGTCAGTAATACAAGGAGAACATATATGAATCCCAAACCGGAACTCATGGCGAAAGATTTTTCTTCGCCTGAGGAAATCCGCTGGTGCCCCGGCTGTGGTGACTACGCAATCCTTAAAACCATGACGCAAACGCTTGCAAAAGTCGGTGCAAAACCAGAAGAAACCGTCTTCGTGTCCGGCATCGGGTGTGCGTCTCGCTTCCCTTACTACATGGAGACTTACGGGTTTCATACTATTCATGGGCGCGCACCGGCGATTGCCACAGGCTTGAAACTAGCGCGACCGGAGCTCGATGTTTGGGTTGTGACCGGCGACGGCGACGGCTTGTCCATTGGCGGAAATCATCTGTTGCATGCCCTTCGGCGAAACATTGGCCTGAATATTCTTTTGTTCAACAACGAGATCTACGGCTTAACAAAAGGACAATACTCGCCAACGTCAAGATCCGGAACCCGGTCTCCATCGAGTCCAGACGGTTCAATCGACGCCCCAATCTCGCCGGGGCAGTTTGCACTCGGCGCCGGCGCACGATTCTTCGCGCGTAGTATCGACACCGACAAGATCGGTCTAGGTGAGGTACTGCAGCAGGCCCAAGCGTTCAACGGCGCTGCCTTCACCGAAATCTTCCAGAATTGTATCGTCTACAACCAGGACGTCTTTGCAGATTTTACAGACCGCAAGACCGCAGAGGACCGGCAACTGCGACTGCAGCATGGCGAGCCGATGCTATTCGGTAAAGAAAAGCGCAAAGGCCTTCGATTTAATTCCGAGACGTTCGAACTAGAGGTAGTGAAAGCAACAGAAAATCCGGATCAGGTACTGCTTCACGACGAAAAGAACAAGATTATCGCGCAGTTATTACTAGACCTCAGCACCCCGATGGCGCTCGGTGTAATTTACAAAAACCCGGCCGACAGCTTCGAGCACTCCTGGTATGCCGCTAGAGCTAAAGGTTTGGAGCGTACTAGCAGTGTCGCTGAAGCGCTGCATAACACAGATACCTGGACAGTCTAATGAAATTAATTCGTAAGACCGAGCAATAGCAATACGATGTCCAATTTAACAACTACAGTAACATCAGTTCACTTTAAGTCGATAGGCTAACAGGCCACCGACAAGCATAGGCAAAGCAAAAACGACATAGTTTCCCGGCATCGTGAGCCCAGCTGCAATCAGAAAACCAGCCGCTGCTGGACCGACAACTGCGCCCGATCTGCCAAGCCCGACTGCCCAACCGATACCTGTGCTACGAATCTCCGTCGGATAGAGCTTTGCCGCAACAGCGTACAACCCCGTGAACCCTCCCTGCTGCAGGATTCCCATAAAGAAAATAATGACCATGAGTAGCGTCTGCTGGTTTGGTGATATCGCAAACAACACCATGGAAACCCCGGATGTAAATAAGAACAAGGAAACAAGATTTGTTAGCTTCCAACGCGTGGACAGCATCCCCAGTATAAACACCCCAAGGACACCGCCTAAATTAAAGAGGAAGAACGCCATTCGACCTACCTCAACCGAATAACCTGACTGCTCCATCAACCTCGGGATCCAACTCATCAGGAAATAAAGCGTACTAAAACATAGAAAGAACGTCGTCCATAGCATTAGAGTTACTTTACGATGTTCCTCCCCGAGTAGACTCGTCATATTCGTAAAAACCCCACGCGACTCACCACGCTCTTCCTTCTTCAGGTCAGGAAATTCGGAGAGCGTCGGCTTACTCAGCTTTATAAGAATCGCGTTTGCTTGCTGTAATGCATTTTGAGGACGGTTTTCGAAAAGGTACTTGAGCGATTCCGGAATAAACCTCCAGGCGACTATGCCCATCACAAGAGTCACTCCACCACCAAACCAAAACATTCCCCGCCAACCAAAGTCGGGCATGATGAACCCGGCAACTACCGATGTCATGACTGCTCCGAATGGATAACCAGCAGTCGCTATAGCAACAGATAGTGATCGATATTTCTCAGGGCTGTATTCGGCCGCAAGTGCGGCCTGGGACGCAATAACTGCACCGGCACCGAGCCCGCTGATGAAGCGCAACACTATGAATTCAGTAAATGTGTTAGCGCGAGCCGTAAACAGGATTGAAACGCCGACTAGAATCACACTTAGAACAATAATTTTTCGTCGGCCAATCACGTCCGATAAGGGAGCGAGCAACATCGCCCCGGCCATCATTCCGGCTAGCGCAAAACTAAAAATGATCCCTAACAGATCCGGCGTAAGCTCTAATTCACTTGCCACGGCTCCCGCGACAATAGCCATTGCCGTTATATCGAAACCATCGAGCATATTTAGGAACATGCAAAGCCCTACAACCAAAAACTGCTGGCCGCTTACCTGTCCGTTATCTATAACATCAGTAACGAGATCAGTACTCAACATAGATTTGGTAGATTCTGCCATTGAATTAGTCCGGTAAATTTGGCCCCTTATATGCTTACAAAATAGTCCAGGTGTCAAGCCAAGAAACTATTGTGCCAATACTCGACCTACCGGTAAGCTGTTAGCTTCAAACGGTCGATGGAATGGTTCTTATGCGCCATTAAAGCCTGGGCTGAATAACTGACTATGCAACTTGAATGGCTTCCGTAATCCTAACACCTGAAAACCTTTGGGAATTCGCCGTGCGAACCTATCGTATGCCAGGCGCTTCTTCCGCTTGTCTCACTCTGCAGAATCTATATGGCGCCGACATCAATATGCTTTTGTACTGCTGCTGGATCAGCAGTCGTCTCGGCGCGTTTCCACCGAAGCTATTCGAACAAGCTACCGAGTTCTCTTCTGAGTGGACTAGTAAAGCTGTTATCCCCTTGCGATCAGTTCGCACATGGATGAAAGACTCTGACTGCGCTACGGAATCAATACCAACCGAGGTCCGCAAAAGGGTACGTCACACGATAAAGACCGCTGAACTCGAGTCCGAGAAACTACAACTGCGGGTACTGGAATCGATGGTCACATCTAAGAAAATACCGGATCATCGACAGGACCAACTAGTCGGAGACGCCATTACCAACTTGAAGCTCTATATAGATCATAGAGGTATTAAGTTTAATAAAGAGGTGAAGGATTTGTGTCAGGTAGTTATTGCTGCGGCCTTCCCTAGCTGAGATGCTGAGCCAGTAACAAGGCAACTCCAGAATTGAAACCTCACAGATCTGTCGAACAATTCCCCGCTTTTAACCCTACTTGCATTTGAATTGGATGCGGCATTCAAATTCAAACTCTGGTAAGCGTCAAACCATCAGCCCCTTTTAATACGGCATGGATTTCTGCAATCAACGACAAAGCGATCGACTCAGGTGAATCCGCACCTATATCGAGTCCTACGGGTCCTTTCAGGTGCTTTGCCAACCTATTTCCGCTCTCCCCCAGAGCCTCGAGTAGACGTTCCTTGCGAGCAGGTGGGCCGAGTACACCAATATACGGAATAGCCGACTCCGCAAGCTGCGCAAGGTAAACCTGGTCTGTTCGAAAATGGTGGCTCATGACGATCACAGCGTCGAAATTCTCAAGCTTAAAATCCCGAGCGAGTTCCGATGGTACAACGAGGACAGTAGATTCCGCGCCAGCGAATTCCTTGTTATCTAGATAGGCTGGACGATGGTCTGCAACGCTGACGCGCCAGCCTAATTCCGAAGCAATACCGACAACAGGTACAGCATCAATTCCCGCGCCAAGCACTAGCAATCTCGAAACAGGCTTTAAGGGTGAATAAATAACGGCCATACCATCGCTTTCGTCGAAGTACGAACTACCGGAAGCAAGCACATCTTTGCAACCACCGATGAGTTTTTTAAACGCGGTAGAGATTAAATCATCGGAAGCCGCAAAGCTTTGAGGCCAAATTAAGGTCGAGCCTGCCGGTAGTTCAACGTTCTCGGACACGACAACGGTCGCAGTACTACTCGGCTGATCAGCCAAAAAGCGCCCAGCGATTGTCGCGAACGGCTCGTACCGATCTTCCTTTTGAAGCACCTGTAAAAAGACTCTAATCATGCCATTACAACCGACGCCAAGGCCGAATATATCGTCGGCTTCATCTCGCATATCGTAGGTGATAACTGCAGGACTACCGTCAACGAGCACTGACTTCGCACGTTCGGCGAGATCACCTTCCAAACAACCGCCGCTGACAAGCCCCTGATAATCAGCGTTACCACGTATAAGGATGCGTTGCCCCGGCTTGGAATACGTCGACCCGGCCGTGTCATAGACGGTAGCAAGTACGATCGGTTCACCGGTGTGTTGCCAGTCGTGAAAAGTTTTAATTATCCGGTTTATGCTCATGATAGCTATGGAGCATACTAGCATTTGCGCTAATTCTAGCCCTTCTGCGGTTGCACCTGCTAATTCTCCGACTTAGACTAGCCCGCCCTTTCGATTCAGCGGGGCAATATAGCGACACATTGAAGAAGGAAACGACTTGAGCCGGCCAAATAGAAAGGAAGCGGAACAGGCAATTCGAGTTCTATTGAGCTGGGTTGGTGACGACCCTGACCGTGAGGGACTAAAAGCCACGCCCGGGCGGGTTGTCCGCGCATATGAGGATTGGTGCAGCGGCTACAATGACGATCCTGTCGAGTATCTACGGCGCACCTTCAGCGAGGTAGATGGTTACGACGAAATGGTTGTCCTACGCGATATTAGCTTCGAATCCCACTGTGAGCACCACATGGCTCCCATTATTGGAAAGGTTCATGTCGGCTATCTACCAGACAAGAAAGTCGTTGGCATTAGCAAGCTTGCGCGGGTCGTCGAAACCTATTCGCGGCGGCTACAGGTTCAGGAAACGATGACATCGCAGATCGCCCACTGCATTCAAAGTGTACTTAAGCCCAAAGGCGTCGGAGTCATAGTGGAAGGTGTCCACCAATGTATGACGACCCGCGGTATCCACAAACCCGGCGTTGCAATGATCACAAGTCAGTTACTCGGGCAGTTCCGATCCGACCCCAGAACCCGATCCGAGTTTTTGAACATTACCGGTCGCTCGGATTTGTCCAGCTGAGGTCAGCTATCCTCAGGCCGCGCATTTGGCGCTTCTCACTCCTGCCAGTCTTCTCTAGTAACTAATTAGGCGCTGTCTAAAACACAGTCTCCGCCCAAAGATCAGGCCTCAGTATCAGATCCCTTCACGCCCTGCCAACGCCTCACCAGACCGGAATCCACATCAAAGAGATCTAGAACCCGGCCGATACTCTGGTCGACCATCGCATCCAAGCTTTCGAGTTTCGCGTAGAACGACGGCATCGGAGGAAAAATAATACCCCCCATCTCGGTCACAGTCGTCATATTGCGGAGGTGCACGAGATTCAGTGGCGTCTCTCTGACCATGAGCACCAACCGCCGACGTTCCTTTATCACAACATCCACGGCACGAGATATCAGATTATCCGTTAGCCCTGTCGCAGCTGCGGCGAGTGTCTTCATCGAGCAAGGTGCGACAATCATTCCATCCGTCCGGAAGGAGCCACTCGCAATATTGGCACCAATATCACGATCTGAATGAACAACATCTGCAAGAGCCTCTAGTTCACTGCGGCGCATATCGAGTTCGGTTGCGACATTCAATAACCCAGCGCGCGACACAATCAAATGCGATTCGATATCGTCAACCTTTTGCAGCTCCTGCAGAATACGGACACCGTAGATCGAGCCCGCGGCGCCAGTCAGTCCAATGAGAATTCGTTTTGTCACGTATCCGCCTTTGTCCGATCTGAGTCGGATTTCGTTGATATTAAGAGTTCAAGGGACACCAAATCTCCCCTGCGTACGTTGCCGATAGAGGTCACAGGAGTATGAGCATATCATGCAAGATACCCATCACCCTCTTGCTATCAGATTGACATCGCGTGAAACGCCTGGCTACATCCAATTTCTCCTAATAAGGATTTACCGCATGCCCACACTGCGAGCATTTTTCTTGATCTTAGCCACGCTAGTAAGTTCGTCATCGGTTAATGCACAGTCAGTCGCCGTAGCAGTCGCTTCAAACTTCCACGAACCGATGCAAACACTTGCCCGAGACTTCACGACAAAGACCGGCTTCGTGGTAAATCTGATCAGCGGCTCGACAGGCGGTCTATACGCGCAGATTATAAACGGCGCACCTTATGATTTGTTCGTTGCAGCAGATAGCGAACGCCCGACACGGCTCGCGACTACCGAGCTTGGTATGGCCATAACTCAGAAGACAATCGCACTTGGTCAGCTCGCTCTCTGGAGCGCCGATTCGAATCTGATCGATCGGTTGGGTCTCCGAATCTTACTCGATGACAGTATTCGTTTCCTGGCGATCGCAAATCCGAGCATCGCACCCTATGGTAAAGCGGCGCAGCAGGCGCTGAATAATATGGGAGTCTGGGAATTGTGGACCGACCGAATCGCCTTTGGTCAAAATATTGCGCAGACCTACGCGATGGTTGTTACTAACAACGCGGAAATAGGTTTAGTCTCACACTCACAAGTCATTTCAAGCAAGGAAACCGGTAGCTTCCTACTAATCCCGGAGTCACAATATGAACCAATTCGCCAGGACATGATCCTACTCAAACGCGGCGCTCACAACGTAGCAGCAAGATCGCTACTTAAGTACCTATCCTCTGCCGAGGCTAGGACCGTAATACGTCGCTCAGGCTACCTGGTAACCGACTAGGTCAAATTCATGGACTTCACTCCAATATGGATAAGCCTGCGACTCGCTAGTATCACTGTCATCGTACTATTGATCGTCGGTACGCCTCTGGCTTGGTGGCTAGCGCATACGCAATCGCGTTCGCGAGCCTTTGTAGAGGCACTCGTCGCTCTACCACTTGTGTTACCCCCTACGGTTCTAGGATTCTACCTGCTCATATTGCTCGGCCCCGCCGGAACAATCGGAAGTTTCTGGGTAGAACTGACCGGCAACACATTAACATTTTCGTTCCTGGGTCTAGTAATAGCATCTACCGTCTATTCATTCCCTTTTGCAATTCAACCTTTACAGACAGCCTTCGAAGCGGTCGGTAAGGCTCCACTAGAAGCTTCGGCAACGCTAGGGGCAAGCCCTTTTGATACCTTCCTTCGCGTAGCGTCACCGCTTGCGCTACGAGGATACGTCTCCGCAATCGTGTTGGCATTCGCGCACACTCTGGGTGAATTCGGCGTCGTCCTCATGGTTGGCGGCAATATTCCCGGCGTAACAAAAGTCATATCGATCGCAATCTTCGAACAGGTTGAAACGCTAACATACGACCAGGCACATTATCTCTCCTTGGGCTTGTTGATTTTCTCTTTCACCGTATTGTTCGGCGTTTACACCATCAATCGACGTATGCCAATCAATCGGACTTAGATCATGTCAACGCTATCCCTACACATCAAATTAGATCTAGATCATTTTGGTCTCCGCATATCCGAAGAGATTCTGCTCGATGGAATCACAGTTTTATTTGGGCCAAGCGGGGCAGGGAAAACCACGATTTTGCGAATAATCGCTGGACTAGAAAATCGTGCAACGGGCTCTGTCACTCTAGACGATACGCGATGGCAGAACGATAAGGCTAAGTATTTTTTACCTCCACACAAACGGCAAATAGGGTACGTATTTCAAGACGGCCGGCTTTTCATGCATTTAACGATCGCGAAAAATCTACAATTTGCTGCGCAAAGAGCATCCCCCAATACGCTGACTGTTGATGCGGTCGCCACCGCACTAGACTTAATGCCGCTGATGCATCGAAATCCCGAGTCATTATCCAGCGGCGAGAAACAACGCGTCGCGATAGGACGCGCGCTGCTGCGTGATCCTTCACTACTACTCATGGACGAACCTCTTTCATCATTGGACACGAAACGAAAAGCCGAAATCATCCCTTATATAGAACGACTACCCAGCGACTTCGGAATACCAATACTCTATGTCACGCACAACGTGGAAGAGGTTACCCGACTTGCGTCTCACATCGTTATCCTGTCCAAAGGTCGAGTCGTAGCAAACGGCGGGGCACTCGAGGTATTGGAACGAACGGATCTCATGCCGCTCGCAGGCCACCTTGAAACTAGCGCTTTCCTCCAGGCCCGCGCTACCGAACATAGAAACGGTATGACAACGCTAAATATAGGCGGCCAAAGCCTACGGGTACCGGGTACTACCATAACGACGGATACCCACCTGAGGCTTCGAATTCAGGCGCGTGACGTTGCCCTGGCGACCCGGGCACCCGAAGGTCTAAGCATCCGCAATATTCTCCGAGCAAAAATAATATCAATTGATGTCGTCGACGAAATTTTCGCCGAAATTCTACTGAACGTCGGTGGACAACCCCTGCTTGCACGAATTACCGACGAAGCCGTCAACGACCTAAAACTCACTGTAGGCCAGGAAATCTATGCCCTAATCAAGAGTGTAGCGATTGACACAGGCCTCATAAGTTAGCTCAACAACCATTAACCGAGGACAGCCGGGTGTTATCATCGACTAGGTTGTCGAGAGATGGCCTGTAGCCGTTAGGGACTCGAGGTAAGGAATACATCCATGTTATTTAGCGAAACATTACGGATCGCAATACAGTCGATCCGGGCTAACCTGTTCCGTGCAATCCTTACCATGTTGGGTATCGTCATCGGTGTTGCCGCAGTAATTACAATGACGGCCGCCGGCTCGGGCGCGCAAAAAGCGGTCGAGGAACAAATCGACGCACTCGGCGCAAACGTCTTAAACATCACAGCACAGAGCTGGTTTCTGCGTGGCGTTTCGCGCGCGCAGCTGACTCTGGAAGTTGGGGACGTCTGGGCATTGGAAGAAAACTCGAAGTACATCGATCTCGTAGTGCCAACACTGAGCGATCGCGGGCAGATCAAGTATGGAAACCGCAACGTTAACTCACACCTGGTCGGAACGACTGAAAGCTATGTAGCATTAAACAATTACAGCGTGGCATTGGGAGAGATGTTCACCCGTGCGGACGATGAAGGGAAGCGTCGTGTCGCTGTTTTGGGTGGCGCGGTCCCTCGTCAGCTAGAAAGTGAGAATCCCGAAGAGTTTATTGGAAATCAAATCTCGATACGTGGCGTACCGTTTACCGTTATTGGAATCCTTGAAGAAGTTGGCTCCACCCGAAATAGTCCCGACGAGCGGGTGTTCCTACCATTACGCACCGCCGAAGCTCGCGTGATGGGTTCCGAATACCTTGAAGATATAAGTGTCCGCGTTATCGATAGCGTGCCACTTGAGGTTGCCATGGTCGATATCGAGCGAGTACTTCGAACCGAACACCAAATCCTACCAGGGCAAGCAAACGATTTCGCGATCTACGACCAGAAGCAGTTTCTAGAAGTACGCCAAGAAACTACGCAAACGTTTACGTACCTACTTGCCAGTATCGCGGGCGTGAGTCTCATCGTCGGCGGAATTGGCATTATGAACATTATGCTTGTTTCTGTTACCGAGAGAACGCGTGAGATCGGCGTGCGTATGGCACTCGGCGCGACTCGGCTTAACATACTGATGCAGTTCCTTATCGAGTCTATGGTGCTTTGCATGATAGGTGGCATTGCGGGGATATTAGCTGGCTGGGGTCTAGCTGTAATGCTGTCACGCACGGCTGGCTGGGCCGTTTTCGTGTCGCCTGAATCAGTCATTATAGCGCTAGCATTCAGCATCGGCGTAGGCCTATTTTTCGGCATTCTACCTGCCAGACGAGCAGCAAATCTGGATCCGATTGACGCGCTACGTTACGAATAGTTAGGCTCCTAACCTTCACATAGTATAGCTCTTAGTCGCGGGAATAATGCCTCGTCTCCGGCACAAAAAACGAGAACGTCCCTACACCCAAAAGACCCAACACTGCGACAACAACACTAGCGACCCCGAGTGTCGCTATATTGACAAGTACTCCCGCAAGCAGCGGGCCAGTTACTGTGCCGACGTCACCTAAAAGACGCCAGACACCGAGAAACTCCCCACGCTTATCAGTTGGAGCTATATCCATACCGATTATCATAACGATACCAGTACTAAGACCGTTACCTAAACCCAAAACAAGTCCAGCACCGAGTAGACTGTAGAAGCCTTGTGCGAACGGCAGCAATAAAAGGCCTAACACAAAAACTAACATAGAAGGGACACCGGTCCATTTACGCCCCCAACGATCCATTACGATACCAACAGGATAGAATAAAGACATATCCAAGGCCGCGCATAACGAGACAACCAATCCGATAGTAGCTACATCTAGACCGACAAAAGTCCCGAAAAGTGGGACGAGTAACTGCTGAGTAGCGCGCATTAGCTGAATCGTCAGCGCAACAAAACCAGCTGTCGCAAACAACCTAGAATTGCTACTTAAAATCTTTCCAATGACCGCGAAGACCGTTTCCTTAGGCACTTTCTTCCGCGGAACATTACGCGTGGAAACGAACACGATAATAGCAGCGACTAGCGCAAGAATTGCTCCGATAGAAAAAGCAATAGGATAACCATAGAGATTGGCAGCAAAACCACCAGCAACCGGGCCGATGAAAAAACCGGAACGATTGATCCCAGCCATGACCGCAATCGCTCGGCCACGCTCATGCGCGGACGAGCTATCCGTAATGTAGGACTGCCGGCCTAGGAACCAAGCAGCCATGCTACTACCCAGTGGAATAGCCGCGATAGGAACTAGCCATTCAACCGATGCTACAGCCAACACAAGCATCACCGCCGAGTGAGTTACAAGCGCGCCGAGTAACACAGCTTTATCACCAAAGCGGGCTACAAGTATGCCTGCCGGAACATCAAATAGCAGAATGCCGAGACCACGAAACCCGACAACTAGCGCAGCATAGGCCGGACTATCCAATACTTGCAGAGCATACAGGGGCAACAATAGCGTCATAGCCTGATTGCTCAGGGCCATCAGAAACGACGGGAGGTAAATTGGGATCAGGAGTCGATCGTAAGGGGAGGGCAACCTCATACTATAGCCCGCGATTACTAGGACTACGCTATCGTCGCTACAAAACTGCAACTATCGCATCGGCGATGGTATCGACGTTAGCTTGATTCACACCGGCCACGTTGATACGACTAGATTCCACCAAATAGATATGAAACTCCTCGCGAAGGCGTATCACCTGTTCCTTAGAAATACCTAGAAAAGAGAACATGCCGTGCTCTTGAGCGATAAACGAGAAATCGTATGGCGCATTCCGTTCTTGCAACTTGTTCGCTAACAAGCAGCGAAGATCGTTCAGCCGATCCCGCATCTCGCTCAGCTCTGCAATCCATAGCGGTCTCAGCTCATCGTCACAGAGAATCTCCGCAACGATCGCAGCACCGTGATCCGGTGGCATGGAGTAAATTCCGCGCGCAATGTTAGAAGCGTTGTTCAGCGCGAGCGTAGCAGCTTGCGCATCCTTAGAAACGATACTGACCGCGCCCACGCGCTCACGATAAAGCCCAAAATTTTTCGAGCACGATGTAACAATTACCACTTCGGGCAACCGCTCAGCCATAAGCCGGACACCGAAGGCGTCCTCGTCTATTCCTTGACCCATACCGAGATAGGCGAAATCGATGAACGGCACGATTCCGCGCCGCTCGAACAGCTCGGTTAGCTCCAACCACTGTTCTCGAGACAAATCTGCACCACTTGGATTATGGCAACAACCATGTAGTAGCACGATCTTACCTCTGTCGAGCTTCTCGAACTCAGCTAGCATCCTATCGAAGCCAATACAATGATTCTGATAGTCATAGTAAAAATATTGTTCGAGCTTCAGCCCAGCGAGCTGTAGCAGCGGCATATGATTCGGCCACGACGGATCACTCAACCAAATTCTGGCATCAGATTGTGCCCGCAAGAGGAGATGAGCCGCGACGCAAAGCCCACCGCTACCGCCTGGCGTCTGCACAGTCGAGACGCGTCCATCGCGTAACGCCGGATGCTCGTCGCCAAATAGCAGTCGCTCCAAAGCGGCATTGAATCCCGCGTTACCAGCAATCGATACGTAACTCTTAGTCTGCTGTGCTGCTAAAACCTGCTGCTCTCCACGACGGACGCTCTCGAAAATTGGCGTATTACCATTTTCGTCTTGATAAACGCCAACGCTCAAATCAATTTTGCTTGAATCCTGATCCTCGCGATACAACGCCATGATGCCTAGAATGGCATCAACCGGTAATTGTTTTAAGGTTTCGAACACGGGTAGTCCTTAGACAAGTGAACGGCGCCGAAGCCTGTTAGGCTGCGGTCCGGCACCAAACGATACAGGAGAAAGTCGCCATAGGTAAGGCCGTTACTGCACCTTTCGATAACCGCACACTTAGGGACCGGTCAACCAAACAGCGTAATATTAAACACGCGGCCCAAGATCAGGATCAGGCTCATCCCTGTGAACACCGCGAAGCTCAACCAGCCGAACCACTTGGCAAAAGCTGAAGGGTAGAACATCTTGTCTTCCTTCGAAATGACTGTCAAACAATAATAAAGATTTAAGAAAAAGATAACGGGCGCAACGCAATAGGCCAGTGCTGAAGCAACCAGCACAAGATATACCGGCCGCGGCAACCCGGCGATGATTGCAACCGAAGCCACGAGCGAGAACACCATGCTGATGCGGTAAATATTGAACTCGGAGTACCAACGCCTTTTATGCTCTTCACCGAGATCCTCTCGGTCCGTACCAGAAAGCGCCGCTGTCCTCCGGAAAAGATTGCGGCAACAAGCGCCGACGACACGCGGCCAACCATCGAAGTAGTTGAATGCTGTGGAAAAAGTCGCCGCAAGAGCCCCCATGAGGAAAACAATCATTGCGCCCGGCCCCACGCTTTCCGTGAATATCGTCGCGATCTCACCCATGACAGCATTTCCAGCGACTTCACTCGGATACATCATTACCGCCGCAAGCAACATAAAAATCGCTGCAAGAATAAAAGAGATCACATGGCCGGCTCGAAAATCCCATAGCCCGATCTTGAACCAACGACGACAATACTCGCGTGCATGGTCCGGTAACGCTAGCGTATCCACACTCAGGTCTTTCTTACCATCCGCAAACGGATCGTAGGGCTTGGCTAGCCCACGTTCCTCGAGATCACCACGAATACGACCCATACCCGCTTTCTTAGCTTTACCCCACTCAGATGCTTGTAGCGAGACATCGATACCGGTCGGCAACAACCCCAGGAAAGACGCAATGATCAGCCACGAACCCTCAGGCGTATCCAGCTGGAAGAAATGCACAAACTCGCTGATCGGAGCAGGCCTGACGATGTAAACGCCTATCGTACAAACGATCAGTAGACCTGCGGCAATCTTTGTAACGAGTTCAACTGCCGCGTAATTGCCGCGCAAAATAATTAAAACCGAAATGATGCCAAGCACCAACGAGTAGAGCGCTAACTCCATATCGTCTCCGACGCCTGGTATATCAATACCAAAATATTGATGAATCAAGTAAAACACGACGGCTGCCGAGGCGATCAATCGTCCTGCCTGACCTATAGCCGACTGGATCACAGTCGTTATTAGGACATACCAGACAGGGAGTTTCATCCAAGCCGTAGAATAGGCATCGAGCATGCTGCGTCCAGTCGCATTAGTAAATCGGAATGCCATCTCAAAACCGTAGTACTTAAAGATATACGCCATCGGCAAACACCAGAGCAGCGCATATTCAAACCGGCCACCCGCAACCGGCGCGGTTATTAGATGACTTGTGCCGATACCTGTCATCATAAGAATTAGGCCTGGGCCAAAGTGTCTGAAGAGCCCCCTAGGACTCATCGACGGCAATTCCAGTTTGTCCAGCGAGTCTACGCGCAGGTTGCTTCTTGTTATCTCTTCATTCATTGATAGTAGCGTTCCGCACAAGGTCTACATCTTTATAACGGGAAGCGGGCACCGATTCAAACCACGGCTCAGTCAAGGACTGCGCTAGAATCGCTTAAATCAACTATTAGGAGCGTTAGATGAAAGCAGTCCAAATGACGGGTATCGGTGGGGCCGAGGTCCTAGAGATAGCCGAAATCGAGACGCCGAAACCGGGTAACGGTCAGGTGCTCATAAGGGTCACAGCAACATCTGTTAACCGAGCCGATATTAGTCAGAGGCGCGGTAACTACATGCAGCCGAAAGGAGATTCCGAAATTCTCGGCCTAGAGGTCACTGGTATCGTAGAGAAGCTCGGTCCTAACGTCGAGAACTGCGGGATCGGCGATAGGGTCATGAGTCTCGTTGGCGGGGGCGGATACGCCGAGTACGCGCTAGCGTATGCAAGTCATCTGATACCAGTACCTGATTGTTTAACCAACGAAGAAGCAGCTTGCATAGCCGAAACCTATATCACCGCCTATCTGAACATTTTCGAGGTTGCCGGACTAAATGACGGTGAGATCGTATTACTTCACGGCGGTGGCGGTGGCGTCAACACGGCTGGAATTCAACTCTGCAAGCAATTTAGACCTGACTGCCGCATTCTCGTCACAGCTTCGCCCGGTAAATTGACGCGCGTCTCGGAACTTGGCGCAGATCTCGTCATCGATTACAAGGACAACGCATTTGAGGAAGTGGTCACAGCCGAAACGAACCGTCATGGTGCTGACGTCATACTCGATCATATCGGCAGCAAATATCTGATGCCGAACCTAAAGGCATTAGCGGTTGCTGGCCGACTAGTTATCATTGGTGTAATGAGCGGCCCGACGGCCGAGATCAATCTCGCGCGACTAATGGTAAAACGTCAGCAAGTCATAGGATCGGTGCTCCGATCGCGGCCGGTCGAAGAAAAAGCAGCTATAACGACCCGATTCTCTGCTGAAGTGTTACCGTTATTTGCCAACGGTACGCTCAAGCCTCTAATACACGACGTTTTTCCGCTCTGTGATGCCGCAGATGCCCATAGATCCATGGAAGCTAGTGCTCATTTCGGCAAAATTGTCCTAACTGTAGGATAGCTAGCATGGCGAACTTCCTAAAATAGGCAGCAAGAGGAAAACGAAGAAATAATAATCCCTGGTCTCGCAAGCGCTGTGATTATATCTCTTGCAGTTAGCGCCTCGGAACAACCACCGATCGCTAAAGGCAACGATGTCGATGTTAGCGAGGACTGCCACAGGGTCCTATTAGTAGCGATAATCTGTGGCGAGACATGCGGCTGCTACTGGGCCGCTGGTCGCAGATACTGTGCGCACGCCTCGAGGAGTTGGTTGAAATTAGAACCCCTTGAGCCTCTCTTGACCTTACCCTTCCGTGATCATAAAGTGGGCATGCGTACTAGCCTGTGCGCCAGCACTAAGTGAGATATTAATATCACCAGCAACAAAACTCTGCGGCGAAGCGAATTCGTCTCGCTTATGGCTCTTCTGATATCGCTAGTCGCACTATCCATCGACGCGATGCTACCCGCTTTACCTGCGATTGGTGCCGATCTAAACGTTCACTGGGAAAATGGAACACAATTAATTCTCGCGGCGATGTTTGTCGGATTCGCAACGGGCCAACTCATCTTCGGCCCTCTCTCCGACTGTTTTGGCCGTAAAGCTCCGATATACGTTGGGCTCAGTCTTTTCATTCTCGGCTCAATTCTCTCAATGAGTGCATGGAGCTTTCCAGCAATGCTCGCCGGTCGTTTTTTGCAGGGTTTCGGAGCGGCTGCCCCGCGGAGCATAACGGTCGCGTTGATTCGAGACTATTTCGAAGGTCGTGCCATGGCGCGGATCATGTCGTTCATTATGGCCGTATTTATTATCGTGCCTATCCTGTCGCCCGCAATAGGACAAGTTATATTACTAGTCGCGAGCTGGAGGATGATTTTTGCCATGCTGTTGGCGTTAGCACTCATCTCCTTTGTGTGGTTCGGTATTCGCCAACCCGAGACACTAGACCCTGACCTACGCACGACGTTCTCACTGCGTCAGATCGGTTGCGACATAAGAGAAATTGTGAGTAATCGTTGTGCTCTCGGCTATACGATTTCGGCCGGGCTTGTGTC
This sequence comes from Candidatus Rariloculaceae bacterium, assembly GCA_045561055.1. Lineage (GTDB taxonomy): Bacteria > Pseudomonadota > Gammaproteobacteria > Steroidobacterales > Rariloculaceae > SMWC01. The sequence continues at coordinate 88,019 of JBJKYL010000016.1, read as the reverse complement.
TGGCGCATTCATTGGATACCTCAGCTCTGCACAGCAAATCTTCCAGTCGCGGTTCGATCTAGGAAACCATTTCCCTCTCTATTTCGCGGGCCTCGCCGCATCAATAGGCTGCGCCTCGCTTCTCAACGCTAAACTAGTCATGCATTTCGGTATGCGTTTATTGTCTTGGCGAGCACTCCAATCGATGAGTCTCTTTTCCGCAGGATTTTTCATTTACGCGTCCAGTGTCGATAGCGCACCACCATTATGGACTTTCATGACTTGGGGATCGCTCACGTTCTTTTCTATAGGTCTCGTCTTCGGTAACTTTAATGCGCTAGCGATCGAGTCTCTCGGACATATCGCTGGCACTGCATCTGCTGTTATCGGCTCGATAGCGACGGCAATCTCACTAATGCTTGGAGTGTTCATCGGTCAGTCATACGACGGTACCGTACTACCGCTCGTTGGTGGATTCGCGATACTTGGCTTAGCATCGCTTGTAACCATGTACCTGACCGAACGTAGCGGCACCGGAACTACAAAGCTTTCAATTGGTGATTAATGTAACAATATAAGCGTTGCCAACAGAACTTTCGACACGTATGTTGCCTCCCCCAGAGGAAACAGCAACATTCTTCTCTATCGCTATCCTCCGCAGAGCAACTAGGATCACTGCAACATGTCCGGAACCGAAATCGATGAAAGACGGTATTTATCGCGTCTAAAACCTAGCGGTTTTCTTAGAAACGCCTTGCGGGAGCCGCTAAGCGTCGGTGCGTTAGTGCCAAGCAGTCGCTTTTTAGCCAAACTGCTGGTTTACGAAATCAAACCCGGGTCCAAAGTTATCGAACTAGGTGCGGGCACAGGAACTATCACGCAGGCAATCTTAAATACCGGCGTTTACGCACAGGATCTAACACTCATCGAGCAGAATGAAGAATTTACAGAACTACTCAAGCAACGATTTCCAGAAACAACAGTTATCCAAGCAAACGCAGCGTCATTCCGGCGCCATCTCGCTCCGGGCACTGAGCTGGTAGATTCTGTCGTGAGCGGGCTTCCGTTACTGTTATTCCCAGCAAGATTTAAAGTGCGCCTGCTCGCACAGATATTTAAGTCCCTGCATAGCAATGGCTGTCTATACCAGTTCACTTACGGCGGAGCTTGTCCGATCAGCCGTAAATTGCGCCGAACGCTGAGCCTCAAAGCATCGCTAATAGGATTTACGCCGTTTAACGTGCCACCAGCGTTCGTCTATCGAATAACCCGCAATTAACTAAAGTCTCAAGCGCGCAACACTTTACCAGCCCAAGATTTGGTCGGTCGTTATTTTTCCCATGGTTTAGTAGAAACCCCGGGGTCGCAGTTGATCGGAATGAACTTAAATTGCGGCGCGTAATCCCATTCCATATTACCGGCAAACGGCTCAGCCAGATATTCTGGGTCCTCGACGATAAAATCGATCAGCAGTCGCCGTCCATCGTCGCTAAGCGCAAACTCTTCGACAACGCGTCGGCTTGTACCCATCGGGGCACCATCTATCAGCGCGGAACGATGCTCTGCTAACTGCATCGTTTCCACTACCAACACATCACCTTCCCAATAGCCAATCGAGTGTCCTTGGTTTGTATAATCGCCATCCTGCGGATGATTTCTTCCATCTGTATAAATCACTCGCTCTGAACCGAACAGCTCACCCTTTATCGTTATCCGATCTTCAGCGAGGGTGATCTCGTTCAAATAAGGAACGCCTAGAAATGTTGGCGTAGGATAGGCGATGCATTGGCCCGCAGGGCTATCGCGCGTCACATCGTATGCAACTTGCGCGGCGATCCCTTTCGCCGTCAAGGAACGTACGGTTGCCCGAAGCTGCCAGAGATGCTGATTCGTCGCAAGCGGAGTAGACCAGAGACCCGACATATCCGTCGCAACTGCAATGGTATCCGACTCGCTCGGCCGACTATCGAATGAAATACGGGGAGTTAACACTGCACCCTCCCCCGTCGCGACCGATATAAGTCTTCCATGCGCGCGTTGTGCATTCTTGTCGGGATATGCACGCACGACAACCTGATCTCCACGACTCAGAGATGCCGAAGACCAACCACTACGTGTCAGTATCGGCGTCGCGTCCGTTTCTATCTCCCATTCCCGGATATCACCGCTTTCATTAATGCTTTCGACATGGATATAAACATGAGGATTAGACCAGTTGAAATCACTTATCTTGCCTTCTATAGCGACAACCGAAGTTTGATCGAATATTGTTCCACTATGATGCGCGAAAGTAGCAGAACCGACCGTGATTGATATGGCGATCAGCGCGCCGTTCCACCGGAATAGTCTTCTTGAAGGTCTTGTTTTCATACGTACTCGACGTAGCTACCGTTAATCTGTGAGACAGATGTTACGCCAGTTTCCATCATGACGCGGCGGAACTCTGTTCTTAAAATCGTCATAGCTTTCTCAACTCCATCCTGTCCAAATGACGATAGCCCCCAGATGTAAGGCCGACCAACACAAACGGCATCAGCGCCGAGTGCCAGCGCTTTAAAAATATCTGTTCCGCGACGGAAACCACTATCGATTATCACTGGAATACGGCCAGCAATGACCTCTGTAATTTCCGGCAAGCTCTCTATCGTAGAGCGTCCGCTGGCCTCCGCTCGGCCGCCGTGATTGGAAACGATAATACCGTCAACACCATGCTGAAGGCACAATGCCGCGTCCTGCGACGTGACGATCCCTTTCAACATGACCTTCATCGAGGTGATCGACTTCACTCGTTCGACAAAATCCCAGGTAAGCCCAGAAGCCTGCGTACTTATAACCTCGCTCACATCGATCCCTTGATACATCGGCTTGGTCCGTAGCCGTTCCGTAAGGCCTTCGACGTGACACGCAGAACAATCGGCTGTATCGGCGCGAACATAACGCTCGAACGTCTCCATATTACGCGGCGAAGGACGATCAACCGTCACGGCAACGACCGGGCAACCGGCCTGCTCGGCGCGCTTAACCATCGCTTCTGCGACATGCCAGTAATTCGTCGGGTAAAGCTGATACCAGATAGGACATCCCCTTGCCGCGGAGACCTCCTCGACTGCACTCGACGTCATAGTCGAAAGAATCTGAGTATGCGCACCATGGCGCGCGGCACGCGCCACAGCCACTTCGCCCTCAGGATGATATTTTCTCTGTCCGCCGACCGGGGCAAGCGCAATCGGCGATTCCCAGCGAGCCCCGAAAATTTCCGTCGACGTGTCTGCGTTACGAATATCGACAAGTCGGCGCGCACGGATTCTAAAACGCTTAAATCCTTCCCGATTCGCTAGTAGCGTTTCGTCACCATCCGTACCAGAAACGGTGTAACCATAGTGAGCTGGAGATAGATTTCTCCTAGCGACCAGATGAAAGTCGAAAACATTGAGAGCGTCCTCAGCGATTGTTACGAGCTCTTCCGTCAATTCTTCAGCGGCCCACGCCCGCCGGGTCAGAAACGGCAAAGCACCGGAACCGGCTAGCAAAGGTGTTCCCGCTAGAAAACGAAGAAACTGCCGCCGGTCTTCAATGGACTCATAGAAATCTAACATGAACTCTCCCTCCTTGTGTTAACGCCTTATTCGCCGGATCTCTGACGAAAGATGTTACCAGTTCGACGTCCGTTGGTAAGGCGCTATGCGTACCTGACATTTCAGTTCCATATAGATATGCAGATGCAAGTGAACTTGCACATAGAGTTGGTCGCATGTGCAAATGTACCCAACAATATCAAAGGTACGTCAATAATCTTGTAATTTTAATCAGGATACTACGGCCTAATTAAAAGAAAGTAACCGCTATGCTAATGACTCGGATAGAATCTGTGTTAATGGATAATACTTACCAACTCCGTCAAGATTTCAAACTCGACACGATGGATATTGTTGTCGCGGTGCTTCTCGGCGTCGTTCAAGCCGTAATAGAAATCGTCGGGCTTCTAGGTTTCCTCGAACGAACGGTTTGGGCAACAGGTCCGGTCGGTTTTGCAATCTATGCATTTTATAATGGCACAACCTGGATACTGTTCTACGCCGGCACCTACTTACGCAAGCGAGCGGTGATCGTAGTCCTCGCAGTAGCCGTCACCGCGCTCGTACGTTGGTTCGCCGGGGATCCCGATGGGCCTGTCCTGATGTTCTACGGCCTAGTGCCGGCTGCCTGCGGTGCAGCAGTGATCGCTCTCATACGTTGGCGGGGTGGTCAGGCTCTATTCGCTCTTGCTGTCTCAGTTACATCCGTCGTAAACCAAATCGCAATGTTTATCGGTATGGGCGGATTTCAACTCGCGGGAGGCACTACTTGGGCATTTATATCGATGATCATTGCGGCCTTCGGCGGGCTGCTATGGGGGATAGTCGCCTGGCATCTAGGAAGAGGACTCGAGAATGCCGGCGTGCCATCACTCGATAGCCCTCCAGCCATTAGCGGAGGCCGGGGCGAACACGCCTAGGCACTAACTAGACGTGTCGAAAGAACCGGTTCTTGTCGTAGAGGACTACGGCTTCTGGTTCAAACCTGCGACTGGTAGTCCCGAAGGACCACCAGCATTGATAGATGTCGCGTTCGAAATTCAGCCTGGCTCATTCGTCCTGATCCTGGGTAATAGCGGGTCGGGGAAAAGCACCTTAGCGCTCAATCTTGTCGGCATCTACCCAAGCTATTTCGGCGGACGAAATCAGGGCCAAATACTAGTAAATCATCCGGATCACGGGATTATCAATCGGCGCGAATTCCCCGCAACAGAGCGCTTTAGGCTCATTAACATGCTGTTCCAGAACCCGGAAGATCAGATCGTGACACTAACGGTCGAGGAAGAAATCGGATTCGCGCTCGAAAACTATCTTTTCGAACCCTCCGAGATCCATCGCCGTATCGATTACGCACTCGACCTGGTCGAACTGACTGGATTTCGTCATCGGGAGACACTGTACCTCTCTGGGGGGGAGAAACAGAGGGTCGCTCTCGCTGCAATGCTTGCGCTCGAACCCAGGGTCCTGATCCTCGACGAACCTACGTCAAACCTCGACCCGGCAGGCACGGCAAACGTACTCGCCACAATCGATCGTGTCCGTAAGCAAACCGGACTTACCATCATGGTGATAGAGCATGAAGTGGACGAGATATTCAGCAGAGTCGATCATGTTCTCCTTGTTGAAGAACAAGGCATCACGGGCCCGCTGACACCACGGGAATTCATCGACAAGCGAGGCCTATTCGTCCGTGACAACATGGGCCTGTGGATTCCGCAGGCTGCGGAGGTTGGATTAGACCTTCGTGCCCAGGGCATCGATCTAGGCTCAAACGTACCTCTGTCCGGTTCGGAACTCGTTTCGGTGCTGGATAACATCGGCATGAATCTGCCGCTGGCGCCACCTTCCAAAAATCGGGAAGTAACCGCGAAGCATTTAACACTCGAGGATGCATCACGCGAAGTGGTTATCGACGCTAAGGATGTCTCTTTCTCCTACGGTGATCATCAGGTGCTAAATGCGGTAAATATTACCGTGTGCCGAAACGAGCTGCTTGCCATAGTGGGGCAGAATGGTTGCGGCAAATCGACGCTTGCTTCCATGCTCAACGGCGTAACAACCCCCGATAGCGGTACCGTTTTGGTCGACGGAGTGGCCACAAACGACCATGATTTCGTCCAGCTAGTCAAACGAGTTGCTTACATCTTCCAGGTTCCCGAAAAACAATTCGTCTGTGGAACTGTCTACGACGAAATCGCCCACGGGCTCCGAGGTCTTAGTCTAAGTGAGGCCGAAGTAGACGAGCGAACTATCGAATTGCTTGAAACAGTGAGACTACTTGATCGACGCGAGGCAAGTCCGTACGTTTTAAGTCATGGCCAGAAACGGCGTCTGTCGGTTGCTGCAATGGTCGTTAGCAAACCCGAGGTAGTTGTTCTGGACGAGCCCACTTTCGGGCAAGACTACCATCAAGCACAAAATCTCATGCGACTTCTGCGAGACCTAGCGGATGAAGGTGCCGCGGTAGTGTTCATTACCCACGACATGCGGCTGGTGGCTGAATATGCTGATCGAACTGCCGTGCTCTGCGATGGAGAGATCATTTTTAACGGCCCACCGGAGAAAATGTTTGGGGATGAAGCCGTACTCACCCGCTCCCGCCTAAGGCCACCTGCGGTGTATGAGTTTTCTGCACAAATATTGGGCAAACCGGTACTGACTACGGAAGCGCTCTCAAAACAGATTCGGGAAACGCAAAATGGCTAATTTTGACCTTTCATATAAACAAGGCGATTCCCTAGCTCACCGTATGACGCCGTTCTCCAAGCTACTAATCGTGCTCAGTGTATCTTTCGTAGCCATTTTCAACACGAACCTCTATGTCGGCGCGGGACTATTTATACTCTGCTTCTTCTTTGCTACATTTTTCTCAGGCGTACCGCTCAGACAATATTGGACGTTCGGAAAAATCATCGTGCCGTTCGTCATGATTCTGGCCATGGTATTTCCGTTCTTTTATGGCGGACAAGCGACTGTCGGCTCGGACACGATTGCTGTCCGCACACCGATCAAGAACTTATCTTGGGCAGCATTGGGATTCGGAGCACTCCTCGCGCTGAGATTCCTCGCCCTGGCTACTGCCGGACTGACCTTCGCATTTACGACACATCCCACCGATCTAGTGCAGAACCTATCTAGGCGCGGTTGGGATTATCGTCTCGTTCACGCGCCGGTACTCGGACTCATACTCTTCCCATCTTTTTTGAAACTCGGCCGGGAGATTTCGATTACGCAGCGCATTCGGGACCTCGGCCAAGACACGAATTGGCTTAAGCGTAAGTGGATTAGGCTAAAGCACCTGGCTTTCGCGATGCTGGTACTGGGGTTGAGGAATGGACAAACGCAAGCGATGGCGCTAGATATTCGCGGCTACGGCGCTCATAAAACACGGACCTTCATGCGTAAACTACCACGGCATCGCGGTGGCGAAATTTTCGCGTGGGGGTTTTTCGTATTGTCGATCGTTTACCTGATTGTTCAATTCAACCCAGAGACGATGCAGTGGAACATGGAACTCTGAATTGCGGCTCAACTAAAGATTCTACCTTAGCGTTACTAGCCCAGGTTCAAGTAACCGTCTGCCTAAAATAGACCAATACGACGAGACCGTCGCCCTGACGACATTTTCGCCTGAGCGACGGCCCGGCCAAGATTTAATGCCGAGGAGCACATCTCGGCTAAAAACACAGACTAGTAACTATTTCTGCCGGTTATCCAAGCTCCAACCACCAGCACCCGCTGCGGCAAAGAACAAGAATAAGAAGCAATATAACGCCGCGGCTTCACCGCCATTGGCACGCGTATTAAATAATGGCTCTGCGTGTGCCATCCAGTACGCAAACGCCATAGAACCGGATAAAACGAATGCCACCGGCCGCGTGAAAAGCCCAACAAGCAGTAACGCACCACCGAATACTTCTAGAACGCCGATGAAACCAGGGACCAAGCTTAAAAGCACAAACTCACTATACGCTTCGACCGGAAAGCCGAACATTTTCTGCGTGCCGTGCAGCATAAACATATATGCACTGGTTATTCTGAGTACGCCGTGAATCTCTGACTTCCACTTAGACAAAGAATTTTCCAGATTACTAATAAGTCCACTCATTATTTTTCTCCTTTATTTATAGGTAAGACCTAATTATCAAACCACTACTAGAGCCGAGCAGAAGCTAGAATTCTTTCGACTAAAGCTACAAGTCAGTTGCTATTCTTACGAAGAACGTTATCCAAACTCCAACCGCCGCCGCCTGCTGCAGCAAAGTATAGAAGGATGAAGCAATACAACGCAGCCGCTTCACCACCGTTCGCGCGCGTATTGAATAGCGGGTATGCGTGTACCATCCAGTACGCAAATGCCATATGCCCGGATAAAACGAATGCCACCGGCCGCGTGAAAAGCCCAACAAGCAGTAACGCACCACCGAATACTTGTAGAACACCGGCGAAACCAGGGACCAGGCTTAAAAGCACAAACTCACTATACGCTTCGACCGGAAAGCCGAACATTTTCTGTGTGCCGTGCTGTATAAACATAAAGGCTGTAGTAATTCGAAGTAAGCCGTGGATCTCTGACTGCCGTTTTGACAGAGCATCTTGAAGGGCACAAACTAGTCCGCCCATTTATTTCTCCTTAATAAGCAACTGAATTCTATTTGACACACCATTATCAAGGCTTGACGAAAACAATCAAGCACAATCCTGTTTTGTCCCCCATCATCAGCCAACTAGCTTCGTCAGAAATTAAAACATTGCGTGCTGACTCAAAATTTATTTTGGTATACTGTATGCCAGAATAATAAGCAATAAAGCCTAGAACATATGACAACAGCAGGAATCAGACTGCAACCGCTAGAGACGACGGTGGGTCTAAAGGAACGCCATCACTTCGATGGACATCTACAGCGGCAATAAACCTCCCAAGCTAGATGAGCGTAGCCTTGCTGAAAATCTCGGCGTCAGCCGCACACCAACATTCAATTTCACCAGCAGATCATCTCGTTAAGTAAGAGCCGACTGCTGAAATAGATGGCCGAGACGTTGTTCGTACACAGGCGCGCGATACGCGCGCGAACTATAACCGAACGGAATCGAGCTAATCGTTCAATTATCGATCATCTCCATATCATCGAAACCATAGAAACTAGAAACTAGAAACACAGAAATGGCAGAGCGATTAGTCCGTGAACATTCTTTCGGCCTGGCCGAACACATCAATAATTACGTTGACTATCTAGACTGACACACTAATGTTGCCGTAACCGAAACATTCACCTAAGAATCATAAGGACAATCCAATGGCAAGCGTTCCAGTAGAGAACCTTAATGAATCAGAAACGACCGAAGGCCAGAGCGAACAGACTGATGGGTTTCACCTAATCATTGATGCACTCAAACTTAACGGCGTGGAAACAATCTACGGCGTCCCCGGCATCCCCATCACCGATTTTGGCCGTATGGCGCAAGCGGCAGGAATACGCGTGATTGCTTTCCGACATGAGCAACACGCAGGGAACGCAGCAGCTATCGCCGGCTACCTCAAAAAAAAACCTGGCATCTGCCTAACAGTGTCTGCTCCTGGCTTCCTTAACGGGCTTACCGCACTAGCTAATGCGACAACTAATTGTTTCCCCATGATTCTAATATCAGGATCGTCCGAGCGGGAGATTGTTGATCTTCAGCAGGGCGACTACGAAGAAATGGATCAGCTAGCTATTGCCAAACCACTTTGTAAAGCGGCTTTCCGCATACTTCATGCCAATGACATTGGTATTGGTGTCGCACGCGCAATCCGTGCTGCGGTCTCAGGCCGCCCCGGCGGTGTATATCTCGATCTACCAGCTAAGCTTTTTGGGCAAGTGATGGACGCTGGGGCAGGAGAAAAATCGCTAATCAAAGTCATCGACCCTGCGCCCGAGCAAATTCCTGCGCCCGAACCCGTCAAGCGCGCCCTCGATCTACTTAAGAGTGCTGAACGCCCGCTGATCTTACTAGGCAAAGGAGCGGCTTACGCACAGGCAGATGATACGATTCGCGCCCTACTCAAAAAGACCAATATTCCTTTCCTGCCAATGAGCATGGCCAAAGGCATTCTGCCAGATACCCATCCGCAATGTGCCGGTGCGGCACGCTCATTAGTACTGAAAGAATCCGACGTCGTGATGCTAATCGGCGCGCGTCTCAACTGGCTGCTATCCCAAGGCAAGGGCAAAGCTTGGGGCGAAAGAAAGAAGTTTATCCAAATCGATATTGAACCTAAGGAAATCGATTCTAATGTAGAAATTGCGGCGCCACTAATCGGCGATATTAATTCCTGCGTATCGGCATTACTGGACGGAATGAAGGCTAGTTGGCCCGAGCCGCCAACAGATTGGATCGACGCGGTAAAAACGAAGAGGGATACGAATGTTGCCAAGATGGCGCCAAGGCTAACGAACAATAACTTTCCGATGGACTACCACGGTGCTCTTGGTGTTCTACGCTCAGTCATAAAGGAGAGACCCGATGCGATCCTCGTCAATGAAGGTGCTAATACGCTCGATCTCGCACGCGGTATTATCGACATGTACAACCCACGCAAACGGCTTGATGTTGGCACTTGGGGTGTTATGGGTATCGGTATGGGATTTGCTATCGCCGCCGCCGTAGAAACTGGCAAGCCCGTACTTGCTATTGAGGGTGACAGCGCCTTCGGTTTTTCTGGCATGGAAGTAGAAACTATCTGTCGATACAACCTGCCAGTCTGCATCGTTGTCTTCAACAATAGCGGCATCTATCGAGGAACAGACGTCAATGAAGTAAATTCCGACCCAGCATGGACTTGCTTCATTACGAACTCACGGTATGACAAGATGATTGAGGCTTTCGGTGGCGTTGGTGCACATGTAACCACCCCCGAAGAACTGAAACGTGCTGTTGATGAGGCGATGGATTCTGGAAGGCCAACTCTCATCAACGCAGCAATCGACCCGGCTGCTGGCAGCGAAAGCGGTAGAATCGGAAACCTAAACCCGCAAAGCAAATTGCGTAAGAAATAATGCAACTAGCAACTCGAATATGTAAATCACTAAAGAATTAGGGAATTACTTACTATGACTTCTAACAAAGCGCTTTCCGGTATCCGAATCCTTGACATGACCCATGTTCAGGCTGGTCCTACATCTAGTCAACTCATGGGCTTTCTCGGGGCAGACGTTATTAAACTAGAATCGCCAGTGGGTGATGCAACTCGAGGACAACTGAGAGACATCCCGGATGCGGACAGCCTCTATTTCACTATGCTTAACTGCAATAAGCGGTCAATCACAGTGAACCTAAAAAATGATAAGGGTAAAGAAATTTTCACAAAACTAGTGGAAACCTCGGATGTCCTTATGGAGAATTTTGGGCCTGGCGTTTTAGACCGACTAGGTTTTGGTTGGGAAAAAGTCGAAAAAATCAATCCTCGCATCGTGATGGCCTCAATTAAGGGGTTTGGTTCTGAGGGTCCATATGCAGCCTTTAAAGCATATGAGAATGTTGCACAAGCCATGGGTGGCGCAATGAGCACATCCGGACTTTTTGATGGGCCGCCTGTGGTAACTGGCGCCCAAATTGGTGACTCGGGAACTGGTGTGCACTTGATGGCTGGAATTCTCGCCGCACTTCTTCAGCGGGAGCGAACTGGGCGTGGCCAGTATGTGGAATGCGCAATGATGGACTGCGTTATGAATTTGACACGAGTGAAATGGCGCGATCATCAACGCCTCACGCGTGGGCCACTAGCCGAATACTGGCATCAGGATTTTGAAGACTTTACACCTCGTGCCGGTAACGATTCAGGCGGTGGCCAGTTAGGAAATGCCATTCAATGTAAACCCGGAGGTCCAAACGACTATCTTTACATAGTTGTCCAGGAACATGTCTGGAAGGCATTAGCGGATAGAGTCGGGGGGCAGGATTTAGCCCATGACCCACGATTCGAAAAAATCGAAAACCGCCGAGAAAACCAAGGCGCAATGTGGGATCTCTTGACAGACTTTGCAAGCCACCATACAAAACGCGAACTAATGGAAATCTTGAATGAGATTGATGTTCCGTGTGGCCCCATTATGAGCACGACAGACTTAGCCAACGACGATCACGTCAAACTGCGCGAAATGTATGTTGAACTCGATCATCCCGAGCGCGGCAAATGGCACAACCTAGGCTGCCCAATCAAACTCTCTGATTCCCCCGTAGAGGTAACCAGATCGCCGTTATTGGGTGAACATACTGATGAGATTTTAAGCGATGTTCTAGGTTATGAAGCCAAGGAAATTAATAGTCTAAAAGAAGCGGGTGCTTTTTCTCGGCCACCACGCCGTAAGTAAGAAAAAAGCTGCTAATCATTAAGGAGAAAGAAAATGCCTATTCGGCAAGATAATGTCCGCGCTGTATTAGATCAAGTAAAGGCTGATGGTCGATCTACACTTACGGCGCCAGAATGCAAGACGGTATGCGACGCTTATGACATTCCCTTACCCGAAGAAGGAATTGCGAACTCTCCTGAAGACGCGGTAATGATCGCAAACGGAATAGGTTATCCGGTAGCCATGAAGATCGTTTCCGCTGATATTCAGCACAAGACAGAAGCTGGTGGCGTTTTAGTCGGACTCCGCGACGCGGCCGAGGTCACCACAGGATATAACTCGATCATCGAAAGCGTCCAGTCCTATGCTCCTGATGCCGATGTTGTCGGTTTGCAGGTTCAACAGATGCTCGACAAAAGCGATCAGGAAGTAATTGTCGGCGCGGTCACGGATCCGAGCTTCGGTAAACTCGTCGCATTCGGACTCGGTGGCATTCTCGTCGAGGTCCTCAAAGACGTGACGTTCAGGCTAGCGCCGGCTACTGCAGAAGACGCTGACTCTATGCTCGACGGCATCCAAGCAGCAGAGGTACTTCGGGGCGTCCGCGGCGCCGAAGCAGTGAACCGCGACGCATTAACGCGCATTATCGTCAATGTCTCCAAGCTCATCAGCGACTTCCCCAGTATTCAGGAAATCGATCTCAATCCGATCCTGGCAAACGCGAGCGATGCGACTGCGGTCGACGCATTGATCACGGTCGATTTCTCGCCACCCAAGGAAATCTACCGCCCGACTCAGGACGCGATCATATCTGCCATGAACCGCATCATGAAGCCCTCAGCCGTCGCCGTGATAGGCGCTTCCGATAGCGAAGGCAAAATAGGCAATTCCGTGATGAAGAATATTATCAACGGTGGCTACGAGGGTGAGCTCTATCCAATCAACCCGAAAGCTGAGGAGATTCTAGGAAAAAAAGCCTACAAGAGTGTCGGGGACATACCCGAAGATATTGACGTCGCGGTCTTCGCTGTGCCAGCTAAATTCTGTGTCTCCGCAATGAAAGAAGTCGGCGAGAAAGGGATTCCCGGTGCTATCATGATTCCATCGGGCTTCGCTGAGGTCGGAGAGCACGAGTTACAGGAAGAGTTGGTTGCCGTAGCCCGTGAAAATAACGTCCGCATAATGGGTCCGAATATCTACGGTTTCTACTACACACCATCGAATCTCTGCGCGACTTTCTGCACACCTTATGACGTCAAAGGTAAAGCTGCACTGTCATCGCAGAGCGGTGGTGTAGGCATGTCGATCATCGGCTTCAGCCGATCAACCAAAATGGGCGTCTCCGCAATCGTAGGCCTTGGGAATAAATCTGATCTTGATGAAGACGATCTGTTGACTTACTTCGAACAAGACGAGAATACCGACGTCATCGCAATGCATGCCGAAGACCTGAAAGACGGACGGAGTTTTTCTGAGGTTGCCGAACGCGTTTCGAAGAAGAAACCCGTAGTAATGCTCAAGGCCGGCCGCACGCAGATAGGGGCTCGGGCGGCTGCATCACACACAGGCGCTCTCGCTGGAAACGACAAAATCTACGACGATATTCTAAGAGCAAGCGGCGTTATTCGAGCCTATAACCTCAACGATTTACTGCAGTTTGCACGTGGGCTGCCAATCCTACCAACTCCAAAGGGCGAGGAAATCGTCATCATTACGGGCGCTGGCGGCTCGGGTGTGCTGTTGTCGGATGCGATCGTGGACAACGGTATGTCGCTGATGTCGTTCCCCGAAGATCTAGACGTCGCATTTAAGAAATTTATTCCGCCGTTCGGCGCCTCGGGGAACCCCGTAGACATCACGGGAGGCGAACCACCGATTACTTACGAGAAAACGATTCGCCTCGGTCTCGAGGACGACCGTATTCACTCGTTGATACTCGGTTACTGGCACACGATCGTCACCCCTCCGATGGTCTTTGCAGAGCTCTGCGCACGTGTCGTACAGGAGGCGCGCGATAAAGGTATCAATAAGCCTATCGTCGCCTCTCTCGTGGGCGATACAGAAGTAGAAGAAGCTTCAGAATATCTTTACGAACGAGGTATCGTCGCATGCCCCTACACGACGGAACTACCCGTCGCTATTCTTGGCGCGAAATATCAATGGGCTCGTGGAGCTGGCTTACTCTAAAAACGTGCCAGCAGCGTGGAGACAAATATGACAACCATAAGGAGCCTACTCTTCGTTCCCGGAAACAAGAAAAATATGCTAGAGAAAGCCTCGAGCTACTTGCCTGACATGTTTGTTCCGGATATGGAAGATTCCGTTCCCGATGGGGGAAAGGATACCGCCCGTGCGACGATTCAGTCTTTTCTACCAAAACTTGCGCAGACCGGCATACCGATCCTGCCACGAGTCAATTCAATCGATACAGGATGGACCGAGCAAGATCTTGCCGCCGTTGTCGGACCGCATATAAAAGGCATCTCTATAGGAAAGATAGAAGGACCTCAGGACATAGAAAATGTTTCCGGCCTACTGGCGAAACTGGAGCGTGCAAACGATTTAACGGTGGGGAGCATATCCCTAATTCCATGGCTCGAGAGCGCTCGCGCACTCGTAAAATGCTACGAAATCTGTGCCTCCAGCCGGCGGATTATCGGCGTTGCGTTCGGTGCCGAGGACTATACGCATGATATGGGTATTGAGCGTCTCGACGCCGAATCCGAGGTCGCGTATGGGAGAAACGTGTTATGCGTTGCCGCACGCGCCGCACGCGTTATCGCTCTAGATACCCCCTACTTTCGTTTCAAAGACGATGGCGGTCTCCGGAAGAATTGTGTCCAGTCTAAGCAATTCGGTTTCAAGGGTAGATTCGCAATTCACCCTGCTCAGATCGATACCATCAACGAAATGTTTTCGCCTAGCGAAAAGGAAATCGCCTACGCACGCAAAGTTGTCGCCGCCTTCGACGAGGCCGAGGTTACTGGACGCGGATCTACATCGCTTGATGGCAAGGTGATCGACGTGCCAGTAGTCAAACGAGCGAGGGCTTTACTGGCTATGACCAATAAATAAACGCATACGATAATTACGGAGCGCGGAAAATCACCCATTAAAGAAAATGTAAATTCACGTGCCCGAACCGTCGATCCTATGTCGTTCGATTAGTGACGTAGCTAGTCGGGGAGAAGCGCGGTGTCTCGCGGATCGTTGTGCATATTAGGATAATCTTGATTAAAATGAAGGCCGCGGCTCTCGCGCCGTTGCAGAGCACTTTTCGTGATTAGCTGCGCAACGGTGACGAGATTGCGAAACTCGAGCACGTCGGAACGCGCCCGACCATCCTCCCACTCGTTGTCGAGCCATTGCTCCAACTCCTGAAGCCGTTTTTCAGCTCTCGCCAAACCCGCTCCCGACCTTACAATACCAACGTTTTCCCACATCAGCCTACGTAATCGCTTTGTGTGCTTTTCTAGCGACGAATGAGGCCGTAATTCTCCGTAGTCACGAACTTCAAGCGTGCAGGGCAACGGCAACCTATTGTTCAACTGTTGCGAGATGCTTCCACTAACTGTCTTCGCAAATGCCAATGCCTCTAACAACGAGTTACTCGCTAGCCGGTTGGCACCATGTAGTCCTGTGAAGCTGCACTCGCCGAGTGCATAAAGCTGCTGGATATCTGTCTGACCATGCTCGTCTGTGACTATCCCACCGCAGGTATAGTGCGCCGCTGGCACTACGGGAATCGGCTCCTTCGCCATATCGATCCCATGTTCGGCACAGATCTCGCGGATATTTGGGAATCTCTCGGCGATTAAATCAGCACGCTGGTGACTGATATCGAGATACACGCACTCGAGACTCTGCTCGGTCAACTCGTTCACGATAGCACGCGAGACGATATCACGTGGCGCTAGTTCGCCCCTCGAATCGTATCGTTGCATAAAGCGGCTACCGTCTGGCAGTAGTAGTTTTCCACCCTCCCCTCTCACCGCCTCACTGATTAGCGCCTTCCGCGCCGTCGGTTGATACAAGCAAGTCGGATGAAACTGCACGAACTCCATGTTGGCGATTGAACATCCCGCTCGCCAGGCCATTGCAATACCATCCCCAGTCGACGCATTCGTCGAATGTTCATAGAGGCCGGAAGCGCCACCCGTTGCTAGCACAATAGCGTTTGACCAAATCGTCTCTACGACGCCGGTAAAACTATCCAGCATGCGAACGCCTACACATCGATTCGGACCTGCAAAACCGAGCTCTCTGGAGGTGACGAGACTAACGACGAAGCAATTTTCTAGAAGCTGAATCGCCATATTCTGGCGAACGCGATCGACTAGAACCCCCATCACAGCGATCCCGGTCGCATCATCTGAGTGCACTACTCGGCGCTGACTATGCCCCCCCTCCCGCGTGAGGTGAAGCTCACTACCACTATCAGTACGCGTAAATTCTACGCCGTGATTCTGCAACCAGCGGATGCAATCGGCACCCTGCTCTACTACCCGAGCAACCGTTTCCGAATGACAGAGTCCCGCGCCGGCAATAAGCGTATCCGAGTGATGTGACCTATGTGAATCCTCTGGCGCCACTACCGCAGCAATACCACCCTGCGCCTGAAAACTCGCCGTGTCGGAGAGCCGAGTTTTACTCAGCACTAGGACCTTATGCCCCTCATCTGCCAGACGCAGAGCCGTACTCAACCCCGCGATTCCACCGCCGATGATAAGAACTGAGCTATCGACTTGACTGGCCATCATTGCCCCAACTCTAACTTTAAGAAATTTCCAGCATCCTCTTTACTGCACCATACGCCTTCCTTGCCATACTGGGATTGACGAGGACCTCGTGTTCCAGCGTCTGCAGTGAGTGAAGAATTTTTGGCAACGTGATTCGTTTCATATGCGGACAGAGATTACAGGGCCGGATAAAATCAACGTCGGGAAACTCTACGGCAACATTATCGCTCATGGAACATTCTGTAATCATGACTACACGCTGCGGGCGCTCCCTGTCCACAAAGTCAATCATCCCAGAAGTCGAACCGACGAAATCAGCCTCGTCCAGCACGTCGGGCGGACATTCGGGGTGCGCGATTACCTGAATATCAGGTGCTGTCTTACGGTAACCGCGAAGCTCAGTCGCCGTAAATCGTTCATGAACTTCGCAACTACCTTCCCAGAGGATAATTTCTACGTCAGTCTGATTAGCTACATAACGGCCAAGGTAACCGTCAGGTAAAAAGATGACGCGGCTAGAACCCAATGATTCGACAACCTGAACAGCGTTCCCTGAAGTGCAACAGACATCGGTTTCGGCCTTAACATCAGCGCTCGTATTCACATACGACACGACGGGTACGCCAGGATAACGTTCCTTCAATAACCTCACGTCCGCACCAGTAATCGAGGCGGCAAGGGAACAACCCGCCTCTACATCAGGAATTAATACAGTCTTTTCCGGATTAAGAATCTTCGCCGTCTCCGCCATGAAATGAACACCGCATAACACGATAATCTCAGCATCGGTCTGGGTTGCCTTCGCGGCCAAGCCGAGGGAATCGCCTGTATAATCAGCAACACCATGGTAAATTTCCGGCGTTTGGTAATTATGGGCTAGCAAGATAGCGTTGCGCTCGACCTTAAGTTCATTGATCAGCGCTACGTACGGTGCATGCACCGGCCATTCAACGGCAGGAATAACATCGCGGACAAGGTTGTAAATACCCTGTGTTGCTTTCTCAACTTCGGGGGTGTATTCGAGGTGCGTGCTCATCATGACTTTTTATTGTGCTCAAAATGAGTATAAGTGAACTAAAAGTATAGCACAGCCACTCTAGAGACGGGCCCCTAACTTGGACGTGGCGAGCGCAGGGAGGCAACACCAGGCGCCCGACGCTCACGCAACACCGCACGCCGAAAGCAGAACAGCTCAGCCGGCCGGCCGCCCGTCTTATCCTCACGTATCCCCGTACCCTCAACCAAGCCACTGCGCTCTACAAGTCTGCGAAAATTCTGCTTGTGCATCCGGAGGCCGGCGATTGCCTCCACGGCGTGTTGTAATTTTAGTAACGTGAACGTTTCTGGAATTAGTTCGAACGCGACGGGACGATAACGCAATTTCCCCCTTACACGACCCAACCCAGTAGCGAGGATTCGGCGATGGTCGAAAGCCATTGGTCGTCCTAGCCGCCCAGTCAACGAGTGCGTTGGCGCCAGTCCGCGATCAAGCCAGTACTCGTCAACGAGTCTTGCCTCGTAGAGTAGCTCGTAACGCTCGAGAACTTTGTAAGCATCCCAACCACCGTTACCCAAACCGAAACAGATTTCGATTCGTTCCCGCGCCCCAGATCCCGGGGATCTCTGCTCTTCGGCGGCCGACCATTGGAGTAATACCTCCTCGATTTCAGCCATCAGCGCCGGTTTTCCATCACGCCAGTCTTCCCAGGGGAAAAAAACCGTAACAGTCTTCCCAAGTTGCATCTTCGGCGCCAGCAACCGGACCTTCCTGCAACAGCGCTAAATAGGCAACGGATAGTACGCGGCTACCACCCGAACCTTCCCTCGGATCGCGTCCCTTGTCCGCGAATGTATAGAGCTGCTCCAGGTAACCGAGCTCAAAACCTGTCTGTTTGCGAACAGTATCGCGCATACATAGTTCGAGCGTCCGATCATACTCGCGGTTAAAAGGACCGAAAGGTAGAGCTCGAGAGGTCGTAGTAAATTTGTCGGAAGTATCACCCAAACTTGCCGACTGAGGACCAACTGTAAGCACACGCGGCTGATCGCGCGTGACAGCAAAAATCACTGCATTCAAACCGACTAGTAGCTCGGGCTGAGATCGACTAGCGATCCCATCAATCAAGCTAGCCTGGAAATCACTCATAAGATAAGAGTATAGACTAGCGAACCTGCCACCGACGCTTTAGAAGCGCGGCAGCAACTACGGGCTAATTTAGCAAACGCAGAAGGACTTCCTCGGCTTCTTCAAAAGACACCTCGCCGGGTTTCTGAACGTAGCGCATGTTACCGGCGCGATCAACAAAGGTGCTAAATGGAAGACCCCCGAACGAATTACCGTACTCTGCACTGAGATCCATCACGTCGAACATCTCACCATAAATGATGGGGAAATCAACCTGAACTTCTTCGAGAAATTCTTCAACTTTCTCGAAGTCGTCCGCCGCAATGCCAAGAACCTCAAATCCCTGATCAGCATATTTATCTCGAAGCGCGTTAAAGGTAGGCATCTCGTGACGGCAGGGGATACACCAGCTTGCCCAGAAGTCGACGAGCAAGATCTTACCGTCCCATTCGTCCATCGTGCGGGAAACACCCTCCATATCAGTCAACGTGAAATCAGGTCGACGCACATCACCGGCAACTGGTTCAAAGCGCGTTGTTGCCTCCCCGTCTAACTCCTGCGTATTCCCAGCACTCATCCCAGACATCAGACTGAACAAAACCAGATGAAAGATGATAAAAATATTATTTTTCATGGGCTTACTCCCGGGTCACATTCTATCGATGACCACTAGTTTAGTTTAAAATAGGACGTTTGAGCGGGGCCTATTCTAACCCCTCTCGCCGCACGATTGCAGAGCCTTTACTGTTTCTTAGCTCAACGGACAAATGGATCGACTTGTCACGAATCTTCGATAGCGCATCGCAATTAGACAACGATCCCGAAAAAAGACTACTCAGACTCAATCGCAGCGACTATACAAGGTTTTTTGAGAAACGCTTGCCGAGGCTCGGTAATTCATTACGGTAATATAAAATTATGGAGACAAACTGGCAGAGCCGTTTACGTGACGACGACATAATCATTCTGGATGGTGGTACCGGTAGCGAACTTCAGCGCCGCGGTATCACGATGGACAAAGATGCCTGGAGCGGTGTTGCTGCCTCTACACACAAAGGGCTCCTGAGGCAGATACACGCGGACTACATTCGTGCCGGCGCCGAGATCATCACAACCAATACGTTCGGCAGTAGCCGTTTCGTGCTTGAGGCAGCTGGTGCAGGCGACGAGTTTCACAAAATCAACTCCATGGCCATTGAAGCCGCTCTTGAAGCACGCGACCTCGTCGCGCAAGATTCGGTCGCGATTGCGGGCTCGATTTCCTGCCTACCCCCTAGATTCGATATCTCGGCCTACCCCGACGAACAGACAGAGCGCGATGCCTATCGGGAACTAACCGAAGTTCTTGCCGAAGGCGGCGTCGACTTGATCGCACTTGAAATGATGGAGGATACCTATCACGCTCTTATGGCCGTTGAGGCTGCCTGTGCAGTAGGGCTACCAGTATGGCTCGGCGTGAGCTGCCAGTTCGCAAACGACAGCGACACACTGGTCGGCTTCGATTTCCCGAATACACCGCTTTCCGAACCACTAGGCGCGCTACTCCCGCTTAATATCGACGTGGTGAACATCATGCATACACACCCCAAAGCCACTGGACCAGCCCTACTCGAGGTTAAGTCGAACTGGTCGGGCCCAATCGGTGTTTACCCAGAACTCGGAGATTTTTCTGCGCCGAACTGGAACTTCACCAATCTAATGACACCTATACAACTCGCTGAACAAGCGACACAATGGGTAGCCCAGGGGGCGCGCCTACTCGGCGGTTGCTGTGGAACTACGCCCGACCATATACGCGCTTTGCGGGATGCTCGACCCGATTTTATAGCAGCACGATAGCCAGCGTTATTTTTCCGGTACTGGAATATCCTCAACGTGCTTCGGAACAATATAGCCACGTTGTACTGCCGGCCTAGCAGCAATCTCAAGATACCAGCGCAGCATATTCGGGTATTCGAACAAACTCATCTGCTGCCGTGGGTGACGTGCAATCCATGGCCAGGTTGCGATATCGGCAATAGAGTAGTCCCCCGCCAGATACTGGCCTTTACCAAGACGTTTATCGAGAACGCCATAGATTCGAGCATTCTCTTTCAGGTAGCGCTCTTCCGCATACGCAGATTTACCTGGGTTATAAAATGAAAAATGATGCGTCTGCCCAAGCATCGGACCTACCGAACCCATCTGCATCATGAGCCACTCGGTCACTTGCCATTTGGCTTCCCCCGAGGATGGCATCAATTGTCCGGTCTTTTCCGCGAGGTACATCAGAATCGCGCCGGACTCCATGAGACTCATACCGTTATCGTGATCTACGATTGCCGGAATCTTGTTATTCGGGCTGATCTTCAAAAACTCCGATGTATGCTGCTCGTCCTGTCCGATATCGATAGGTATGGCGTTATACGGTACTCCAACCTCCTCGAGCATGATGGCGACCTTACGGCCGTTCGGCGTCGTCCATGTATAAAAATCAATCATTAAATTTTTTATCCTTTGCTATAACCGTTAACTAACAACACCTTCAGTCCTAATATGCAACTGTCGACCGCAATGCTTGCAGTGAACTGCATCTCTATCGTGCCGGGTCAGACCACAATCTAAGCATTCGTAGCGCACCTTACTCGGCACGAAGATAGTTTGTACCAAGCGAATAAATAGCGCTACGCCGACGATCATAATTATCACCGCTAACAGACGCCCCGTCGTATTGACGAGGATGATATCGCCGAATCCCGTCGTCGTTAGAGTTGCAATAGTAAAATAGAGTGCATCGACATAATTGTTAATCGACTCATTGATATCTACCTGAAGAACGAACACCGCTGCGGTTACGACAAAAATAAAAACTATCAGGTTGAGCGCACTATAGATAACGTCCTCGTTCTTAGAGAAAAATCGAGAATGACCCCGTAGCTGACGAATTACAGCATAAGAACGCATCAACCGTAACGCACGAATCACACGCAGGAATGCGGCATTACCAACTTGCGCTGGGATAAATAATGACGCGATAACGACGAGATCAATGAGGCTCATCGGCCGAACGAGATAGGCGCCACGATCCGAATGCGCCATCATACGACCGAAAAAATCGGCAACCAACAGCACCCCAATTAATACGTCCACGATGACGATCCAGCGATGCGGACCAATAAAGGTCACAACGACAAAATAGGAGATAATGAAGAGATCGAATATCACGAGGATATAACGCGCTCTCAACGCCCGCGGCGTGAGCCCGTAATAGACCTCCTGGCATAGACTGGTCAATCTACTCATAGAGGCTTACCCTAGGTGCAGACACCGCTGATGGCAACCGGTAAAAAGTGAGCGTGAAGGGCGACACCAACAACTCGAACAAAATCCTGACAACACTACGCCGCGAACTCGGCGAAGAAGCAATTATTGCAGGCACCGACTTGAGCGACAAATATGCCGTTGATATCAGCGGCGAAAACCCGCGTAGACCGATCGCGGTTATTCTTCCAAAGTCGACCGGCGACGTGTCAACCATCCTCAGACTTTGCTCGGAAGCGGGCCAACGAATTGTAGTTCAGGGCGGACTAACAGGACTTTCAGGCGGCGCAACACCGCAGGCCGGCGAGCTAGCATTGAGCATCGAAAAACTGACTGGTATCGACTCACTTGATCTCCCATCGTCAACACTCACCGTTCAGGCAGGGACAACGCTACAAGCGATCCAGAAAGCCGCCGGGGAGGCTGGACTCCTATTTCCTCTCGATCTTGGTGCTAGGGGTAGCTGCCAGATCGGTGGCCTGATAGCAACGAACGCTGGAGGAAATCAGGTGCTTCGCTTCGGTATGGCAAGAAACTTAGTTCTTGGGCTCGAGGTTGTCCTTCCCGATGGTACGGTAGTCAGCTCAATGAACCGGATGTTGAAAAACAACGCGGGCTACGATCTGAAACAGTTGTTTATTGGAACAGAGGGCACACTAGGCGTCGTTACTCGTGCCGTACTCAGGCTCTATCCTCAAATGCCGAGCACATGCACAGCACTGTGCGCGGTGAGATCATTTCCGGATATAATCTCTCTACTAAGACAGACACAGATCGAGGTCGGTAGCTCGCTGAGCGCATACGAGGTCATGTGGGCTTCATATTTCGATTACGTCACCGACTACATCGAAAAACTGCAATCGCCATTCGCACATAGCTATCCACTTTATGCTCTCATCGAAACAGAAGGAACCAACGCTGCAACAGATATGGAGCGGTTCGAGAGAGCTCTGGGTGCAGCGCTAGAATCAGGCGTCATCGAAGACGCGGTAGTTGCGAAGTCAGAAAAAGAGGCCCAAACGTTCTGGTCAATCCGCGACGGGATTGCAGAGATAACAACAGCACTGACACCATATGCGGGGGTTGACGTCAGCCTTAGCATCTCAGATATGCCCGCTTTTCTCGAGCAAGTCAATCAACAACTAAAATTGCGCTTCAATGAAGTTGTTAACCTCGTATTCGGCCATGTGGGTGACTGTAACCTACATCTATTTATCACTACTGGAAAGGAGGAGGACGTCGACCACATACTCGCGCTCGTCTACAAAATTACCGGCGAATACGAAGGATCAATTTCCGCCGAACATGGCATCGGCACGCTAAAGCGTGAATATCTGCATTATTCACGCAACGATGCCGAAGTTGCGCTAATGCGCAATCTAAAGCAGACGCTCGACCCGAAAGGAATCCTGAACAATCATCGCGTTATCTGAGTCATCGCTGCTACCGTGGGCGACGGCTCCTTGGATACGCCCACTCAAAGAACTCTTCGTTGATCCTAGAATTCGCTCTCAAGAGATACATCCCTTCTATTATATGGGCGAAGCGTACCGAGCCGAAATCTAGCGTTTCGTATCCTAACCCCTCACATATTTCCGCCACGACTGTCTTCGCCTCTGCATCGTTTCCAGCCAACGGAATCGTTATTGGATGATCTACGAGTGTCACGTCGATCATCGTGTCAACGCTTATCGTACTAAACGCCTTTACGACCTTTGCGCCCGGCGCGAGAATTTGAATACGCTCAGCGTTGGACGTGTAGGTTGGATAATCTGCCCAGCCTTCGTCATCTACAGTACGTGGATTGATCGGGTCTATGAGTATCTTTCCAGTAAGGTCACCTAAGCCTAGAACAACTCCCTCAGCAACAGCCCACGGCAATGCAAGCAGCACTATATCTGCATTCCGGACGGCTTCTGCCTGGGTAGCCGCGGACGCCCTATCGCCAGTCTCAGCAACAAGCTCGCGCACGTGATCACTGTCAGGCGTACGTGAACCGTAGACAATTTCGTGGCCAAGGCTCGCGAAACGCGGTCCAAGCGCACTTCCAACCGCACCAGTGCCAATCACAGCTATGGTTTCAGCGTATGACTTAGTAGTTGCCATGAACGAAAACACCAAAAAGCTTCCCGAAACCAACAAAAGAATACCGCGGCGAATAAAAGACATAAGCCCAACCCTCATTAACTATTTTGCCGTAATCACTGGCACCGAGTCCTTAGCTCTACGAAGCATAGCGTAAGCTCGTAGTCCTGAAACCTTATATCGAGACAGCTTATAACAAATGCTCGTAGCAGTACCGTTATCTGTAAAGTAAGATGGAAGCTTGGTCGACTAGAATAATTATTAAAAGGTTATTCCCATGAAAATTTTGAACCTTGCCGCAATACTTGTCTGCAGCTACATATCGGGCATTCTCTTTAGTCAAACAGTCGTGGCCCAAGAAAACATGGACGGCCTCGTTGACCGGGGTAGCGAGTTATTCCACGCTGATATTGGCTGCCAAGTCTGTCACTCGGAAACGGGCGAGGGCCTCATTGGACCATCGCTGCATTTCGGTCCGACACCTGTCGACATATTCGATCAACTAGAGAGCAATCCTGTCATGGCAGTAATCGTCAGCGAGATGGATCCCTCTGACGACGATCTCGTAGCAATCTCAATGTACATTAGAACATTAGCGGATTTGCCTTTGGATGCGGGATTACCCCGTGAGTGGTTGGAGGCTCTGGCAATTGCGAAGGAAAACCAAGCTAAGCAGTTAGAATTTGCGAAAACGCCTCGCGACTTACAGGTAGAGGCCATTGAAACGTTTGCGTCGATTCAAGAAACATGGACGCGACGTGCTGAAGAAGGAAGTCTTACAAGTCACTATCAGACCGAAGTTATTGCTACCTTTGATCCAGGCGAACCCAAATTTCAGCCTGAACCTGGCAAAACCTATTTTTATGAGAATGTAGGCACTACTAGCTCCCCCTCAGTTTTATTTGATGGCTATGTGCCGCCAGAGAGCAACCAGATTGTTGTTGGGGATGCGGAGACTATGGAAGTCATCGCAAGTTACATGTTGCCATTGAATCTCCGTGCTGTGGTACATACATCGATGATGTCGCCTGACGGACGGTATGCCTACATCATTGGAGCGAGACCAGGGGGTGATATCGATACCAGTACGTTCCTTGGCACATCGGCAACATTACTGAAAGTTGATGCATTAACTCTGCAACCTATCACCCAGCTCGCTATAGGTGGACGACTCCATCATGGACAGGTTTTTCGCGACTACGTCATGATCGATTACTTCGCACGTGATCCTGACGGTTTGGCAATAGCTTTATTGGATCCCGATACTGATGAGATAGTCAGCGGCGTGAAAGACGCTAACTTGGGAGGTTACGTCTATACCGCGTGGACCGACAAGGATTATGAATATATTTATGCGTTAATGGAGCCAGCCGGCTACGCCCCGGGACGTGCTACGGGTATGTTCGGAGCAGTCAGCATGTACCAAGGTAGGCTAATGGCGATGCGGCCGTTCTGGATTGCAAAAATCGATCCTGACACCTGGACCGTGGTGCAAGAATACCCGATCCCTGGCTATCGCCCGAACTGGTTAATCGTCGATTCTGCTAAAGAGAACATGTATGTCATCAACACGCTCTCCAATGCTTCGAAAATAAATATCGAGACGGGGGGCATTGAGTGGACTAACGGAACGGGTATTGGCCCTTACGGTGGGTCGTTGAATGCCGACGAGACCGAACTCTGGGTTGCCGACAAAGGCGAAGCGGCGGGCCACCTTGGTCGAACGATCACGGTCATGGATACCGAATCCGGCCATGCGGTTGAAACACTTTACGGCGGTTACAAAGTTGATCATGTTCTCCTCGCGCCAAACGGCCGAGAGATGTGGGCAACGAGCAATGGCGAAGGCCGCCTCTATGTCTACGATACTGACGACCGAGAATTAATTAAGGTAATTGACATGCCGGGGAACGGTGACGCGCATGGCTTGATCTGGGTCCACTATGACAAAAATAGCGTGCCCCGTGTGGTTCGCGACCAGGGCAATTTTCACGGCGGCATCAACCCGATGATCGGGAACCCTCTAGATTACTAGCTCTAATCTTCGGTGATGGCAAAGGTAACTCCAGACGCTCAGAACAGCGGTCCTGTACTGTATAATTTGCACCTTATTATTGAGTAGTCGAGCATAAGGGAGTGCCGAAAAATGCGATGTTTTCTGGGAAGTTCGATTTTACTGTGTCTGTCCGTCGTCAGTCTGTCAGCAAACGGACAAAATTCCCTAGATGAGCTTGTTGCGCGTGGAGAGGAACTATTTCATGCCGATATCGGGTGCCGTGTCTGCCACGCTGACACCGGAGAAGGTCTAGTCGGCCCAACGCTATTGTTCGGCCCAACACCTTCTGACATCTTCGACCAACTCGAAAACAACCCCGTTATGGGCGTTATCGTGGCTGAAATGAATCCTAGTGACCAAGACCTAGCTGCGATATCGACATATATCCGCACATTAGCAGACCTACCACTCGAGGATGGTATGGCCGACCACTGGCTTACGTCGCTAGCCATACTCAAAAGCAATCAGGCCGACCAGCTAGAATTCAATAAAACACCGAGAGATCTTCAGGTCGAAGCCGTTGAAAGATTCGACTCCGTGCAAGCTACCTGGACTCGTCGCTCAAAGGAGGGTAGCGTCTGGAGCGAGTACCCGTCACGAATCGTAGCGACATGGGATCCTGGCCCAGCTAAATTCGAGCCGCAACCAGGTAAAACATACTGGTATGAGAACGTCGGTACCACAAGCTCGCCTTCCGTGCTCTTCGACGGCTATCAACCACCTAAAAGTAACTCGCTTGTTGTTGGCGATGCAGAAACGATGGAGATCATCGCCCACTACGAAATTCCGGAAATACTTCGATCCGTCGTCCATACCTCGGCGATGTCCCCAGATGGCAGGTACGCCTATCTGGTCGGCCCACGTGAACCTGGTCCCGATGGCGCCCCCGACCCCGGGGGTTCAACAACGATGATTGTGCTCGATGCGATTACGCTACAGCATGTCGCACAGGTCACGATTGGCGCCCGACTGCACCATGGTCAGGTATTTCGCGACAAGGTTCTTTTCGATATGTTCGCGCGCGATCCCGGCGGTCTAGGTTTGATCATATTTGATCCGGAAACCAACGAGGTCGTCGGCGGCGTCAGCGACCTTGATATGGGCGGGTTTATCTATACGGTCTGGACCGACACCGACTACGAATTCATTTACGCACTCATGGAACCGGCCGGTTATGCGCCAGGTCGCGGCACAGGAATGCAAGGCGTTACAAGATTGAATCGCGGCGATCTAACAACCATGCGTCCGTTCTGGATCGCGAAAATTGACCCAGACACCTGGGAGGTCGTAGACGAGTTCCCAATGCCCGGATATCGCGCAAACTGGGCGGTCATCGATGCTGCGAAAGAACATATTTACCCGATAATGAGTAGTTCCTCGGTTTCCAAAATTGCGATTGACACAGGCGAGGTTGTTTGGACCACGGGATCCGGTATCGGACCCTATGGAGGATCGCTCAATGCCGATGAATCGGAGCTTTGGATCGCAGACAAAGGCGAAGCAGCACACCACTTAGGCCGTACCCTCACAGTGATTGATACTCATGAAGGTCATGCCATAGAAACACTTTACGGCGCGTACAAAGTAGACCACGTCCTATTGTCACCGAACGGCGAAGAAATGTGGGCAACGAGCAACGGCGAGGGCCGTATCTACGTTTACGATACCGATAGTAAAGACCTGATTAAGATAATTGATATGCCCGGTAACGGCGACGCACATGGCTTGATCTGGGTCCATTACGACGAGAACGGAGATTCCGTGGTCGTGCGAGACCAAGGTAACTTCCACGGCGGTATCAATCCGGCCCTCGGTCGCTCACTCAATTACTAGAGGGCAGGAGCACGTTACTATGCGCAAAACCATGACATTGACGGCTATCCCGTTTGTTGTCCTGCTCGCCTACCAGGCTTTCGCGCAAACCGATCATTCAGCTCATATGGTAACTGATGCTGAATCGTATGGAAGCTTGGAAGGAGCGAATGTTCACGGTATCAACATTGCGTTTGAGCTACTGGATCGAGACGGTAATCTCGTCACGGCGGAGGACTTCTACGGCCACTATGTGCTGCTTGGCTTCGGCTTTACTCACTGCGCACATATCTGCCCGATGATGGCGCTGAATATGGGGAAAGCGCTTAAAATGACTGACCAGGATGCGGCAGGAATTTTTATTAGTGTAGATACGGAACGAGATACGCCGGCTGTAACAGATACATATGCCGCTAATTTTGGTGAGGCTATGGTTGGACTGAGCGGCAACTACGAGCAGATCAGTACCGCCGCCGAGAATTTTAAAGTGAGTTTCGCCGTCACTAAGACGCAAACCAACTATACGGTTCAACATACGGCCAACGTCTATGTAATCAATCCTGAAGGGGAGCTCATTGAGATCCTGTCGTTTGCTACCCCTGCGGAGGATCTTCTCGCCGCGATGAATTAATCGTGGCTGGGAACCGATCGAGATGGAAGCCATTGCGCGTATCAGTCCGCTTAAGCTGGGAGCTTTACTATTCGTCGGTCTAATCATCGCCTCATCATGGCTCGTGATGCCTTACTTCGTTCAAGGCCAACAGCTATTGCGCAATGTTGGCGACGACAGCCGTATGATCAAGGCCGGCAACGTAGCCCAATACCTAACACGACGTTTAATCTATACCCCCGATCTAGAGATAACCGCAACACTCGCCAGCGATGAGTACTTTCAGTACGTGGATCGCGCATCGATTGTCGGTAATCTTCGACCTGATCTAAATCTAATATTTTTCGTGGCCGAGACAATCCATCGTGGCGATCTCCCGTCTACCGTACCGAATGCAACCCTGCGCGTAGGCGAAGAGGAATACTTTCCAACAGTATCCGATGGCCCCTCACTGGTCGAGCATCATCGCCTGAGCGTTTTCAGCTTTTCGAAACGCGACGAGAACGGCGAGCTCATAGACTTCGATAGTGCCGGACGCATCAGACTTTATGTGTCTAACCCCTATCTCGGTAGCGCACGCGAGATGACGTTCGTCGGTAGCTGGGACACACCCTACGCCTTGCCGGATGACTTAAAGTCACGGGCTGACATTACGCCAATCGCAATGCTCGCGCTGGGCGCCGGTTTGCTCTCGTCAGTGCTCACTCCCTGCCTGCTACAACTCGTCGTTGTCTTCGGCGGCGTAATCGCAGGATTCACAACCGTGCCGGGCCAGACTACCGTCGACACACGGCAGATAACGCCCGTCATCCGCCGAAAAATTACACAAATTGCCATAGCATTCGTGATCGGCTTCACGCTGTTATACGCGCTTGCGGGTGCAATGATTGGTGCTATCGGCCATCAGGCGCAGCTTATCTTCGCCGAGTACAGTCGTATGGTCGCGGTTGTGTCCGGAATTCTCGTCATCCTGCTCGGTCTGTGGGTAGGATTCCGTGGGACACGTGAACTCGCTTGCCAGATTCCCGATCGTCAGGCAATGAATAACTTATCTGTCCGTGACGTTACAGGCACCCTGCTCGCTTCCATGGGCTACGCGTTGGGTTGTACGGCCTGTTTCGGCGGCGCGATCGTTGCGACGCTCATCGTTTATGTTGGGGCCATCGGTAGCGCAACGATAGGCGCTGGCATAATGCTCACCTTCGCAATCGGCGTCGCTATACCGTTCCTACTCTCCGCATACTACATCAGTAAAATCGACAGCATTCTTGTGTTTCTCGCAGGAAATGCTAAGCGTTTAAGCTACGCGAGTATGGCCGTCATCGTAATTTTCGGCCTGATCCTAGTCACGGATAACTTCCACACCGTCAGCGACATGATCTATCCTTATCTAGGGCTGTCCTAAACAATAACTGGTATTCTGCAGGTCATGAATAGATTGTTGACCTCTATCCTCCTCTCCACATCACTCTTGTTTAGCGCCACAGCTGTCGCGCAAGTAGATATTTCTAATCCACTGAGATTGATGTTTGCCGCCGACACGACCAACAATATTGTTGATGTTGTCGACCTGGGAGAGGAGCGGGTAGTCTTCCGTATCGAAACCAAATATCCGGTCGACGATGTAATTGCAACACCCTATGCACCGGTTCTCGTTTATACGAATATCGAGCGGCGGCTAATCAGCATCTACGATCTCCGTACACAGGAATTGGCTAGGGAGGTCGAACTTCCGATAACGCCCCGGCACATGGTCCTCGACACGTCGGGAACGAAACTCGGTTTTTCCGATAGCGTGGATGGTGGTTTTGTGTTGTTTTCGCCCTACGCGGCCGACATCATGTTCACTCTAGAAGACTTCCCTCCAACAAGCGACGTGCTCTTCGATCCGAACGAGGTAGATATCTACTATAGCAACAATCAAACGGGCTCGATCGGGCTCATCGACACGAACACCCAACGAACATTCGAAATGCAAGTTACCGACAACGTCAGCCAGAACCTATCCTCTCCAAGCCGTAGCCTCGATGGCCGCTATGTCTATGTCGCTAACAATGACACGGGCGAAGTCTACAGCATCAACGCATTTTCTAAAGTTATCTACCAAACGTTCGAAATAGGTACGTCCCCAGTGCGCCCCTACACTACTCCCGAGGGTGTATTTCTTTACATGATGGATAAGGAAACCGGTCGTTTTGTATCGATCGACCAGCATCGCTTCGAGCAGTATGAGGATATAGTGGTTAGCCAAGGTATCGATCTAGTAACCGTCGGCCGTTTCGACCGTATGAACCTGTTTTCGAGCTCCGAAAATAAGAACTTCTTTGTTTACGACAATGTGCGAAAAGACATTGTCGAATCCGGGCAGTTCCGACACAAACCGCTCGACACACAAGGATCCGCCGACGGACGCACAGCCTATGTGGCTTTTAAGGATAGTCCTCAGATCGCAATCGTTGACCTCGAAGACCACTCTATTAAGTATATTTCAGCTAGCATCAATGGTATCGGCGCGTTCAGTATCGGTCTTTCCAACAACGTGTGTCACTAGCTACGCATTGACTCTGACCGCGCAGGAACAGAATGTATAGGTACTTCAATGAATTCGAAGCCTGACTCTTTAAAACGCTCGGTCAAAAAAGTCGCTGGGGGTTTACTCGCTCTCATGCTAGGTTGGATAAGTTCGGGCTGGACGCAAGTGACAGAGATTAGCATCGCGCCAGCATTTTCAGGGGAACGCCTCGTTGCTTTGCCAACCGATGGTTGGATAACTAATGGTGGTAATGCATACAACCAGCGCTATTCACCGCTGAATGAGATCAATCGTGACACCGTCGCTAACCTCAAGGGTGTATGGCATGCTCAGCTAAATGGGTCAGGCGCGGCAAGTAAATATTCTGGAGAGGCACAGCCGATCGTTTATGACGGTGTCATATATATAGTTACAGGCGCTAACGATGTCTTTGCTATCAGCGTAGCATCGGGCGAAAAACTATGGACCTACGAAGCAAATCTCGATGAAGCTATAGATACAATCTGCTGTGGCTGGACTAATCGCGGCGTCGCTATCGGGGAAGGAAAGATTTTCCTCGGCCAACTCGACGGTAAACTGATTGGTCTAAATCAGCAAACGGGTGCCGTCGTGTGGTCGACCCAGGCCGAACATTGGGAAGAAGGCTTCAGCATCACGAGCGCACCTCTTTATTATGACGGACTCGTCATTACCGGCTTCGCTGGCGCCGAGTACGGCGTTCGCGGACGTGTCAAGGCCTATAACGCCGACGATGGCTCGCTCGAGTGGACTTTCTACACCGTGCCAGGACCGGGAGAAATTGGCCACGATACCTGGCCGCAGTATAACGATGTATATCTCTACGGCGGTGCAACTGTCTGGCAAACACCAGCTGTCGACCCGGTGCTCAATCTCGTTTACTTCTCGACCGGCAACCCCGGACCAGATTTTAATGGCAATATCCGTCCCGGTGATAACCTGTTCTCAACTTCCATCGTCGCGGTAGATGGACATACCGGCGAGTACCGCTGGCACTTCCAACAAGTACACCATGACATTTGGGACTATGATGCGCCCAGTCCTGTGGTGCTGTTTGACATTGAGATCGACGGTGAGATGCGCCGAGGACTGGCAGAACCGAGCAAAACGGGCTGGGTTTATATTTTAGACCGTGAGACAGGAGAACCATTAATCGGTATCGAAGAAAGAGCCGTGCCACAGGAACCACGCCAGGCGACATCACCGACGCAACCCTACCCGATAGGTGACGCATTCGTCCCACAACACGTAGATATCGGCCCCGAAGGTTATCCCCCACTTGTTAATCAAGGCCGAATTTTCACGCCGTTTTGGACTGAAGGCGCGGTGATGAAACCCAGTCACAATGGAGGCGCAAACTGGCCCGGTAGTGCCTACGATCCTCGAACAGGACACATGTACATCTGCGCGACGGATCGAATGTCGTTCTTCAAAGGCGGTAACGAAGCAGAGCCGCTACCGCCGCAACTAGGCGAGCGTTTTCTGGGCGGCGAATTCGGTGCCATTCCCTTTCATGTGTCTGGCATATTCGTGGCAATGGATATGCACACAAACAAAATTGTCTGGCAGCAACGTCTATCGGACCGCTGCTATAGCGGCACACTCGCAACCGCGGGTGATTTAGTTTTTCTTGGCCGTAACGACGGACGTCTTACGGCGCTCGACTCCGGAAACGGCTCGCTCCTATGGGAGTTCCAGACCGGCGCAGGTATGAACTCCCCTGTAAGCACCTTCGAACAGGACGGAAAACAGTATATCGTCGCATACGCTGCCGGTAATGTCTTTGCCGGTTCTACTCGCGGTGACAACGTATGGCTATTCTCGCTCGACGGAACACTAAATGAGATTGTTCCAGCGTCCGAGACCCCGGAATTTACGGCGACTGTAAGCCGCGCAGCTGATATCACCAATGGCGGTACACTTTATAATGCGGCGTGTACGTTCTGCCACGGTCCGGTTGGCGAAGGTGGCGCAGGCGGTGTTACATTAACGAACGCGACGAACTTAGCTGCGGTCATGCAACAGGTTAGAGAAGGATTAAACGCAATGCCCCCCTTCGGCTCAGCGTTGACACCTGACGAAATTCAGGATGTGAGCGCTTATGTCGTCGAGGAACTACCGCACTGATCGGAAGCATTCGGAACATCAAAAGCTAGCCGCCGATTAGAGAGTACAGTTATATGGTTCGAGGCGCTCTCCCGGCACCCAGACCCAATGAAGATTCCGAACTACCGGTTCATTCAGTGTAATTGGATCGGTAATCACAGCCTGGTAAGTCAAGCGAGACTCATCCTCGCTGAGGGTAAAACGCTCAGTTAGCGCTATCTCACTACTCTGTGGCGTACCTACGTCATCGAAATAGGGCCAATCGATATCTGTCGTCGTAACAACCAGCGTATCACCGTCCCAACGTCCAACGGAATAACCTAATGTCGTAGGCATTATTCCCGCAGGGGCGCGATCCTCATCAAGATGAATAAGGCGTGCAGCATCCCAAACCTCGAAGCGCAAAAGAACGTCACTGTTTTGGTCAATAAATTGGATTGGGAACGGGTTGTCCATCAGAATTGGCATGCCTTGAGCGATACAGCGTAGAGCGGGATCCTCGGTGAGTGGATCGTATGCCGCACGACCCACCATAGCTGTCATAGTGAAAGAAGGCTCTACAACGGGCGCGTTACTACCCCGACTGGCTGTCCAAACACGAAAGATGCCACGAGCCTCACGGCTACCTGCAGCGGCCTCTTCAGCCGTGATATGGACGCCCGACCGCAACTCGTGTCCAAATCGCGGTGCGAGCGTTGGAAACAGCGGTGCCTCGCTACCATCGGGCAACCCAATACTTACGCCGATCATTTCATCGTCGCGACGCTTCGATGGATATCCGGAGATAATGACACTGTCTCCAAGTTCAACTATATCGGCAGTAACTCCGAGCCGACGCAGAAGCGTTGGCCCACCGGAATCTATATCCCACAGTTCAGATTCACCGTTTTCGCTTCTAACTTCGAGCTTGAGCCTTACATGCGGATTAGCCCATCTAATTGATGTAACTGTGCCACCCACCACCATAGGTGCTTCCAGATCATAAAATGCGTTCACCGAATGATGCGCCGAGAGTATTATCGGTAAAAACCAGCATAAAACGGCTATAGCGACGTGAAATGCGGCATGCCTCATTCTCAATACCTATCTACCCGTCAGTCCTCAATGCACGGTTAGTAGCTACCCTTCAACTGTGCACTCATAACGGTTGACCTGTTCACCTGGACGCCAGGCCCAGTGTGCTTCCCAGGAAAAAGACTCTAACAACACACCCGGGTCGGAGACTGTTAGTTGGTAGTCGAGGCGATTTCCGTTGTCAATTACGATAAATCGTTCGATAACCTCAACGGCTTCCGTCTGCGGAATACCGATTCTGCCGAAATGCGGCCAGTTAATTCGGGTCGTCGTAACGACCAGCGCATTCCCTTCCCATCTTCCTACGGAGTAACCCAGCGGGCTCCTGGCAATATTTACGTCGCTGGGCATTGTATCGAGATGAATAGTTCTAATAACATCGAATTCCTCATAACGAGCCTCGATACCATTATCTATCTCCACAAATTCCATCGGGTATGGATTCCCCATCAGCGCGGGCATACCTGGGGCAGTACAGTCTAGTACCGGGTTATCCTCAAATGGATCAAAGTTTTCAGCCACGACTAGAGCAGCATCGGTCAATGCAAACTCACTCGGCTCGCGGAAATACCACGGGCGAACACCTGCGCCACGACTCCAGACCCTAAACAATCCGTTTCCCTGTGCTCGAGCGGCCTCCGATGGATCAACAGTCCAAGCGCTACTACCAAGCTCAACATCCGACCAGCGCGGCTCTCTTGTGAAACCCAGCAATAGTTCCATACCATCCGGCAAGAGCACATGCTCCGTGAGCATATGCCGGTCACGTCGCGTCGAGGCATAACCTGCAACCCGCACACGGTCACCAATCTTTACGAGATCCGAAGTCACCCCGCGGCGACGCTGCGAACTCACGGCGGCACCTTCTAGCTCCCACGTCTCACCACCATCACCGTCGGCAGCAAATTCAAGCAACACATGGGGATTTCGCCAGAGCACGTCTACAACTTCACCCTCGAGTTCGATGACCACTGACTGATCGTACTCTGAGTTAGAATGATGCCCAGATACAGCGGCAGGAATCGCGAAAATTGCGGAGGCTAGGCAAGCACATTTAGTCATGTCGTTCATTCTTTAAAATCCGATGGAATAGGATCATCAGTTAATCCAAAAGGCTGGTTGAGCTTTACCTAAGGTGAAGCAATATCCAATGAATCGTAGAGACTGCGTCCATCGAGATCGTCGGGGACCTCAATCTCAAGGATCCCGGAGAGTGTCGGCGCAATATCAGTCGTTCTCACGCGCTCAGAAAATTCCCCGGCAGAGATACGCGATCCATAGAAAATTATAGGTACGTGAGTATCGTAGCGATATGGGGAACCGTGACTCGTTCCCGTAGCAGCCGGTCTTAAAATATGGTTCTCACGAAGTCTTACTGTAACGTCTGGTGCACGATCCGGATGGAAGCTGCGTAGGTAACTCTCAGCCCACTCATCATCCTCCACTACACCGTTGATCTGATCGTCGTAAGTGTAGGCTGCCGCAACGGAGGGATGCTCTAGCAGACGCCCTGCAAGCGCGCGACGAAGCTCCTCGAGTGTCGCTGCCGACGGTAATTCCCCAGAGAATTGAAGCGCGGGCCCTGCCAGATAGTACACCTCCGGAATTGAAGCTATATCCCCACGGGCATGGGCAGCCGAAAGTACAGGAGCAACAAACCGCCTCAGGTCACTCGGGTTAACGCGTCCCGCATTTACATTGACATCGGGAATCTGCTCCGGGACTGGTGCCGCACCGTGATCTGCACTAACTGCAACGAAATAGTCACCAGCCTCAATGTTATTGTCGAGATAGGTAAAGAACTCGTCGAGATAGCCGTCTAAACGTAGGAGCTGATCGTGAATCTCATCTGAATAAGGACCGGCTCGGTGGCCGATATAATCTGTCGCTGATAAACCAATGAAAAGAAGGTCCGGTAAAGAATCTTGGCCGAGGGCCTCTCCTTCAATAGCAGCCCTCGCAAAATTGAGCGTCTCTAGATCAGCATAGGGCGAACCGCGAAAACTTTGGTAATAACGCCTATTCGGGGGTTCGCCCTCTACCCCGAGTGCACGCGGAAGAGCCCGAAAAGATGCTCGGTCCTGACCTGATAACTCGGGCCAGGGTGAGTCGTCGTAGACCGAATCTGGTAAAAGGCGACGCCACTCCGTGCCACTGTACTGCTGCACGGAACTGGACATATTGAATGCCGTAGCCCAACCCGGCAACGCAGAGAGATAATGGTCTGAGGTCACGAAGTTCCCTGTCCCCAGGTCGAGCCAGTAAGCGGCATCCGCTGCGGTGCCACCCATCAAAATTGCCGCCCGATCTTTTATCGACACGCTAACGGCCTTGCTACCGGGTGACTGCGCCTTGAGCCAATCGCCTAAACCAGCACGTTTTAATCTTAGCGGGGAGCTACCTCTACTCTCACTCCCGCCAACGAGAGATGTTAATGAATCACTCACCGCGCCGACTGACTGCCCTAATACCCGATCGTAAAATGCGTTCGCAACAACCCCATGGCGCGATGGAAACACGCCCGTCGAGATTGTCGCGTGTCCTGCTGCAGTCTGAGTAAGAGCGTGAGCCTGATGCCCATCGAGAAACACAGCGCCCTGTTGGCGAAGCTTGAGTAAACCACCGTCGTAGTTAGCCGCAAACACATCGAAATAATCCGCGCGCATCTGATCTATCACAATTACAACAACTAAGCGCGGGGGATCGGCCGGCACGATACCGGCAAGCAACATAAGTAAGACTCCGATCATCGGACTAGCACATCGCCTGTTAATCAATCTAACTCCTCCTTCAGGACCCACCATTTTCGTATAGCTGTTGGAAATATTATGAAAAGCAATCTCCACTGACCAGTGATTGAGACAAAAACGACCGGCTACTTTGTCGTATAGGTTTCGTGATGTTGATTACGTCCGTTGATAATTCTATAGCTACCGCCATCCGACCGGACTTCGGCTTTGATCCAATAACCCGCGTCTTCATTTTCATCAAGGTTAGCGATCATCGGCTCGCTCGTATTGTGTTGATCATCTGTGCCGAGTGCACGATGCAGCTGCCAGATACCCTCGATACCCGGAACATTAGCCATTACCATGTAGCCTTCCGGACTCCCACCCTTGCGAGCGCCCGTGCTAGAGACCGCGACCGTAGGCTCTAGCGCTGACATAAGCTGCGGCGCGACACTATTACCATGATGCGGTATCTGCATAAGATCTACGACACCGACTAAATTTTCGGGACAGGCAAGAACATGTTGTCCGCCCAAAGTTAGATCTCCGAGATTAAGAAACTCGAAATCACCGAGGGTAACAATGTAACCGACACTGCGACTGTTCTCCCCGGCATCTTCCGGCCCGGGATCCGCATCCTGACACAGAAGGTTCGATCCCTGTGGATTCATCGGTTGCAGAGGAACCTCCCCATTAGATACAACGATCGTCAGATCTACCCCTCGCAAGGGCAAAATATCACCTGGTCTAACAGCAGAAGAGCTTCTCCTCGTCGCCAACTTAAGCGCTTCTTGATAACCCTCCCAGGCAGGCCGACCTCGCTCAGACTCTTTCTCCACACTCTCGCCATGATCGACAAATTCACCAATTTCTACTAACTCTGCAAGTGCAAGAACACCACCAACATGATCGCCATGAAAATGGGATGCGATAAAGTAGTCGAGACTCTCTATACCGGCATCCGCCATCGCCGCAACGATCCGTTTTGCATGACGATCATCTGGAAGACTGTAACCAGCATCCATGAGCACGGACTCACCTGCCGGCGTTACGATCAAGGTCGCCGCCCCACCGTCAGCGTCTATCCAATAAATGTCGAGAGTATCCTGCTGTGCTTGGATGCTTAGTGCGAAGCAACCGAGCGCGAGAACAACGCACATATTTAATCGTTTCATCATCCTTTCCAGTATCCCGGGCGAGAAATCAGGCTCTTTTAGCCAGTTCCGTCTGTTTGAGTATACCGCTATTATCTGCCCCATAGCCTAAGAAACAACGTTAATATCTAGTTATTCAAATCAGTCAAATTAAATCCGATTACCTTCTATAATCGTCTCCAACCAGTAAGAACGGTGGCAGGAAAATTTTTCACCTGTTGCTATACCTTAACTGTTAGCCTGAGCTAGCTGAGGATTTC
The DNA here is from genome assembly GCA_045561055.1 of Candidatus Rariloculaceae bacterium. Taxonomy (GTDB): domain Bacteria; phylum Pseudomonadota; class Gammaproteobacteria; order Steroidobacterales; family Rariloculaceae; genus SMWC01. Next base: position 49,534 of record JBJKYL010000016.1, on the reverse strand, counting down.
GCATTGGCTCGAAAATCGAGAGTCTGCCTATGTATGGAATTTATCTAAAGCGATTTTGGCTAGTTATGATAGTGGGAATACTCACCCTTAGCACCGTACGGGCAAACGTAGATATCGTCTTCATTCCGTCCTCGGCAGCAGATGAGTACGACGCTAAGTTATACCAAACAATCTGGGAAGAGTACGGCGAGCGCATAATAAACGCACTTGAAACACGAACCTGTATGACGTTTCCGGAATCTAGCCTATCAGCCACTGTTGCCGATGCGACCAGCAATTCTGGTGGGCCTGAAACGCCAATGCGCTTGCGTCGCAACTATATCGGTAAGGAGAAGGAATCAACGTTGGTCCACGAAATTGGCCACCGTCATCTTTGGCAACTCAAACGCCGGCTAGACGATATCGACGGACACATGACCCTTTATCTATTCCTAGACCGCGTGTGGGCAGATGTTTGGGGCGAGCAGTTCGCCGAGGACAGAATACGGGGAGAATCCGGCTGGCATTCAAGATACGCTGAAGCCTGGGCCTGGTCGCGCTCGCTCCGACCATCAGAACGCGCTCACCTTTGGAGCCAGCTATTAGTAATGAACGACTTTCCAAGCGCTTGTAAAGATTTTCTCGGTACTGTCCAGTAAACTTGGCTGCACTGACATTCAGGTCACTGCGACTATCTTTGCATCTACTCGATAGATGTTCGCGGACTCATAAATGATGTCCGAAAGCGACAACAGAGAAAACGAGAAAGGCTAGTCCTATTATAATTTTCATGACTTCCTTCTAATTTAATATAGCGCCGCTGGCAGCTAGCTTGCGTGCCACTTCATAGCGCTGGGTCATCGCGAAGCAGATCGTAGAATTGATCGCCTGCTCGTCGGACCAGAGCGCTCATTTGCCTTTCGAAGACCTCGAGCGATGCCACGTCTGGATAACGTTCTTCTACCCCGGCCACAAGGTCTCGCACAAGATCCCACAGATCCGCGTTGATCGTAGATCTGGGCGGCAACTGGTCGAATCCGTCGGCCAGGTACCAAAACTCCATGCCACTCGGAAACGGCTCATCCGTCCGACCGACGAACACGATGTCATACAACCCGCCGCTCGGTGCACGATAGAGATACCGATTGCGGATCAGGTTATCGTCCAGTTCGAACTGACGGCGGACCTCCTCCCAGTACTCCGCTGTCTGTCGTAGGACTTCCTCGACCATCACAAGCTCGCGGCGATGATTTTCAAGGTCGAGCGTCTCGGGATCGACGCGTTCCCAGGTCATATCACACCTCCGACTGACGCCATCTGTGCCGCTTCGTCGAGCACCTCGCCGATCGCACCTACGATCAAATCGGAGCCGAGTTCCGAGGCCTGCCCGACATGTCCGGAATCCGGGATCCGGATAACCGGCGGGGCGTTCGGGAATAGCTCCCGCCATCGTTCTTGATTCTCTGGTGGAAAGGCCGGATCGTTTTCGGGAGACACGACCCGGACCGGCAAATGCTGGAGGCCCGGCAGCCCAGCCTCGATCTGCGCGAAGGTTCGCGCGGTCCGCTGCAGATACTCCAACGGATGGTCCGAACTGACCTGCGTCGACCGGTTGAACCCCATGCTTTTGGTTTCCGAGTTCTCCGAGTACCGGCGATCGTAACCGGCCACCTCGTGCGCTGCCGGCGTATCCCAATCACCGCCCGGGTTGGGGCTGTTAAGCTGTGGGGGGACGTCTCTCCTAAAACGCGCCCGGAGGGGTCTCACCACGGGCTGGTGGCGTGAACGCCAGCCGGCCGACCGGAGAAACGGAACGTGTTCGCCCCACGCCCACGTATTGCCGATTACCAGGCCACGCATGTTGTCGGGATTCGCGGTCGCATACGCGAAGGATATCGGGCCGCCCCAATCCATACAGTAGAACGTGATACCGCCGAGGTCGAGTGCCTCAATGACGCCGTAGAGCGTGCTGATGTGATTCTCGATCGTGTACTGCCGGTGAAACGCCGGTTTGTCCGACAATCCGCAGCCTAGATGGTCGTGGCACACGACCCGCGCGCGATCCTTGAGTCGATTGATCACCCCCCGGTAGTGATACGACCAGTTGCCGTTCCCGTGTAGGAGCATGACGGTCGGCCCGCTGCCCTCATCGACATAGTGAATCCAGCGGCCATTGATCTCGAGCTCTTTGTACTCGAACGGATAGACCTCACTGGTCTCGGCGGAGAGACCGTTGAATAATCGGCGGTCGCCCGTCGTGCCGGCACCGGTGTCAGCGCCGCTAATCTGGCCAGACGCGCTGCAGCCGACAAGCCCAGACGCCGCTGCACCGAGCCCAAACACCGACCCTCCTCGGATGAAGTCGCGCCGGTTAGGTAGATCCACCGGCGGCATAGAACCTTTGTTTTTCATCTATCAATCACCCTTAGTATGGCGCGGCTGGCAGGATTCGAACCTGCGACCCCTGGTTTCGTAGACCAGTGCTCTATCCAGCTGAGCTACAGCCGCGTTATTTTAGAACCGACTGAATTGTCAGTTCACTTCACGATAGCGGTAACAGAGAAACTCCACTCATAGCAAACAACAACGTCGGTCGATATTGTACTGTTCAGTACTTACCAAAACCTAAAGGTTGACGGACGCTTAAAACAGCGACAGACCTTTGTGACCGCTTAGGTAGTCTTCCAGATGTTCCTTATAACAAGCTGTTGCGTGCCGAGTGAGTGCCCCACCCCCTGCAGGAAATATAACCTCGGAACCATCCCGCAGCCGCAAACCACTTACTGGCATGATTTCCCGAGTCGTGCTGGTAATAAAACACTCGGTCGCATTCGCGATTTCATCCAAGGAAATATCTCGCTCAACTATTCTAACACCTCGCACCTCACACGCCTCGCAAACGGCTGTCTTTGTAAGCCCTCTTAGATGACCAACGGTTGGAGCCGGAGTGACAATTTCATCATTGATGACGAAGAAAACATTACTATTTGATGCTTCTGTAACCAAGCCAGCGTCATTCAACATAAGGCAGTCGTCCGCGCCTAACTCACGCGCCTCGATAACACCGAGCACATTATTAAGATAGTTGCCCCCCTTAATGTTGGGATCGAGAGCTCCACTCGGATTCCTAAGAACGCGCGGAATCGCAAGCTTGACTCCAACGCTGTAATGTTCGGTTGGCCAATTGTGCAACCCTTTTATAATAATTACGAAGCGCGCAGTTAATTCCGGACCTGGAAACAAATCCACTGGCCCCTCACCACGCGTCATTGTGTAACGAACATAAACATCACGTTCAAACGCTGCCGCATTGGTCATAAGAACGGTACGACGTATTTCTTGCATCATATGTGCCTTTGTCAAACTGAGCCGCATATGGATCAATCTCGCGGAATTCTCGAATCGCTCCCAATGCTCATCGTAGAAAAGCGGAACACCGTCGTAGGTTCGAAATACCTCGTAGATAGAATCACCGTATAGAAAACCGCGATCCATGACGGGTATATGCGCGTCAGCCGTCGCCGAAATCAGCCCATCGACATTCGTCATACTTTCAAAACCGGCCACTAAAATGCTCCCTAACCTCGCTCGCGAAGGTTACGCGAACGCTGGTACCGAAACTAGGCGCTGCTGGGAAGACTAGCCTTTATAATCTCGGTATCGTCTATAGAGCTCTCGACCCGGTAGCCACCAACACCAATCGGCACGACCGCTGACTCTCCCTGCTGAAGATCACCAACAACCCGGCCGTCCCGTGCTACCACGCTTGCGTTACCACGAATCGCGAGCAGGCAATGCGGGGGCTCCTCCGCAATCTCGACTGTACCTAACAAGCCTGGACGTAGATGCTCGACTCGAAACGCTGCCGAATCGACGGAACAAAAAACACCAGCACGTCCTGCAACAGGCATCGGGCTCACGATATATTCATCGATCGTTGTTGCCTGCAAATTAAGTGCGCCGATCGCTGCTTCCACATCGATATCGCGCATTGGAAAACGCACATTATCCCATGCGCGAAAAGTCGGTCCCGGCCGCCGAATCTCGAGCGCGAGTATTTCCTTTTGTTCCGGATTACCAAGCGCATGTACCTCAGCTGAAGGACTCTTACCGGAGCTCGCCAAAATTCGTGCTGGATTCGTATTATGAATCACCTGTCCAGGACTTAGGGGAATAACGTTCATCGTGTCGAGAACGCGCCAGTACAAAGCCTTTAACTCCATCAAAAGCTCGCGTAACTCATCCCGATGCGCACCACTTACCTTAACTTTCTTCTCAATCGATTCGTATCTGATCTCGCGTTGAGCCAACCACGGCGAAACGAGCTTTTGAATATCATCTGCGTCCTGCCGATTTTCCAGCAGTGACTGAAGAGAGTCCTGCCGTTGCCGTCCCATGGTTAGTTCCTTCTTTAGTTGGGCGGGATCCATATCCTCATGAAAGCCTAACCGGATCGTAGCCCCGGGCTCCGCATCCATGATGATATAAACCTCGGTATTACCCTCCGGGTGCGCCTGCACGGAAAGGAGCTCCTTGATGTTTAGTATCTTAGGGAGAAGCGGAATTCGCGCACCGAAACGCGTGACGAAGTCGCTACCGAGCAACCCGGCCCCGTGCCGCTCAAGCACGCTCGCAAGACGAACCTCAGATCTATCTTCGAAACGCAATAAACTTGGATACTTACAAGCTTCCGAATCATCATCGTAAGCCGCAATCTCGAATGCTTCACCAACCACCTCGTTATCCTTGGCAATATGATCCGGCGCAAGATTGAGACCCTTGAACTGGCGGATACGGCTACCGCCCCATGGTCGTTCGACGAAGTTGTCGTTAATAGGCTTCAGGAGACTAGATGCTACACGGGCTAGCATATCGCTATCGCCGTCGAGTAGGGCCTGAGCCTCACTACGCATTGGACACAACTCCTTGTCCTCTATAGAAAAACTACGTAATTATGCCACGAACCGATATCCAAGACCGTGCTCAGTGATAGGGGCGCCTAAGGTAATTTCCAGAACCCAATAAGGCAAAAATGGATAACTGACGACACTAATTTTCGGCTAAATTAGGTTTCGCAAGAAAATAAAAGATCAGGCTGTAACCGAAAAACAATTCATCCTAGACCGTAAGTTAGGTTCTATGTCCTGACGCACGGTGGCTAGCTCAGATACATCACTGAGCTGACTGAGCTGCGTAACTTCCAAGCCCTCAAAACCGCAGGGGTTAATTTTAGCGAACGGCGCCAGATCCATGTTCACGTTAACCGCGACCCCATGATAGGAGCAGTAGCGCCGCACTCTCAAACCAACCGCAGCGAGCTTCTTCCCATCTACATATACGCCCGGCGCGTCGCGCTGCCCGTACGCGTCGATACCATATCCAGCGACGGTGTCGATTACTGCCGCTTCTAACGCCTCAACCAATCCGCGCACACTTATCTTCAATCGTCTTAGATCGATTAGCGTATAGATCACGAGTTGCCCAGGCCCGTGGTAGGTTACCTGACCGCCTCGATCAATTTGCCAGACAGGAATCGTTCCTGGAGTCAGTAGATGAGCCCGATCCGCGTTCAGTCCCAGAGTAAAGACCGGCGGATGCTCTAAGAACCATACCTCATCACGTGTCTTAGCTTCACGCGCGTCGGTAAAACGTTTCATGTCTGCCCACACCACCGAGAGAGGCTGTAGGCCAAGGTCACGACTTCGAAAGGAAATCACAATACCATTATGATGTCATCGCTTTCACAAAGCTCCTGATACAACCCATCAACCTGTTCTCGGCTGTCGGCCTTAATAGTAATCGTAAGACTGATATAACCGCTATCTCGGCTGTGTTTCTCTCTTATTTTATCAGTCGACAACATTACACAGTGCGCTTTGACAATTTCAGCAACTGTCTCTCGAAAACCAGCGACGTTCCTACCAAAAACCTTTATCGGCAGGTCACAGGGAAACTCTATTAAGGAGTCCTTGCACAAGTGAATTCACCATTATTGCAGCCACAAGGTGACTTCATCCTTAATCCGCGTCCAGAGACTCGCTTCACCGATCGCTGACAGAGTCATGAGTGGCATCGCCGCTACTTCTTCTTCACGAAGCGTTACACGCACTTCGCCCACCTGCACACCTTCACCAAGCGGAGCACTTAGATCCGTCTCGAGATCCATCATCGCTTCAAGCGCATCGTATCGGCCACGGGGAACAGTAATATGGAAATCGTCAGCCAACCCGAGCGAAACATATTGAGGATTTCCACCCCAAACACGAGCCGTCGTCACCTCCTCTCCACTCGTATAAAGCTTATGAGTTTCATAAAATCGAAAACCGTAATTCAGTAATGCCTGGCTGCCATCCTCGCGCGCCTGCGCACTCGCCATTCCCGTGACAACCGATATCAACCGCATACCAGAGCGATCAGCGGAGGTAACGAGACAATAACCCGCTGCATCTGTATAACCTGTCTTCAATCCATCAACCGACTCGTCCCGCCAGAGAAGAGCATTTCGATTATGCTGGCGAATATCGTTATAGGTAAACTCGCGCTCTGAATACCAACCATAATACTCGGGGAATTCCGAGATAATTGCGTACGCGAGCCGCGCGATATCGCGAGCCGTCATATAATGGCCATCTGCAGGCAGTCCCGTGGTATTCATAAATGTTGAATTCGACATGCCAAGTAATTCCGCATGTTGGTTCATAAGCCCAACAAAGACCTCTTCTGTCCCCGCAACGTGCTCGGCAAGCGCTACGCTCGCATCATTGCCAGACTGAATGATCATTCCACGGAGCAGATCTTCCAGGGATACCCGCGTGTTTACTTCGATAAACATTCTCGAACCCTCGGTTCGCCAGGCCTTTTCGCTAACGAGCACCTCATCCTGCAACGAAACCTGTTCCTCTCGCAGCGCATGAAATGCCGTGTAGGCCGTCATCAGCTTAGTCAGACTTGCAGGCTCGATTAACTCATCGGACTGCGAATCTGCAAGAATTTCCCCGCTCGAAAAATCCAATAATATGTAACTGTTTCCGCCAATCTGTGGAGGAGCAGGAATGGGAACGTCTTGCGCAAAGCTTGCGACTGCGAGCAACAACACGGGTACAACCCAGACTCGTCTCATCGATAAACTCCTAGTCGTTTTATCCTTCTCATAAGTATTCTCTATCTCTTAATCGCTCAGCGCTCAACGATCAATCGACTGTCATTCAAACCAAGGGAAGACAGCCGCTTGACTAATTCATCATATGCGTCTAAATCGGCTAATGGGCCAATTCTGACCCGGTAAAGGTCACCAGCTCGGCCATGCTCCGAGACTATGAATACGGAATCATAGCCACCCGCTTCCAGCCTACCCACGAGTCGCAAAGCATTATCATGCTGACTAAAGGCGCCAACCTGCGCGTAGACTCCTCTAATTGTCCAGTCACTGATATTCGGTGTCGCCGCAGCCGCTGAGGATATCACCGAAAAACCACCTGAATTTCCCGGATCGGATACAACATCCTCCCACACAGAAAGGTTTGTCGCCGAAGATTCTCGAAGAGCGCGTACATCAACCATCGCGGTTCCGGCCCGTGTCATACCTATAGCCTCCGCAGCCGCATAGCTCAGGTCTATTATCCGATCATCAACGAAGGGACCACGATCATTAACCTTCACAACGACTCGACGGCCACTACCCGCGTGAGTAACTTCTACCCAGGTCGGAATCGGCAGCGTCTTATGCGCGGCGGTCATTGCATACATATCGTATGGTTCACCACCGGAAGTAGGACGACCGTGAAAATCTTCACCGTACCAGGAAGCCACACCGCGTTCACGATAGCCAACACTCGACTCCATCACGAAATAACGTTTCCCGAATACCTCATAAACGGGCGAATTCCCACGCCGGTTCCGCTCAGGATCGACAACCGCTTCCCGTATGATGATATCTGACGTGGGCTCCGCAGGCTGCGACGAACAACCGGACAAAACCAGCAGGGAAACTACCGCGGCAACTTTAGGAATTACCGTCCCACTATCACATTGACCTAAGATCGGGCACTTCATACGCCGGACGCCGGACTGGTCTCCGCCTGCAGACCCTCATACGCTGCCCGAATTTCAATACCGAGTTGGTGAGCAGCTAGTGCGTATTTCACACTGCGGTTATAGCGCGTTATCACGCGAAAGTTATGGTATCCGATCCAATATTCCAGTTCATCCCGACCCTGAAGCCTCAGGATAGTCGTTGCTTCCGTATCAGGCATTTCGCTAGCAAAAACATAGCCGAGCTGACTGGCCGAAGCCACTGTCTCGTTCAGGTCCATGCTGTTTTCCAACTCTGTCACAGGATATCCAGCGGCCAAAGTCGCTCGCACAACAACGGGCTCTCCATACTCCCAGCCGTGAACCTCAAAGTAATTAGCAACGCTTGCAAATACATCTTCCCAATTACCCCATAGATCGCGACGCCCGTCACCGTTACCGTCAACCGCATAGGCACGAAAACTGGAAGAAATAAACTGTCCAGCGCCCATTGCGCCTGCATAGGATCCAAGCGTCTCGCGCGGATCGATATCTTCTTCCCGCGCAAGCAAAAGAAAGTGTTCAAGCTCCGAGGTAAAAAATGGGGATCGAGGTGGATAAGCAAAGGCCAAAGTACTTAATGAGTCTAGTACTCTATAAGAGCCGGTCCGCCTGCCGTACAGCGTCTCAATACCGAGGATAGCGACCAGCATCTCCGGCGCAACGCCGAATTCCCTACTAGCAGCGCGAATTTCCTCCTCATGCTCAAACCAAAACTCGGCGCCACCGACAATACGGGATTCCGTTAGGAAGATTTCCCGATATTCGTACCAGGGCATAACTCGCTCGGCCGGTCGCGAGATAGCCTCGAGAATACTATCTACGATCTCTGCTTCGCCAAGCATGGTGGCAAGCTCCCCGCGATCGAAATTGTGAGTATCGACCATGTGCTCGATAAATGCTGCACGTGCCGCTGCAACCGCATCTTGATCAAATTCATAGGCTTGCAGGGGAGCGCCAACGACAAGTACTGCCAGCAACATATACAACTGTCGGTAGAATCCATTCATGTTGCGAGTAACTTCCTATTGCCCTGGATCGCCGCGAGCATACCGAAACCAGCCATTAGCGTCACCATTGAAGTCCCCCCTGCGCTGACAAGCGGTAGTGGCACTCCAACGATTGGCAAAAGACCACAAACCATACCCGCATTCACGAAGACGTAGAAGAAGAATGTGAGGCTTAACGAACCTGCGAGCAGGCGTGTGAACGTATCCTGAGCATGGACAGCGATCAAAAGACCTCGCCCAACCACGACCAGGTAGAGTGTCAGCAGCAAAAGTAGCCCGAGCAACCCAAACTCTTCTCCCATAACAGCGAAGATAAAATCCGTACTGCGTTCTGGCAGAAACTCGAGATGTGCCTGAGTACCGTTTAACCAGCCTTTTCCGAAAAGCCCGCCGGAACCCAATGCGATCTTGGATTGAATAATATTGTAACCCGCGCCGAGCGGGTCAGACTCTGGATTAAGAAAAGTCATCACGCGAGCCCGCTGATACTCCCGCATAAAATGCCAAAGCGCTGGTACGGATAACAGACCTATTATTCCAAGAGCTGAGACAACTCGAATACCAACGCCCGCGAACAGCACTGCAAAGCAGCCCGCTGCGATGACGAGTAGGGCCGTTCCGAGATCTGGCTGTTGGGCAATTAGAAAAGCGGGTACAAGTATAAGGATTGCGACGATTAGTAACTGGAAAAACGTTGGTGGCAAAGGTCTCTCGTGCATAAACCACGCAACCATCATCGGAACTGCTAGCTTCAACAGTTCGGATGGCTGGAAACGCACAATACCAAGATCTAGCCATCGCTGTGCCCCTTGCCCTACGGCACCATTCACCATAACGAATATCAGCAAAACAATGCCAGAAAAAAATATCCACGGCGTCCACATCATCAGAGCCCTTGGAGAAATCTGCGCGACTACCAAATATGCGCAGAACGCGAGAAGTATCCGGACCCCCTGACGTATCAGGAGGGATGGTTCCCCATCAACAGCGCTATACAGCACGATAAAACCGAAGCCAGTGACCACGAGTAACGTGAGAAAAATCGGCACATCCATGATCGGCATGCGAAACCGAAATGGCTTCGGGACGCGCTCGGAGACGGAGCTATACTCAAGACTACCGACGGACATAATCAGCTTCTTCGAAGTAAACATCCAAAATACGACGGGCGATTGGCGCTGCTGTGACGCCTCCGCCACCGCGATTCTCTACCACGACTGCAATCGCAATGCTAGGCGCCTCAATTGGCGCGAAAGCAATAAACAACCCATGATCCAACAAATGTTCGTCCAGAGTCTCGGCATCGTATTTATCGCCCTGAGCAACAGTGAAGACCTGTGCAGTACCGGTCTTGCCCGCAACCATGTAATCGACTCCGCTCATGACGGTATGAGCGGTTCCTAACTCTTCCTCAATCACACCCAGCATTCCATCGTGAATGCTTTGCCAGTGATCTGCATCAATGTCCAGCTCTGAAAGAGCTTCTGGCTCACGCGCGGTGACCTCGCCCGTAACGCCATCCACCTCCGCTCTCACTAAACGCGGCTTAAAGGGAATACCGCGGCTCGCTAATATCGCGGTTGAGTGCGCAAGCTGCAACGGCGTCACGAGAGTGAACCCCTGACCAATACCAGTTATCACTGTCTCTCCTGGAAACCACACCTGATCTTCGCGACGGGAAAACTGAGTTCGTTTCCATTCACGAGACGGCACGAGCCCATGCCCCTCTCCATTAATATCGATGCCGGTTGGCGCTCCAAAACCAAAAGAGCGAAGAAACTCATCTATAGTATCAATCCCGAGTTTCACGGCGAGCTGGTAGTAGTAAACATCGCAAGACTGAACAATCGCTTGATGAAGGTCTGTTAAACCATGACCCTCCGGCTTCCAATCGCGGTAACGGTGCGAGTGACCTGGTAGTTGAAAATAGCCAGGACACATTGAGCGGTGATCAGCATCAAGCACGCCGTAAACCAAAGCAGCGATGCCTAAGAACGGCTTGATAACGGATCCGGGAGGATAACTCCCAGACAGTGCCCGGTTAAAAAGAGGAATGTCGGCATCTTCACTCAGAGCACGGTAATCCAATTGAGTTAAGCCGGTAGAGAATCGATTGAGGTTAAACGAAGGCGCGCTGACAAATGCTAGCAAATCGCCATTAGTTGGATCTATCGCTATAGCAGCGCCTCGCATGCCCTGCATCAATTCTTCAGCCGCTAACTGCAAACGAATATCCAGTGATAAAACGATATTGTTCCCGGGCACCGGCCATTTGGTTTCGAGACCTGTCGATGGGGCACTTGCATCACCAACACCAGCATTTGTTACGGGATCTAGCAAAACTCGCCCCTGCGCATTCACAACCTGCTGTCGATAACCTACAGACCCATGCAAAACATCCTCGTAACTTAGTTCAACACCGGTCCTACCGATAATCGATGTCGCTGCATAATCGCTCCGCTCAATTCGTTTTAGATCTTCCGCAGAAATACTTGCCACATAGCCAAGCGCGTGCGCTGCAGCATCACCGTAAGGATAGTGCCGCACGAGTCCTTCTCTGATATCGACGCCTAAAAATTGATGACGACGAGCCGCAAATCGTGCAGCCTCTTCCTCGCTGATATTTCCCAACCTGACCCTTTCGAATCCGCGATGTGAACGAATCAGCTCTCTCAGACTGGCACGATTATCCACCGCAATAAGCCCCAGCACCTCCAAAGAATCGAAAGTGTTGTCCATGTCTTCGATTTCCTCTGGCGTGACAATTAGCTCCCAGGTTGGAAGATTCTCGGCCAACACGGTGCCGTTTCGATCGAAAATGAGACCTCTCGTCGGCGGCAACGGTTCAATCCGAAGACGGTTACCCTGCGATAGATCAGCGAACTGCTGATACTCGAGTATCTGCAATTGATATAAACGAAGGACGAGAATGCTAGTAAGTAGCAGAATTACAATCCCAGCGACAATGATTCTGGAAAGGAATAGCTGCTGTTCCTTACCATGATCCTTTAGTTGCGCTAGACGATTCACATTAGACCCGCGTTTGAGTATCGTCACGCACACTGGCAAGATAACTGAGAACCAAAGGCCATACCAACGCTCCGCTTACGACCGGCGCCCAACGCTCAATAACAGGCACACTGCGGCCAACGACCCCATCTATCCAGAACAACATGAATTCATAAATAATAAGCAACAGAATAACGGTCACGCTTAGTTGCCAGACGGGGAATACCCGAATACGCAAATGGAATCGAACGCTTAGATAGACAACCGTGACCATGGCGAACGCATGTTGACCAAGCAGCGCCCCCGACAGCGCATCAAGCGCTAGGCCCATCAAGAATGCCGTAAGCAAGCCGACACGTTCGGGAGTCATGAGGCTCCAGAAAATCAGAACGATTGGGACCCAGTCGGGCCGATATACAGCGATTGCCGCCGGCAACGGCACGATCGCAAGCATTAACGCCGAGAACAGGGAGATAAGCAGCATTTGTCTTTGGCTCTTTACTCCCAACATTACTGTGCCTCAGCTATACTCGTCGATGTGGAACCACCAGCCTCGTCATCCGCCTCCCAAACCAGTAGTACTTCTCGGTCACGATCCAGCTGCGCCAGAGGTTCGGCGATAACTTCGGCGAAAGACTGGCCGGGCTGACGAAGAACTTCCAAGACTCTTCCTACCGGATAGCCCGAGGGGAACACGCCACCAAGACCTGAAGAAACGAGCAGATCACCAGATTTAATGTCTGCGCTATTCGCAAGATAGGGAAGTCGGAGTCTATTACTATCGCCGGTTCCGACAACAATCGTCCGTAAACCATTCCTGTTGATAGCGATAGGCAGCGCATGATCGGCATCACTGATCAATATGACCTCTGATGTCATATGGTCTACGCGCACGATCTGGCCCACGACTCCGTCAGCATCTAGCAAAGCCTGTCCGATATAGACATCATCTTTCAGTCCCCGGTTAATCGTAAAACGCTGCCGATACGGATCTAGATCAACTGCAAGAATTTCGACGACGAGCACTCGATCTGACACTCTTGCGCTGGAATCTAGCATCGCCCGTAACCTATCGTTCTCTGCCTCAAGGGTAGCGAGTCGCTGTAAACGGACGTCAGCTTCAAGTTGCTCACTTTTCAGTAGCGCATTCTCGTCGAGTAACGCGTTCCGACTCAACATTGCTTGATTCGCCAGCCGCCAACCAGCGAACGGAAGATTGACGGCGACTTGAATCGGGTACACCACGATCGAGAATACCTGACGTATCCTTGTGAGATGTGATTCGTGATGGTCGAGCAGCATCAGCGAACCGCTAACAATGGCGATAATTATGAAGCGCAGACCTAAGGAAACGCTCCCTTTACCGAAACTTCCGCCGTTTCCTCCAACCGCATTCATGGCCTACGCCACTCCCGCTAACTGCCTGTACCAACCGAAGTCGGATTACTCCACTGCGAAGGCAGCTGAGCCATACTCATCCAGCAACTCCAGGAGACGGCCTCCACCACGGGCTACACATGTTAGCGGCTCATCTGCGACGACGACCGGCATGCCGGTTTCTTCTGTTATTAATTTGTCTAGATCAACTAATAACGCACCACCGCCCGTTAGCACGATCCCTCTATCTGCAACATCCGCACCCAGTTCTGGTGGCGTCTGTTCTAGAGCGGCTTTGACGGCACCAACAATTCCTTGTAACGGCTCCTGTAACGCTTCGAGAATTTCGTTGCTATTAAGCGTAAAACTCCGCGGAATTCCCTCAGCTAGATTGCGTCCCTTAACCGAAATTTCGTTGACCTCCTGACCCGGATAAGCCGATCCAACTTCCTCTTTGATTCGCTCAGCGGTCGCTTCACCTATCAATATGCCGTAGTTGCGGCGGACATAGTTCATTATCGCCTCATCAAACCGATCTCCGCCGATTCTGACTGACGCCGCGTAGACAATGCCATTAAGTGAAATTACGGCAACCTCTGAGGTACCGCCACCAATATCCAAGACCATGGAGCCACGCGCTTCGTGTACGGGCATCCCTGCACCAATTGCAGCAGCCATCGGTTCCTCGACGAGATAGACCTTGCGCGCCCCGGCTCCTTCAGCAGATTCGCGAATCGCGCGACGTTCCACCTGAGTCGAACCGTAAGGCACGCAAACGAGAACTCGGGGGCTTGGTCGGAAATAACGCGAACCATGGGCTTTCTTGATGAAGTACTGGAGCATCTTTTCGGTAACGCTAAAGTCCGCTATCACACCGTCTTTGAGCGGCCTTATTGCAGTGATGTTACCGGGCGTGCGGCCAAGCATATTCTTGGCATCCATGCCCACTGCCTCTAGTATCTTCCCGCCTCGACCGGCTTCCTCTCGAATCGCCACCACAGACGGCTCGTTGAGAACTATTCCACGCGTGCGGACGTAGATCAGAGTATTTGCAGTACCCAGATCAATAGAAAGATCGTTGGAAAAATATCCGAAAAAGCTCTTTAACATTAGGCCCCAAGGCCACTAACTAAAACCAATTGACCACTTTAGCAATGGGTAGGACAATCGGCAAGCGAAGTGTATAGTTAAGCGCCTTTCTTTGCCGAGAAATGAACCGTGTCACTCGATCGAGAAGATATCGAAAAGCTCTGCTTGCTGGCACGCCTCAATATCGCCACTGAAGAGATGGCTGACGTTCAGGCTAAACTTTCGGATATCGTTAAACTGGTCGACCAGCTTCAGGCCGTCGAGACCGATGGGGTCACACCGATGGCGCATCCGCTTGATCATGGACAGCGCCTGCGTAGCGATGAAGTGACGGAAATCGATGAACATGCGCACATTCAGCTCAACGCGCCGCATGTGAAGAAAGGCCACTATCTTGTTCCAAAGGTCATCGAGTAACAAACATCAAGGAATACGAAAACCGTATTCGGCGCAGTGTGATATTTCCGCTGAACTAATTCGGTGCTAGCGATGCACGACAAAACCATCAAACAACTTTCCGACGACCTTTTGGCTAAGCGAATATCTGCGACGGAATTGACCGAACATTACCTCAGACGCATCGAACACTTCGATTCTGATCTCAATGCGTTCGTATCAATTACTCGCAACGAAGCGCTAAAACAAGCAAAAGCTGCTGACGAACGACTTGCTGCTGGCGACGTATCGCCACTGACCGGTATTCCCGTTGCCCACAAAGACATTTTCTGCGCGCAGGGAGTGAAAACTTCCTGCGGCTCAAAAATGCTGGACAACTTTATATCGCCCTATGACGCCACAGTTGTCCAACGACTAAGAGAAGCCGGCGCTATTATGCTCGGCAAAACGAATATGGACGAGTTCGCCATGGGTTCATCTAGTGAGACTAGCTTCTATGGGACAACGCACAATCCCTGGGATTTTAATCTCGTGCCTGGCGGATCGTCAGGTGGATCGGCGGTTGCTGTGGCTGCAAGACTCGCGTCTGGAGCAACCGGAACCGACACAGGCGGCTCCATCCGGCAGCCCGCAGCACTAACTGGAATAACAGGGTTCAAGCCAACCTATGGGCGCGTGTCACGCTACGGCATGGTTGCGTTTGCGTCTAGCCTTGATCAAGCCGGAACGCTAACACAAACGGCCGAAGACAGCGCGATCATGTTACAAGCGATGGCCGGCTTCGATGAACGCGACTCGACAGCCCTACCCGATCCGGTCCCCGACTTCGTTGGCAACTTGCACACACCTTGGCATGCTATCACGATCGGCGTCCCTAAAAATTTTCTTGATGACGGTCTCGACGATGCCAGCGCGACGGCAGTGCGGGACGCGCTACGGGTATTCGAGTCACTAGGTGCAACTATAAAAGACGTTGACCTCGAACACATTCATCTCTCGGTTCCGGTCTACTACGTAGTTGCACCTGCGGAAGCTTCATCGAATCTTTCTCGTTTCGATGGCGTACGGTTTGGGTATCGCGCGGAGAATACAGGAGACCTAACCGACTTCTATATGCGCACTCGCGGCGAAGGCTTCGGCCCAGAAGTTAAGCGACGAATACTAACCGGAACCTATGTGCTATCCGCAGGCTATTACGACGCATACTATCTTCAGGCACAAAAAGTCCGGCAGTTGATTAGCGACGATTTCGCCCATGCCTTTGACAAAGTAGATATGCTCGTAGGCCCAACCACGCCGACACCTGCTTTTGGCATCGGACAGAAAATGGATGAACCAATTCAAATGTACCTCAATGATATCTACACCATTGGGGCGAATCTCGCAGGATTACCCGCGCTATCGGTGCCTTGCGGGTTCTCTGATGGACTACCCGTAGGCCTGCAACTAATTGGGCCGCACCTTGGCGAAGCAGCACTATTCAAGACAGCCCACTATTTTCAACGAGAAACCAACTGGCATAAGCAGATACCAGCGGGTTACGCGTAGACAATCCATGGACTGGGAAGTCGTAATCGGCCTGGAAATACACACCCAACTGGCGACGGTCAGTAAAATCTTCTCAGGGGCACCTACAACGTACGGCGCGCAACCCAACTCGCAGGCCTGCCTCGTAGATCTAGGCTATCCTGGTGTTCTACCTGTCCTCAACGAGCAGGCGGTCAGGATGGCAATCAAGTTCGGATTGGCGACAGACTGTGAAATTTCACGTCGATCGGTTTTCGCGCGAAAGAATTATTTCTATCCAGACCTACCCAAGGGCTACCAGATCTCACAATTCGAGCTACCCATCGCACATAGTGGTCATTTAGATATCGTTCTGGATAGTGGCAAGGTAAAAACGATCGGGTTAGCTCGCGCTCACCTCGAGGAAGACGCAGGAAAATCTCTCCATGAGAACTTTCAGGGTGCAAGCGGCATCGATCTGAACCGTGCTGGCACGCCACTACTGGAGATCGTGTCGGAACCAGACTTGCGCTCTTCGAGCGAGGCTGGAATCTATATGCGCAAGATTCATTCGCTAGTGCTCTATTTGGGAATCTCGGACGGGAATATGCAGGAGGGCTCGTTCCGGTGCGATGCTAACGTATCCATCCGTCCAAAGGGAGAACAAGAGCTCGGAACGCGAACCGAACTAAAAAACTTGAATTCATTTCGGTTCGTCGAAAAAGCGATCGATCTCGAAGTTGAGCGCCAAATTGAGGTTATTGAGGATGGCGGCCAAGTTTTCCAGGAAACACGCCTTTACGACGCCGATAAAAGCGAAACACGGTCAATGCGCAGCAAGGAGGAGGCAAACGATTATCGCTACTTCCCCGATCCAGACTTGCTACCCTTAGTAATTAACGATGCATTGATCGAAGAGTTGCAGAAGGATCTACCAGAGCTACCAAACGCGAAACGTACACGCTTTGAGAGAGACTTCGGATTATCAAGATACGATGCAAGTGTGCTCACTTCGAGTCCGGACATGGCTATCTATTTTGAACGAACTGTCGATAGCGCGAATATTGCAACGCCGAAGTTGATAGCCAACTGGGTCCAAGGCGCACTCGCTGCAGCACTAAATCAGGAGAACCTAGACATCACTGAGTCCAACATTTCACCCGATGAGCTCGCGCTTCTCAACGACCGGATTGCAGACAACACGCTCTCCGGAAAACTCGCAAAAGATGTGTTTGAAGCAATGTGGAGAGGCGAAGGGTCAGTCGATGAAATCATCGATAAACGCGGCCTGAAGCAAATATCGGACAGCGACGAACTCGAAAGACTCGTTGAGAATGCTTTGCTGAATAACCCTAACCAGGTTAAGCAATTCCAAGAAGGAAATCAGAAAGTAATCGGTTTCTTTGTCGGCCAGATTATGAAGGCCTCTAGCGGCAAAGCCAACCCGCAACGGGTAAACGAGATCCTTCAGCGTAAGCTCAATGAGTGATCGGTGAACGAAGTCCAGAATTTTCTATTTGAAGGACTCGGGATTCGCGGCTCTATCATCCGGCTCAAAGAAACCTGGCGACAGGTGATAGCCCAACACGAGTATCCCCAGGATATTCTCCAACTATTGGGTGAAAGTGTCGCGGCCACCGTATTACTGGCGACAGGGCTCAGAGACACACCTAAATTATCCCTTCAACTACAAGGTGACGGCCCAGTCAAACTACTATTGACACAATGCTCGGGTGAATTGAAGGTTCGGGGCATGGTGCAATGGCGGGAAGCGGTGCAAGACGAGCCGCTGCTTGGTCAGGGCAATCTGACGGTGAACATCGACACCGGCGAGGAAGGACGAACCTTCCAAGGAACCGTCCCGCTTATAAGCACCAAGCTCGACGCATGTCTCGAAGCTTACTTTCAGCAGTCGGAGCAATTGACGACACATCTAACACTCATGGTGACAGAAACGTGCATTGCCGGATTGTTGCTACAGAAACTGCCAAGTAACGACGAATCAGATGAAATGTTTGACGCAGCCTTAGCTCACACCGCTCAGTTCTGCACTACTGGGTTAAGCGAACTGCCAGCGGACCATCTTCTACCAAGACTGTTCCATAATTTCACTATTCGGCTATTTGAAGCGCGCTCAGTGAGCCACGACTGCCGTTGCACACCAAACCATCTTGCCGGGATAGTGCGTATGCTCGGCCCTGACGAGATAGCTAGTATTATTGAGGATACCGGACAGGTAGAACTAACCTGTGAGTTTTGTAATCGCATTTTCAGCTTCGATGCGACCGAAATCCGCAAAATCCTCGGTAGCGAAATACCTGACCTGATAATGCACTGAGCAGCCGCTCAGTACTATACCTGTCATCATTATTGAATCTAGTAGCTGCCTTACTGAACTCGAAGTTTTTACGAAAAGCGCAGCCCTGAACCATTACTTAAAGCGCCGATAGGCTTAGCCTTTTTACCTAAAACTATCAACCGCTCGAAAGTCGGGAACCCAACAATCACACGATAGCAATGACTATTGATACCTCTCTTTCTTAAAAAATGAGAAATAAGCCTTTGACAATCAATTATATGTAAAGTATATAACTATATCTTTATATATTAATTTAGTTATGGGTAATACACAAGAATTAGTCGAACTACTGCGGATTCTAGGTGATCCAACTCGTCTGAGACTGCTCCTGACCCTCGGGCGGGGCGAACTCACCGTGAGTGAGATTACCTGTGTTACTGGCTTAAGTCAGCCGCGAGTCTCACGCCATCTCAAACTGTTATGCGATGTCCATGTATTGCAGAGGACGCGAGATCAAAACGAAGTTTACTATCGCGCGAATGTCGACGAAGACCGTAACCGACTTGTGCAGGAAGTCTTAAACTGTCTTCCCGACGACGATTTAGAGATTGCACAGGACTGCCATCGCTTGATCGAAATTCTCAACAACCGCCAAACTCGCGCTTGTGAACTTCTAGATGAGCTGGGCGTAACACCCCTGGACACAACCGCCATCAACGAGGTCGGTGAAATCGTTGAGAAGCTTTTGCAGGGACGTATGCCCGATGAAACTCCTTTTGGAGACTTGCTCGATATAGGTACCGGGACAGGCAGCATGCTTCGACTGCTAGCACGTAAAGTGACTCGCGCCATTGCAGTGGATCGCTCTCGGGAGATGCGCCTGGTCGCTCGAGCTCAGGTCACTCTTGAGGGCCTGACGAACTGTACAGTCAGAGACGGCGATATGTACAACCTCAGTTTTCCAAAAGAAAGCTTTGACATAGTGACGATGGATCGTGTGCTTGGCACAGCCGATCGTCCGCATGATGCATTGGAACAGGCGGCGTCAGTACTGCAAAAAGATGGGTATTTGCTCGTGGTGGAAACGAAAGGATCGCCAATGAACAAAGAGAATCTCGGTAGCCGTTTAACCAAGGCGAGACTGACTCCCATAGAGGTGATTCAGAATAGCAATGAAGGACTACTAATTGCGCTCGCGATTAGATCAACAGTATCTTCTCAATAGGCAAACAATGGCTACTGACATTCAAGTTTCATTCGAATTTTTTCCCCCAGCGACCGAGAAAATGGAAGAGACACTATGGCGATCGTTAAAGCGTCTGGCACCATTAACGCCTCGTTTCGTATCGGTTACCTATGGCGCCGACGGATCTACCCAGAATCGAACACATCGTATTGTCAAACGGATCCAGGAGGAGACGACCTTGGCCTGCGCACCACATTTGACCTGCATCGGTGCAAGCCGGAAACAGGTGCTAGAAACCGCGCGTACCTATTGGGAGGAGGGCATCAGACATATCGTCGCTCTGCGCGGCGATCCGCCCAAGGGCGCAAAAAAATATGTACCGTCGTCTGATGGCTACTCATACGCGGCGGATCTCGTCGAAGGCCTCAGCGCTATCGGTGACTTCGATCTTTCAGTCGCTGCCTATCCCGAGGTGCATCCCGAAGCGGAGAGTTCACAATCAGACCTCGATAATCTAAAAAAGAAAATTGATCGCGGTGCAACGCGAGCAATCACGCAGTTCTTCTTCGACGTGGAAACCTTTCTTCGATTCCGCGACCGCTGCGCAACGGGAGGCATAGAGGTCGCTATAGTGCCTGGTATTTTACCGATAACGAATTTCCCGAGAATGCTGAAGTTCGCGGCACAATGCGGTACGCATGTACCGAACCGTCTTCACCAACGGTTTAGCGGATTAGACGACGACCCTAGAACGCACGGCATGATTGCAGCAAGCTTCGCAATAGAACAAATCGATGAGTTGTGTAACCACGGCATCGAAGAATTCCATTTCTATACACTTAATCGCTCAGAACTGACCTACGCGATCTGTCACGCGATCGGCCTTAGACCTCAGTTACCCGAGCAAAAACTCACAGTATGAGTCGGCGCAAACAGCTGGAGCAGCTACTCGATGAGCGTATCGTCATTCTTGACGGTGCAATGGGCACGAGTATCCAAGAACTAAAGTTTTCTGAAGAAGATTTTAGGGGAGAACGCTTCGCGGATTGGCCAACCCCTCTCAAAGGTAATAACGACCTTCTCACACTCACGCAACCCGAAAGTATCGCCGCGATTCATCGCAACTTTCTTAAGGCTGGCGCAGACATTATCAGCACGAACACATTCAATGCCAGCGCCCCTTCACTTGGGGACTATGGCATGACAAACATGGTCGTAGAATACAACCTAGCCGCCGCCCGACTGGCCCGGAAAACGGTGGATACGTATATAGAAGAAACCGGCTCCGTAGGTTTTGTCAGCGGAGTTCTGGGACCGACTAACAGAACCTGCTCGATCTCCCCTGATGTCAACGACCCGGCGGCGCGAAACATCACTTTTGATGAACTAGTCCAAACTTACACCGAAGCGGTAACAGCGTTAATCGACGGCGGTGTTGATCTGCTCATGGTAGAGACTATCTTCGACACGCTTAATGCAAAAGCGACGCTCTACGCAATAAGAAGCGTGCTCGACGAGAGTGATATCGACATACCAATCATGATATCAGGAACAATTACTGATGCATCTGGACGAACGCTGTCTGGCCAGACTCTCGAAGCTTTCTATAACTCCGTCCGTCATGCGAAGCCGCTGATCATAGGGCTAAATTGCGCGCTCGGCGCGCGCGAATTACGTCCCTATATAGAAGAACTATCTGAGCTCGCCGAAATGCGTGTCAGCGTTCACCCGAATGCTGGTCTACCAAACGAGTTTGGCGAATATGACGACACCCCTGAACATATGTCCGAGGTAATTGCGGAGTTCGCGGAACGCGGCTGGGTAAATATGGTCGGTGGATGTTGCGGCACCACTCCCGCACACATCAGAGCGATAACAGCAGCCGTATCAGGTTCTGCGGTGCGACAAATTCCCCGAGTACCAATCAAAAATCGGCTCGCCGGGCTCGAACCGCTAAATCTGGACTCCGACAGCCTGTTCGCCAATGTCGGCGAACGAACAAACGTAACAGGGTCCTCAATCTTTCGAAAGCTGATTGAGGCCGATGACTATGAGCAAGCACTGATGGTTGCGAGGCAGCAGGTTGATAATGGTGCCCAGCTAATCGACGTAAACATGGACGAAGGTATGCTCAACTCTGAAGTCGCAATGGAGAAGATGCTAAAGCTGATCGCATCTGAGCCCGATATAGCCCGTGTTCCTATCATGATCGACTCCTCTAAGTGGAGCGTCATTACTGCTGGCCTGAAGTGCGTGCAGGGCAAGGCTATCGTAAATTCTATTAGTCTAAAGGAAGGCGAAGCTATTTTTCTCGAACAGGCGCGCGAGATACTCAAGTTCGGCGCAACCGTACTGGTGATGGCGTTCGACGAACAGGGCCAGGCAGACAGCATCGAGCGGAAGATAGAGATCTGCGAGCGATCCTACAATTTACTTGTCTGTTCGGTTGGGTTCGAGCCTTCAGACATCATTTTCGACCCTAATATCTTTGCGATTGCTACCGGAATCGAAGAACACAACGGCTATGGCCTCGCTTTTATTGAAGCCACGAGAAAAATAAAAGAAAAGTTGCCCTACGTAATGATCAGCGGCGGCGTGAGTAACGTTTCGTTCTCATTTCGTGGTAATAACGTTGTCCGCGAGGCCATGCATTCTGTGTTTCTCTATCACGCGACCCGAGCCGGAATGGACATGGGTATCGTTAATGCCGGTCAGTTAGCAATCTACACGGAGATCCCGGATACGCTCCGCGACGCGGTTGAAGATGTAATTCTGAATCGCCGTGATGATGCGACGGAGCGGCTTTTGGCCGTAGCTCAGGACTATAGCGGGGAGAATAAACCACGTACGGATGAAAAAGACGAGGAATGGCGGGGCTGGGTGGTCGAAAAGCGACTCGAGCATGCGCTCGTAAGGGGGATAGATAGGTTCGTTATCGAAGACACCGAGGAAGCGCGACTTGCAGCAGAGCGCCCGCTCAGTGTCATCGAAGGCCCATTGATGGATGGCATGAACGTTGTCGGCGATCTATTCGGCGCGGGCGAAATGTTTCTTCCACAGGTCGTGAAGTCCGCGAGAGTGATGAAAAAAGCAGTCGCTCATCTTGTCCCCTATATCGATGCTGAAAAAGGCGGCAACCAAGCGAAAGCGAAGCTCGTATTGGCGACTGTAAAAGGCGACGTTCACGACATCGGAAAAAATATAGTGGGCGTAGTGCTTCAGTGCAACAACTTCGAAGTGATCGATCTCGGCGTGATGGTTCCCGCCGAAAAAATCCTCGAGACGGCTAGAACAATCGACGCGGATGTGATCGGCCTCTCCGGACTGATAACACCATCACTTGATGAGATGGTCTATGTAGCAAGCGAAATGCAACGTCAGGACTTCTCACTACCGCTCTTGATCGGCGGCGCAACGACGTCGCCCGTACATACTAGCGTTAAGATCGATCCAGCCTACAATGGCCCGGTCGTCTATGTTAAGGACGCTTCCCGGTCCGTAAGCGTCGTCCAGTCGCTTATCGGCAGCGACTATGACAGCTTTACCAGTCAAACCACTAAGGATCACGCCCATAGACGCCGCCGGCACGATGGCAAGATTACTAAAGGCCCCGAGTTGAGCCTCGCAACATCTCGGGCTAACGCGATGGTATACGACTGGAGCAGCTATATGCCGCCCGTCCCTCGATCAATGGGCCGTAAAATATTCGCCGACTATCCATTAGAGGAATTAGTCCCGTACATCGATTGGATGCCGTTTTTTAACGCCTGGGAATTTCGTGGCCGCTTCCCGGCAATTCTCGAGGATGAAACCGTTGGCGAAGCAGTCCGTAGTCTCCATGCAGACGCGAAACAATTACTCAAGCAACTTATTGAAGAGAAATGGTTGAAGGCGGCCGGTGTCATCGGCTTCTTCCCCGCGAACGCTGCAGGGGACGATATTGAGATCTACACTAGTGAAGATCGAAACGAAATCGCTCTCCACTCGCATCATCTGCGACAGCAGCGGCGCAAACGAAGCGACTTGAGCAATGATTGCCTAGCCGATTTTATCGCACCAATTGGCCAAGCAGCAGACTATCTCGGCGCATTCGCAGTAACAACCGGTATAGGACTCGAAGAACACGTTGCCCGATTTGAAGCGCAACACGACGACTATTCGGCGATTATTCTAAAGGCGCTAGCTGATCGTCTAGCAGAAGCTTTCGCTGAGCGCCTACATCAGCGGGTTCGAATAGAGTTCTGGCAGTACGCTAGCGAAGAACAGCTCGATAATGAAGCGTTGATTGCTGAAGCGTACCGTGGAATCCGCCCGGCGCCCGGTTACCCCGCCTGCCCTGATCACACCGAGAAGAAAGCGCTCTGGGAGTTGTTGGATACGCGTAATTCGACGGGTATCGAACTAACCGAATCCTATGCTATGTATCCTACGGCGGCGGTCAGTGGTTGGTATTTTTCTCATCCAAAGGCTCACTACTTCTCGGTCGGTAAAATCGGCCTAGATCAGGTAGAGGAATACGCTGCACGTAAAGGCTGGAAGTTAACCGAGGCAGAACGCTGGCTATCACCAAATCTCGGTTACGACGCGGTAGCGGACTAACACTTAGGAGTGTTTCAATCATACTTACGGCGCGTATGCCCTGTTCAACGCGGGGCCTGCGCAATCAACGCTCTATTCTGACCATTCAAATCAAGGCAAACCTCAATTTCGGCAAAGCAATTCTCGCGAGCGAGCATCGCAACTGCTATACCCTGATCGAAACCATGCTCAAGCAAGACGTAACCGTCTTTTTTAAGATAGGCTCCTGCCCCTGCTAGAATCGAACGAATAGCAGCCAACCCGTCATCGCCCCCATCAAGCGCGGTGCGTGGTTCGTGACGTAGGTCGGTCCTAAAGTGCGGATCGCAACTCGCTATATAGGGTGGATTGGCAACAATCAAATCATAGCGCTCGCCACCAAGCGCATTGAACCAAATCGACTCCAGCAAGCGAACATCGAGTCCTAAACGCGCTGCGTTCTGCTGTGCTACACGCAAAGCAGCCTGACTTGAGTCTACGGCCGTGACATCAAGATCGGGGCGTTCGTATTTTAACGCTAGCGCTATCGCACCCGAACCGGTCCCGAGTTCAACAACACTGGCGCTATGACGTCCGGCTAAGAGTTTAAGCGACTGATCGACAAGCAACTCTGTCTCGGGACGCGGCACCAACGTATCTGGCGTAACACCTAGCTGTAGTGAGTAGAATTCCTTCTTTCCACTCAGATAGGCAAGCGGGACACCGCGCGCGCGTTCCTGAACTAAATCGCGAAATCGATCGCAACTACCTGGGGAGGCGACTAGTTCCGGGAACCCCACAATGACACTGCGTGGTCGATCCACGGCTATTGCCAACAACAACTCGGTATCGAGACGTGGCGTTGTACTTGCTAAGGCGAGCTCGCCGCATCCCCATTCGACGAGCTCGCCGAAATTAGATGCTGCTGACCGCGGCAAGTTGTTCCGCTTGATGCTCATTCGTTAACGGTTCTATCAACAGGTCGATGTCACCCTGAATAATCTCGTCTAGCCTGTAGAGTTTTAGATCAATACGATGGTCAGTAACCCGGCCTTCCGGATAGTTATAGCTGCGGATTCTTTCTGAACGATCACCGGAGCCAACCAAGCTTCGGCGCTTCTCAGCTGTCTCCGTCTGTCGTTTAGTCATTTCAGCATCCATGAGCCGCGCTTGTAACAGAGACATAGCGCGAGCACGGTTCTTATGCTGCGAACGCTCGTCCTGGCACTCAACAACGATCCCAGTCGGTAGGTGCGTCAGACGCACAGCCGAGTCGGTTTTGTTGACGTGTTGACCTCCTGCCCCGGACGCGCGAAAAGTATCGACACGAAGATCCGCAGCGTTGATGTCGACGTCTTCAATATCTTCCGGTTCGGGTAAAACAGCAACGGTGCATGCCGAAGTGTGAATCCGGCCCTGCGACTCGGTTTCGGGAACCCGCTGCACACGATGGGCGCCAGATTCAAATTTAAGTTTCGAGTAAGCGCTCTTGCCAACGACACGCGAAATTATCTCTTTATAGCCTCCATGTTCCCCCTCACTTACAGACAGTATTTCGACGCGCCACTTTTTATTTTCTGCATACCGACTGTACATCCGGAACAGGTCACCGGCAAACAAGGCTGCCTCGTCTCCACCCGTACCGGCCCGAATTTCGAGAAATAGATTAGCATCGTCATCAGGATCAACGGGAATCAGATGAAACGTTAAACGGTGCTCACTAGTCTCGCGCTCTTCCAGAAGCGCTTCAAGCTCTTCGGCTCCGAGTGATCTTAACTCTACATCATCACTCTCCTGCATCTCTTCTGCATCTCGTATATCTGCTTCAATTTTCTTGAAGGCATTGAAATCTTTTGCTATCTCCTCCAGGCGCGAATACTCTTTAGACAGATCGCGAAATTTGTCCTGGTTGGAAATAACACTGGGTTCACTCAATAAATGGCTAAGTTCCTCGAACCGTTCGACGAGTTCATCCAGCCGAACCTGGATCGATTTCTTCACGAGCCACCACAAGTTTCGTCAATGATGCGCAGATCACGCTGTGGATAGGGAATCGATAAACGAGCATTTTCTAAGGCGCGCTTAATATGTGCCAGCAGACCACTGCGAACTTGCAGGGGGTCCTCCCTACCGACCCATGGCTGAACGGTAATTTCGACGCTACTTTCCCCGGATTCGATTAACAAAACCCAACGACCGATTACAAATAAGAGGGCTGCACCTAATAACCTGAATCCCCAGTCTAGCGCTACCGGCACCGCCACAACTGAATCTAGGAAGATCATAACAACGATTTGCCAGCCTTCCATGGATCCTCCTCAAAATCTTGCGAAACGGAACAACGCGCCCGAATAGGCGATCGAATTGTCAGATAGCCCCTATATTAGTACAAGATGGAACGCTTGCGTTCAGGTATAGTTCAGAACGCAATTCATGGCGAATCTAAAAAAACATCTCCCCGTACTATCATCCATCTGGTTGGCGAGCTGCGCGACGACTAACGTAGAGCAGTCAACATCCGGAAGAATAGATATAGACTCTCATTTCGTCCTCGCCTCTATCGCGCAGGAACAGCGTAATAATATAGAGGCCGCTGATCATTACCTAGCCGCCGCACTCCTGTCTGACGACCCACAACATGCTGAGATGACTGCGGAGATAGCCTACCAGTTGGACCTAACGGAAAAAGGCCTTCAGGCAAGCGAGCGCTGGCGACTTCTTAGCCCTAACAATCCCCGCGTTCACCAGTATATGGGTATATTCAAACTGCGCTCTGGCGACATGTTAGGCACCGTAAATGAGTTCGATCAGATACTATCAGCGACGGAGAATCACGGCGCGACTCTAGCGTTCCTAATTGAGTTTTTATCGAACGAGTCGGATACTGAAGCGACCACCTCCATCGTCTCGGAACTGGTCAGCCGCTATCCGGGAACCCCTGAAGGACACTATGGACTCGCCCGTCTAGGCCTGCGCTCGGGTAATTATCAGTTAGCATTAGACAATGCCCAGCACGCCATTACACTTGAACCCGAATGGATCGAAGCGCAGCTTCTCTTCGCTCGGATGCTAGTCATTTCTGGTAGCATCGAAGAAGGACTATCGCTAGCTGAAAGCATCGCTGAAGAACAACCCAACGTCGGCATGCGTTTGCAATATGCCGAGTTACTGCTTTCGGCGGGCTACCAGGAACAGGCGAGGGACCTGCTGGACGACATCCTTGCGCAAAACCCGGGCCTTCCAGAGGCGGTGCGAGCGGTGGCGTTTCTGACACTGACACTTAATGAACTAGAGGCTTCAAGAAGGCATTTCACCGATCTGCGCACTCAAACTCTTTATCGCGACGAAGCTTACTATTACCTCGGCAGAATTGCGGAACTGGAAGAACAGCCGCTGCAGGCTATGCGCTCCTACTCTCGCGTTACCTCAGGCACCAACGCCGTCGAGGCACAGCTCCGTGCAGCTAATCTATTGTTTACTGAGTTGAGCGATAAGTCTGGTGCGCTCCAGCATTTACGCGAGTTCGGAAATGCTAATCCTGATTACTCTAATGAAATGCTTGTGGCCCAAACCCAGCTCTTGCTGCAGCTCGATCGGGAAGATGAGGGGATGCAGTTACTAACCGATGCCGTCCTTAAGTCACCTAATAACAAAACACTTCAAGAAGCCCATGTGCAGCTATACGTATCCATCGCGCAGAACGCTATCAACCGGGACGAACTCGGTACCGCCGAGGACACGCTTAAGGATGGTTTGCGACACTACCGTGATGACCGATCTTTGCGCTACGCGCAAGCACTACTCTATCAGGAACAGGGGCGTAGCCGTCGCTCCGCTAGCGCGCTGCGGTCCCTAGTCCGCGACTTACCGGAAGACGCGGGGTTACTAAACGCCCTAGGCTATCTACTAACTGACGAAATGGGCCGCCATAAGGAAGCACTTGGCTATCTCCAGAAAGCTTTTGCACTAGAACCTAACAACGCGGCAATCATAGACAGCATGGGGTGGGTGCTATTTAATCTCGGCGATTTTGAATTAGCCTTGACCCATCTCGAACGCGCCTACGAACTTTTCCCCGACCCGGAGGTTGCAGCTCACATTGTGGATACGCAGTGGGCACTGGGAAATCACAATTTAGCATTACAACTTCTCAGGAAGAGGCTCGAAGAAAGCCCGGAGAGCAACCACCTGCGGGAGCTGAGTCAGCGCCTCGAACCATGAAGCGCTTTCTAATTCTTGCACTTGCGCAAACCATACTTGCAGCCGGTGTCGTTAGCTGCGCCTATACCCCAGCCAACCAGGATGGGTTCAATTATTCCGAAAGGAAAAATTATCTACAACATCTTGACGGCTGGTCGTTGCGTGGTCGGATTGCCGTAGACACGGGCCAGCAAGCCTTCCAGGGCGGTTTTCAATGGCAACAATCGATGGACTCTATCGATTTGGCGATTCGTGGGCCGCTCGGAACCGGCCTACTGCAGATCGCAGGATCGGCAAGTCAGCTCATCGTTCACGCGCGGGGCGAGACTTGGGAGCTGAACGATCCCGAAACCGAGCTCTCAGAATTGCTGGGGTGGTGGCTACCAGTAGAGAGTTTCAGCTCGTGGCTATTAGGGTATCCTGATCCTGAATTTTCAGCTGAGACAGTGGTCGGACCTGACAACGCCCTCCGGTCGCTTATACAACGTAACTGGAATTTACGCTACGAAAGTTATCAGCTAGCTGGCGGGGTAATACTGCCGCAGCAAATTAATCTCGCTTATCAAGATCTCGAATTGCGCGTAATTATTGATCGCTGGCAGCGTTCCAGCGATGAATGACAAAGGCTGCTACGATCATCTTGAACTCATTACACTACCACCATCACAATACAGCACACGGATGGGGTGTAGCCAAGTGGTAAGGCAACGGGTTTTGATCCCGTCATGCGCAGGTTCGAATCCTGCCACCCCAGCCATCATCGAAAACATTTCACTTAGGAGTCAATGTTGGAGCCAGAAACATTAACAGTATTCTCTGGTAGCGCCCATCCAGAGCTTGCTCAGAATATCGCCCATCATCTACATGTGCCACTTGGGAAGATTAGTGTCGGTCGCTTTAGCGACGGCGAAGTCAAACTAGAAATTATGGAGAATATTCGCGGCCGCGATGTAGTTCTCGTCCAGCCAACATGTCCACCGGGAAGCGAGAACCTCATAGAACTGCTAGTGATGGCCGACGCCTGTCACCGCGCTTCGGCTAGCAGCATCACGGCGCTAATCCCCTACTTCGGGTTTGCGCGTCAAGATCGCCGCCCACGAGCAAGCAGAGTACCTATCACAGCAAAACTGGTTGCTAAATTAATCAGTAGCGCAGGTATTGATCGGGTCTTGACCGTAGATCTGCATGCCGACCAGATCCAAGGTTTTTTCGACATCGCCGTGGACAACGTCTACGCATCGCCCGTACTGCTGGGCGACGCGTGGAAGCAGAAATACGAAAAAATAGTAGTCGTTTCACCAGATGTAGGCGGTGTCGTTCGCGCCAGAGCACTAGCGAAGCGGCTAGATGATGCGGATTTAGCAATTATCGATAAACGGCGACCTCAAGCGAACACGGCCGAGGTAATGAACGTCATAGGTTCGGTAGATGGTAAGACCTGTGTCATGATCGATGATCTCGTCGATACGGCTGGCACGCTCTGCGAGGCCTGTAAGATTCTTAAAAGCCATGGGGCCATACAAGTGGTGGCATACATAACCCACGCCGTACTCTCGGGTCCGGCTTTATCGCGAATTGAGGACTCGACCCTGGATGAACTCGTTGTAACCGACACGATACCCCTTAGCGAGAAGGGCGCAGCCTGCACGAAGATTCGCCAGCTTAGCGTAGCGGAGCTCCTTGCGGAGACGATTCGGCGAATCAACGACGCCGAGTCTGTTAGCTCACTGTACGTGGACTAGCGTCCCCTGGTATTATCCCGCGCCCCCAGCAGGAGAGAAAGATGAGTGCCGGTTTTGAACTGGAAATTGAAGCCCGGGATACCTTCGGTAAGGGCGAAAGCCGCCGGTTACGACGACGCGGTAAGGTACCTGCGATTATATATGGCGGCGGTGAAGAGCCACGGGCCATCATGTTGGGAAAGGAACGCCTCCAGTTACATATGGAAAGGGAGGCTTTCTATACGAGCATCCTGACTCTGAACCTTGGTAAGGAATCCCAAGCCGTTATCGTCAAGGATGTGCAACGGCATCCAGCCAAGCCCCAAGTTCTACATCTAGATTTCCAGAGGATCTTAGCGGACGAGAAAATCACACTCAACATACCAATACATTTTCTGGGAGAAGAAGAATCGATCGGTGTTCGTGAACAAGGTGGTGAAATATCTAAACTACGCACCGATGTCGAAATTTCTTGTCTACCTAAGGATCTGCCAGAATTTCTTGAGCTCGACGTTACGAATCTTGAGCTAAACCAGCTTCTGCACTTATCCGATCTCGTGGCACCCGAAGGTGTCGAAATCACGGCTCTGGTCCACGACCAGAATGAGGCCATAATAGCCATCAACCCACCGCGTCGCGAAGAAGAAGACGAAGTTGCCGAACCTGAAGAAGGCGAGGAACTACCGGAAGGTGAAGAAAGCAAAGTATCAGCTGAAAAAGATGTTGACGGAGATGGAGATTCAGCCGACGCAGCTTCCGAGGAGACATCTGACTAAAAAGGTCTAACAACTGTAGGACAAAGGCCGCCGCAGGGCGGCCTTTTCATTACAAGCCTAGATGCTAGGATGCTGCTATGGGACAGGGACAGCAAATCGAACTAATCGTCGGACTCGGAAACCCAGGTCCTGAGCATAAGCGAACACGCCACAATGCGGGTTTCTGGTTTACCGACATCCTTGCTCAAGCACATGGCGGAAGGTTTAGATCCGAGAATCGGCTACACGGTGATACTGCCGAAATTAGCGTCTGCGGTGCGCGAATCCGATTGCTCAAGCCGCAAACCTATATGAACGAAAGTGGAAGGTCCGTGTTTGCTACGACCTCCTACTACAAGATCATCCCCGAACATATTTTGATCGTCTATGATGAACTCGATCTCGAACTCGGCCGCGTAAAACTTAAGTTTGACGGCGGGCACGGTGGCCATAACGGAATGAGGGACATCATCCGATGTATAGGTAAAAAGTTCTGGCGACTACGGCTCGGTATCGGTCATCCCGGACAGGGAGGACGCAATAAAGTCCTAAGTCACCTATTACGACCGGCGCCATCTGCAGATGAGGATGAAATTCTCGACGCAATCAACGCGGCGATTGGTACGCTTCCAGTGCTGATAGAACACGGCTCGGAACTCGCCAAAACACGGCTCCACAGCCGTGGTATGAATCCGCGTGCCTATAAGAAAGACGTTAGCAACAATCCGACCGAGGACTAGGAAGTGGGAATAAAGTGCGGCATAGTTGGTCTACCAAATGTTGGTAAGTCGACGCTATTCAACGCGCTTACAGCGTCGGAAATCCCAGCAGAAAATTACCCCTTCTGTACGATCGACCCTAACGTCGGTGTCGTGAACGTACCCGACCCAGAGCTGTCGGCGCTAGCAGATATAGTACAACCTAAGCGAGTTATCCCCACTGTCGTAGAGTTCGTCGACATCGCCGGACTCGTGAAAGGGGCATCGACGGGGGAAGGCCTCGGTAATCAGTTTCTCGCACATATACGCGAAACCCATGCAATTGCCCATCTCGTACGATGTTTTACTACAAACGATGTCACCCATGTTGCAGGCGAAGTTGATCCGCTCGAAGATATCGAGGTAGTAAACACCGAACTATTGCTGGCCGACCTCGAGACCGTCGAAAGAGCGCTCGATAAAGCCATCCGACAAGCGAAGACCAATGAGAAAGATGCGGTAACCTGGCGCGATCTTCTGCGACGCGTGTTGACTACTCTCGAAGAGGGCACCCCGGTGCGCGAACAAGTGTTCGAACCAAGTGAGCAATCATTGCTACGGGATATTCACCTCATCACAGCAAAACCCGTCATGTATATCGCAAACGTGGCGGAGGACAGCCAGAAACAGAGCCCACTCGTCGAACGCGTAATCGAGTATGCAAGCGCAAAAGGTGCGCCCGTCGTAACCATCTGCGCGACGTTAGAGGCCGAACTGGCGCAGCTGGATCCGGCCGACCAAACAGAGTACCTGGAAGGACTCGAATTAGCGGAACCCGGTCTGAACCGCGTAATCGCAGCAGCTTATAAACTACTCGGATTACAGCCCTTTTATACGGCCGGGCCGCAGGAAGTTCGTGCGTGGACTGTTGTGCAAGGAACGAGCGCCTATGATGCTGCCGGCGAGATTCATACTGATTTTCAGAGAGGGTTTATTCGCGCGGAGGTAATCGCGTTTGAGGAATTTATCAATCGTAATGGTGAACAAGGAGCCAAGGAGGCCGGCGTCATGCGTTTAGAAGGCAAGGAATACATTCTCGCAGAACGCGACGTAATCCATTTTCGCTTCAATGTCTGATCAAAGCACAGCAAAGTAACGTGTTCGTAACAATTCTTAAACCGCGGAAACCTCGTCTTCTCCGCAGCCACCGCGAACCGGAAGCTTAATATCCTTCAACAGATCATTCACATCTTCCTGAGTTTCAAGTGCAGCTACATCAGCGATTAATCTCAACCGATAATGCGGTGCAAATAGGTTAATGAAATCGGCCATATAGCGCCTTAATACCATATCTTTCGGAAAGCCGAGCCAAGTTGTCACCCGCGGGAACAGATCCTTAGCATCAATTGCCGTCAGGTCTGCCTGGTCCTGGCACTCGTAAGCCATCGAAGCAATTACGCCTACGCCCGTTCCCATACGCACATAGGTTTTGATGATGTCAGCATCCCGTGCCGTGAACGCAACTCGTGGCTCAAGCCCTTCATCTTGGAAGGCGCGCTTAAACGACGACTCCCCAGTCAAACTAAACACGTAGGTCACAAGCGGATACGCCGAAAGCATTTTAAGATCGACTGGCCTCGTCTCTTTCGCCAGTAAGTGATCATTAGGCACGAGCACTATACGATTCCAATGATAGATCGGCAGTAGCGTCAGATTCGAGAATAATTTTTGGGCGCCCGTCGCAATCGCGAAGTCCACCTGATGGGAACTCACGAGCTCAGCGATCTGCTCGGATGTACCCTGATGCAACTCAAGATTGACCTTCGGATAGCGCTCACTGAACTTGCGAATCACATCCGGAAGAACATAGCGTGCCTGAGTGTGGGTCGTCGCAATCGATAACGTTCCCTCTTGCTCACCCGTCAGGTCACGAGCAAGGCTGGTGATGTTCTCGACTTCACGCGCAATTTTACGGGCACGATCGATAACTTCACGACCGGCTGGCGTAACCGCTGTGAGACTCTTCCCCTTACGAGTAAATAACTGCATGCCAAGCTCGGCTTCAAGCTGTTTTAGCTGTTTACTGATGCCGGGTTGACTCGTGTAGAGGCGTTCGGCCGCAGCGGTGATATTCAGACCACTGTCAACAATGCCAAGAAGATATTTTAGTTGTTTCAGAGTCATGCGTCCGTCCGTTTCCTACTCAGCAACCAAGTAAAAACACCGCATCCATGGGCGAGAGTAGCTGTCGAATTTATACATATAACCATTGGTCACAAGAGCTGTCAACTATACAATACCTATAACAATCAATAATTTAACATATATTCCCGCCTGGTATAAGCGCAGAAAAAGATAGTCTTGTCCCCCAGAGAGTAGCGACGGTATTGTTACACACGCTAGAAATGTGCCCTCACCCGGCTAGAGAACGAATGGCTAAGGACTACCTGCCGATATTTACCCAACTAAAGGACCGGCCCTGCCTAGTCGTAGGCGGCGGCGGCGTGGCAGAACGCAAGGTTCGGGAACTACTCAATGCCGGTGCAATCATCGAAGTCGTGAGCCTGAACGCGACGACCGGACTCGACGTACTCGCGGCGAACGCAGACATTAACCTTAGGAAAGGTGCCTTTCAAGAAGCCGACCTCGATAACAATTGGCTCGTTATTGCGGCAACCGACGACCGCGAGCTTAACACTCGTATCGCACTCGCGGCCGAACGGCGGCAGTGCTTCTGTAATGTCGTGGACGACACAGAACTATGTTCATTCATCATGCCCGCGATCGTAAAACGCTCACCAATAACGGTCGCTATATCGAGTAGCGGCCAATCTCCCGTACTCGCGCGCTGGGTTAAAGGATTGATTGAATCACTGCTACCCGCGCAGCTCGGCAGTCTTGCGGCCCTGTCTGGACGCTGGCGACAACGCGTTACTAAGTCCATTACAGACGTCAGCCAACGGCGGCGGTTTTGGGAAAAATTATTCGCTGGACCTCTACCAGAACAGTGCTACTCGGGCGCCGAACAGGAAGCGGAAGCAACGCTCAAACAGGCGCTCAAAGACTGGCATCGGGATGCTGGTAACACACGGGGCGAAGCCTACCTTGTTGGCGCGGGTCCAGGAAGTGCGGACCTCATCACGCTTCGTGGCAAGCAGTTGCTAAGCCAGGCCGAGGTTGTCCTCTACGACCGCTTAGTCGGCAAGGGAGTACTCGAGTTCGCACGCCGCGATGCCGAATTAATTTCGGTCGGTAAACAACCAGGACAACCCTCTATCCGGCAGGAGCAAATCAACCGGCTGCTCGTCCAGCTCGTAAGTCGCGGCAAGCGCGTCTGCCGGCTCAAAGGAGGAGACCCAATGGTCTTTGGTCGTGGCGGGGAGGAACTCGAGGCTTTAGCTCATGCGGGCCTACCGTTCCAGATCGTACCTGGTGTTTCGGCGGTTGAGGGCTGCGCAGCCTACGCTGGAATACCGCTCACATTACGCGGTGTCGCACGCTCAGTCGTGCTCACAACCGGGCATGTAGAAGATTCGGACCAGTTCGATCTAGCCCCGCTCCGGGCTGACGAAACGCTGGCACTCTACATGGGCGTCGCGCAGTACGGCGAAATTGCTGAGCGGCTTATCAAGATTGGTAGTAATCCCGAAACCCCTGTCGCCGTGATCGAGCGTGGCACGACCGAATCGCAACGTGTCATTAGCACGGTACTTAGGAAGCTACCCGACGCCGCACAAAATCTCGAGATAAAACCACCTGCATTACTACTCGTCGGCGAAACCACGAAACTTGCTAAACGCTATGCTTGGTTTTCTCCCGAAAACACTGTCCTGTTTAAGGACGATAGTACTGAGTACCTAGCGCAAATTAGCTGATCGTTCGCTACCATATTTATAATCGACAAGAGAGACTGGAACATGATCTACGAAAGCATTCTTGACACCCTCGGTAATACCCCCGTCGTAAAACTGCACAACGTTGTCCCTGATCATGTTGAAATGTACGCCAAGGTGGAGTCGTTTAACCCTGCCGGCTCGGTAAAGGACCGGTTAGCGTTTGCAATCATCGACGACGCTGAGCGTCGAGGAAAAATAGAGCCGGGACAGACTATTGTCGAGGCCACTTCCGGTAATACCGGCATCGCACTGGCAATGGTTGCGGCCGCCAGAGGTTACAGTTTCGTCGCCACAATGGCAGACAGCTTCTCCGCTGAACGTCGGCAAATCATGCGTGCGTTCGGCGCTAGAGTGATTCTCACACCAGCCGCTGAACGCGGCACGGGCATGGTCAAAAAAGCCGAGGAGTTGGCTGCAAAATACGGTTGGTTCCTCGCCCGGCAATTCGAAAATCCGGCAAACCCCGCATTCCACCGCCAGACTACCGGACCGGAAATTCTTTGCGATTTCGCTGGGCGGAAACTCGACTACTGGGTTACGGGCTGGGGAACTGGTGGCACGCTAACCGGTGCCGGTGAGGTGATTAAACTGGCACGACCCGACGTACAAATAATCGCCTCCGAACCCGAAGGGGCGCAGCTCGTCGGCGGTCAGGAATTCACACCACACAAGATTCAGGGCTGGACTCCAGACTTCGTCCCCGATGTTCTCAATCCTGATATCCACGACCAGCTTCTACCTGTTTCTGATGAGGCCGGCAAAGCAATGGCGCGACGCCTTGCGGCCGAGGAAGGAATCTTCGTTGGTATCTCAGCCGGCGCGACGCTTGCAGCCGCACATAAAGCTGCTGAGACTGCAGCGCCCGGATCCGTCATGCTGGTCATGCTACCTGACACAGGCGAACGTTATCTCAGCGCGTACCTGTTTGACGATCTCGTCCAAGGCTCTGACGACGAGTGGTTGGCTAGCCTAGACGAGTAAGTTTTCTTCGCGCTCGTGGATCAGGGTCCAATAACTTTCAGCACACGGTACCAGTCGTCAATAGACCGTACAGTTGTAGGGTTCGATATCTTCGCCGAGCGCCAACCAATATCTCTCATAGACGGCAGGACGGGAAAAGACCGTCGGATCCGAAACAACAAACCGATAATCAAGTCGAGTCTGATCTTCGGTCACAGTAAAGTTTTCGACGATCTCTACTTCCTCTATCAGAGGCGT
Organism: Candidatus Rariloculaceae bacterium; assembly: GCA_045561055.1. GTDB lineage: Bacteria > Pseudomonadota > Gammaproteobacteria > Steroidobacterales > Rariloculaceae > SMWC01. Next base: position 12,568 of record JBJKYL010000016.1, on the reverse strand, counting down.
ACCAATATTATCGAAGTAAGGCCAGTTAATATGTGAAGTCGTAACAATTAAGGTCCGCTCCTCCCAACGGCCTATGGAATAACCAAGGGAAGATGTAAAAGCGTTCGCCGGCGGGACCACACCATTAATATAGATGATGCGCTCAAGATCATAGAGCTCCGAAATCACCCTGATCTGACTACCCTATCAGGGTAATGCGAGCGAGAATGATGTGTTAAAGCAACTGAGGGGGACAATAATAAGCATGAGCGAGAACCATTTTGTCGTGTTTTGCATGCTTTCGTCCTTATGAGACTACTCCAGTACAAACCTTCGCGCTGACTCAACATCACAGTCGAAGGACTGCATCACATGATCAGGAATGTATACAAACTCCCTTGTATGCGTCATCGAAGTAGCTAAATATTCTGGATCTTCAAGCAAAAAATCAACCAAGACACGCGTACCATCTTCACTAAGTTCGTAACGTTCCACGACGTGTTTCTGCGCGCCTGAAGGCACTCCCGTTTGATAGGGTGAGCGATGATCATCGAAGTTTATCGTGTCCACGATGAGAACGTTTTCCTCTAACGTACCTATAGAGTGCCCGGTTCGAAACCGTTGACTAATATCCGGATGCGACCTGCCATCCATATAAACGATGCGTTCTTCATCAAAAAACTCACTGCGAATCGCTATACGTGCCCCGCCATCAAGAAACTCTATCTGGAGCGGGTAGAGAACTGAAGAAATAATCATTGCTGGTGTCGGACGCCCAACGCAGGTCGAGTTCGGGTTCTCGTTAGAAAGTTCGCTATAAGAAGCCTGCGCTGCAGCGCCTTTCTCGTTAAGCGTCATCTGTGCACGAAAGAAACCGTCGAATCCGCCAGGGTAGTCAACGAGTTTATCGCCGTCAGAAATCCATACGCCCTCGAGCGTAGTTGTTCCAACAGTGATCTCGGAGTCTGCGATAAGTGGCCCGGCTGAGACAGCATCATACTGTCCTCCGAGCGGAATACCGCCTTCCTTCACGATAGATTTCAGCAACGCATAGGGACGGCCATCATGGGCCGGATACCCAGAAAACGTCACCCTTTCTCCAGGAACCAGCGAATCGGTGGTCCAACCGTTGCGCGCAGCTGTTATCGCTGAGCTTGTCTGTATCGACCATTGAACTACTTCTCCGTTGTCATCTGACGTCTCGACAACAATATAGACGTGCGGATTGTGCCAGTTGTACTCGACAACAGCGCCGTCGAACGTCACAAGTGATTGCATGTCGAGGCCCGCATCACTGTGGTGAGCGGCGAGCGGCGTCGCAGACACTAAAGTAACAACGAGTATCAGTGAAACTCTCAAACTACTCGACCATTAACCCCTGATAAGCACCTTGAACATTCTGCTCTCTCCATACGTCGTACTGTTGATAGTGGGAAAAATCCTCCAAGAGCACGGTTTCCTGCAGCTCTTCAAGGGTCAGTCCTGCTTCAATACCTTGAGTTACTTCGGCCACCAACACCTCAAGATAACGAATAGAGTCATTCACATCAGCCGAAGTCCCAACCGGACCATGCGCGGGCACGGCAGTATCGTAGTTAATTGTCGCCTGCAGTTGTTTGTTTGCAGCAATCCATGGCTCCACGTCACCGCCTAAATTCTCGAATGGCAAGCGGCCTACATTGAAAAAATCAACCGCAAAAATCGCACGCTCATTGAGGAAATGAATGACGGCGGAATCGTCGCTATGACTCGGTAATGCGTGAATCATTTCAACCGTCTTGCCTCCAAGAGTGACGGTCATACGATCCGCAAAAATCACGTCCGGCGGCTGAACGTCTTGAAAACTCGGGTCATCAGCCTCGCGAGATAAATTCGGAATCATATTCTCGTGACCGATGAGGGTCGCGGTGTCGGCGAAAGCAGCAGCACCCGATGCATGATCCCAATGATGATGGCTGTAAAGAACGTATCTGACTGGCACATCAAAACGTTCCGCAAGCTCAACCTTAAGCCAGTTGGCAAAGGCCGCACTGATCGGGTCGGCAAGAATGATTCCTTCAGAGGTGACAAGGAAGACCGTCCGATGATTATCATCCGTGACGCGATAAAGATCTCCAACAATGTTCATGATCTCACGCGTGGGCTCGGTCGGAACACATGCTTGCAAAACCCATCCAGACATTACAAATAAGGCTAAACTGAAAGAAAACCACATATTTTTCATTGTAGATTCTCCTCCTAAATGGTTCTTGTTTGAAAAACCTTACCTAGTGGAGCCTACTGGCGGACCAACGAGAAATTCAGGGTTCGCGCCAGGACGTGGTCGGTACTTCTGCAAGCGACCATTATCGACCTCGGCGACATAGAAATTGCCATCCGTATCGACGCTTATAGCGTGGACTCCCCACATACCGCCCGGGAAGTCGCCACTAACCCCCCATGAGTACAAGAGATTGCCGTACAAATCATATTTAAGAATCTTGTTTGAACCCCGATCCGCAGCCCATAGATAACTATCCGCCGTGATAATAAACATATGTAGATCGGAAGGTGGGTTACCGACCGACCATTCGCGTAAATACTCTCCATCTCCTGTGAACGCTTGGATCCGATGGTTCTCACGATCGTTAACGAAAACGTTTCCAGTTGCTGGATCTACTGCGATACCGTGGACGTTATTAAAGTAGGCAGGACGAGACTCGTCAGGTGGAATGCCTTCCTGTCCCCACTCGAGAAGATAGTTACCCTCTTTGTCGAACTTGACGACACGGGCGCCTAGAGGTCGGTCCGGCATGTAAAAGTCTCCGCCGTCAGAAACGTAGAAACTGCCGTCGGGCGCCCAGTCCATATAGCACGGCCAGAAGAGATGATTTTCGTCGATACCACCCTCACCGGCGACACCAATCGTCTGCACAAGTTCCTTACCATCGTTAGTGAACTTATAGATCACATGTAGGCCGTCGTCGATAACCCAAACGTGCTTATCGGGATCGTAAGGGCTTATGTAGATCGAATGCGGCCGAAGTAGAATCGAGTCCCACTGCGTCCATTCTTCTATAAGGTTACCCTCACCATCAAAAACTATAATGCCATGACCACTGCGGTAATCGATGCCTTCCCGGGCACCGGCGCCGCTAAGCAGGTTGGCTCCATCCGCTCCCATCGCAGACCGGTAGCTCCGCCAGGGCGCACGAGCCACCGGGTAACCAATACCAGGACCAATCTCGGGTAAGAGACGTGGTTCTGGACGTTCGATGTTAGGCAGCTCGCCGAGCTGCACCGCCAGTATACGATCGGGACTCTGTGCGAAGACGCCGCGGACGGCAGCGAAGGTCCATTCCTCATGCCCAACTACTGTTGCGGTATCCTTGGGCCAATTCTCAACTATGTCGTAGGGGCCGAATATGTCCTGGCCACCTATCTCTGACGGGATAGCTGAGAAACCGGTACCCGGGTGTCTCACTTCTTGCGCTCGGCTCGAATTTAACGCACAGATTAGCGAGAGCAAGAAAATAAATCTTTGCATAATGCAATTATCCTTATCTAGTAGTCCGATAGTTATGCGCCTTCGGCCCTTTTGACTTGAACTCAACACCACCCATCGAGCCTACATACTGTGCAACGTTTGCCTGCCAATGTAACGTGACCTTCGCCGAACGATGGATCGTTGCAATAATGACGTCGTGCTCGCGAAACTGGAGAATCTCACCGGTAACGGCGACTTCATTCTTGACACCGATAATCTCGCAGGTGTCATCAAACCGTGTATGACTTCTTACCACTGTGCACACTCTTCAAACGTATCGACATTGAGAAATAATAGTACGCTAGAAACAGAACAACTATGGATTATTATGATTCGTAGCTCCCGCGTTGTATTTTCAGGCGAGAAGCGCCTGTTCAATTCTTTTTCTTCCATCGCCATAGTAACCTGCGCGCCAAGTGAACTGCCAAGCGGACGGTATAATAACTCATCAGTTAACGGGAAAGGACGACCGAGCACATGGGAATAGTTACGCCAACAAATAAGGAGGTTACTCGGCTCGAGGGACTTCACCTGTATCACTTCAATGTTTCGAACTGCTCCATGCGAGTACGCATGACGCTCGAAGAGAAAGGGCTCCCGTGGACAAGTCACCACGTGAATCTACACAAAGCCGAAAACGCAACGCCGGAGTATTTTGGGATACATCCGAAAGGTCTCGTGCCAGTATTGGTGCACGACGGCGTCGTGTTGATCGAATCTACCGACATCATCGACTATCTCGACAAGACTTTTACCGAACCAAAACTCCGACCGAAAGATGAAACCGAAGAAACAAAGATGCGAAACTGGATGAGCCTAGCAACAGAAAACCACATCCACGTTAAAACTTATATGTTTGCCAACAAGATCGGTAAACTAATGGCAAAAACAGAAACTGATCTAGAGATTTATCGCAACCTCCAAGATAACAAAGAACTCCGCGAGTTCCACGAAGAAAATTCATCTCCTGAAGGATTGTCCGCCGAACGTCTCACTAATTCGACTGAGATCCTCAAAAATTGTTTTGGGAGAGCAGAAAGCAGTTTAAGTCGCCACAAGTGGCTGGTGGGCGATACGTTCTCCCTCGCGGATATTAGCTGGGTGCCGCTGGTCGTTACTCTGATCAAAGCCAGGTTTCCGTTTGAGCAATATCCAAACGTGCTTCGGTGGAAAGATGCTATGCAGTCGCGCAGAAGTTTCCAGAAAGGAATCCTTAACTGGATGTAGAAACTTTATCGGGCATATGCTTTCTGCGCATAGCATATCCTCCATAGGATTTCGGCTGGTGAGGCTCTCTAATTAACGAAATGTCTTGCCATACCACAGCGGCAAACAAAGGCTCGAAAAGTCACTCATTCTCTACGTACTCTTCACCGCCCTAGCATGGACAATGCGATAGAGTGCCGGAAGCACTACTAACGTCAATAGAGTAGAGGACACAATACCGCCGATAACAACAGTCGCGAGCGGCCGTTGAACCTCGGAGCCAATCCCTGTATTCAGGGCCATAGGAACAAATCCGAGCGACGCGACAAGCGCAGTCATAATTACAGGGCGCAGCCGCGTCAGCGCGCCATCGATAATCGCATCATCGAGCCCACGGCCTGCGGCACGCAGGTCGCGGATGAACGTGACCATCACGAGACCGTTGAGCACCGCGATTCCGGAGAGGGCGATGAAACCTACAGCCGCGGATATCGAAAACGGAATGCCGCGTATCAGGAGAGCCGCAATCCCGCCTGTCAGCGCAAGCGGCACACCCGAGAAGATGATCGCAGCATCAATCATTGAGCCAAGTGCCACAACAAGCAAAACCGCGATTATCAGTAACGTCATTGGTACAACAACTGAGAGGCGATCCGTCGCCGACTCTAGCTGTTCGAATGTGCCACCATACTCGATCCAGTAATTTGCCGGCATCTCAATCTGCTGCTCTATAGCTGTCCGCACATCTGCAACAAAAGAACCGAGATCTCGTCCGCGTACGTTGGAAGTCACAACCACGCGCCGCTTCCCATTCTCACGCAGCACCTGATTGTAGCCCGTGGTTAATTCAAGCTCAGCTACCTCGCGGAGGGGCACATATTCGTTGTCATCGAGCGGTACCGGTAACGAAGCAAAGAGGCCCGGATTAGAACGAATATGCTCGGGCAAACGCACTACAATATCGACACGTCGATCGCCTTCATAGACCTGCCCGGCAACAACACCACCGAGCGCGGTCGCGACCACATCCTGTAGATGGGCTACAGTCGTACCAAGCCTCGACAGAGCATCACGCTTCGGCGTAATAGTCATGACCGGAAGCCCTGTCGTCTGCTCAACAACCACGTCTGCGGCACCGGGAACCTCTCCTACAATGACGCCAAGCTCATCGCCAAGGCGAATCAACTCATCGAAATCATCACCGAATACCTTCACAGCTAATTCAGCTCGCACGCCGGCTATCAGTTCGTTGAATCGCATCTGGATCGGCTGCAAAAATTCGTACCGATTACCAGGTATCGGCGCAACGAGTCTCTCTAGGTCTGCTACTACCTCAGTTTTCAGTTTGTCGGGATCGGGCCATTCGCCACGTGGTTTCAACATAATAAAGTTATCGGCAACGCTAGGCGGCACTACATCCGTCGCGATCTCAGCGCTGCCGATCTTAGTAAACACAGTCTCAACTTCGGGCATTTCTTTGATCCGCAACTCAAGTTGCTCCTGCAACTCGACAGCCTGCTGCAGCGAGGTGCCGGGAATACGGAGTGCATGCATGACGATGTCGCCCTCGTCAAGGTTGGGTACAAACTCGGTACCAAGTCCTGTAACCAAAGAAGCAGAAAAAAAGACAAACATGGTCGCCGCACCCACCGTTATCCAACGCAGTTTCAGTGAGACTACGAGGAGCGGTCGATATAGTTCGCGCACAGCGTCGAGAATGTAGTTTCTCCTCTTCTTAAGAGGCCGACGGAAAAAGATAGCAACACAAGCAGGAATAAGTGTTACCGATAGGAACATCGCACTTACAAGTGCAATTACTATAGTTATCGCCATCGGTTGAAACATCTTTCCTTCGATGCCCGTGAGTGCAAATATCGGGATGTAAACTGCCGTGATGATGCCCACACCGAATAACGCGGGACGGATGACCTCGCGTGTAGCATCGAGAACCACGGCCAAGCGGTTTTTAAGCGCAAGGGTCCCGCTACTGCCGGCTTCGCTCAGCCGACGTAGACAATTCTCGACGATGATGACCGCACCGTCCACAATAAGCCCAAAATCGAGCGCGCCAAGACTCATAAGATTAGCGCTAACTTTAGCCTGCACCATACCGGTAATCGTCATCAACATCGCAAGCGGTATAACCGCTGCCGTCAACAATGCGGCACGCACATTACCGAGCAATAGCAGTAATACAACGACAACGAGTAACGCACCCTCAAACAGATTTTTCTGCACGGTAGCAAGAGTCTGATCAACGAGCTCGGTACGATCATAAACAGTGGTCGCTGTAATTCCATCCGGTAAACTTGGCGCGATCTCATCGAGCTTCTCGGATACTGCGTTAGCAACAGTCCGACTGTTCTCACCGACCAGCATAAATACCGTACTCATAACGACCTCACGACCATTCTGTGTCGCAGCACCAGCACGGAGTTCCTGGCCGAGCCCAACGGCAGCCACATCTCCTATCCGGATTGGGACGCCTTCATCCGCTGAGATGACAATATCGGCAATTTGCTGCGGGTCCGTTGCTTGCCCCGGAACACGCATTAACCATTGAGCGCCGTTAAATTCGATGAATCCCGCACCACGATTATCGTTGTTGAGCCGCAAAGCAGTAATTACGTCCTCATACGAAAATCCGAACGCCAGCAGCTTGGCGGGATCAGGCGCTACTAGGATCTCTTTCTTGTAACCTCCAACGGGATTGACTTCAACGACACCCGGGACCCGCAATAACTGTGGCCGGATGACCCAATCATGCACAGAGCGAAGATCGGTCTGCGTAAGGACTGTTCCATCAGCGTTCAAGGCCCCCGGCGCCGCGTCGATCGTAAACATGAAAATCTCACCGAGCCCAGTGGCGATGGGTCCTAGAGTCGGTTCAAGAGATGCTGGCAACGAACTCTTTGACGCACTAAGACGCTCGCTCACCTGTTGGCGCGCGAAATAGATATCTGTGCCGTCCTCGAAGACGATAGTGATCTGCGATAATCCATACCGGGAAACGGAGCGCGTGTAATCGAGCCGAGGTAACCCAGCCATCGCGTTTTCCAATGGAAAACTCACACGTTGTTCGACCTCGAGTGGCGTGTAACCGGGCGCTGGCGTGTAAATCTGTACCTGGATGTTCGTAATGTCCGGTACCGCATCGATCGGCAGCCGCGCGAAATTCCAAACGCCCAACCCAGCCAACATACCAATAAGGATTAGAACAAGGCCCCGTTGGCTGATCGACGATCTAAGAATATATTCGAGCATCGTACGGTTCCGATTAGTGATCGTGTGTCGCGCCGGTCTTCTCAATATCGGCTTTGATCACATAACTGTTCTCGATCACGTAGCGCGTACCCAGATCAAGACCCCCAAGCACTTCAACCCAGTCGCCGGCTTGACGACCGAGATCGAGCATTCGTACTTCGTACTCATCACCGATCTGTGCATAGACGACGGTAAAATCGCGAAAACTCTGCAGGGCGCTACGACGCACGGCAAGTGGAACTTCATGAGTGCCAACTTGAATTTCTGCGCTAACGTATGTTCCAGGCAACCACAACCCATCGCTATTATTAAGCACGACACGAGCGTTTACTGCCTGATTCGCATCAGTGAGGACGTCGATATAGGAAATAGTACCTACAACAGGGTCGCCGCCTGTCGCCGGCGAAACATTCACATCAGCACCAACTAAGACCTGCGTCCTATCCCCTGGGAATACGGCCAGGTCTGCCCAAACCGAAGACGTATCCACGATCGTGAATAACGTTCGTCCAGCGGTCTGTTCGCCTGCATTAGCTATACGCTCAGTAATTACGCCACCAATTGACGCCTCAATCGTGTAAGCATTTAGGCTCTCATTACTCTCGATGATCGCAAGCTCCTGACCCTGTCGAACTGTCTCGCCTAATGAAACATTCACGGACAGAATCGCGCCATCGAAGCGCGCGCGAACCTCACGGACTCTCTCGCTATTGGGAACGATATTGCCGTAAACAGTCACGGTCTCTTCGAGTACGGCCGGACCCGCGAGCATCGTCTCTATACCGAAAGCTTGAGCCATTTGCTCACTGATCTGGGTGCGCCCTTCGAAACTGTCGTACTCCCAGAGATGACTTCGACCATCATAGGTTGCATCGACCGAGACGGTGAATGAGTGCGGCTCATAGATTACGGTATCACCTCGAAGATAGTCGCTCTGTGGAAAAAATTTGATCTGATCTACAACGTTACCGAGTCGATTCAGCCTAACTTCGAGGTCGAAATTTGTTGGCTCAAGAGTTACGCCACGATTCGTCGCCCAAGCCCGATATTCTGGCGGAACACCTGTCTCAAATATGGCTAGTTCTAAGACGAAGTCACCCTCAGCTAGCAGGACGCCATTATTAGGGCCCCGCTCATGAGTTTGTTCCGCGGTTGCGGATAGCTCGGGAGCACCCATCTGCATGTCACCACCGCAAGCAACCAGCGTGGCAGTAAACAACAAAAAACCAAATATGCGAGATATCATAGTCATAGCTAACCTCACTGTTCGCCGAACGGCGCGGCAATACCAACACCTGTCAAGCGTTCGATCTCGATGACAACCTTGTGAGCACCAATATTGGCCTCGAGTAACTCATTATTTGCGGCAAGTAGATCTGCAAGTACGGTACTCCACTCAAAATAACTGTAACTTCCAAGGTCGTACGCTCTGCGCGTATCAGCAAGTGCATTCTCAAGACTTGGAATAACATCTACTTCAAGACTTCCGGCAGTCTGAGTGAAGTGTCGCAACTCCTGCCAAAGCACGAACAACATAGTCTTAATTCTTACACGAGCTGCATCGGCTTCCGCATCAGTACGAGCCCGATTCGCGCGCGCCGCAGCAATGCTCCCCTCATTCTTATTTCTCATGGTGATCGGGATAGAGATACCACCAACAAGCGTGAAGTCGTCAGTGCGTTCGATTCGTCGTATCCCACCATAAACCTTCCAACTCGGTTTCGCCTTAGCTTCGGCCAGCTCTAGCTCAGCATCATGTAAACGTTGTTCGGACATATAGCGCAGCAGATCGGGGTTTTGCTCTGCCCGAGCGACGAGAATTTCGACCGGCTCGAGACCCGGTAGCATACTGAGGTCACCGATGACCGAGCCAAACGAAGGCTGCGTTTCGCCCCATTGAGAACTCAACCGATAATAAGCTGCCAATAGTTCATGCTCGTAATGCTCCTGCACAAGTTCTGCACGTGCGAGTTCAGCGCGGGCGCGAGACAGTTCAGCATCGAGAGCGCGGCCTACCATAATGCGAACCTCCACTGCCTCGATAATTTCCTCCGCTAAACGAACCCCTTCCTTCGCTGTAACTAACCGAGCCTGGTAGGCCATGCATTCGATGAAGCGCCGTGCTGTCTCGGCAGCAACATCGAGGCGCATGATCTCGGCATCTGTTCTAGTCAGCGAGACGGCTGCGTTTGCCGAACTAACGCGCCGCTCGCGAATTCCGCGATCTAGCACCCAACCCAGCGTCACAGTCAAATCCATACGGTTGATGCTGTTGAATTCGCCCGTTCCAAACGCATCCTCAAAACCCATACTCAGCTCGGGATTAGGTTTGAGATTAGCTTGTAACAGCAGACCTTCGGCTGCTTGGATGTGATAACCGAACGCGAAGAGCTCAGGACTGCGAACCATTGTTTTCGCCAACGCATCGGGCAAGCTTATGGGCGGACCAGTCAGCTGCAGGTCATCTTGTGAGAACGCAGACAACATGAACATCGTCAGACAGAAACACGTAAATATCTTTCGTACGAGTAGGCCCCACATAAAATGGATCTCCTGTAACGGACCAGCCACCGTATACCTAAACGTTGGATAGGCCGAAAATCGCGCCCAACAGGCGCACTATTGAAGCTAGAGAGCTGAGTAACAGGAAAAGAGCGGGGGTGCCCGGAGTGGTGGCCGCCAACGTTCGTGACGAGCGGTGATTCGGGGAGCGGATTTTTGTAGCGCAATCGTGTCGGCTGGACGCACCATCAAAAACAGAATAAGTCCAAGGGCCATCAGATACAGCAAAAGTTTCGAAACGGCGGTACCAAACTTGATGATGGATATGTCTTTGTCACCAGCGTGATCCTCGCCGCCAGGATGGCCGTGACCCTCGGGAACTATAACGTCATGGGTATGGGAAACATCACCGTGATGATGCCCCGGCTGACCGTGAACATGCGTACCCTCCGGCATACCGGCGTAACCATGAGCATCGACATGCATATGCAGACCACTGATTTGCATAGCAACGAGACTCGGGCAGGCGGCCAGCATGATCAATGTCGCAAATCCACGCATTAGCTGATTATATCAGGCTAGGAAGGACGATTTTCGAAATGCAAAACCTAAACTCTGCGGTGGATGGAATTATTACAACTGCATCAGTTGGGTAAGGCTCGAGACATTCACTGCTTCGTCGAGCTCCCACACGGCAGCCTCAAGATCCTCGACTTGCTGCTGTGAAAGCACCTCGCCGGCGAGGTCCCGATACTTCGCTATAAGCGCTTCGTCGGACATTGGGTTATTAGGGGAGCCGACTGCGTGTTTGACATGATGCTCGAGCTTCTGTCCATTCGTAAGGGTAATCGTCAGATATACCTCTTCCTCGCGTACCGACTCGTCAATAGTAGCCGAGACTTTCGTTCGCACATCCTTAATCACCGGGTCTTGAACCTTCGCGTCGGAAAACTGGCTATCGTGACCCGCTCCATCGACAAGCGCTGCGGCTGCGCAATGTTGGAACGAGAACTTACCTTCAAGACCGACACGGGGCTCAGGGCGGTTCATGAGTTCGAGCACTAGCGGATGTACACGGGCTGTGATCGACTTAATCTGCGCCGGTTTCAGTGAGTGTTCGTTACGAACTTCCACAACAGCCTGTTGTATGGGGTGAGAAACGATACCGTTAGCGAAAGGTTTCAACCCGTTCATCCTGAACTCCCAGCGCTCCCCGAAACCGCCGAGCAGAGCCTCCTCAGAGTGACCGTCATCGGATAATACAGCCCAGAACCCGCGACGACCGGCAATGATGTCATCGCCACCCGTAAATCCATTTTGGGCCCATCTTGCCGCGCGTAAACCGTTTTCCGCAGCGTGACCAGCATGCAATGGTTTACCATGAGTACCGAAAACTTCACGCACACCAGCGGCGAGCGTACCGGCAATACCGAAAGCGTTGGTTAATTGGTCAGCATCGAGTCCGCACACTCTGCCGGCTCCTGCCGCCGCACCGAACACTCCCGAAGTTCCAGTGATATGCCAACCCTGGTCGTAGTGCCACGGATGTACTGAGATCGCAACGCGACAAGCCGTTTCCGCACCGAGCACGAATGCGCTAAGCGTGTCGTAACCGGAAATTCCGAGGCGTTCGCTTAACGCGAGCACGGACGGCCATACGGGCGCGGTCGGATGCAAAATCGTCGGAAAATGCGTATCGTCATAATCCTGAAGATGGCAGAGGAATCCGTTGACGAGCGCGGCGGTGCTCATCGAGGTTTTTAAGTTAGCGCCGATGACCGAAGCATGCTCGGTAGCGCATTCCTCTCGTGCCCAGTTGAGAATAATGCTTGCGCCGTCAGACTTCGAAGCTGACAACGAAATCGCAAGCATGTTGAGAAGCGTTCGTTTCGCTTCGTGTATCGACCACGCGGGGAGAGATTCCCTGTCCGTCGACATAACGAACTCCGCCAGCGACTGTGTGACAGTATTCATATCCGATCCAGGAGAGTTTTCTATAGGAAACGTAATTATGCTTCCCATGATGGTAATGGCGAAGATTCCGGGCACGTCCGTATCTACGACTTAAAGTGATATTAACAGACCTGCATT
>JBJKYL010000015.1:0-40445 GCA_045561055.1 Candidatus Rariloculaceae bacterium | reverse complement strand
ATCTTTGGCTTCCCCCGGCTATCATATGGTGACGGCGAATTTCGCCGTTGGGTGATACAGCATGCATCTGGAAAATGCCTATTGCATCGCAGGTTCTAATTACTGCGGAAATGTTGTGGGTCTTATGGACATCGGCGGTAAGAACAGTTAGATCGGGTTGACGCTGAATCAGCGTTGCCTTGATTTTATTAAACCGCTTCGGGGTCATTCAATTGCCTACGTGAAATTTGAGATCCATGGTTTTTTGTACCAGTCGATAGCGTGGTCGAGGTGACGCACATAAATCGCCGCATGTGTGATTTTCTTGAGATCTGGTTTCACAAATAATTTCGTCCAATAAGTTACTGGCGTAGTAAATGTTGTCAGTCCCCACCGCAAAGTGGCTAGCGGTTCCCCATAAGCTACTCTTTGCAAGCCAATTTTAGGGAAGCTGAAGTTCAATCAATTCCGGACCGGGTTGTTCAAATGTACGGGCCAATGCAGCTTGCATATTCTCACCCGTATCAACCGTGCATGCCGGTATTCCGTAGCCTTTGGCAAGAGACACCCAGTCGATCCTTGGGTTATCCAATTCTGTTAACGCCTGCATTCCCTCACCCATTTGCTTTACACCGGCGCGCTGTAGCTCGGTTTGCAAAATACCGTAGCGGCGATTCGAAGCTATCAGTGTTTTCACATTGAGTCCTTCACGTGCCTGCGTCCACAACGCCTGGTTGGTATATAAGGCACTCCCATCGGACTGTAAATTAACGACGATCCGCTCGGGCGAGGCCACCGCTGCCCCGGTTGCACACGGAGGGCCCTGTCCGATCGCACCACCGGTGGTCGTCATAATAGTGTGCCGAGCTGACGTGCCGGAGGCCGCATAGAACTGATTTCCACAACTTAGCCCCTCATCTACCACGGCGGCGTTTTCTGGCAGAGCCTGAGCTAATAATTGGCCTACCATCTGCGTGGTCAACGCACCTTTAGCTGAAATTGGGGCGCTAGGGCGTCCGAGTTCGGCAACAGTCGCGTCGGCTCCAACGAGTTCCGCTAAAGATTCCAAAGCAGATTCGCAGTCTTGTTCCGCATTAGCCAAGGTATGTGTCCTATTTTTCGCAACCAACAGACTCGGATAATCCGGATAACCAAAAAATGAAACCGGGGGTTTTGCACCAACCAATAACAGGCCTCCATCGCCCAAGGCGTTGAGAGCCTCATCGGGAAAATAGGGAAGACGTGGTAGATCCGGGATACCTCTCCCTCGCTCCATACGCTTGATGAAGGTCTCGATTAGCACCCGCGCTCCTGTGGTTGCGGCGATTCGCGCGGCTGCTCCTTGGCCGCGCTCGCTGAGCGCTTGATCGCCGAGTAATAAAACGGGGTTGTTTGCCGTCTTCAAAAATTGAGCAGCCCTGGTCAACGCTTCATCATCGACTGTTGGTCGCGCGACTTCGACTGTAACCAGCTGCTCTATAGGTGGCTGCTCAGCCTCTTGAGCATCTGCCGGAAAAATCAAGGTGACCACTTGCCCCGGTGGATTGATTGCCGTTTGATAAGCTTCGAGGAACTGTGCTGCGATATCCGTAGTTGAATCGATACGGAGTGTCAACGCGGACACCGCTCCGCTAAGCGCCTCGATATCGGAAGTTAGTGGCGCATCGTAGGGCAGGTGTGCGGCTGTGTGATCCCCAACAATATTGATCACCGCAGTATTGGCGCGTCTGGCGTTATGAAGGTTCGCTATGCTGTTTGCGAATCCCGGCCCTAGGTGGCTCAACGTCAACGCCGGCCTTGAACTCATCCGTGCAAACCCGTCCGCTGCGCCGCTGCACACACCTTCAAACAAACAAAGTATTGACCGCATACTCGGGTTTTCGTCCAACCCCCTTACCAGTGCCAATTCGGTGGTGCCTGGATTTGCGAAGCAGGTTGTCACGCCGGCGCTTAGCGCTGTGCGAATCAACACATCTGCTCCGGTGAGTCTAGTATTCGGCATTAGAAGTCTAAATTAGCCTATTTGAGGCCTTTCCCTTTAGGTATTCAAGAATGCGTGAAATCAATCTCCATGACCTCGTAGCCAGTCATAGACATACCTCGTGATAGATAAATATCACGCGCCCTATTGTTTTCTTGTTCCACATAGAGTCTTAGCCCGCAGACTAGTGGGTCCTGCTTTGCTAATTCCAACACAGTCTTATAAAGACTTGAGAAAAGACCGGCGCGCCGATATTTTTCGATGACATAGACGCTCTGAATCCACCAGAACATACCGTTGCGCCAATCGCTCCATTCATAGGTGATAAGGAGTTGACCTACCACTACACCATCAACTTCAGCTACAAAGTACTGGCCGCGTTCGACCGATTCGAACAGCGCTGCAACGCCAGCAGCTACCCTGTCTTCGTCTAGAGATCTATTTTCCGATTCACTAGCCAATCTGCGGTTGAACTTCGCAATGTTTGGCGTGTCTGTTGATCTAGCCGGCCGAACAGTAACGCTCATGGTGATAGTGCTCTCTTTTTTGGGCTAATGGATTGAGTTTGATGTGATCGAGTATTTGAATTTAGCTTTCAGTGAGCAGTGATCCAGACAGTATCCTAACGATGAGTTGTTACACTAATCGCGTCATCGACATCAAAGACCATCAGGTCTTCTCCTACGATCAGCGGTCCTTTATAAGTCGCCCTAGTCTTGCCTACGAGTTCCTCCAAAGAGAGGTCACGGATTACCATGTGTGCGTATACTGCTAGTTTTGGCTGCACCTGGGCAAAAATTTCTCCTGCCTCGAGTGCGGTTGTGTGATGTCCCATCACGACGTCTCGGAACCTCGGGTTAGTCCGAATGAATTCCTCGGACGCATCACTCACTTCGTGAATTAACAGATCTACTCCCGCGGCGACCTCAATCAGTGTCTCTGAATAGCGGGTATCGCCTGAAAGAGCTACAGACTTCCCATCAAAGTCGACCCGATATCCAAATGCCGGCTCGATTGGCGCGTGATCGACGGCGAATGCACGAATGACAACATTACCGTCTTCCCACCGGAAACCGTCGTCGAGTTCTGTAACAGCAAATTCGGCACCCGCTGGGTTTGCACCTTCGAGGACCCGAACGTCGATATCGAATGAAAATGCTTGTCTAATATGTGCAAGCATATTGCTCGTTCCGGTTGGTCCAAACACCGGTAGCGGCTGGTTTCTGCGGGAGAACATCCAGGTACCAAGCCAAAGGCCGGGAAGACCGATCACGTGATCAGAGTGTAGATGAGTGAGGAAGACACCATTGATATTCTTTCTAAACCCGTCAATTTCGCCGAAGCGCTGAAGGATTCCGCGACCCACGTCAAAAATATAAGTGTTGCTGCCAGCTTCGACCAGGATGCTCGGTCCCAGTCGTCCTGGTTGGGGGAAAGTTTCTCCGCTCCCGAGTAGCGTAACGCGCAAGCTCTGTCCGAAAATCACAGATGTCGGCAGAACGGATAGCAAGGTAAAAAAGATGATCGCGCGTAAGTATTTCAAAGGCTTAGCCTTGTTTCTGTCACGTAATAGCGATTAAAAGTGTTTTAATGATGCTAGTTATATACGTTTGTTTACTTTTTTAATACTCACTCTAACTGTAGCATTTAAATATCCATTTTTCTGGTAGCTAGAGACTAGGAAGTTGCCATCTAGTATGTAAGTTTAATGTTCTTTTTTGCTATGAAGGGATATTCGTAGGCTAGCGCCACTAGGTCGATTTGACGGTGTTGAGAGTCCGGTGTCTGGTAGAATCAGACATTCCGTAACAATAAATGTGTGAATTATCGAGTCGAGTCTTAGGACTCAAAAAAGAGCACAGTGCACGGAGATCAACAAGGGTTTTAAGCGGTGGGGCCGTAGCTCAGTTGGGAGAGCGTCGCGTTCGCAATGCGAAGGTCGTGAGTTCGATTCTCATCGGCTCCACCAATTAAATCAGCAGCCTATCCATAAGACCACATAATGCTAATAAAAACCGGCCACAGCAGCTCGGGGGTTGATCGATTAATAGGGATTCACGGAGACATTGCCATTAAAGGCCGATTTGGAGCGTTTTAGTGAAGCAATCATAGCGGTTATCGTCTGGTAAGGTGGATACGATGAAGCAGAAAAATATTTTACAAGCGATCATAGCGATTTTATTCGGTCTAGGTTGGGAGCTCGTATTGAACGCTCAGGAGCCTAGGGATTCTACTGAGGTGACTGATTACCTGGATGCCGCTCGTCAGATCGCTGGTGATCAGTGGCGGAACACAGTCAATTTTCTCTGCGGGGCTAATCCTAACCCAGGTAATGCAGCTGAGAGCGCAGTGATAGTGCCAACAAAGATCTTTAGTAATCTCTACGCTTTGGGGCGCAGTCACGCTGTCGTTTACGCCATTACAACCGACGAAGGCATCATCTTGATCGATGCCGGTTATCCTGAGCAGGTGGAGTCCGTGTTGTTACCAGGCCTTAGGGCACTCGGGCTTAGCCCGGACGACATTCGCTTTGTTATCGTCGCACACGGACACCGTGATCACTACGGTGGGTCCCGTTATCTTCAGGAACAGTACGGTGCAACCATCATTTTATCCGCGGCCGATTGGGATTTTATGGATCAATACCGGATGGATTCGGCCGAAGGGTCGATTGTTCAACCGCCGGACCGCGATAGGGTTGCGGAGGAGAGGCAACCGATTGTTCTAGGTGATACATCGGTTATTCCAATTCTCGTACCCGGCCATACGCCGGGAGCGCTCGGATTGCTATTCTCTGTTAGGGATGGCGACGAAGAGCATGTCGCTGCGATGTTTGGTGGTACGATTCTCAACACCTCGAGAATTTCAGATGATGGTTTGCAGCAGTATCTGTCTTCGCTTGAGCATTTCGGTGCTGTCGCACGGGAGATGGGGGTGGATGTAGAGATCCAAAACCATCCAATCGTCGATAACATGGACGAGAAGCTGCGCCAGCTTAGCGCACGCAGAGCGAATGAACCGCATCCCTTTGTTGTGGGCGAAAGCGCCTATCAAAATTTCCTCGGCGTAATAGCAGAATGTACTAAGGCAGAGATTGCGCGTCGGTCTAGCGAATAGGCGTCAGGAAAGGAGTTCTTTTCCGCATAAATTACTAGTCGTCATGGTTGGGGAATAGTTGTTGAGGCTGTTTCGAAACTCCTCGATGTTATATGAGACAATAGAATGCTTTAAATGCCTGCCGCGCAGCGAGATATTGTGTGTTGAGATGTCCCGAAGAAAAATTGTTGTTCATAAGTGAATTTTGATCAATGTTTTACGTTGTAGTTAGCATGCCACTGTAATTCTATGCAAAAGGGTAATTGACACCTTTTAAGCCAAGTGCTAAAACGTGAGATACAAGTAGAACTTGGATACGATGTTGCGTATTTGCAACACAATGCCGGGTACTGCTTTAGTGCCCGATTGAGAATTTAAAGGGCTGAAAGAGCCAACGAAGCGGCTATCAGGGAATAGACCGGGTTGGTGCAGTAACCGGGGTTTTTTGGGTTTTAGGAGTAGTTAATGAATATTAATAGAGTGATTTTAGGAAGCACAGGAGTGCTTAGCGGCGCTTTAATGTTTTCATCTGGGCAGGTAGTCGCACAAAGCGCTTCAGCCCAGGCAATGCTGGAGGAAGTTGTTGTGACGGCTCGTCGTCGCGAAGAAAGCCTCCAGGATTTACCTTTGTCTATTGCAGCTATCAATGCCGATGCCATGGAAGCCCAAGGTATTCTCAGTATTGAAGATGCTAGCGACTTTGTTCCTAACGTGACATTGACCACTTCTGACCGCGCTAACAACACGCGTGTTGTGATTCGTGGCATCGGTGGCGGCCATCCGGACCCAGTCTTCGTATTCGGTAGTGGTATGTATATCGATGGCCACTATATTCCAAACTCACTCGGCGGTTATATGAGCACGATGGATATCGAGCGTATTGAGCTGCTGCGTGGCCCGCAGGGTACATTGTTTGGTAAGAACGTAACTGGCGGCGCTGTAAATATTATTACGGCAAAGCCTGCCGAAGAATTTGGTTCAAGCTTGACGGTTCGCACGGCCGAACACGGTCAGATGGATGTGCGCGGGATGTTGAATGTTCCTTTTAGCGATAACGTTTTCGGGCGTTTTAATTTCGCCAACGAGTCATCTGACGGTTATTACTATAACCATAATTACAATATCACTCAGGGCGGAAACGACATGGTTTCCCTTAATGCTGCGATCCGGTATTTGCCGAATGACAACTGGACGCTCGATTTAAGCGCGAACCGAATAAATAGTGAAGGTGACAACAAGCCGATCCAATGTAACCCGATGGACGGTAGTGCTCCATCCTGGGGATCCAAAGGCGGCGCGCGTGAGGACCATCTCGATCGTAAGTACTATACGGACGCTGAAGCAGCTGATGGTACTGGTTACGAAAAGGATCATCATGCGGCCTGTGCGGCTGATGCAGCGGCGGGCACATTCGTTACTTCCTCGGATAAATTCCACTTCTCAAATCTTTACGTTGACTCCGCGTTCGCAACGGCGCAGTGGGATTCTGATGATGGGAATTCGATGTTTAAAGCCAACGCGTCTTATCGTAGTACTGACTACGACTATCAGCAGGACCGTGACGGCAGCTTCTACGACATCGACAATATCGGCATGCCGGTATGGGCGAAAAGCGCGGGTGGCGACATCGGTCAGGATAACCTGACGCGCGGCTTTGAGCTCCTCTTCGAGCGATCAATTAACGATAATATTGATCTAACCTTGGGTTACAACTACTTCTATGAGTTGGCTAGGAATGGCGATGGCGCATGCCGTGAGCGTTTTAGAAAGAGTGGATACGCTGATGTTGGTAGCGTCGTAGCGGGTGTGCCACAGCCTAAAGCTGGCAACACGATTTCCGATGGTGTTGATTGTTCTGACGTACTTTCGGGCTTGTATTTCGACCTGCTTCCAGGACAGTTCTTGCCATTCAATAATTCGTCTAGGATTGAGAATGAGTCGAATGCGTTCTTTGGCCATTTGACCTGGGCTTTGAATGACGATTGGACTCTGGATCTCGGCGCCCGCCATACCACAGACGATCGTAACTTCTGGAACCTTGAGTCTGGTATCCAGGGATGTAATATCGAAGAAAATCTTGTTAAAGGCGCAGGTTTCTACACACATGATACTGACGTTCAGTACCGTAAGCTGGGTGGTCCGCTCGCGACTAACGGATCTGCGATGTGTAAGTTCACTTGGGCTGTTACGTTCGAGTCTGCTCTTCTAGAGGGTTTCTACAACCAAGCGTCTGATTCCTTTGACGCGGTTACGCCGATGG
The DNA here is from genome assembly GCA_045561055.1 of Candidatus Rariloculaceae bacterium. GTDB lineage: Bacteria > Pseudomonadota > Gammaproteobacteria > Steroidobacterales > Rariloculaceae > SMWC01. Next base: position 33,129 of record JBJKYL010000015.1, on the reverse strand, counting down.
CGAGCCTTACACGGAACCTTGAAGCTGGCGATGTGCTGGAAAGTGGAATGATCTATCTGCTGTACTCAGAAGGTTTCCTTACCGGTGGTTTCAACACGGAAGTGAACTCGAATCTGCCGGCAATCGCGAAATACTTGAGTTATCAACCTGAAGACGTTGCCAATTACGAGATTGGCTTCAAGGGAACCTTCCTTGACGGTCGAGTTCAGATCATGGCAGATTATTTCTTCATGGATTACTCGAACAAGCAGGAATCCATTTCTATCGCTAACCCTGATGGTCTTTATGGTGTTGACGAATCCTTGGGTATTGTGACGAATGTTGCTTCAGTCGACATCTCCGGGATCGAGTTCGAGCTGCGAGCCAGCCCTTGGGATGGTGGTTTTATCTCGTTAGATGTCGGATTACTTGACAATAAGTACGCCGCGTTCACCTATCCGAGTCCGGCTGATCCTGCCGTCCAAATAGACGAGAGTGATACGACAATCCAAGATTTGACTGCTGAGTGGACTGTCAATCTCGGTATTGAGCACCAGTACACGTTGGCCAGTGGTTCGACGCTTACACCGCGGCTCAATATGTACACGCAGGACGACATTGACTATCGCGCAAGCAGCATCGGAGCCGCTCCGAGTCAATGTAACCAGGACTCCTACATGAAGGTTGGTACTCGGGTGACGTATGTCCCACCTCAGGGTAACTGGCGTGCATCTCTTTTCGGTCACAACATCACCGATGAGAGGATCTTTGAGGCTTGTACTGCCTCGCGTGGCGTGTACCGTTATCGTCATGAGCGTCCGGCTTACTGGGGCTTAGACTTCACGATGGACTTTGGCGGATAGCAGTACTGAATGGGTCGCTAGAAGTTTATTTCTGGCGGCCTGTTTATTCGCCTTGCTGAATAAGACGGTACCTCCTTCTGGAGGTGCCGTTTTTTTTTGCAGATTTTTGGCCATATACTGGGCGCCTACAGGCGTTAGAATTCCGTGCTGCGTACAGAATAATTAGAAATTATCGGAGCTAAAGATATGACTAGATTATTTTTCCGCCGAATTATTCCAGCCTCTTTGTTGTTATGTCTGTGTTCGATAGTCTTGGCACAGGACGGTACGTTGTTAGTCGCTAATCGCGCGGGCGGAAGTATCTCGCTCATTGATCTTGAGACACGGCTTGAGGTGGCACGTCTTCCCATCGGCCCGATCATTCCGCACGAGGTTGCAGTTTCTCCCGACGGCCGTTTTGCGTTGACGGGCGAATACGGGCCGAATAGCAATCAAGGTAGGCACGTCATATTGATCGATATCCAAAATGCCAGCATTATTGGCCGTATTGATCTTGGGCCGAATTCTCGACCCCATACCGCGTTGTTTCATCCAGACGGTCAGCGGGCTGTTGCGACCATGCAGGAGTCGGACCAGATAGCGCTAATCGATTTGCAGGCGATGGAGGTCATTCGGACCTATCCGACCGGTGGCCGAGAGGGTCATATGGTGCGGCTTAGCCCAGACGGATCAAGGGCGTACGTGACTAGTCGGCTCGGTGAAGGGACGCTCTCAGTAATATTCCTTGATCAAAACCGTCCGCCCGTCGTAATCCAAACAGGTGCGGGCGCTGAAGGCCTCTCGGTTTCACCCGATGGTAGTGAGGTTTGGGTTGCAAATCGACAGGAACAGTCGATTTCCGTAATCGATACGGGGTCGTTACAGATTGTTGCCGAGCTTGATTCAAATCCGTTCGCTGGACGTGTCGAAATTGGTTCGAGTGGATTGGCTGTGGCTGTCAACGGGGGTGGAGGAGGTCCGCCCGTTATGCAATATCTACGCCTCTTCGACGCTGAGCGTCATGAAGTGATTACCGAGATGCCAATACGCGATGATGGTCAACCGGGAGATGGAAATTTTGGAGTGCTGATTCAAGGTGAGACTGTGTTTGTGGGTGATCCGGACCGCCGTACTATTCTGATGTTCGATCTCGATTCATTTGGTGAGTCCCGGCCTGAGGTACTAGCGAGCGCGCATGAGAGTCCCGACGGTTTGGCATGGTCACCTTTACGCGTCGAAGTCATGAATTCACTGTAACGGAGAGAAAATCCATGCCTATTAATCTATGTTTTGTTACTTCGGGGGGGGTAATCTGCCCGATGAAAGCTGTTCTTAGTTCGCTGTGCTTTCTCTCGATCTTTTTTGGTGTATCGGTTGGTCAGGCTCAGGAAGTTAATGCGTCACAGCCCGAATATGGCGTGATTTTCGAACAAGATATACCGATACGTGTGCGTGATGGCACTGTTTTGAGAGCCGACATCTATCGGCCGGATGCTAGCAGCGATGAATCCTTTCCCGTTCTCATGAGTTTAAGTGCCTACCAGAAAGCGCTGGATAGAATTCTGCCCCATGAGCCGCCATTTACGCATGTCGAGCGGCCCGAGCCTGAATACTGGACATCGCGTGGCTATGTCTTGGTATTCGTTGATACGCGTGGAACGGGTACTTCGCCCGGTCAATCAGATATATGGTCTACTCAGGAAGCGCGTGATTACTACGACGCAATCGAGTGGTCAGCGGAGCAGACTTGGAGCAGCGGTAAAGTAGGACTCATCGGCGTATCCTATTATGCGATCACGCAGTGGAATGTGGCCGGCCTGCAACCGCCTTCGCTGACGACGATCGTGCCCTGGGAGGGCTGGGCTGATACGTATCGTGACTCGGTCTTTCATGGCGGGGTCTTCAATCAAGGTTTCTACGGTCGCTGGTGGCTCGACGTTCGTGGCAAACAGCTACTTGAGAACACACGCGCAGATAATTCCGCGGCCCTAAGCGAGGATCTGATCTACAACTTTCTTGCGCACCATATGGACAGCGACTGGTGGGATCAAGTCAAGTCCCGCGCCCAATTCGATCAGATCACTGTGCCTCTCTATAGCTCGGGCAATTGGGGTGGTTGGAATCATCATATGCGCGGCAATATTGATGGCTATGTTCGCTCCGCATCGAGCGATAAGAAATTACAAATGCATATCGGTGGCCACGTAGATGCATTTTACTCGGATGAGGGTAAGACAGAGTTGCTTCGCTGGTATGACTATTGGTTAAAAGATATCGATACAGGCATTATGAACGAGCCGCCGGTCAAGCTTTGTATTCGAAGTAGCATCAGCGATTGCGAGTGGCGTTTTGAGAATGAATGGCCCCTTGCGCGCACTGATTACCGACGTTATTACCTTAACGGGGAGCCGGTTGGTGTTATAGGTGACGCAGTTCACGATGGATCGCTATCGATGGATAAGCCAAGAGACGAACGCGTGCTGACTTACGCTTCTGGTCCGGAGGCTTATTCGCGGGCGAATCGAGGTCTGCCGACCGTTAGTTTCGTGACCGAACCGCTTTCGGAAGACGTAGAGCTCACGGGGCATATTAATCTTGTTCTATGGGTCTCGTCCGAGACCGACGACATGGATGTCTTTGCGTATCTGCGCGATATGGCACCGGATGGTACTGTTGAGACCGCGACACGTGGGATTCTTCAGGTATCACATCGAAAGCTTGACCCGTTACTATCGACCCCGTATCGCCCTTATCACACGCACGATGAGGAACAGAAGCTGACGCCGAACGATGTCGTGCCTATTGAGGTCGAGATCTGGGCGACGAGTATGATTTTCCAAGAAGGACACCGTATTCGCTTGGATGTTAATGCGCATGACGGTCAGCACTATTTCGCGGCTTATAACCTTGAAAATAACAGTATCTATACGGGTGGTGACCGTGCGTCATATGTGACGCTGCCGTTCATTCCAGCACAGTAGATGATTAAGCTAAGAATTTAAGAGTCGCTTCGCCCGATATTCTACGGATAAATTGAAGTTCGGCTGTCGATCTTGCGGTCGCAGATGCTAATTGTTCCAATGTGGTCAGGCGGCTGGTGGAAGGGCTGCGATAACTCGTTCTGAGGTCAGCGGCAGGTCGCGAAGGCGTGACCCCGTAGCATCTGCGACCGCATTAGCGATAGCTGCGGCCGTTGGTCCTTGTGCTGCTTCGCCTACGCCGAGGGGTCGTAACTGGGGGTTGTTAATTAATGTTACTTTTATTTCTGGTGTTTCGTCGAAGCCGATTATCGGATAACTTGCCCAGTCGATACTTTCAATGCTGGAGGTCGAGTTTTTGACAGCTTCTTTGAGAGTCCAGCTAGTCGCTTGAATAATTCCGCCTTCGATTTGATTTCGTGCACCGTCGGGACTAATGATACGGCCCGCATCCATTGTCGCGTAGGCACGTAGGACGCGTATCACCCCCGATTCCGGATCGATTGCGATGTCAGTCATGAGTGCCAGATAAGCCGCGAGATTTTTGTATTGTGCGAACGCTATGCCGCGACCTTGCAGCATATCGGGTAGCTCCGCTGAAGTCGTATCAGCGAGTTCGCGTAACGCTTCGATCACAGCTATAGCTCGCGTGTCGGTTAGGTGCCGCAGTCTGTATTCAAATGGGTCAGCGCCAGCGTAGCGTGCGAGTTCGTCTATGAAGGATTCGATCGCAAATATGTTGCCATAGGCGCCTAATCCTCGCAGAGCAGATACGCGTAATGGACGATCATTTACGTAGTGTTCGATAGAGCGCTGATTAGGAAAACTATAAAGCGCGACAGCATTACGGTCTGCACCGCCTGGAGGGTGTGGAATATTCCTACCGGTGAATTCTTCAAGTGGTTGGGTCTTCTCGCGTGATGCTAGCAGGCTACCAGCCGTATCGCCGCCGTAATAGGGCCGGGTCGAATGCGTAGGGCTCCAGACCTCATGTTGCCAGTTTTGGATGTTGCCAGCTGCATCGGTTGCTGCCGTAATCCGCATACTCATAGCCGGACCGAATGGTTCACGTCGAAACTCGTCCTGACGAGACCATTGCAACCTAATCGGTCGGTTGGGTAACGTCATCGCTATCATTGCGGCATCGCATGCGGCATCGTCCGCGCCGTTATGGCCATAGCAACCCGAGGCCTGCTCATGAATACACTGTACCTGGATATCTGGCAAACCGACGACGCGGGCAATCGCTTGCCGCAAAGGAAACATACCTTGCCCATGACTCCAAACTTTTAGCAAGGTACCGTCCCACAGCGCAACCGCAGCGGACGGTGAAAGCGAAGCGTGTGCAGTGTGCGGACGAGAGTAGTCAGCTGAGAATTCGTTGGTAACTTCGCCGACTGGACTTGTGTCTCGGGGACCGAGCGTATCGGTATTGTGAATGACTGTTGTCGTTGCTGGCAGTGTTCTAAGGAGATTAGGAAAGGCGCTAGGTTCGGGTAGGGACCGCAAGGTTTCCCAGGTCGCATTCTCTTTAAGAGACGCTGCTGCAGCAATTGCTTGTTCTTCGCGTTCTGCAACCACAGCCAGAAACGAACCGTCGTGTACTACAGTAATTACTCCGGGCATCTGTTCGGTATTCCCAGTCTCCACAGCCACTAGCGATACCGAGTCGATATTAGACCTAACAACACGCGCATGTAGCATATTTGGTAGGCGTAGATCCTGAATATAAGTAGGCTCGCCGAAAAACTTGGCTGGGAGGTCGAATCGCTTGGTTGAGGAGCCGACATAACGATAAAGTTCGGGATCCTTTAGATCGCCGGAGCCACTTGCTTGTATATCGAAGTTTCTGTCGGCAAGTAAATCCCAGTAAGACACGGCATCCCTGCCATTAATAACAGTTACCTGACCATCATCCACACTCAGTTGATCTACCGTGTAGCCGAGCCGCGAAGCAGCATGCTCAAGAAGCAACCGCCTAGCATCGGCAGCTGCTACGCGTAGTGCAGAGCCACTTTGCTGAACTGAATTGCTACCAGTAGTTCCGCCCTCGTTAGGAGAGTGTGAGGTGTCGACGTTGCGCATCTGGAGTCTATTGATATCAACATCCAACTCGTCGGCTACGATTTGTGCGAGAGCCGTTTGGATTCCTTGTCCGATCTCGCATTTTCCGGACGATACTGAGATCGAACCGTTGGAATTAATTTTAAGCCAGTTGTCTAGCTCTGGGTTACGATTTAGGTTGGCTGGTAACGTGGTCGCTTGGCCCAAGACTAGTCCTGGAATTCCTGCAGCGACGACCAATGTACCGGTACTATGAAGGAATGTTCTGCGCGTAATCTGGATGCCGCTACTCATGCATAATTCTGCGCTGCACGTTGAACGGCTTTGATAATTCGTGTGTGTGTGCCACATCGGCAGAGATTACCAGCGAGGGCTTTCCGGATTTCCTCGTCTGTTGGATCTGGGTTCTCTTCGAGGAGCGCAGCAGCAGCCATAATCATTCCATTCGAACAGTATCCGCACTGTCCTGCCTGCTCTGCGATAAATGCTTCTTGGATTGGATGCGGATTGGCTCGATTACCGAGTCCTTCGAGCGTGGTGACAGGTTTGTCAGCTATTCCCGATACTGGTGTGACGCATGAACGGATGGGAGTTCCTTCAACTAGAACCGTACAGGTGCCGCACTGGGCTAGACCGCAGCCGAAGCGAGGGCCGCTTAGACCTAAATCGTTTCGCAGCACGTACAGTAGTGGTGTCGAATCTTCGACGTCGACGTCGTGCACATTTCCGTTTACGTTGATTTGAATGATGATTATGCCTTTTAGTTTTTTAAAATATTTTAAAAATCAATAGCCTGTGAATTATTGGCAGAGTATTTTAACAGCGCTATAGCAGCCATACTACTTAGTTGAATTGGATAATAAGCTTCGACGCTCCGCTAGTGCTACATTCTAGTAAGATGGGGTATTTCAGGTAAAAGTCACGGGGCGTAGCTTCCGGACGCAAAAAATAAGTGAGCGATACCATGCGCATGATTTCAGTCCTCATAGTTTTTGTTCTCTCAGTTGCAATGTCGGCATCGGCCCAAAATCGGTCCGATAACAGTAGCATTGATCCGATGTGGTTGTTCGTGCCCGAAGAGATTAGTGGAAGCGAGCCGATCATTACAGAACCGGTTGTGGGGTCGGATATCCCAGCCGAATACCGCTTTGTTGAGCTACTGGACGGTGTTTACGCACCGATCAGTATTCGGATACCGGAAGGAGAAGGCCCTTTCCCAACAATCGTCTTCGCGCATATGAACGGTGGTTTTGGTATGCAGTGGTTACGTGAATGGAACAATTATGGTAGTGGAACGCTTGAGCGATTTTTAGCTGAGGGTTATGCCGTCGTCTGGATGCGCTACCGAGCTGAGGTCGATACCCCCTATGGTACCGAACTAACCGTGCGCGAATTTCAAGGCCGGCAGCGCTATAGTCGCGGTCCTCTTGAATATGAAGACGCCATAGAAATTGTCGAATATGTTCGTGCATTACCCGACGTCGACGCTGATCGTATAGGTTGGGTCGGTGTCAGCCATGGTGGCGAGATGCTGATGAAGATCGCGTCAGAGTACAATGGAATCCGGGCTGGTATAGCGACCGAACCGGCATCCATGGACTACCTTGCCCAAAGACCTTCGGAATCAACTACGGCTCCTTCCGAGCCCCAGCCTGAGACGATGGAAGTGAATACCATGGAAATGAAGGTCGCTGCGGTGGTTGAGGCGCGCGAAGAGGTTGATATGGCTCTGGCTATGGAGCGGATTAACGCCGTGGAGACGCCGATATTAATTGTCAGTCGCGAGCGTGATCATAATCGGGCGACTTTTCGGCTTAATTACGAATTGCTTGAGGAAGCAGGAAAGGATGTTGAGTGGAAGGCGTTTGATCATGAGTATCACGGTTTCTTTTTTGTGCAGCGTAATGCTGACGGCGAATATGTAGCGGATTCTATACAGCGAGAAGCGGTAAATTACGCAGTTTCCTACTTCGCTCGCTATCTGAAATAGACGTTTATTGGAGTTTGAAAAAAGTCGACGTTTGAAAATGTATTGCGTTAGAAGGTTAGACTAATCTGATCGAGAGATCGGAACTAGAACTGGGCGAGCATCGCGGCATTTATTAAATATCGTAAGGAGAGTTGATGTTTTATTCGTGTGGTTCTGGAGTGGCAGCGCAGTCTACTGGGAGAGGTAAATCTTCCATTTCAGATAGCGTAGAGAAACGTTTCACGGTAGATTTACATTGTCATATGTACGTGCCGGCTGCGGAAGAAGTCGTCGCGGGTGCTTTCGATATGGAGACCGATTTTTTATTTCGGTTTGCCAATGAGGCGACTCGCGAGGTTAATCGTTGCCAGGCGGAAGATATTTCTGATCAACTAACTTCGGTCGAAACGCGACTTGCTGACATGGATGCCATGGGTATCGATATCCAGGCTGTGTCGCCAGTTCCGCTACAGTATTACTACGCGTTAGAACCTGACCTTGGGCGTACCTCGTCACGACTTATCAACGACCACATTGCCGGGACTGTTGCAGCTCATCCTGATCGGTTTGTTGGTCTCTGCACCGTGCCTATGCAGGATCCGGAGATGGCTGTCACCGAGTTGACACGTGCTGTAAATGAGCTTGGTATGCGTGGTGTAGAGATATGCACAAGTGTTGCGGGCGAAGAGCTTTCGGCTGATCGCTTTCGTAAGTTTTTCGCGAAAGCGGAGGAACTAGATGTGCTTATTTTTCTGCACCCGAATGGATTTTCTGGCGGCGAGCGGCTTAGTGATCATTACTTCACGAACGTTATCGGCAATCCGCTTGACTCGACAGTCGCGGTCAGCCACCTAATCTTTGGCGGTGTCCTTGATGCCTATCCGAAACTGAAGATATGTGTCGCGCATGGTGGCGGTTATTTAGCTGCTTATTCGGGACGTATCGACCATGCGCATGCAAACCGGGAGGACTGTCGCCGATGTATCGGGGAGCCGCCTTCTAGTTATCTGCGCAAGCTTTATTTTGATACGGTCGTGTTTACTGAGCATCAACTTGAGTATCTTGCGAATCTCTACGGCAGTGACCATATTGTTCTTGGAACGGATTATCCTTTTGATATGGGCATGTACGATCCGGTCGGCTTCGTTGAAGGTACCGATGCGTTAACAGTCGATGATAAGGCTGCAATTATGGGTGGCAATGCTGCTGCGTTATTGGGTATCTCGGTTCCAGAAGACTAGGATTATTGATGAGTTCTATGTGGGTTAATTTTTAGATATTCAAGGCAGTTTATTATTAGTTGAGTCACGTCGATAGGCTTTTTCCATTGCCTCAATTAACGGCAGCACCTTGCCGGAAAGATATCTCACCATTGCGCCACCTGCGGTACATACATAGTCAATCTTGTTGAGATCGACATACCTTGTCGCAGCGGTCACCGTATCGCCGCCACCGATGACAGAGTACCCGTGCGTATCAGCTATTGCTTTCAGAATAGTTTCGGTACCCATCTGGAACGTAACATCCTCGTACACGCCCGGCGGGCCATTAACGAAGAGCGTTTTTGCATCGGTGATAATCTGACTATAACGCTCGATTGTTCGCGTGCCTATATCCCAGACCATCTGCTCGAGCGGCAAGTTTTCGATCGATACTTCCTGTCGATGACCGTTCTCGGCGTAGGCAAGGTCTAATGGGGACTCTAAACGCTCAGGGAAATCGCGGAGATAGCTCTTCGCGGCGGTCACGAATACGTCAAGCCCACGGTCGTTTAGATACTGCTCTTTTTTTGAGCCGAGCTTATAGCCTTTTGCGAGAAGCATGATTTCGCCCGTAATTCCGCAGGTAAGAATCTTGTCTGCGGTGTTTGACTCCAGCACCTGCTTCATCATCCCAAATGCATCGGAGATTTTAGCGCCACCGAGGACAAAAACGGAGGGGTGTTCAGGTGCCTGCATGATTTTCGTCAGTGCTGCGACTTCGTCAAATAGTAAATAGCCTGCTGCGGTGGGCTTGAGTTCCTGAAACGCGACCATCGAGGGTGCGTTCCGGTGTGCTGCAGCAAATGCATCGTTAACGTAGTAGTCGATGATAGGTGCTAGGCTACGGACGAGATAAGTGTCGACCATTTCATGGGGTTGTAGCTTCACGAAATTTTCGAATGTAGAGAGTTCTTCGCTCAGATATCTCAGGTTGCCAAGCAAAACCGCCTCCCCAGGTTCTAGTTTTCTTATTTTGTCCTGGGCAGCAGGTCCACAGACATCATCTACATAGCCGACGTGGACTCGAAGATAGTCTGATAGCTTCTCCGCATGTTCCTCGAGTGAAATCAGATTTTGATAGTCAAGGGTGTCGCCTTGATGCGCAACGATCGCCAACATTGCACCTTTGTCTAAAAGCTTACGAATGGTCGGAAGGCTTTTCTGAATCCGATTCTCGTTAACAATCAGTTTTGTTGTGGGGTCTATCGGTGAATTGATGTCAACCCGCAATAAGACTTTTTTCGCCTGATAGTCGACGTCATCAATGCTTCTCATGGTGGTCACTATGAGAACCTATCCTGTTCGGTTTTATTTCCAGTAAGGCAGACCAAGGTATTTATTGGTCTGACCGACTGCAGCTAGACGGTCGGTTTCCATTCCAGTGGCTGCGCGAATTGCATCGATTGATTCAGGGATCGTTACAGATTCTTGCGGAATATGGATGCCAAACATCAGATCTCGCCCTGATTTGACCAACGTGTCTTCCCAGACCGGTACTTCGTAAATATCACCGCGTGGATGACCGATGTCGCGAGCGTATCTAAAGACGGAAGCATTACCGAGGAAACCTTGATCGAGTGATATGACTCGAATACGGTCGTGCGACATGAATAGTGAACGCGCCTCGTCGATAGAAAGATCTTCTTTCGGTGTTGCAAGCACGGAAATGAAATGGCCGTGTGTAATAGGTGCGTGGACGAGAAGGCCAGTTGCATCAACGTGTGGCATGATCGCCATCAGATCGACCGCTTGATGGTTCGGTGCTTTATCGACTTGTAGTGCGTTTACGATACCACGGTGGTAGTCGCCGGGATCCGCGACGCGTCTAACGATTGTAATGGCTACACGTTCGATGCCGACGCTGCGGTCTAAGCAGTCGATCGTTCGGATAAGTCCTGTTGTATTACAAGAGGTTAGTTTGAGAAAATCTTCGTTAATGCCTTTTTCATAATTAGCGTAGCCGTGAAAGAAAATCTCTGCAATTTCATCTTTCTCGCCACCTTGAAACACAGCCTTTTTCCCGTGCTTCGCGTAAAGTTCTTTGTTTTTGGCGCCCACCCCCGGGGATGTTGCATCCAATATGATATCAACGGTCGGTAGTATCTCTTCGAGGGTTCCCGATACGGGGATACCAGCGGCTTCTAGGCCGCCTTTAGCATCATCGAACGCTGCATAAAGCTTATAGGGCATGCCTTTATCTCGCAGTGTCAGTACGCTAAGCGTGGGCGCCGCATCGACAACACCCACTAACTCCATATCACCTTGCTGAGCAACGCCGTCAGCAAGTCGTTGACCGATTACGCCATATCCGGCGACAAGGACTTTAGCCATAACGATAAACCTCTCGAAATTTTCCAGTATTTGCCAGTGCTTTTAGGAGGCTGGCAGCAGGGTACCCTAGCACAGAAACGCTAGGGATTTGTTTCAAATCTTGCAGTGACCTCGGCGGGAGTATTTGTTGCTCTGAAGGAGATGAGTCTGTTGGTTAAAGAATAGAATATAGTAATTCTTACTGTAGTTTTCTTTAAGAAAGCGATTTATTGTTTCGACGAAAATTGGCTACCATAAAACTCTAACGCTACGGGTCGTGTCGGACCGGTCAAGTTTTGGCAGATTTTTAGAGGTAGGCGATGAGGCGGCCAGTCACGACGGCGATTGTCCAGAACACGAGAGAACTAGCGGCGAGTATTGTACCGATTTGCGGTACTACCCCGGTGGCGTCCCAGCCAGCGGCTTCGCGATTTAGAATCCTCTGCATGTAATGCAGATTAGCGATGCCGAGAAGGATAAACGTTATCTTGATGATAAATGGTAGGTTAGTCACGTAGAACGTGGCCTGTGCCATAAAGAGCGAAAGCCCTGAAAAGACGTTCATGGCGATACCGACCCATCCAATGCTCATGAGGCCACTTAGGGCTGAATATGGAATAGGTTTAAAGTATCCAAAAACGCGCAAATTGAGCGTGAACATTATGCCAACGATAAGCGCTAGGCCTACCGCATGCATAGACAGCATTAGCGGCCAGCCAGTCAATCCAGCCACGATCCACTGGGAGTAGGCGGTAGATTCCAGCCAGCTTAAAAACCCCATAAAAACTCCCGCTTAGCGCTCAGGATAAAAAATATTCTATCAACCGCCACTTTGGTCGTTCCGATCGGCGAACGTATCAAGCCAATAAGCTGCGGCAAACACAACGACAAGGATGCTGACGACAAAGATCAAAGCAAGTAATGCTAGGTTTTCCATTATCTAGCCTCCGTCTCCGTAGTAGGGTAGCAGCCGACCAAGCACTAGTACGGCAGCCCACGAGCCTATTGTCACGACTGCCATTGCTTTTGACAGAAGCGATGCATCGTCTCCTGCTTTTAGTGACCAGGCATCGTCAAAAATAGTGAAATAGATGATTGCTACGCCACCGATCACTAAGGCGATGATTTTCGGCGGGAAGCCGTCCATTGCAACATAACGCCCCGAATCAGCGATGAAGAAGAAAAGCCCAGTGATGATGTTCACGAGTAGGCCCAGCGCTCCTAGCGGTAGGAGCCGATGCAGTGCGCTATAAGGTAGATTCTTAGCCACGCCTAGCGATCGCAGTCCGACCAGTAGTACAACCCCGAATATTAGCGCCATACCAATGAAATGCGCGGCTTCCATTGCAGGCCATGCCCAGATTACGCTCGTAATAAGATTCTCGACGCCTGCCGTCAGTCCTTCACCAGGGGCAGTTAAGTTTTCAACTATTCCCAGTTCCGAGCGATTGATGTGGCCACCGATATTACCAGTGCGCGACATGTAGAGCATTGAGATCAGTGAAGTGACTAATACGGCGATCAAATTCCATCTCGGCGTAACACCAAAGCGTCTCTCTTGCCAGAGCGCGAGCCATGCGAGACAGCCCGTAATTCCGAGAAATGTGAAAGACATAAGCCCGAGGTCCATGTGAGTTGTAATAAGCTCTCGGGAAATTCCATCATTCCCCTGGATTGCCCACATAGTAGCCGCACCACTGAGGTAGGTCGGTATAGCGATAATGCCGAGTAGCAAAAACAGCACGAGACTAGTACGCTTTAAGTCTTCGCTCTTCAGGCAGTATGAAGCGATAAAAACCCCAAGCGTGATTACTGTTCCAACAGTAGGGAAGTGGGTCAGTATTATATGCAGATGTTGCCCAGAAGTTGGGATCAAATCCATAGTCAGTCCATCTGTTTTTTAGCGAGTTAGGGGGTCACTCTACAGTAGGGTAAGGTCTAGTGCAATCCAAAGTTAAGCGCTTAATAAAGTTTCTATTCAACGAATATCATCTCGCTTAGTTGTCAGTTTTATTCCCAAATGTGCCATCGATGAGAACGAACATCATTGTACAAATTGATTCCGACCGGTTGCTCCACGCGTGGTTTGTGCCTCGTTGGATTACGGTATCGCCTTTTTTTATGAGTAGTTCGGAATCATCGAGAACCATGTAAATCTCTCCTTGTAGACAAAGTGAGTAGTCCAATGTCTCCGTGCGATGCATCAGTGGATGTGGAGGTTTGTCGTCGTCCCCAACATCTTCAGCTCCTATCGATGTCCATGCCTCTTTTGCGGCCTTGGCGTCGACATCCTCTATCCAACCTGCTTCCGGTGGAAAATCGATAATGCGAAATACGGAACCGTTCTGCGGTGGCAGTAGGCCTATTGTTTCGCTTGTTGTATCTTCAGGGCCAAAGATTTCAGCAGGACTCGAATCAAGTAGCCAAATGTTATGGATGGCGACACCCGGGCGGTGGCTAGGCTTAACGATATTAGTTGCTTCGCTATCCGAAACTATAATCGCTTTACCTTCCTCATTGTGGCCGGTAACTACTCTTCTTACGCCCATCCTATCCTCCATTTATTCAGCTGTTTCTGTTTTATCCATGTTGTTATGCGGTTGGAGTACCACTGTTGTCTGATTAGATCGGCCGGCATGCAGTAAGGCCGTGTCAGTTAGGGCGGAGGGCATCATCAAGAATCATTACCCGCTTGTCAAATGATCGAGATCAGTATAAGCATCTGATATGCTAGATAAAACAGTAAGCCTTCAGTATTACTTAACCCCTAGATTGCCCTCAGTTATAGGTCTGTTCTTATGAGAAAGCTCGTCATTATGTTCTTGGCGTATGTTCTGCAAGCGTGTGCGCCAGAAGGTGATCAGGTCGAGTTGCATCTCGGTGCCGCGACGTTGGGTGGTGCTTATTTCCCAATCGGTCAAGGGATTGCGAATCTAGTAAACCAGTATGCAGACGAGTTCACGATGGTACCTATCGTGACTCGTGGTGCGATCGAGAACCCCCGTCTAGTCTCGGTTGGCGATATTGAGATAGGAATGACGAACGCAGACCTCGCGTATTTCGGTTACCGAGGGTTGTCACCATACGAGTCCGAGCTCCGAATATCTGCGGCAGGAGCATTGCATCCGAGTATGCTCCACCTTGTTATTCGGGCGGATTCCGATTTGAATTCTATACCGGACCTTCGTGGTAGGAGGGTAGCGCTTGGACCTGCAGGAGGCACGACGGTAGCTTTTGCGAGACTTGTTCTTAATGCCTACGATATGAGCTTTGACGATATTGTTCCCAGTTTTCTATCTTATTCCGATGGCTTCAGTCAGCTCGGTGACGGTAATGTAGATGCCGCGTTTGCTCTTGCTGGTATTCCTATGGCAGCAGTATTGCAGGCAAGGGCAACACAAGAATTACGGTTTATCACTCTCGAGTCGGAGATTTTCGAGGGCATAGTTGAAGCGAATCCCTACTATTACACGGTAACTTTGCCGACGTCGGTGTACGATACTTTGACCGAGCCTACAGTGTTGGCTGTAGACAATATTCTTGTTGTAAACGCTGATGAGTCTGCGGATGCGGTGTTTAACATCGTAAATGCCGTCTTCGGTAATCTGGATGAGCTACGCAGTACAAACGCAATCGCTGAGCAGATAAACCCAGAGCAAAGTTTGAGTCTGCCGATTCCGTTGCATCCAGGTGCTGCTCGTTATTTCGAGCAGCCTTAACCGGTCCTATGCATCCTGATCGACGCGATGTCGAAATATAGGGATTACCGTGTCGTCATTACATTTTAGTACGTTACGTATACACACTATGGCCTTTTTGGCTTTTTGTCTTGCTTTATTTCATCTTCTGAATGTTTCTGGAGTTCTACTAGTTTCGACGATGGTTATTAGGGTACTTCACCTGATGATCGTACTTTCGCTCGTATTCCTGAGATCTGATGATGGCGAAGCACGTTATGTTGGTTCGCTAATGAATCTAGTTTTTTTTGTTGTAGCGCTGGCTACCGGTGGATATTTACTTTCGCGGTGGGAAGAAATCGCGCTCAGTGGTGGGATCACGAACGAACTAGATGTTGTGATAGGAGCCATTATAGTTGGTTTGGTTCTGGAGGCCACACGGCGTTCTGTTGGTAAGGCGCTAGCATTGATCGCATTCGTATTCTTCCTCTATCCCTTTATTTCCCCTTATTTGCCTGGCTTACTTTTTAGTCGAGGAATGCGCTTTGAAAGCTTTGTCGGGTTTCTTGCTCACTCCGGGCAGGGTATCTACGGAATACCGCTTGGTGTTGCTTCCACTTACATCGTGCTATTTACGATCTTTGGTTCGTTTCTCAGTGAATTCGGTGCCGGAAATTTCTTTTTTAGGCTTTCGAATCTCATTACTCGTGGATTTCGTGCGGCATCAGCAAAGACGGCGGTGATATTTAGCACCTTGCTTGGGATGATCTCTGGTTCGGCAGCTGGAAACGTTGCTGTAACCGGATCCTTCACGATTCCACTGATGAAACGTGAAGGATATCGTCCACATGAGGCGGGAGCGATAGAAGCGGTTGTTTCGACCGGAGGCCAGATTATGCCGCCGGTGATGGGTGCCGCGGCTTTCATTATGGCAGAGATCGTTGGGACTCCCTATGTCAATATTATGAAAGCTGGGCTAATTCCGGCGTTGTTGTTTTTTGTGTCCGTTCTATTCGTTGTACATCTTCAAGCAATTAAAAGTGATCTGGCAGTTGTGAAAGCGCCGGTTGCGTCAGAGCGACCCCTCTTAGCTACTCTTGTTGAAGGATTGCCGTTCGTGGTCCCGTTTTTTACTCTGATTGGTATGATGATAGCGGGTTATTCTCCCGTAAAAGCTTCCTTTTTTGCGATCATGCTATTGATTACGATTCACCTTCTTGTGGTCAGACGTATAAACCTCGAGTTTTGGCAGCGAGTTGGACGCGCGATGGCCGGTGGGGTACAGAATGCGATTCCAATATCGATTGCTTGTGCTGCGGCTGGAATTATTTCTGCGGTTCTTTCGGCTACCGGTCTTGGTTCAAAACTTTCAGGTTTTATCATCTCAATGTCTGGAGGGATTCCTCTCTTTGGGTTAGTTCTCACGATGATTGCCGCGATCATCCTCGGGATGGGGTTGCCAACTACGGCCGCTTACTTAATTCTGGCCACTGTTGTTGCACCGGCTCTTGCTGATATGGGAGTGCCCCTCCTTACGGCCCATATGTTTGTCTTTTTCTTCGGTTGTGTCTCTACCATTACGCCGCCCGTTGCGTTGGCCTCCTACGTCGCTGCTGGCGTGGCGCGTGCTGATATCAATCAGGTAGGTTGGACAGCATTTCGTTACGGTTTGGTCTGTTATCTGATGCCGTTCGCATTTTTCTACGGACCAGGTCTGCTAGCGCAGGGTTCAGCGTGGGAGATTGCTACTGCGTGTATGACGGGTTTTATAGGTGTGTTTTGTCTCGCGACGGCGATCGTTGGTTATTTCAGGGCGCCGCTAAATGGGTTCAGTCGAGGGGCAGCAGCGGCAGCTGGAGTACTACTACTCAATCAAGGCCTAATGAGCGATTTAGCTGGGGTTTTTCTTATTACGGTTTATGTGATCAGGATACGGCGATCTACCCGACTCCGTTAGAGATTCACTAGAGCTAAAAGTTCTTGGCTATAGTGGCTTTTAGCATCGGCATAGATTGGAGCGACAGCAGTGACGAATTCATTGCGTTGTGCTGCGGTGAGTTCGACAATTTCACCGCCGGCATCGCGGATGATGTTCTGCGAATCAATCTCTGCTTGGTCGTGAAGTTCACGCTGATAAATTACTGCGTTTCGGACTGCCACCCGCATTTCGGTTTGTAGATCATCCGGCCACGCGTCGAACGTTGCCCTATTAATAAAGATTGGTCGCGACAGGTAGGAGTGGAAAGTTGCTGTGTGGTAGCGTTGCGAGAGATAAGGGCCGTAGCTGACGGTGTTCTCAAAAGGGTTTTCTTGCCCGTCTATCGTGCCGTCTTCAAGCAGTGGGAGAGCCGCGGCTAAAGGCATTGTCCGTGGGTTGGCGCCGAGAAGCTCAAAGGTGCGGGCTTGAATGCCTAAGAGCCGAATGCTTAGGCCGCGAAGATCGTCTGGCGTATACACTGGCCTAATGTCATTGGAGACATGCCGAAAGCCATTCTCGAAGAAGCCTAGGATCCGATAGTTTGTCTCGGCTTCGATTCTTCGAGCAGCGGCATCTCCTAGAGGCCCATCCATGACACTACGAGCCGTCGCTGTGTCCGGGAATAGGAAGGGAAGTGCGGCGATTTCCAGCTCAGGGATTCCCGTCGACATTGTTGCATAGGCCAGTGTCAATATGCCGGCATCGACGAGCCATCGAAGGTCTTCTGATCCACCGTAACCGACGTCAGAGATGTTGTAGATATGCCGGAGTTCTATATCATTACGGAAGCGCCTTTCTAGCGTTTCGCCGATGAAATCGAGCCCACGGCTGAAGCTCGTAGAAGATGGCCCGTATCCAGCCATGATAATGCGCCACGGGACAGTTCTCGAGGGCTGCGCCCTTACGCTGAAGATGCCGGGACCGCTCGCTGCTACGCTTGCGCTTATCAGCGCTGATGTTTTCAGAAAATGCCGCCTGGACATGCGTTTTCTCCTTACTGTCGCTAGAACACCAGACTTGGTAGGTAGGTTGCGATTTGTGGGAAATTGACGATGGCAATCATGCCGAAGAGCATAACCAACCAATAAGGTGTAGAACTCCTAAAAATTTGCATGATGGAGATACCGTCGTCCTCATCTTGAATTGCTGCTTTCACGGTATAGACCAACAGCCCGAAAGGCGGAGTCAAAAGACCGGCTTCAATCGCGATTATGCCGATGATGGCGAAAGCGATTGGGTCGTAGCCGAGACTTACTGCGATCGGCTCGAAGATCGTCACCGTTAAGAGCATGATCGAGATTGAATCGATGACCATGCCGAGCACAAACCAAATACCGACCATTAGGGCAAGGATCATCCACGGTAACATCTCTGTACCGAGAAACACGCCTTGAATAGCGTTAGATACGCCAGTCATTGCTAAAGTTCTCGAGTAGAGAGAGGCCGCGACAAGTAGAAGAAGTATGGGTGCAGACGTGCGGCCGACAGAAAGAATAGCATCAATAATGCCACGATAACGCATACCCTTGGCAAGCGCCATGACAAGGCTTATAAATGCACCTGCGCCGGCAGCTTCAGTTGGTGTGAATATACCGAACCAGATACCGCCTAGAACCGACATAACTACGAGAAGGATACCGAGCGCACTTCCCCAGACTTGTAATGGGCTAGTATCTGTAGTCTCGGTGCTATTTTTCAACTCGGGTTGTCCGGCTGTTTTTTCTTTTCCGTCTCCTACGAGACTTGGGCGAAATATCGCTGTCGTCAGCACATAGGTAACGAAAAGGCTAAGTAGTAGTAACCCGGGCAGTATTCCGGCGAGAAAAATTTGACCAATAGAGCGCTCGGTTAACAATCCCCAAACTATCATTAGAACACTCGGTGGAATCAGCATCCCGAGGCAGCTTGATCCGGCGATGGCGCCGAGAGCAAAACCACGGTGGTAGTCGAAGCGCTTCATTTCGGGATAAGCGATGCGTGAAAATGCCGCTGCCGATGCGATACTTACGCCTGTGACGAAAGAAAAAATCGCGTTGCCAAGCAGTGTAGCGACGGCTAAACGACCGGGGATCCGTTTTAGGCCGCGATGGATAGCACGATAGACGTCGGTAACTGCCCCAGACTTGCCGATAAATTCTCCCATCAACATAAATAACGGAATTACTGCGAACTCATATGAGCGTAGTGATTCATATGCGGTGCTCGCCAGCATATTTAGTACGATATCGAAGTTCCCGCCGGTAACTAGATAGACACCAAGCGCACTAGTCATGCCCAGAGCAATTGCGATATGTACACCCAAGGCGACCATCAACAACAAGCTGACGATCAAAACGGTCGCTATGTTAGCTTCGAACATTAGGTTTTTGTTGATCTGGTCATGCAGCTATACATCAGGAGCTACTTCTGAGTCGAGACGCTCAGGTAGGAAGATGTCGAGATACATCATGAGTAGATAGTTGATACATGCGATGGTACTACCGAAGAGAATCGTGAAACGTGTAGGCCAGGCGGGCACGCGCAGGGCACCTTCGCCTTCGTATTCGCCGGCGACCCAGGAATGAATAGCCATATCCCAGCCACCGACTAGGATCATGAGAAAAAATACCGCACCCAGTAGATAGCCGATCGCAAGCGTAATACGTCCGAATAAAGGCGGGAATTTCTGAGCGAGAAAATCGGCCCGCAGCATTGAACGGCTTCGTATCGCGTAACCGGCTTGGAGGAATACGATCATTACTATGGAATTCATTACGATTTCACGGACGCCGTAGACCGGCGCGTCGAATACGCTACGGCCGACAATATCCGCAACGATGAAGAACGTTAAAATAAATGCCCAGCCGGCGGCAAGCACTAGAAGAAATTTGGACAAGCGATCGCTTAAATTGATAAGAGACATTATTGTCTTGCCTTAGTCGGTACTATCTAAATATAGAGAGGTTAACGACACGTAGCCCGGTTTCGCTTGCAAACGGGTTGAGGAATAACATGCCATTTTATTCTAGTTCGTAGCGAACGGGCCAGGTATGTCCGTGTCGTTCGGCTGACTCTAACGCTGTCTCAAGCACGAGCTTTGCTGGCAGACCCATACCCTCGAGTTCGGTAGCCATTTCTTTCGGCCAGTCTCTGAGCGAATTGGCCCAGGAGAGTGTTACGTCAGAATCAAGTTCTTTGACCGTGATCAGTTCTCGGAGCGTATCAACGTCGTTTCCATAACGTTCCAGGTTATTTGTACCGGTTAGTTGCTCGAAATCTGTAGCGACCTCGAGCATGATTTCTTGCACATCGATCGGGAGGCGGTTCCAAGTGTCCATATTGATTGTCAGACCGTGCCAGGTAATCGATCCGAAACCGACCATTGTGTAGTAGGGACCAACCTCGTGAAGATTAAGTTGTACCCAGGCACTCGGGAACATGACCCAGCCTTCATATACATTTGTTCGGATACCGGTATAAGCCTCGGGTAGTGATCCCTGTACTGGGATAGCTCCAGCGTAACGTAGCCAGTTCAGATTCAGGCCGGCGCCCGCGATTTTTATTCCCTGTAGATCCTCGACTGAATTCCAATCAAATGATGTGCCGAGGTTGTAACCGGCATCTGCGACACGCGCTAGCAACTTCTGGTTAAACTGGTCTTCAAAAACATTAGTGAGGTAAGGAACGGCTTCGTAAACGTCCTGTGCTATTGCCAGGCTGATAGTTGGATCCATGGTACCGAACGGCAACATTGTCTGGAAAGCGTGTAGTGGGAGATTAGATGGTTCGAAGCAATAACAGAAGCCGCCGATATCGACAATTCCGTTCTGAACACCCTCCAAGGTTTCGGCTGTCTTAACGATTGAGCCGCTGTAACCCTCAATAAAGTTCAATGTATGCTCAGTACGTTCTTCAACGCGGCGTGTTAGTTCAGGTTGGAAGTAATCCTTCATTAGGCCGGCGTAAACGACGGCCGGCGCATGTCCTGAAGCTATTCGGAGAGTGATTCTATCTGCCTGAGCGGTACCACTTGCTACTACTAAGAATATCGCGATCAGAGTGATGTTAAACAGAGAGAGCAGTGGTTTATTTTGTTGTTTCATGAGGAATACTCGCGATTGTTGTTATCCATTCATTATAACTTATTGTAAAGTGAGACCTACCCCCTGATTTCGCGGGGATGCGTCTTATCAGAATCTAAAACGGAGGAACGCAATATGAGCGTTACGGTTGGTGTCATCGGTCTAGGTCCTATGGGGGGGAATATTGCTGGAAATTTGCTGAAAAATGGGTTTGCTGTCGTTGGTTTCGACGTTATACCTGATCGTATGGCTGTGTGGGATGAGCTGGGCCTTGAGCGGGCTGAATCGGTAACCGATGTTGCTGCTCGAGCTGAAGTGTTGATCGCGTCGCTGCCGAATTTGAGTGCGCTCGATAAAGTTCTTGAGGGCGTTTTGGCGCACGACCAGCCTGGGCAAATTCTCATTGAATGCAGCACGTTAACCGTTGACCAGAAGTTGGCAGCACACGAGAAACTAAAGTCGGGAGGTAAGATATTTCTCGATGCTCCGATCAGTGCAACGCCCCCGATGCTGGCCAAGATGATGGCCTCGATTTATGTCAGCGGTGAGGAAGCAGCATATTCCACTTGTGTGCCAGTACTTGAGGGGTTTACGGCGACGAATTTTTACTGCGGTGAAGTTGGTAACGGTAGCCGTATGAAGCTTCTAGCTAACTACCTCGTGCACGTCCATGTCACCGCCGCAGCGGAATGTATGGTGATGGGCCAAAAAGCTGGTCTCGATCCGACGCTCATTCATAAGGTATTAAAAGAAGGTGCGGGTGGATCTAAGATGTTCGATATTCGAGGCAAAATGATGGCGAATTCAGACTACCGTGAAGGCGGCGGTACTATGTTTGACGTTTACGAGAAAGATGCCTCTATCATTACAGAGTTTGCGGCGAGTGTTAAAGCGCCGATCGACCTTTACGTTTCCAGTAGGCAGAAAATGAATTCTGCTATCTCGTTGGGTCTAGGACATCTCGATACTTCGGCTGTCTGCAAGGCGATAGAGGTCGCTGTTGGAATAGATCGCAATCTGGTCGAGTAGCGCTGTTCTATTTTTTGTCGGCCGTCAGCTCAGCTTGTCGTGTAGCTGAGCTACGCGCTCGACTTTGTCGCCTAGCTCCTGCATAAGATTGAAGTAATTTAAAAAGTGCGGTGTTTTGCGGTGCGAGGCTAGCGCTTCCTCATCTTTATATACTTCGTAAAACATAAACGTGTTCTCGTCCTCCTGCGAGACGATGACGTCAAACTGGTAGCAATCGTTTTCTAATACGGATTGTTCGGCGTTATGGAGCATTGCCGGTTTCAATCTATCGACGATGCTCGGGTCTGTTTTTACGGTAACAACCAGTACTAGATGAGACATGTGATTCTCCAGATAGGTGTGATTTATAAGTTCTCGCGGTTAAGGTAGCTTTTTATTTCTGGTCGAGATCTAAAGCGGCAAAACCAGATTAAGGAGGTCTAAACAATTTAACGGAAACGATACAATTCGGGTAGAGGTTGTCGACAAGTTTTGTAAAGCTGAGTTCCTGCTATATTTAGAATAATTCTATAGAAGCATCAGGCTTAGCGATGGGAAAGCCATAATTAGTATGGTTACGGCCATCGTTATCAAAACAAACGGGAGTGCTCCTGAAAAGATCGTGCCGAGAGTAATGTTGTCATCATCGAGCGTGGATTTGATTACGTAAACGCTAAGTCCGAGCGGAGGTGTCAACAGGCCTATCTCCACCCCGATGACGGTAACGATTCCAAACCAGACCAGATTGCCGCCGAGCTCAGTAACGACGGGGAGTACTAGTGGTAAAAGAATCAGTAAGATCGACGTTGAATCTAGGACTGTGCCGAGAACTATTAATAACAGTAGATAAGCGGCTAGGAATCCCATAAGTCCTAATTCGCTGCCCCCAAGATAACCTGCCATGTCTGCCGGTAATCCGGTTAAAGTCAACATCCGGCTGAACGTACTAGCACTGACGATCAGAAAGAGAATTGTGACACTAACCTGGCCGGTTTCACGTATGACCTCCCAGAGTCCGGATATCGTAAGACGACGTTTCACTAGCGCAATACACATGGCGGCAAGCGCGCCCGCTGCGCCCGCCTCAGTAGGGGTAAAAACACCGCCGTAGATACCACCCAACACCAGCAGGATCAGCATGAGTACGGGCATGATTCCGCCAATAAAATTACCTGGACTAGCAGAGTCTGGACCGGTTTTCAGCGTATCAACTCGGCCGACGAAAGTAGGCCAAAAAAATGCCATAGCGATGACGCCTACTCCAAATGCGGCTGCCAGTATGATGCCAGGGATAATAGCCGCAACAAATAATGCGCCGATCGAAACTTCGGCAATCACCCCATAGATAATTAATAAAAGGCTTGGCGGGATTAGCATACCGAGGACTGAAGATCCTGCAGTTAGGCCTACGGAAAATCGTGGCGTGTAGCCCCTGCTGACCATCTCGGGTACGGCGATTTTGGCGAAAATCGCGGCAGATGCGATAGAGATGCCAGTAATCGCGGCGAATACAGCGTTGGCGGCTACAGTTGCAACGCCTAAGCCGCCGCGAAATCGACCGAAGATCTGTTGTGCTGCTCGGAAACTATCGCGCCCGATCTCCGATACGCTTACGAAGAGTCCCATTAAGACGAATAAAGGAACGGTCGCGAAGACATACTCGGCGACTGTTCCTTGGGTGGTCAACGACAGTGTATCGGTAGCGATATTAAAATCGCGCTTCAATATTCCGACACCGATAAAACCAACGATCAATAATGAAATTGAAATCGGTACGCCTAGCGCGATGAAAACTAGGACCGTTATGATTGCTAGAGCACCGACAGTACGATCGGCGAGACCTACTGTCTCAAATAGTATCGATGCGAGTGCAATACTGCCTAGTGTTACGACGGTTCCGAGTGCGACCTTCGTGGTCTGTGCCGGGCCCATTATATACGCTGGTCGCTTAAAGAGTTGCCGTAAAAACTCAAACGCCGCAGCAGCAGAACCGAGAACAACGGTAAACTTTATCGGTGAAATCGGTAGCGTGTAGATTCCCTCAACGCCGGTGAATTCGCTCGTCTGGAATGCCCGCCAAAAATCAGGCAATGTGCCAATGGTAATGATGGTAAGAACGAAGCAACCCATTCCAGCCGCTATCAGCTGTAGTATTTGACCGATTTGCGGGTTGCTTCGCCGAATGTATTCGAGGAACACTTCCGCGCGTGTCAAGCGATTCGTCTGCACTGCGAACGCGAGTTGAAGAAATATACAACCGACTAGCGAGAAGGCCACAATTTCCGGTACGGCCTGTATGGGGCTATCGAAAAGGGTTCGGCCAGCAATATCTGCGCAGATTAGGAACATTAGCGCGAATATCCAGGTGACGCCAGCAGCGTTCATCCATTTGATCAAAGTTTCGAAAGCAGAAGAAATACGCTGGATCACGTCGTTAGTAGAGACAGAACCGGACATCAGTTGGAAGAGTTGTTGTTCATTGCGGCTGGTCCCAATTTCTTAGTGGTTGCCCGCCACGCGCCCTGAAGGCTTCCATATAGACGCGGAGAATTTCACCTGCGGGATATCCTCGTTGCTCCGCAGAAGCAACCCATCGGCCCGCGATATCAGGTAAGCCGTCAATCCAACGGCGCTTCTCGTCATCTGAGAGAGTGACCACGATTGCGCCTTCATTCTGAACTGCGGTAAGCGCTTGGTCATAGCGGGAGACTACGCTTTCACCCATAGCTCGACTGTATTCTCTGCCCAGCTCCATCATTGTGTCTTGTAGGCTAGGGGGCAGACGGTTCCAAGTATCTTGGTTAATCGCCATACCGCCGTTGAACTGTGCGCCGATACCCACGAGAGTGATATACGGTGCAACTTCGTGAATTCTATATGGGTAGGCGCCGCTGAGGATCGTTAGTACACCCTCTGCTACACCGGTATTGATTTGGGTATAGTAAGTCGATAAGCCCCCATTCACAGCAACCGCTCCCGTTCCTTCGAGCCAAGTCGCTGACGGCCCAGGCGCAAGAATTTTTCGACCGGCGAGATCGTCAATGGTGGCGACGGGGAACGATGTCATCAGATGATAGGTATCGACGCCGCTAGCTCCAAGGAGGATTTGGTTTTGCACTTGCCAGGCCTCTGCGAGCGCCGGTACGCTTGCGTGCAGATCGTTGAATAGTTCGAGTAATAGAATGAGATCGTCAGTGACGAACGGTGTGTAGTAGGTCACGTTTTGCAGCGGCATCTTAGACGTTTCCCATAGAGCTCCGACCCAGCCAATATCCGTCAGGCCGATCTCGATTGCTTCGAGTGAGTTCTGCCATTTATATAAGGATCCGCCATAGGCTTCACGCCAGACGATTTGGTGTTCGCTGCCCGCAGCTGCAAGGCGTCGGTTAGACTCCGGTACGATCACGCTCTGAATTACACCTATCCACGGAAGGCTCGCCGACTGTGGTCCCGCGGCCGTTAGTCTAAAGATTTCAGCGCTTACTAGAAGCGGGAATAATGCTGCCGTAATGGTAATGCCGCTAAATCGAAGTATGAGATTTTTTTTGTTCATCGGCGTCCTTTTTGATGCAGACGCTAGTGCTAACTAACCAGATTGCGGTATCAGCGATGCCTTTTACTATTGCGCGATAGACTCCGGATGCCAGCGGCTGAAGTCTGTGATACGTGTATCACGAACGACATTGCGTGCTGTTGCGAACTCATCCCACAGTCTAGTTAGTTCTTCAACAAGTTCGGGGTATTCGGCGCTGAGATCGTTAATTTCTCCGGGGTCGGTCTGGATATCGTACAACTGCCAGCGATACCATGTATCCGGAATAGTATAAGGCCACCAGGTGTTGACGGGCGGCTGTTCCCAGACGAGTTTGTAACGGCCGCGGCGCAGCGACTTGCTGCCGTGTAGTTCGAAACCGATGGCTTCGTCTTCCCCATAGATTGGATCGTGATTCCCATTCAATAGTCTGGCAAAGGATCGGCCTTCCAGGCTTGCAACTTCCCGGCCGCGATAACTGTCGCTGGGAAGGCTTGCGCCTGCAAGTTCGAGTAGGGTAGGAGCGAGGTCCATTATCCGTAGGTACTGATTATTCATGCCCGCCTTGATACTGCCATCACCATACAGGATGAACGCTGGGACCCGTGTTCCACCTTCGTTGATCAAGCCTTTAGCGCCCCTAAATGGTGCCGTTGAAGCTTGTGCCCATCCCGGTCCATAGGAGGTGAACGAGTTCGGCTGACCGAGGTTCTTATAGCTGTTGTCGGTCCCGTTTATAAATCGCTGTGTAAAAGTTGGATTGAGCTGCACCTCGTCGCTTTCAGCACCGTTATCCGACATGAATAAAATCACCGTGTTTTCGAGTTCGTCAATTTCCTCGAGGTAGGCGATTAACCGACCAATATGGAAGTCTAGGTTCTCTACCATGGCCGCATATATTTCCATTTCTCGCGCTGAGATTCGCTTTGTTTCTTCGTCGAGTTCGTCCCAGGCAGGGCCAATACGCCGGAAGTTAGCCTCCGCGTCGATGTTGGGAACAACACCGAGCGTCTGAG
This sequence comes from Candidatus Rariloculaceae bacterium, assembly GCA_045561055.1. GTDB lineage: Bacteria > Pseudomonadota > Gammaproteobacteria > Steroidobacterales > Rariloculaceae > SMWC01. The sequence continues at coordinate 6,453 of JBJKYL010000015.1, read as the reverse complement.
CACGTTCGACTCGCTGATGTCGCAAGACGTCATAGCCTTCGTCGTAGCGTCCAGCGTAACGATCGATAAAGTCTTCGGGAGCCTGCAGAGGCCAATGCGGCGCAGTGTATGCGGCGAATGCGAAAAACGGTTGCCCGTCGGCGTGATTCGCGTCGATATACTCAATTAGTTTGTCAGTATGAGTCTGAGTCGAATAGAAGTCTGTGATATCAGCCTCTAGGGATTGACCGTTTTCTTCATACGCGTTTGCTCTGGCGACATAATGGTTAGCTCCTCCCCCAAGGAGTGTGAAGGAATTTTCAAACCCGCGGGCGCTGGGTCTCTGCTCCGGCTGGTAACCGAGGTGCCATTTGCCGGCTATGTAAGTGTGGTAGCCGCTATCCGTTAACAGTTCTGGTAGCGTGGCTACGCGCTCGTGCAAATAGAGTTCGTAACCGGTCTGGCCGTCCACTCCCGACAACATAGTGCCGCCGAACATAGCTCCCAACCCGGCAGTGTGGTTGTCTGTCCCGGACAGTAGCATCGAGCGGGTAGGAGCGCAGGTCGGCGCAACATGAAAGTTTGTTAGCTTTATGCTGCTTTCAGCTAGGCCATCCAGGTTTGGTGTGCTGATCTCACTGCCGAACGCACCAATGTCCGTGTAACCTAGATCGTCCGCTACGAGGATCAAAAAATTAGGCTTTGAAGTAGCTTCGTTAGGTGTGATCGTTAAGCTGTTAGTCGGATTCTGCACACATGCAACGAGCAGGTAAATTGTTGCTAGATATCCGATAGTCGTGGCTTTCATGAGCTACCCAAAGACGTTAAAAATTCCATCCCAGATCAATTTGAGTCCGACGATAAAAATGGCAGTCAGCACTATAGAGAAAAAGATGTCTTCGCGCAGCTTACGATTGATCCAGACACCTAAAAACACCCCGATGGGTACTAGCGGTATCAGCCACAGAGAGACAGCGAGATTAGTCACGGAAAGTTGCCCTAGCATGCCGTAAGGAATGAGTTTGATAGCGTTGGCTGCGGCAAAGAACATCACGCTTGTGCCTGTATAAACTTCTTTACTGAGGTTCTGAGGGATCATATAGACTTGGTACGGTGGTGAGCCAGCGTGAGCGAGGAAGCTTGTGAAACCCGCACAGGTTCCCCAAAACCAGCCCAGTATCTTATGCGGTGGCCGCCGTTCAGTTGCTTTAACGGATGCCGTAGATTTTGCTAACTGGCGAAGGCCTCTCCAACGGTGCAGGGTAAATACTACAGCGATTATGCCAACAATCAGTCTGACAATATCTTCGTTTACCCAGCGTGCCGTAAGTCCGCCGATCGTGATGCCGAGTGTCGCAGCTGGAATCAAGATAGCGAGGTTTCTGCCATCCCAGCGTTTCCGATAAACCCAGATACTCAAAAAATCCATAGGAATCATGATTGGTAGCATGATGCCTGCGGCCTGGATTGGCGAGATAACGAGCGACATCAGCGGAACGGCGAGTAGGGCGATGCCACCAAATCCACCCTTTGAAATGCCAGTAATGATTACAGCGACAACTGCCACGATCACAAATAACGGGTCGGAGAATAATTCGGGCATTAGTGCAATTTATCTAGAGAGAAAGCAGGAACGTGTTAGCTATTCGAGCCCGCTAGCACGGGCTTGTTCCCGTGCCATAACAGCCCAGTCGCATTCGCCGTCACCATGAGCAACGGCGCCGAGCAGTCGATCACGCATTACATTACAACTGGGTAGCGGCACACCGACGGCTTCGCCCGCAGCTAGTGCGAGGTTGGCGTCTTTTATGCCAATTTGTACCGACGCGCCAACCTTATCATAGGCTTCGTCGACGATGATTTGGCCGTAAACTTCGTAGGCGGGCGCGCCGAACAACCCTTCGGTTAGAACTTGATGGAATAGGGCGGGTTCAACACCATACTTTCGCGCCAGCGACATACCTTCACCGATGACTTCGATCGCGCAGCCTAGTACAAAGTTGTGAGCAATTTTTACAGCCGTTGCGGATTGCGGTTCATGGCCTGCGATGAACGTTTTTTTGCCTAAGACGTCAAATAGCGGTTGCAATCGTTCGAGTAGTTCCGGTGCTCCACCCGGAACGATGCTTAGTTGGCCACTCGCCGCCAGGTCCGGACGACCGAGGACATGGCCCGCGACGAGATGCTGGCCGGCTTCGGTATGCGCGGTAGTAAGTCTCTGGATGATTTCTACACCGTGGGTACCCATCGGCATGTGGATCGCGCCCGCTGGTAATGCCTCTAGTAAGCCACTATCGGAGAATACCAATTCTTCGAGGGCAGCATCGTGCGGCAGCATGTCGATGACGACTTCTCGATCTGCGGCTACTTCATTGACTGATAAGGCTACTGTTGCACCAGCTTCGCCAAGCGAAGCTAATAACTCCGGCACCTGATCGTATATTTTTAGATCGTGTCCGGCGCCGAGTATGCGTCCGGCCATCCCCTGGCCCATTCGGCCTAGACCGATGAATCCAACCTTCATTCGGAGTCTCCTAAAGACAGCTCCCATCCAGCTGGATGGCTTGAAGCTAACATGTGATGTATGTGACGTAATTAACCATAATATCGATAGTTTATCGCGTGAGCGTGCAACTGGATATGACGATATAACCAATCGCTTTACAATGAACTACTAGTAGTTCGGTAGCGTAGTCAGCGTCACGACCTAGTGCGACATCACGAATCGCCTGATGTTTGTTGTGCTCGTAATGTTTGCGAAAAGAGTATACGCTCCAACCCCTGTTCCAGGAAGCGAAACTAGGGCTGATGAAGGTTAACCTTTTTCTAGTGATGTCATTTCGCTAAAATTTGACCTAATAAATTTTGTAGATTTATTTATAGCTACGGAATAGCTGTTAGATAGCAGGCTATTATCGGAAGGAATCGGCGATTTACCGGTAATAAATGTGGTGTTTAGGGAGAGTTGGGGAATGAAAATGCAGTGTCTGCTACGTCTGTTTCGCTATATTCGCGGGTCAATTTTTGTCTGCATTTGCGCGGTACCACTATTAGTGAACGGCAACGTGCGTGCGCAGGAGATAGTTCCTCTGACGGTTATTGATGCGTATGCACCGACAGCACTGTGGGTGCGAGTGTTCATGAACTATTACATGCCTGAGGTCGACCGGCGCCTTGCTGAGACTGGTAATTATGAGATCGATTGGAATAGTGCTTTCGGTGGTACGGTCGCTAAGACAGGCGGGGTGCTCGAGGCCCTTCAGTATGGTTTAGCGGATATTGGGGTAATCACTACGCCATTTCATCCTGACAAAATTCCGTTTTTCAATATCAGTTACGTGACGCCATTAGTTACGGCGGATATTGGCCTCGTTGCGAGGACAGTAGATGAGCTCGTGGATCGTTACCCTGAACTGCGTAATCTAATGATTGAGGATTACAACCAGGTTTTTCTGACAGCGGCAGGGGCGATAGACACTTATCAGGTACTGATGTCGGAGCCTATAGACTCGCTTGCCCAATTCCAGGGCAAGAAAATTTGCGGGGTCGGTCTTAATCTGCGTTATGTACAGGGCCTTGGGGCTGCTGCCGTTAGCAGTAATTTGGGTGACTTCTACAATAATATTGCTACAGGCTTGACGGAGGGCACAGTGGCTTGGGCAGAATCTGCTGTCGCTTACAAGCTCTACGAGGTTGCTCCTTACATGATCGATATTCGATTAGGCGCGGTTACATCGAAAGTCATTAGTATGAATGAACGTACTTACCATCAGTTGCCAGCCGAGGTGCGTACCGTACTTGTAGAAACCGCTGCGGCTTACCGGGATGAGCTAGCTCGTGAGACAGATCGCCGCGCGGAGAGCAGTCGTCATGAGTTCGAAGAGCAGGGTGGCACAATCGTCCCGTTAACGGATGACCAGCGTCTCGAGTGGGCATTGAGTCTACCTAATATGGCCCAGGAATGGGCGGTGGACCTGGAAGAGCGTGGGTTGCCCGGCCGGCAGATTCTAGGCGACTACATGGATATTATGCGTGCAAATAATCAGCCCATCGTTCGGCATTGGGATCGGGAATGAGTGTCGAGTCTGAAACATCAAGTAGTTCCGGGTCAAAGTCATTTTCTGGTCGGTTTTCCAGTCTTGTTGCGAGTCTGAATAGTATTGGTACCGCGTGGATTTTTGCCCTCATGGTACTTATCAACGTTGATGTCTTGGCGCGTTATCTTTTCAACGCGCCTATACAAGGCGTCGCAGAAATTGTCGAGCTTTCTATCGTTGGTATTGTCTTTCTGCAGATCAGCGACGCGGTAAGGGCTGGCCGGCTAACGCGTTCCGATGGCATGTATAGGCAGATACTCGCTCGTCGTCCGAAACTAGGTTATTGGTTAGGGGTTGTGTTTGATGTTGCAGGCGCTCTCTTCTTTGTGACGATACTGCTGGGTGCGCTTCCGCGCCTCGTTGAGGCCTATGAACGTGATTACTTTGCCGGCAACGTTGGTCTATTTACGGTTCCGGTTTGGCCGATTCGTTTGATTTTAGTTATCGGCTGTATCGTCGTGGCAATTCAGTTTCTTGTTCTTGCCTGGCGAAATTTACAGGCTTTAGGAAGCGTTGAAGGGGTAGCAGAGTGACTGGTTTTGAAGTCGGGCTGTTTTCGGTCCTGGCGATTCTAGTGTTGATCTATGCCGGGATGTATGTGCCTGTTGCTCTCGGCTTGGTATCGTTCGTCAGCGTTTGGCTTTTGCGTGGCAGTCTCGAAGCACCGATTTATCTCGTCACACTCGCCGCTTCCAATAGTCTTGAGGACTATATCTTTGGCGTAATTCCATTGTTTGTTTTGATGGGTTTACTAGTTAGTAAGTCCGAACTCGGTAGGGATATTTACGAAGTCGCCAACTACACAATGCGTCGGCTCCGTGGTGGTTTAGGAGTTGCAACAGTTGCCGCTAACGCCGCTTTCGCTGCGATCACCGGTGTCAGTATCGCATCTGCAGCCGTTTTCACTCGGGTATCGGTCCCGGAGATGATGCGCTTCGGCTACAAGCCGCGATTCGCAGTTGGTGTGGTAGCGGGCAGCTCTGTTTTAGGAATGCTGATCCCACCTAGCGTGATGTTGATAATCTATGCATTGATAACCGAACAGTCTGTTGCTGACCTATTCAAGGCGGGAATAATGCCGGGTATCCTGCTCTCCGTAGCATATGCTATCGCAATCGTCACGATGGCCTATGTTTTTCCCGATTATGTTGGTGGTCAGGACGAAGCGTCTAAGGCCGCTCAGCGCGAACAGCAAGGCAAAATGTCGTTAAAAGGCTTGAGTCGCAAGACTGCCCCCCTTGTAATACTCGTGCTATTGGTGCTCGGTGGTATTTACGGTGGCTTCTTTACGCCTACTGAAGCTGGCGCAGTCGGTGCGTTGGGAGCGCTCATCACTGCCCTAATAAAGCGTAAGTTGAATAGAACGGCGTTGTGGAATGTTCTAGTTGAGACGGGTCATATTGCGGCATCCATCCTAATGCTGATCGTCGCGGCAACGATGTACAGTCGAATGTTAGCTCTCTCCGGGTTGCCGAGTGACCTCGGTGAGTGGATTTCGCAAGCCGATATTGGGTTGTATGGAATTCTGACCATCTATGTGATCATTCTCATTCTTATGGGAACAATCCTGGATACAACATCGATCATTCTTATTATGGTGCCTCTATTTATTCCTGTAATGGAACCGTATGGGATCAGCCTCGTGTGGTTTGGTATCGTGACGATCGTTGGCGCTGAAATCGGTCTGCTTACACCGCCGCTCGGTATCGCTTGCTATGTCATCAAGGCAACGCTCGCGGATGAAGAGCGGATATCTCTGTTCGATATTTTTGCTGGGGCCTTTCCGTTCGCCGTTATTATGCTCGTTGTTCTGATTTTGCTCATCCTATTCCCATCGATAAGTTTGGTGTTAGTCTGATGATGAGCGGTAGCTGAAGCGCACACTACGGTCAAAACAACCTCGATATTGGAGCTAATTATGCAGTATCGATTTATCTCTAGTGCTATCGCCGGGCTGTCTATCGCTGGTGTTGCGGCGCGTGTCTATCATTTATGGCAGTAAGAATCACCTCAAGTCGTGCTGACTGATTTCCAATGTTTTCAATGCTTGTAAGTACTATGTCGTTTGATTCGGTTCTTCCTAAAACATTCATTTCCTCCAAAGCCAAAGCAGCGCCCATCAAACTTACTTCGCTGATAACTTCTGACGAGTTGATAGCAATCTCATAAATTTTCTCTTGTTGTAGAGAAATGTTTTCCGCCATTCCTATTAAGGATCTTATGCCTCCCGCCGCTATTAAAAAAAACAGGCTGATGGATAAAAACATTAGACCAAGAGTTAAATCTTTAAAATTGCTCATTTTCTTCTCCAATAGAGTGGGTACTCAGAAGAGCCTCCCCCATGTCTACTAAGTCTGGCTTGATTGTGTTCAAGCTC
>JBJKYL010000014.1:0-153629 GCA_045561055.1 Candidatus Rariloculaceae bacterium | reverse complement strand
AAGGCAGACTTAGAAGAGCAAACAGAGAGATGAAAGGCGCTCTAGGCAATGATTGCATCGGTTTATCCTTGAACAATCTCAAGTTTTAAAAGCATCTATATAATAATATAACAGCCTAATACGGATAAATCCGTCAGCAGATGCCTGACAGGATTACTGTTCATAGAACGCGGCTAGCGCGCTATTCGGTGACGGTGACGGTGATATAGGCGTCGGACTGAAGAGCTGCGTCATCTCCCCTGGCCAATAAGACATACGTACCCGGTGTATCGAACGTTGCCGTTGTCTCGATCATGCCATCTTCCGGGATTTCTGGCGGCAGCCAAAAGACTCCCCAGGGAGAATTCGAGGCGGGTCGGGTGTCTTCCCATACCTTCGTTTGCGGTGGGTCGAAGATCACCTCACCTTCACCGCGATACAGATTCCAGCTCAGAAAAAGTGCATTGATCTTACGCACCGTAACCTTCTGGGGGGTGTTAGTCATCAAACGCTGAAGCTCAGCCACGTTACGCGTCGATTGAACCGGCGTCCTTGGCAAGCCGTCGTCTGCCAGGTGCGCACGCAAAGTGAGTGGCTCGCCTACACGTACCGAGAACTCGGCCGGAAACTCAGGTCCGGACCGGCCAATGAAGCCCGGAGGACGCCGCTCGCCCACAGCCACTGAGCGCTGCTCATTGTCACCCTCAACGGTGACCGTAGGCCGCACATTGATATAAGTTTCCGGCGTGGTTCTACCGACACCCAGCGAACCACCATCTGAAGAGATCACCACGTCGTTGATGAAAAAATCTTGGTGCTTATTGGTATAAGCCTGGGATTCATGACCGTTGGCGTTCAGTGTCCACACCAGTTCACGATCACCCCAATCAGCCGGCACGGTGACGGTAAAGGTATAGCGATTACGTCGCGGCATAAAGAAAGTCGGCTGACCGCGGTCGGCCTCGCCTGGCGAAAAAGAATTATTCTCCCCGACCGGCACTCGAAGCTCTTCTTCCCAGTTGTCGTTCATGTAGCCGAATACGTAGTTCGTTGAACCATCCGGATTTTCAGTCCAGCCCTCATACGCCGCCCACAGCGGCGCACCATGCAGGAAAGTCTCCTCTGTTGCACTGCTCAGCCCCGCCGACAGTAATAAAACCAGACTAAGTAGTACCTTTCTTGCGAAAAGTTGGGATACGTATTGTTTCATTGGTATGACACTATCCTTTATGAATGCAGTCAACGCACCGCCCTTAATATTTTCTATGCGCGTTGATTCCTACCTGCACTACTGGTTGGGCGCTAGGATAGTATTATCCAGCGCAGCTTTGTGCTCCGGGGTTACCACTTGATCGAATCCATGGATGGCCGCAGCTATTACTAACGCTGGCACTGGCAAACGGTTGCCACGATTCTGGATACTCATCATCATTTCTTTTTCTGCATCGCTTGCTACACCGTCAATGTTGGCTGCTACGTCCGCCAGCGCAATTATGAGCCGACTACTTGACTCGTTGGCAATCGCTATCAGCGCGGCTTTCTGTTCGTCACTCGGGGAATTATTCATACCAGACAGGATCTCAGCAATCACAACATAACCGATGTCTATATGCATATCTTCGTTGGAACGCGTCGGCGAGACCAACGGTGCGGTGCACAGTGGGCAACCCACCACATGGTCATTTGGCCCCAGATCTAGCGCTTCACGTCGCTCGGCCATCTCTTGCTGAAACTGCTCGTCCGTCAGTTCCACATGCTCGCCCAGCTCGAGAAACATATTCGACACAGAACGATTACCTGAACCTGTCCAGTTACGTACCTCCGGCATGTTGATGTTGGTTGCCGTAACGTTCATTTCCCCATAAATATGAAGAATAGTCCCTGCTGGCAGTAGCGGTGCTGCGTGGTCTTCGTACACATAGCTGCGAACCCAGTTGTGGTCATAGCCGGCACAATTTAGGGTTTCTCTATAGGGGCCCCAGATGGCTTCCATACACATACGTTTTCCTGGCGCATGCAGGTGCGGCTCATAGCGGACTATCTTTGTGGGAGTGTTAAGAACCCGGTAAGCATCGAGTATCTGACCGTCCTCGCCCGGTCTGATACTAAGATCAACGCCGTTGCCAATGGTAGCCGGTCTCTGCACGTACTCCGGCTCATAACCCTTCGGATGAAACCGAAAGCCGAGCTCCATATGGCCTGTTGTATCCTGGCCGGTCGAGTGAGAGATGTATCGTGCTTGAGTATATGGACGAACCCGCTCTTAGCAGGGGTCCGGCCCGCGGATCGAATACGTCACCGTTACGGCCGACTTCGTGTAGAGGCCAGACTTGCTCAAATATATTTGCTTGGACCCTACCTCCTTCAATATTAGAGGCGGTGCGAAGCTCCATATGATGGACGATATAACGCCCGCCCACGACACCGGAAATTTTCGACATATCAAGATCGTTAACTTCTACCATTTCCAGGGATTTTACGTAGCGATCCTCGGTTAACCCCATCGGCACCGGGTCCAACGTATCCCATAGGTCTGGCACACCAGCCTTCATGCTGACTTCAGGCATTACGACAATCAGGTCAGGTTCGCCTAAGGTCCACTTAACGCTGTCATCCCATTCAAGAAGATCTGGGGCATCAGCGGGATCACCTTGTGGCGAGCCACTTCGCGCCCAGGCGGAAATGGCGAGGATTTCTTCCTCGCTCAACGACATGTCGTCTTTGTAAGTCCTGGATGCCGACATCCTTCTCGAGATACCACGGCGGCATCGCTCCCGCCTGATCTCTCAAGCCAGTTTTATACTCAATCAGCCCAGCAAAAGGAGCGACCTGCTCATAAGTCAGCATCGGCATAGGACCAGCTCCACCGGGTCGATGGCAGCCCTGGCAATTGGCCTGTAGGATCGGTTCGATATCCTTGTGGAATGTGATTTCCTCAGACTGCGCCAGCAACACGGAAGGCAGACTTAGAAGAGCAAACAGAGAGATGAAAGGCGCTCTAGGCAATGATTGCATCGGTTTATCCTTGAATAATCTCAAACTTTAAAAGCATCTATCAATCGTATTATGGGGAATATTTGGTCCTACCATATTGGTCTTATTTGGTCCTACCACATCGGTCTTACCATACTATAGAACAACAGTTATACCAAAAACTATAATCACACAAAAGTCTAAACAGATATATCCGCTAGCAGATGCCCAAATATGACCGCTTATATGACTTTTTTGTCTCTAAACTGACCTATTTCTTCATCGCTAAAGCCAAGCTCAGCAAGGAGCTTATCGGTATGCTCACCTAAACAAGGTGCTCGCTCCATTTTTTTTGTGGGCGTTTCCGAAAGTTTAAAGGGCGGTGCAGCGACCTTTACGGGTTTCGTTAACCCAGGAAAATCTACATCGACAAACTGTTCAGTGGCAACAACATGTTCGTCTTCAAGTACTCTTTGAGGCGTGAGTACTTCTGCACACGGCAGGTGGCTGGCTTCCATTTTTGTGACTAATTCTTTGTTAGTGAATTGACCACACCAGGCTTGCATAACCTCGCTTAAATAAGCACCGTTTATCCCACGACTGTCGTCATCTTTAAAACGTTCGTCTTGTAGAAGTTCTGGTTTGCCTACTAATTCGCACCAACGCTTCCACATGTAAGGGCCAATCACTTGAACCATTACCCAACCATCTTTCGATTGAAAGACATCAGCAGGTCCGGCGTACTGCGTTCGGCTACCGATAGGTTCACGATTAATATTGAGTTGGTCTTGTTCAGTAATTGGGGAGTTGCCAATCGTTAAAGCAGTACTTAGGAGTGAGGTTTCTACATGTTGACCTTTGCCACTATTTTTTAATTCATAAATGGCAGCGAGGGTAGCGAAAGCGCCAAGGAAAGCCGTACCATAATCGACGAAGGGGGAAGAAGTTTTTACCGGCGTTCCAGGCTCGCCTGTCAAATACATAATGCCGGACATAGCTTGGGCCACACCATCAAAACCAACTTTCTTGCTATAGGGGCCATTTTCACCATAAGCACTGGGCGTAGTGAGAATAATGTTTTCTTTTATAGATTTTAAACTATCGTAATCTAAACCTATTTTTTTTAGTATTGAGGCGGGCATATTGGCGATGACCACATCCGCGCTTTTTACCAATCGTTCCACAATAGGTTTGATTTCTTCGCTACCTAATTTTAAAGTCATTCCTGATTTGTTTCTGCCTGTTATCACGACCATCCCGCCGCTTTCGTCCGAACCAATGGGATTTAGATCTCGGTCTTCCCCGCCTTGAGGCCGTTCAATACGAATCACTTCGGCACCGAGATCGCCCAGAAGCGTTGCGCAAAAAGGGCCTGCTATATAGCGCCCAAAATCTAGTACCCTTATACCTTCTAATACGCCTGCCATTGTATTGTCCCTGTTATTAGCCTTTGTTTAGAACCACTTGGTTTGCGGAGCACAGCTTTAACTACAGCCGTTCCCCACCCTAGCCGATTTATGATTATCCAGAAAGATAATTGATTGCAACTTTCTACATCAATCCCATAATGGAAACTGCGGTAACACCGAAATAGGGTGCACCGCCGAGATTATGCGTCAAACCCAGACTGGGACTATCCACCTGTCGTTCACCACCGCGTCCCAGGAGCTGCGAGTATATTTCGTAACCCATGCGTAACCCTGAAGCGCCGATGGGATGGCCAAAACATTTGAGCCCACCGTCTATCTGGCAAGGAATACCGCCATCAGCATCATAAAATCCATCCAGCACATCTTGAGTCGCCTTACCTTCTTCAGAAATAAACAGGTCTTCCATGGTGACCAGCTCGGTAATGGAAAAACAGTCGTGTACCTCTATCAGACTTAGTTGTTCCCGGGGCTTGTCTATTCCGGCTTCATCATAGGCGCGTTTAGCGGCAATGCGGGTATTACGTACATAACTGCCGTCCCACTGGTTAGTGGTGGTTTCCACCCCGCTACCGACAGATAGCTGGAGCGCCTTAATAGAAACCAGATCCGATTTTCCAAGCGATTTAGCAATTTCCGGTGTCGTAACGATAGCGCAGGCGGCGCCGTCCGAAACACCGCAACAGTCATAGAGACCGATCGGGTCCGCTATCATCGGCGCGTTAAGAATGGTCTCCATGGACACGGCCTTACGCAAATGCGCCTTGGGACTGAGCATCCCATTCTGATGACTTTTCCAGGAGACATGTGCCATCGCCCGTTTGATAGTGTCCTTTTGTATCCCGTGCTTGTGCTCGTAGCCGTGAGAGAGCTGAGCAAAGTTAGAGGGTGCAGAGGTACAAGGTAACCACATGTCGTTCAGGTTGCCTCTGAAAGCGGGGGGCAATCCTCCAAAACCCGTGTCCTTCAATTTTTCCGTACCGACGGCGAGTGCGATGTCCACGGCACCGGCGGCAACAGCATAGGCCGCACCACGCAGAGCCTCGGTGCCAGTTGTACACATGTTCTCCACTCGGCTTACGGGGATCCCATCCAAACGAAGGGCAACTGCTGCAGGGAGGGCGGAAGGACCGACACTGACCGAGTCTCCATAACAGCCATACCAGGCGGCCTCAATCTGCTGCCTTTCTACACCCGCATCCACCAGCGCTTCGTCAAAGGCTTCAGCCATTAAGTCTTCGGCACCTCTATCCCAACGTTCTCCAAACTGTGAACAACCCATACCAAGTATTGCAACCTTATCTTTGATTCCCATTGCCATGTTTAAGCCTCTTTCGTTACTGAGGGGGTTGCTTTCCAGAAATAGCGTCGGTAACCCCGTTCCTGATCTAACTCTTTGACCCTGAAGACATTACGCATGGGCATGCCAACAGCCAGCCCATCGTTACCAATATCCACCATTTCCATCAATACACGAGCACCATTATCAAATTGGACAAAGCCGACATTGAGGGGTGGGGCGGGATGATAGGAAAGCCAGTCACTGGTATAAGTGAACACCTCACAGGGCACATCGACTAGGGAAATAGTTTCAAATTCTGCTGCTGATTTCCGACAGTCGGTATTAACGCAATACTGTAATTGTGGAAACTGGACCGTATCGCAATGGCTACAAAGTCCAGCATTGAATCCAGCCGTCTGTTCTACGGCCCGGTACTGGGCAGAGAACATGGTTTTGCCACTTTTTTCCGAACGCATACCCCATTCCAGTTCTATTCCTTGGTAAAAAGACAGCATGCGCAGGTAATCTCCGGTTTCCAGCTTATCGGCCAGGTTACCCTTTATTCCACGTGCCGGTTGACGTGATGCCAGATGTTCAGTTGTCCGCAACACAATGGCGTCCGCGCCCTGACCAAAGCCGATAAGAAGTATGTGTTCTCCAGGCCCAGCCTGTTCCAATACATTAGCGAGCATCAAAAGCGGATGTGCAGTACCGGTGTATCCACAACCTAGCTGCAAGTCATCGGCCAGATTACCCTCGAAGCCCAGTTGCCTGGCAACGGTCTTAGCGGTACCACGTTGAACAGGCGGCACGATGAGATGGTTTATTTCTGTTGCACCAAGGCCTGCTTTCTCAAGGGCTGAAGTCGCCGCTTTGATTACAAGCTTATTAATGCCTTCATTTCTAATCCAGCGCTCTTCCCAGTAGTAATTGTACTGCTCCTCTGCAGCACGGAAGTGGTCAACAAAATTCGTTGTCACCGTTGCGCTTGCCAGAAATTCAGCAATCACATTCTCGGTGCCAGTCACATAGGCTGCAGCACCAGCTCCAAAACCAAGCTCCTGGGGACTAGCAGGCTTAGCCACGGGTCGCTCCGATGCAATAAACAGTGTGGACTGTGCGGACTGAAGCATCTGAATAAAGCCCGATGTAGCCGCTCGCTGTGAACTAGCGATGTCCATGCTCGCTATGTTTTGTTCCAATCTCAAGGCACCTGCCGCAATCGCCGAGCCCTGGAGATCAGCAAAGGGTGCGGTTGTAGATGCGAGCGTTATGCGACCGATAGATTTCAGATCAATGTTAGTCAGGCAATCTCGCCCCGCTTCCACGGCCATGGTGATCGAATCTTCATCCCAACTGCAGAAGGCTCGTTCACCTTTCGCCGCTCCACGCAATGAAGGCGCCATCCAGGCATGGGCCTTTGCAATGTGGGAGCGATCGATTCGAAGGCGGGGTATATAGGCCCCAAAACTAGTAATTCCCGAAGAGCTCATAATAGTATCTTTAATCAGTATTGCTTACAGATTGACGAAAAATAGCATCGGTATCGATGGACTATTTGCCTTTGAAGATCGGTTTGCGTTTCTCCATAAACGCCGTAACACCTTCGATGTGATCGTCGGTCATCATACATGACCCGATAGCGGCCGCTTCCAATTCAAGTTGAGATTCCATCGAGTTATCGAACGACGAATAGAGCAACGCTTTTCCTTGCGCATAGGCGTGGGTTGGACCGTTTGCCAGCTTGGTAGCCAGCTCGGAAACATAGTTATCGAATTCATCGTTGGGAACGACGCGCGTGACTAAACCCATTTCTTTGGCTTCTTCCGCAGTATATCGGCCGGATAGATACATCATTTCAAAAGCACGTTTGAGGCCGATGAGGCGCGGAAGAAAATAGGTACTGGACGAATCTGGACTGAGACCGATCATAGAATACCCTGAAGTGAAAAAGGCGGATTCAGCAGCGATTGTGAAGTCACCCGCCACCGCAAAAGCTAAGCCAGCTCCAGCCGCCGAACCTTCCACTGCACAGATCACCGGCTTAGGCATCTTGGTGATTCGGTTAATAATGTAGTGCAATGTTTGGATGTAGCGAATAATGAAAGACTTACGCTCTTCCGGCGCCATCTTTGCCCGCTCTATCATGCCCTTAATATTTCCGCCACCCATGAACTGACCGCCTGAACCCCGCAAGACAACACAGCGGATCGCTGCATCCATTTCACATTGTTGCATGCACTCCGCCAGGTCATCGCGAAGCTCATCGGTCAGTGCATTTCTAATCTCCGGCCGGGTCATGATAAGACTTGCGACGCCGCCTTCGACTTCCATTTTGATATTTGTATTCATAGTCATGATCTCGCTGATAATTCGATTAAGCGCTATATGTTGACAGATGAGATGGGGAAAACCGTGGCCATAGGTAAAAAAATATCACCAGCAACCAAACTGCAAAGCGATAGATTCGTAAAGCGGAGTATATATTCCCTAAACCTGGTGATTGCCGATTGCTATACAATATTATAAGAAAATGAAGCATGCTAGAAAGAAATCACAACAAATAACCAACATCTGAAAATCAAAAACCATGAATCTAGAAAATCTGCAGAAACACAAATTCGAAACCATAGTTGCGCCTTATACTGAACGCGATGTGATGTTTTATTCCCTCAGTCTTGGTGTTTGTGATAATCCCCTCGATGAGCATGAACTCCCTTTTGTTTATGAAAAAAATCTACGTGTGCTCCCGAGTATCTCATCTATATTGGCACACCCTGGTTTGTGGGTTACCAATAAAGATTTTGGGATGAATTACGTCAAGATGCTCCACGGCGAGCAACGGGCACGATACATCAAACCCTTACCGCCCTCTGCTGAATTACGCGGAGAATTTCGTGTCGCTGCGGTAGTCGACAAAGGTGCGGACAAAGGTTCGCTAGTCTACTTTGACAAGGTGCTATTCAACAATGAAACAGACGACCATCTTTGCACTATCACATCGACACTATTTCTTCGGGGGGATGGTGGAGCAGGTGGTTTTGGCGAAGCACCTGAACCACTTGCAAGTGTACCCGAGGGAGCCCCTGATTTTGTCGACGAGATACCGACTAGCAACAGAACGGCATTGCTATATCGCCTAAACGGTGATCGAAACCCTCTACATGTAGACCCGGACATAGCGCGGAAAGCAGGTTTTGAAACTCCGATTCTTCACGGCCTTTGCGTTTATGGAATCTGCGGCTTCTCTATATTACGCAAAGCATTTAATTACGATACTGCGGGGATGAAATCCTTAGATTTACGCTTTAGTTCTCCGGTTATTCCTGGAGAGACGCTACAAGTTGAAGGATGGGAGATAGATGGAGGAGTGGCATTCCAAGCCAAAGTAAAAGAACGCAATAAGCTCGTTATTTCCAATGGGTTTGCCGCGTCAGCATCTTGAGCCAGAGCCGCCGTCTTGCTAAAACTTCGCAGATCATCACGTAATCGATAGATTTTTCCGAATCCTTAAAGTCCGAGGCCCCGTGCGGCGCGGAAAGCTTATCAGTTGGAACCTATTACTCTCCTAGTATCAGTGCAAAAGACACCCGAAATAACATAAGCCTCAATCAAACTCAGAAACTATTGCACGCCGATCGGACCCATGGGCGTCAGCTCGCGGCCGGCGAATGCCGGATGTTCTGGGCCATAGCGATACGCTCGGAAGACGGGATTGCCCATCGGCATTGGATCGATAAGCTCGTCGACGATCTGACCGTCGTTCGTCACGGGGACTATATATTCCCAGACGAGATCGCCGTCGGCCGTCACCTCGAAAAGATGGCCCGTGGTGGACGCGCAGATAAACGTGTTGCCGTTCGGCAGACGATGAGCGCCCGATGCGATGTGACTGAAGAAGTTTTGGGGGTCGCGTGAGCGGTACATCCAGACGACCTGATTGGATATGTTTCTCGAAGCCTTGTGCGTAGTACCCCCTCGCCTCCGACTCCCAGAGGTAGTAACCCGCATCGGGTGGATTCACGTACTGCCCGGTATCGTTGCCGTCGGCATCGAGATAGGGATTGATCTCATAGACATAGGACTGCGGCACATGGTCGTTGAACAAGTGGCCGTTGTTGAACAGGAGTATCTTGCCGGCACCCGGAAGCCCTTCATCTATCCACTGTATGTCGTGAACGCCACCGGTCTGTTTGTGCCCGGAATCCTGCCCCAACGGGGTCAGGGGTGACACTGCATCGTTGTGAGGTCGATCACCCTGTTCGTAACGGGCCGGATCACCGAAACGCCAAAGAAAATCGCCTGACGGCCCAGCCGCCAACGCGATGCTCTGCTCAGGGTCGCCCGGCACAAACGTGGCACCATGATCGATGATGTAGACCTCGCCGTAGACCGCGCTGAACGTCACCTGATCCAGCTCCGAGTTATAGTCCACGGAGTTGAGGTGCACCCAGTCACGGCGGACGGGTGCCCCCGGAATATGAACGTTCAAACGACCAGGATAATCGGCGATCGTCTTACCCTCTCCTACGTAGTTAGCCTTGTCTGGGTATCTGTCCTGAACCATATGGTCAACAAAACGCCACTCCCAGATAATCTCACCGTCCATATTGATCTCGACGATGGTATCGATCGAAGCCCCGGTATAGTCATTCGCCGGGTCGCAGCCCATAGCGACACATTCCTCCTGGCTCACGTCTCTATTAGCAATATAGAACGTCGTCATCTCGCCAAGCTTAGGATTGTAGCGGCGAACGAAGTCATGGTGCGGCACGTAATTCGACCGCGTTTCCTCATAACTCCAGACGATGTCACCGTCCCAATCTAATTCGGTAAACCTGCCGCGGCTGCCAGCCAGCAAATTACCGTTGTCGAGCAACCGCGGGTTACCGGTGATGGGCCAGCTATTAACAACGTTGCCTTCCATATCGAGGAGATAGGTAGTCCCGTCGCCCAGCGCTGCAAATAACGTATAACCGTCGAATGCGCGCTCTTTGTCTATATAGTTGAGACCCGTAACCGTTCGGAGACTCTCTGCATATCCAAGTGTCGCACTGCAGAGCGCGACGAGAAGTGGAATGCTAACGAATAGTCTTGTGCGTATTTTCATCTTATAGTTTTCCTTCGATCAGCCTCTAAGCGGCTGCAGCTAAATCTTCTTTAGAATTTAGCATACTAGGAATTAACAAACGAACCCTCAGCATCGTTCTGAGACATCTATTTCGCTCATTCAGCCTTAATCTAGTTTGCCCTTCACTGAATTGTATACGAGTAATCCACGCTCCCATGCCGACGACCATCTGTCTCGTCCTCCGGTAGATAGGATCGGATATAGTCGACCTGCACGTCGGTGGGCGAGACGGTGACATTGAGGTATCCCGAGTTTTCAAGAATATCGCCGCTTCGGTAGGCCAGTCGATTGTGCGCCAGGTAATGGGGATCAGCGGGATTAGGTACAGACTGATAGACGATACCATCGAGCTCCTGGCGGGCGAAAATATGATCGTGAGCTTGGAATAAAATCGTAACGCCATTCTCTACCATGAGCTGATGTATTGGCAGTTCCCAGCTAGGACGATACGTATCAAATTCCCACGTGAGATCGTCGGCGTTCGGTTCAACCGACCACCTGTCTCCATCCGGCGTATACCCGTGTATATATGGGCTGCACGGGTCATTACCTAACCCCTCCATACCAGGAACCGGTTGACACGGAGGAGTATAGCCTCCCCATTCGAATTCCATTGCGCGTTCGATTCCACCACGCCCTCCTAAGCCCACACTATGGATGAACACGAACTTGTACTGTGCATCGCTTTCCTTGAGGGTGTTCTTGAGCCACTGGTATTGTCTATCTCCGATTGTGGGTTCCCAAAGGCTGCCGTCGTGCCGGGTCAACTCCCTGTATTCATCGACGATCTCATCCCAAGGTGGCGAGCTTAACGTCCCCATTCCCATGCCGCCGATATTCATGAACACTGAGGACGAGTGCCAGTAAGGATCGATAGAAACGAACAGCGCGTCGCCCCATTCGAACGCAAAGTAGTCGCCGAGCAGTCCGATTCCGGACACCGGTACCACATTACCACTGTAAAACTCGTCTGCGGTCGGGACAGGGAAGTAGCGGGTTCGCGCGCTCCCTGCAAAAATTGAAACGTTATTAAGCGCGGTACCGAGCATGCTGCGCCGGGCTTCCTCGTGGTTACCGTTGACGGGAAAAAGCGCTGTGGAATGCGCCATGAGACCCAAGAAACGGCGCTGGTTAATGTAGATACCGTCGACGAAATCCTGCGTCAAGGTACTCCGGTCCCCTTGAAAGTAATCTGGTACCTGATTCGAAATGCTGAAGTCATCTCCGAGCATGAAATAGAGATCGGGCTGGTCGCTAGCGACACGCTCCATGGTCAGAGCGTAAAGGTCCGGGTCGTACATATGGCCTTGTGGTGAACGCATCGTTGACGCGTTACGTTCTGGATGCGAATCGCCCTGCACACCGAACGTAAATGTAGCGCCTCTCTGCCTCTGAGTATGAAAGGAGCGCTCCTCACCTCGTCGAAATGCTGACGCTCCCGGGCTTTGATAACTCAGACGGTAAAAATAGCGCGTTGCGGCTTCTAGCCCGTCAATCGTAACGACCACCGTGCCATCGGGCGACGCGTCGATATTGCCCGTCCTACTCGAGAGTTCCCCTGCGGTCTGGCCGTATTCGGCGAATACCGTCGTACCTTCGTCAGCCAACGCGTGAACGATAACGGAGCCGGCAGTGGGCTTGCCGAGAATGATGTTCTCGCCGTCTCCAGTCTGCGCCGCAATCCTGAAAGCAACGACCGCGGATCCCGCGGACAGTAGAAGTGCAAGTAGTAAGCCTCTATTGATTGTTATACGCACGATCTATTGCTCACCGATCGGCCCGAGCGATGTCAGCTCTCGACCGGCAAAGGCCGGATGCGCCGCACTGTAACGATGGGCTCTGAAGAGCGCGTTGTCCATCGGCAGCGGGTCGATAAACTCGTCGAAGATCTGCCCATCGGTTGTCACGGGGTTGATGTATTCCCAGACGAGATCGCCGTTGGCGGTCACTTCGAAGATATGCCCCGTGGTAGACGCGCAGATAAACGTGTTGCCGTTCGGCAGACGCTCAGCACCCGATGCGATGTGACTGAAGAAATTCTGGCCGTCACCTGCACCGTACGACCACACGATCTGGTTTGATATATTCCTTGGCTGCTTGTGAGTATTCCGCGGCTCGACCGGCCTCGAAAGGTAGTAACCCGCATCGGGCGGATTCACATAACGCCCAGTGTCATTGCCGTTAGCATCAAGATAAGGATTGATCTGCAAAATATAGGATTGTGGCGTACGCTCCCACAAGTACTGCGCATTGTTAAACAGGAGGATATTACCTGCGCCTGGTAATCCATCAGCGATCCACTGAACGTCGTGAACGCCACCGATCTGTTTGTGACCAGGACTTGAACCCGTCCAGTCCTCTTTGATCGACGGCGGATCACCCTGTTCGTAACGGGCCGGATCACCGAAACGCCAAAGAAAATCGCCTGACGGCCCAGCCGCCAACGCGATGCTCTGCTCAGGTTCGCCCGGCACAAACGTGGCCCCATGATCGATGATGTAGACCTCGCCGCCGACGGCATCGAACATCACCTGATCCAATTCCGAGTTATAGTCCATCGCGTTGAGATGTAGCCAGTCGCGGCGTACGGGTCGACCCGGAAGATTGACGTTCAAACGACCAGGATAATCGGCGATCGTCTTACCCTCTCCTACGTAGTTAGCCTTGTCTGGGTATCTGTCCTGAACCATATGGTCAACAAAACGCCACTCCCAGATAATCTCACCGTCCATATTGATCTCGACGATGGTATCGATCGAAGCCCCGGTATAGTCATTCGCCGGGTCGCAGCCCATAGCGACACATTCCTCCTGGCTCACGTCTCTATTAGCAATATAGAACGTCGTCATCTCGCCAAGCTTAGGATTGTAGCGGCGGACGAAGTCATGGTGCGGCACGTAATTCGACCGCGTTTCCTCATAACTCCAGACGATGTCACCGTCCCAATCTAATTCGGTATACCTGCCGCGGGTGCCAGCCAGCAAATTGCCGTTGTCGAGCAACCGCGGGTTGCCGCCGATCGGCCAGCTATGGACGACGTTGCCGTCCATATCGAGAGCATAGGTGGTCGCGGCACCTATCACTGAGAACACCGTGTAACCATCGAATGCGCGCTCTTTATCGACATAGTTGAGCCCTGTAACTGTTCGAAGGGTCTCCGCATATCCAAGTGTCGCGCTACAGAGGGCAATAAGGAGGGAAATACGTATTAATAGCTTGGCGCTCAATCGCATAGGATTTTCAAAATAACCACAAATTATTAAGATCGAAAAAACAGTCGATTTTGTTGGTCTGTCGGGCGCTTACTGGGTCTACTCCCAGAGTTGGCATTCGTAAGGCTCGATCTCCATCCCCGGCCGCCAGTGGAAGGTCGTCCGGGTGCTAGTCCCCGATCCGATGAGATAGACAGGATCAGTGGTAGTCCTCTCATAATCCATAGTCTGGCCGTTCGCGGATGGCGTGAACCGTTCGATGTGCATAGCATTGGCACTCTGCGGCGAACCGATGCGATCCAAAAATGGCCAGTCTAGACGCGTCGTCGTAACCACCAAGGTCTCGCCCTCCCAGCGACCGACCGAGAACCCAAGCGGTGTCGCCGGCTGCGCCTCGGGGTCCAAGTCTGAATTCATGTGGATGGTGCGCACGAGATCGTACTCGTTGATATGAAACTTGATCGTGCTACCCTCGTCGACGAACTCGTGATAACTCGGTTGTATCAATGCCGTCGGCATCCCCGGCGGCTTGCACTCCAGAATGCCAGAATCTGTCTCCGGATCGAAAGTCGCCTTCACCGCCTTGGCCGCTTCCGTCAACTCACTATCGTCAACATTCCCAAGGCCCGCCCGACCTTGCACCCAGACCCTAAAGATACCTTCAGCCTCCTGTCTCGCGGCTTCTATCCGCTCCTGGCTCACCTGGACCGTTTCGAGAGTGAGTTTTTCCTCGGAAAACCGCAGAGGGGCAGATCGAGATGAGACAATATCCACGAACTCTAAACCGTTCGGCAGTAACAAATTAAGAAGGCCCATACTGCGAGGCTTCCGCCGCGATACCGAACCCGCTACCTTGACCTCGGAACCGATCGGTAGGAGTTCAGGCGTGAACCCCCCATTCCTCAATGGCCCAGGCGGATTCGTCTCCATCTCCCAGATCTCACCGGTCTGCGGACCGGCTGTGACCCGAATTCGAAAACGCGCGTGGGGATTGCGCCAGAACACCTCGGTCACCTCTCCCTCGAGCTCCACCAGTTGACTGGTGTCGTATAAAGGCTCGGAGTTCGGTCCATGATGTGCCGCGGCGCTGATAGCGAAAAAAGCTGGAACGCCGAAAACTATAATCTGATGCATCACTCTACTTTTAGTCATTTGAGATTCCTGAATTACTGATTCTATGTCGCACTCATCGCGAGCATATTAATGTGATCAATCGGCTATAGTAATGGGTTGTTAGGAAATCCACTAACTATTGTCGAATCCACCTACCGGCATTCTCTTCATCACATTCACCATACACCATTACGAGATGTGGGGAAGGAAGTAACTCATGGTTGATCAACAGAGGCCTCGCCAAATACTCAGGATCCTCCAGAATGTATTGGGCATCCATGTAAGTGCCGTCATTCCCTAGCCGGTATCGCTCTATCACGTGCTTCTGTCCACCCGACGGCACGCCGATCTGATAAGGGGAGCGGTGATCTTCAAAATTCGCCGTGTCTATCACCAACTGATCATCCTGCCACCAACCGATGGAGTGACCTTCGGCGAAACGCTCGCTGGGATCGGGATGGCCGCGCCCGTCCATATAGACCATCCGCGTCGCCCCTGGCTCGTTGGCCCTCGCCTCCTCGCCTCGAATGATGATGACCTCATCCTGTTGGGAGAGATCGATCTCCATCATATATATTTGCGTTGAGTCCAGCATTGAGGGTGTTGGTCGCCCGTCACATGTCGATTCTGGATTCTCGTCGGACAGAGGATCGTAAGCGGCCTGGGCTGCCCGTCCTTTGTCGTTTAGCGTTAGCTGGGCATCGTAGTAACCGTCGAAGCCCCCGGGGTAACTCTTCCACTTTCTGAGGTTCATTCGCCAAATACCCTCCAGACTCTCAACGGAGGGTGTCTCTCCATCACCCTCCTGAGCGGCAATCAGGGTTTCGAGTCCGAAAGACGCTGAGACTCCTCCTTCCTTGTCTAGGGAACGCAGGATGCCATACGGTCCCCCGCTTGCTTGCACGTTGGCTCGAGCCCTGACCAACTCGCCTGGTAATAGTGTGTCCCGTGTCCAGCCCTGTCGTGTTTGAGTGGCTACCGTACCCATTCGCAGTTGCCAATCGACGACTTCGCCACTCTGCTCGGATTCTATGATGAGGTAGACATGTGGATTCCGCCACGCGAACTCCTTGACCGTACCTTCAATGATAACCATCGACTCCATGTCTATTCCGGCGTCACTATGATGCGCCGACACAGGCACGACAAATAGAAGTGTTAACAACAATGCTGCTATATGTCTGAAACAATTCATTTTCTTTTCTCGCCTAAAGATATTGATGACATTTATCGTGCCAGCGCATGACAATTCTATGATTGCTAGCCGGCAACATCCTAAGAAAAAATACAGCCTCAAGCAACTTTGTTGGTACCCTGAGCACCGCAGCAAAAGTACGGCCTGGGTCGAAAAATCTAAGCATTGCTAAATCGACGTATCCAACTGTTTTTCTAATATAATTAAAATAAAGAAACTTCCTCTATCTATGTAGGGTTCTGAAATGAATATACCTTCGCTACCGAAAATACGGATCTCGGCGCTCGCGCTGAGTGTCGCCGTCACCTCGCCGGCCGTCACGCAAGAGATTGAAGAAGCTCGTTCTACAGTAAACGCAACCTATGTGGCAGAGTCGGCCACCGACGCACTTGAGCCCGGCGAGAGGATTGAGAACATCTTCAACAAGAACGTCACTCAGAACTATATCCTGCAAAAACTGACCGATCGCATCTGGTTCTTTCAGCGTCAGCACGCCGGCACAATATTCTACGTCGGTGACGAGGGCGTGATGATATTCGATGCGTTAGCAGGGGCCACTAATGCGATCAACGAGGCGATCGCCGAGGTGACTGATTTGCCTATAACAGCACTGCTCTATAGCCACAACCACAATGACCACATCGGCGATGCGTCCGTTCTGGCAGAGCAGATTCCCAGTCTGCGCATCATCGCTACCGAGGCGACAGTGGAGGTCATGGAGCGCCTAGGCTCGAATCACCCGAAGCCGACCGAGACAATCAACGCCGATACAAATACCTTTAGCTTCGAAGCCCTAACCGTGCGCGTCGTGCCATTGGAGCATTCTGGTCACGCCCGTGATCACGCCATATACATACCCGAAGGTACAGGAGTCATTCATGCACCGGATATATTCAATCCCGATCAGCCGCCGTTCTGGTCCTTTGCCGGAGCCGAAAGCTATATCGGCTACCGCGACATGGTCGAGACAGTCGGGTCGCTGGAATGGGACTACCTCTCGGCCGCCCATGGCAATGTGGGTTATCGTGATGACATAGAGTTCTATCTGACCTACCTCGACGATATCGAGGCAGCTGTGGGCGAGGCGTTCGCTAATTTGGCGCGGGACACGGGGCTCGAACACCCTGAAGCAATCAATAACCACGCAGCGTATACGTCGACCTGGATGTCAGCGCTTGGCCAATACGTAACAGATGTGCTTCGCCCAACCTACGGAGACTATTACGGTTTCGAGTACTCGACACCGACAAACGCACAAATGGTCGCTTGGTTTCTAATGATGTATCGCTGATCTATAGGCTGTAACCCTTATTTAATCAACTAGTGATAGCGAGACCTGCGGCCAGTTCGGATCTGCTGAAAACGATAGCTATTGGGATAGAGGTTCAAATCCTTTTACCCTGAGCAATTATCCCTTGAGGCAATCTATACAAAGCGTCGACTGACTTAGCACTATTTGTGTCCAGCAGTATCCGATGTTCGAGCCCAGGCAGAATTCCCCGTGCAGCCGCAAAATCCGACCGATCTGTCAACTAGTTATCAGCCACTAGACGAAACAAATTTGAGCATGGGCTAGAATACGTTTCCCTTGCTATTCAATCAGGTGAAATTTCATACTACTGGAACCGTGACCTCATATCGGCAGGCTCCGGGTAGCCCCAAGCCTGTTCCTCTAGAGGACACATGCGGTTTCAGAAGCACTTGAATCAATAAACCGAGAGGCAGTACGAATGTCTGATTTTTTTCCAATCACACGAAGAAAGTTTTTATCTCATTCAGCAGCGCTAACTGCTGCGACATCCATTCCAGGGGGTGCTTTGGCGCAGGAGGAAATTCAGGCCCGGGCGATTCCAAGAACGGGTGAGCGTTTGCCGTTAGTCGGCCTGGGTTCACCAGATTTTTTCTATACGACGCCGGAAGGTAGCAACAATGATCCTGCCAAGGAAGTCATAAAAACGATGTATGAAATAGGTGGGCGCATGATTGATACGCCGGCTTTCTTTCGACCAGACCCCCCAGTATTGGGACCGATATTGCAGGAAATGAACCTTCAGAACGAATTATTTCTTGCAGGAAAACTCACTTTCGAGAACGAGGGTCGCGAAGCAGCTATTCGACACGTCAATACAACCATCGAGAATATGGGTAGGCAGCAACTAGATTTGATGTTGCTACACAATCTTGGTGATAGCGAAAACTTTTGGCCCGTTCTTCAGGAAGCTAAAGCAGAGGGTAAGGTTCGTTATATTGGCGTTAGTGAAGCGACCGACAATATTCCCAACGAAGTGCTTGAGGATTTTATGCGCAGGCATAGTCCGGATTTCATCATGCCCTCTCACTCCATGTTTCGGCCGCAAATCGAGGAGCGAATTCTTCCGCTGGCAGCGGATATGGGCACCGCTGTGATAGCCATCGAAGTGTTCAAGACTCATGATGATGGCGCCTACTTCAGCGATACGGCAGGCAAAGAGCTACCCGAATGGGCCGCCGAATTTGACTGTGAGTCCTGGGCTCAGTTTGCTCTGAAATACGTGCTATCACACCCCGCAGTCACATGCTCAGTTGTGGAGACTAGCCAACCCAGACATATCATTGACAATATGGGTGCCGCATTCGGAAGGTTACCGGATCAGGCAACGCGTGCACGGATGGCAGCCCATTTCTATTCTCTGCGTTAATCGCCTGAAGAAATAGGAATGTCTGGGGCAGGGGCCGGAAGTTCAAATCCTCTCACCCCGACCAATAAAATCAAATCGCTCGATCTCTTTGCCGTAAAGCTCCGAATGAGGCTCGCCTCATTCATCTAGTCAGTAGCAATGTAAAAAATGAACTTACATTAACCATTTGAGACCGCTATAAATATTGAGATCGCCACCGTTTCTGCTTATCCTCATGCCTATAGCCATCCCGCAACAAAGCAGGACATTCAAATGAGAAAATCACTTCTAGCGTTGACGCTAAGCCTCTTTACCGCCGCCTGCCTACAGGCACAGTCGGATTTGCCGTTTGACGTAGAGCACGTGACGTCTTTCGATGAGCCCTGGGCTCTTGCGTTTCTACCAGATGAGCGCATGCTTGTAACGGAAAGGAAAGGCAATCTGTTCATCGTCACCCGCGAGGGACAGAGGTCAAATGCGATCGGTGGCTTACCAGATATTGCCTACGGGGGCCAGGGCGGCCTCGGCGATGTTGCCCTACATCCGGATTATAGCGAAAACGGTATCATCTACTTGAGCTACGCTGAGAGCGGCCTTGGCGATACCCGTGGCGCGGCCGTTGCGCGGGCAGTCCTGACCGAGACTGATCGTGCAGGGTACCTGTCGAATTTGGAAGTAATCTGGCGCCAATACCCCAAGGTCGTCGGTTTTGGCCACTATGGTCACCGATTGATATTCGATAACGAGGGCTATTTATGGATCTCGTCGGGCGACCGGCAGAAGTTCACTCCATCTCAGGATATGCAATCAAATTTGGGCAAAGTCCTGCGACTGCATGATGATGGATCGATTCCCGACGATAACCCCTTCGTCGGTTTTATCGGCGAAGACCCATTGGTCGATGATATCGGCGTGTATGGACAAATCTGGTCGTTGGGCCACCGTAATCCGCTCGGACTGGCCTTCGATCTCGATGGCGGGCTCTGGGTGATGGAAATGGGACCGCGAGGTGGTGACGAGTTGAATCGTGTCGAGCGCGCCACCAACTACGGTTACCCAGTCGTATCAAACGGTAACCACTACGATGGCCGTGAGATTCCCGACCACGATACACATCCAGAATTCCAAAAACCAGCGATCTGGTGGACGCCGGTGTTGTCGCCGGGCAATCTCATCATTTATAACGGTAGTCTATTCTCCGGATGGCGCGGCAACGCATTCATCGCAGGCTTGTCGTCCCAGGCGATCGTGCGTGTCGAGCTCGATGGCGACACCGCACAAGAAATTGAGCGCTACGACATGGGTGCTCGGATCCGTAGCGTCGTAGAAGGACCAGACGGCGCTATATGGGTACTCGAAGACGATGACCAACGCAGGGTGCCGGGCAGCGAGGGGCGTCTGCTAAAGCTCACACCGACTAATTGACTTAATAACTCTAGCGACAATAAGAGACTATAGACGTTCTCCTCAAGTGAGGAAGACCGTTCGCGGGGGCACAACACTAATATTAGTTTTTGTGCCCAACTAGAGTGTAAGTATCAACACATATTAAGCTTGCAGCTCACGCTCGACTTTACGTAACACTATCTAAAACTAAAAAACTCGGGGAATCAGAAAAATGAAAAGGCAACTCAGTCTCGCGCTCCTACTGTGTCTCTACAACGTCGGCTGGACCCAAGATCTCATCGTTAGTAACGCACGGGTCATTGATGGTACAGGCGGCGTAATCGAGAGAGGCAGCGTCGCGGTGGAAAACGGCCGAATCATCTCGGTTTCAGATGGCAACATGGTTATAGCTGGCGCACAAGAAATTGATGCCCAGGGCATGACCATTATGCCCGGGTTTATCGATGCTCATCGTCACCTCATTGAGGGCGACCCGGTCCAGTGGCTCGATGAACAGGCATCAGATCGCATGCAGGAGTTTCTGGATGCTGGCTTCACAACCGTACTTTCAGCTGGTGACTCGCTGGAAGCAATTCTAGAGCTGCGACGGCGACTCGAGGAGAACGAGATAAACGGCCCCCGTCTAATGGTTACCGGACGCGTGTCCCTAGCACGCAGCTCCGATATGGCTCGACGTGCATCGGGTGTTGATCCGGCCCGGCTGGATTTAACGCGGCCGCCGAATAGGCCTATGGAATCAGCGACACCTATTCCTCACGAGGAAACTCTAGTGGCGGTAAGGGAATTAGCGGCTGCCGGCGTGGATGCGATCAAGACCGTTATGATTGTTACACCCGGTGGCCCCGAGCTCGAAACACTTTCCGTTATTGCAACTGAAGCCGAGCGGCTAGGTATTCCTTCCATTACGCATGCTGTAACCGTAGAAGATACCGTCGCTGCCGTGGAAGCTGGCACGCATGTGCTCGTTCACACGCCACATATCGGTCAGTTGGACCAGGAAACGACCCTTAGGATTGTAGACTCGGGAATCCCTATGATGTCGACGCTCGGTGTCTTCGTGCCGACATTTGCCGCGGAGAACGCGCATATTCGATCAAGGACGGGGCATGATAACCTTCCCCGTTTCCGCGATCTGGAGCCGTTCCCCATCGGCGGGCACCTTGCGAGCGCCGGCCAAGGGCCCGTAAATGCAAGGTTACTTTGGGACGCCGGTATAACCTACGGGTTTGGCACCGATACCCGCTTTCTGCCGAGGGATTCACTTGCCCACGAGCTACGACCACTGAGGCTTGTTTTTTCAGCGGAAGACATCGTCAAAATCATGACCGAGGCAGCGATTGTCATAGGGCGCGGCGACGAGCTAGGCTCACTGAGTTTGGGTAAATTGGCTGATATGGTCATTCTCGACGGAGATCCGCTAGTTGATGTTCAAGCGTTGCTGAACGTCAAGGTCGTGATAAAGGGTGGAGAAATCGTCGTCGACCAGCGCTAGTCTCTGAAAGCGGACCTGAGCAATCAGTAAAGTACTCGACTATCTGCCGTAGGCTTGCCACAGCGAAGTAAGCTCGGCTGTGAGTTCAGGTCGCTCGAGCGCCACATCCTGTCTCTCACCGGGATCCGATTCTAGGTTGTAAAGCGACCATTGAACTGCACCATCAAGAGCATCGGAATTTTCACTGTAGAGTTTCCAAGGCCACCGAACCATCACAGTTTCTCCTTCTAAGCCGTTGGACATCGGTACAGACCAGAGTACAGCGTCACTAGAATCGCGGACCCTACCGCCAGAGCCGGTCGCCAATCCCCAAAATGAACTCCCACGGACAGGAAGTACCTGGCGCCCCTGAAACTCCGTTCCTGAAACGGGGCTTTCTGCAATATCCAGAAACGTGGGTAGTAGATCCATCATCGTCAGGTAGGTGTGATCGATACCGCTCTTGTCTGCAATCTCAGCATAATTGATGAAGGCCGCAACTAATGTACCGCCCTCATACATGCTGCCCTTAAGATCGCGGTAGGGCGCCATAGCCGCTTCACCCCAACCCCTTCCGACCGTAAAGAACGACTCTGCTCTACCTATGTTTTCGAAACTATTGTCTGTATCCGTCCTCGGCACAGTGGTTGGTCGAAATGAGCGGCTTATTCCATCTGCACCGTTATCCGAAGAAAACATAATCACGGTATTGTCGAGCTCACCGGAAGTATTAAGGAAATCGATGAGCCGCCCCACATGCATATCCATGTTCTCGACCATAGCGGCATAGACCTCCATGGTCCGGATGAGGATTCTGCGTTCATCCTCATCAAGAACTTCCCACGGCGGGGCTGAGCCCATGTAGCCCTCGAGATCCAGCGCGTCTGGAAATACTCCTAGTCGCTTACCCTCTCGATATCTCGCTTCGAGCAAAACGTTGTAACCCTCGTCATAGCGACCCGCATAACTATCGATCCAATCATCGGGAACCTGAAGCGGCCAATGTGGCGCAGTAAAGGCCAGATACCCAAACCAGGGAACATCGTCATCGAGATTACCATCAATGTATTCGATAAGTTTGTCGGTATAGATACGCGACGAGAACCAACCATCTTCCCACTCAGCGGGCTCACCGTTCTCGAGGTACGCGGAAAAACCATCGCGCGTAGTCGGTGGCGAACCGGGGAACGTACTGCGGCCGATATGATTGTCGGCCGCTTTCATGAGCGCATAAGAGTTCTCGAAGCCCCTTTCTGCCGGCCCATCCTCCGGCGCAACGCCGAGATTCCACTTTCCAGCCATGTAAGTGTGGTATCCAACTGCACCGAGCCTTTCACTAAGCGTAGCGACATCCGTACGCAGCGGATCATCGAGTACGTTTACACCAGCCTCGCCGCTCGTTGTACCAGACATCAGCATAGCGCGCGTAAGCGCACAACCCGGTGCAGCGTGAAAATTAGTAAGCCGTAATCCGCCCAAAGCCAGTTCATCTAGATTTGGCGTACTGATCTCGGAGCCGAAAAAACCAACGTCCTGATAGCCTAAATCATCGGCCACGATCAGAAGGATGTTCGGCCTATCACCTGCAGCTCCAGCTGCGAAACCTTCATCCGCCGACGAATTTACCTCCGGCGGGTCAGTCTGTTGACAGCCGACTATTGCAGCGGAGAACAATAGAACTCCGCTTATCGAAATCTTTTGAGCTCGCAGCATTAGTTCACCGATCAAAATCTTCCAGCACTGCATACCTAAAGTTACACTAAATAGTCTGGCTTATGCAGACTGCGCCCTGTCTAAGGTCTAGTCGGCTCCTGATTGAAGAGCTCCGTGATCTTTCCCATAGGCGTAAGATCTCTCCCCTCAAGGCCAACATAGTCCAGCCGGTAACGGGCACATCTGAAGGCGGCATTAAATCTTTGTCCGGCCTCATCAGTCATCACTGTGTAGATCCCGTACTGGCCTTCGGCCCTGTCACCAACCGGATTGATATATTCCCAAACGACTTCACCCTCGGGTGTGACCTCGAAAAAATGTCCATGGCCTCCAGAACAAGCGAGCGTATTACCATTGGGTAGTCGCTGCGTACCTGAGATATAGTTACTGTAGAACGCGTTTTCCAAATTCGACGCATAGGTCCAAACTATTTGCTTCGAAATATTTGAGGCTCGGTAGGTATTTTGTCTTTGCGTCGCCCCCATGCCTCGGGGCTGTTGGATATAACCTGCGACGGTCTCCGGAACGTAGACTCCAAGCTCCATCGATCCGTCATACGGATTGATCTCTACCAACTGCGAGAATCTATTGCCGAGACGCCGATTCCCGTTATCGAAGACAAGAAAATTACCGGTCCCAGGTAGATCAGAGCCAAAAGGAGCAACCTCTTTCCCTCGAATCCATTGGATATCATGGATCCGGAAAACTTGCTGATGCCCATCGACACTGGACTGTCCCTCGTTAATCGATCTGGGACATTCTCCTGAGTCGTAGACACATGGATTACCCCAGCGAAAGATAAAGTCACCTCCGTCCCCCGCCGCCAGTTCGACGCTTCGCTCAGAATCCCCCGGTATAAATGTTGCGCCATGATCAACAACGTAGAACTCACTGAAGATGGAGTTACTTATTACCACTTGATCCAAAATTTCGTTGTAGTCAAAAGCATTAATATGGATCCAGTCACCTGTAACTCCGCGACCGAAGTTCGGATCCATCTTTCCCGGATGCTCGCTAACTACGCCGTAGTTTGGATATTCAGGACTATAGTCCTGAACCAGATGATCACTAATGTTCCACTCCCAGATAACATTCCCGTCCATATCAACTTCGACGATGCCGTCAGGTCGAGAGTCATAGTTTTCGTGTTTAGCTGGGTCAGCGCCGAGCGCAATCACGTCGTCATGGCTCATTTCTTTTGACACCACATACATGAGGGTTCTAGCCTCGAGTTTTGGGTTCCAGATCATTCGGAAATCGTGATGGGGTGTATATCCAGGCCTCTCTTCATCATGTTGCCAACTAACTTCACCGTCCCATTCCACAAGTTGATATATCGCGCCACTCATACGGCCTCGATTGGCGCTATCGATGACGCCGCGCAACAATGTTCCATCCTCGAGTAGGCGGGCATGCTTCTCGATCGCTTCGGTACCGGGGGCACGCCAGCCCTCAGGATAGGGCCAGAGATGCACTACGTTCCCGTACATATCAATCAAATAACTATTTTTTCCTCGAAATGGGCTAAATAGCGTATAGCCCTTATAAGCCTTAGCCGGATCATATTGGATAAGTTCCGTAGGCCCCTGAAACACCTCATAGGCCATCGTTACGGGCACGCAGACTGCTAGCGCGATCGTATTAATCGCAAACACCTTGAATAGACGGTTACATCGAAACATGCTTTGATTCTCCAAAAACTGACGGGTGCGCTTTGTAGGCGACTCTTTAGCTAGAAACGATACATTAAACCGAGCGCTATGAAAGGTAATAATTCTAAATCTTCAAAGGAATTCCGTAACTCTGTCTCTTCCGCAGCTAAATCTGCTGCAAACATCGGGTCATCTAGCAGTCCTCCATCTGCTAATAAAGACACCGTTGGTGGTCCCTGGCTTACTACACCCATATCGAATGAGACCCCAACACGGTTTTCTCGAGACCAATCCCAACCGATGCTAATTAATGGCGAAGCAGTGTCGAAACCGACTGCTCCGCGTAATGTACCAACGTCGGTCGGCTTGTAAGTAGTTCCTCCTACTGTCACATTTTCGGAAACCTTGCTTGTAGATAAAAGACTGTTCTCGTTTTTTAAAATCCCAACAGATAGTCGCAGCGGGCCATTATTAGGATGAAAATCAAGGGCAACAGAAACCGACTGCCAGTCGATGTCAAACTCGTAGTCTATGCCCGACTCTGTCTGATCAAACGAATAGCTTGAACCATTGAACCCTCCTCGGATTGCTAGTCTTTCACTCAATGTATAGGAATATTCGAGTCCTAAACCGAGCATGCCAGCTCTCGCACCGAAGGAATGTTCTTCGGCAACAGCTTCTACATGAACAACAACTATAGAAAAAAGGAGAATTTTCAGTTTCATTCTGAGAGTAAAGGGGTAA
This sequence comes from Candidatus Rariloculaceae bacterium, assembly GCA_045561055.1. Taxonomy (GTDB): domain Bacteria; phylum Pseudomonadota; class Gammaproteobacteria; order Steroidobacterales; family Rariloculaceae; genus SMWC01. Next base: position 127,673 of record JBJKYL010000014.1, on the reverse strand, counting down.
AACCACATTCTCCTTAAGCATTTCAATAGATCGGAACCGAAACGCGCTCCCCGAATGCAGCCTGAAGACCGGCGACCGCGCAGGTCTCATCACTGCCGTCTGTTCCAGAAACCCCGACAGAACCGATAAGTTGACCGTCAACGACAACCGGAACCCCGCCAGCTTTTGAGTAAAAATTAAACAAGGGTACCGAGCGCGGAAAACCACCAGGATTATTATGTGCTCCCGCCTCACGAGAAGAAGTCGGGCCACGGCCACGAAGAGCTGTCTCGGCTTTAAGTAAAGACGTCTTAGCATTAAGCGGCTGCTGTCCGTCCATCCGTTCTATATGTACGGCAAGCGCTGTATTATCTATCACGGTGATCGTCGCGCTGTCGCCACGTGCATCTGCCCATATCCGGCATCCGGCAGCAATCGCAACCGCTGCACTAGCCGAAATCTGATTCGCATCAAACAGGCGTTTAGCCGCAGCACCCGAAACAACAAACTCGGCCGGCAAGTTCGATTCCGGTGTTAATTCAGATGAGAAACGCGCCGTCGGTAGTGGATCAGAAGGGCGTGAGCGCGGCAAATCTTCTAAAAGTGGCGGCTGCGGACCAAGCACTTCGGTCATCGCTTGATGAGCACAAATCTCATCGCTCCAACCCTCGGCAAGCCGCGGGGCCGAACCGCCGACACCAATCGCGCCGATAAATTGATTATCAACGACGATCGGTAAACCACCAGCGTTAGAAAACAAACCAACCTGCATACCAGTCCACTCGTCGTTAGTATTGCGCGTCGCACGATTCATCTGGGCTTTACTTGCCCCCCGAAGTCGGAAGGCGGTAAGGGCTTTCATCTCTGCCGTCGCAACATTAGTCCAGACCTGTCCATCCATGCGATGCACGTAGACGTTATTCCCAGTACTATCGAGAATATAGACACTTACGCTGACGCCCCGCTCTTCAGCTAACTCGACGCACCTATTACCGATCGCCGTAGCAGTCGCAAGATTAATACTCGTCGAATCCAGTATCGCCTCAGCCGCTGCTCCAGAAATGACGTACTCGGAAGAGTCATCCTGAGCTCGCGCACCAACACCAACCATAGTTAAAGTGAGCATCCCCGCCAAAAAAAACCTGAAAGCTTGTGTATCCATTTTTTCTCCTATCGCATTTCTATTCGTCGGACTTGGTCGTATTTTAAAAAACGCTTACAGGCATCGGCTACTGACCACGGCCACCAGCAGCATTACCGGGTGCTGGCCGAACAAGCCGACAGCTATGTTCAGTTCTCACAGGATCGCAGACGTAGACGTCCTCAAAATAATTTTCCCAGCGTCGCCATATTCTATTGGACGGTTCATACTTCCAGATCTTGTTGAGAATATAGAGACCATCATTGCCAAGTACAGCTTTATGCAAAGATGAAAAAAACAGGTCTTCGCTAGGCTGACAGGACTGTCGCCAAACGATCATCGAGTAACCATTCTCCGGTTCCTGTTCCAGTATTTCAGACGTGAAATTTGAACAACTCTCTCCGTCGCTTGCCGTACGAAGCTCGTAAACGCGTTCTGCGGATTGCATACCAACTGTGGTGAGATAGGCCTCCTGACGAAGAGTCTCAGTCCAGTCCGCTGAGCTCTGCCCCTCGGGAAAAATATAAATATCCATCTTCTCTTCGCCGCTCACCGGTTGGGCTGCCCGCCAGCCTTCAGGCATCGACAAAATCATTGTTTCCCTCGCAATATTAGGCATGACGAGTCTCTCACTACCGCCTCTTCCTCCGCCCATACCGCCGCCTCTTCCTCCACCCATAGCACCACCCATACCTTGAGCTAACAGGGTGTCAGTAGCTAAAAGTCCAAGACAGGTGAGCATCGCGCAAATCTTCATAATAGCCCTCAGTATTTTTGGATCGACTTCGTTTAACTGAAACTCTACTAAAGTTTGTTCAAAGAACATAATTACTCATTTTTGGTGCCCCGGAACGCTCTTACAAATCCTACCTAACCAGCCTAGAGAGTTTATTTACCAATTTTCGAAAAGCGGGCAACACCCTGTAATAAAAAACAATCATAAATAACGGTAGTAGGATACCCAATATAATAGTGGCGAACCTTAATGGGGAGCGTGAATTATGACATTGATCTTTAGCCGATCAGTAACCTCTATTACACTATTCCTAATTGCGCTACCCACGGTAGCTCATCACAGCCGAGCAATCTAGAAAATGCGGGCCGGTTTGCAGAAGGTTAAATTTATATCAAGGAATATCAAAGAATGGCAAAGATACTTTTTGCTAAAAAACAAATAGAACAAAATATTTTAGCTATGCTGCTAACAACAGTCGCACCCACATTGTATGGCCATCATTCTATTGCGCCGAATTTCGACCTTGACCAAGAGATTGTCCTAACGGACGCAATAGTCACCGAGTTCAAGTTCGTAAGCCCCCATGTCTACATCTATATGGACGTTCCCGACGCATTAGGAACGTATGCCGGCTGGCGTTGTGAGATGGCAGCAGCTAGCCGGCTGATTCGTCGTGGGTGGACACCCGAAACGTTAGTTCCAGGTCAGATCATCACCGTTGACGGATCACCCGCTCATCGCGAAGACAACACGTGTCATGTGACGAGCATTATGCTCAAAGATGGAGCGACACTTGAAGAATTTGCCGGTCGTCCTACCGCAGCAGAGGCTTCTACGGCACTGGTCTCTGCGGAGGATGCGCAATCGCGGCCGCGCTACCTACCAAACGGTCAACCGAATTTGGGTGGGCCATGGGTGTCAACACAACCATCACTAGCAATGCCTAATATCGAACCGACTATGGCTGGATTACAGGCCGGTGCCGGAATGGTTAGACACTTCGATAGCCCCGTATTGCGTTGTGAACCCATGAATATTCTCCACGATTGGATATTTGAGCGAGTTACAAACGATATCTACCAAGAAGATGATACTGTGACCTTGCAGTACGGTTATCTGGACCTGGTAAGGACGATTCACCTTAACCGACCCGAACATCCGACGGACATCACACCAAACGCTCTTGGTCACTCGATCGGTGCGTGGGATGGCGATGTGCTCGTTGTCGATACCACCGGTTTCGAATCAGGCGTTCTATTCCACGCAGGGGAATCCGGATTTCCTATGCATAGTGACCAGTGGCACGTGGAAGAGCGGTTCGAGGTTTCCGCAGATGGACGTACGTTAACGCGATCTTATACCTTTAATGACCCGTTTTTCATGCAGGGTAGCTATACGGGACAGGATATTGCCTCACTCACTAATGAACAGTACACGCCATATAACTGCGAAGAGTTAAGTGGTAGGAACAACCAACGCTTGCCGACAGCGAACTAAGCCGATCTGAAAAACACAATGAGTGCTGTCCATTCCTATCTTACCGAGTAAAGTATGGTTAAATTACCGATAGGATTCTTACTTAAACCTAAATAGTCAGACATACCCTAGTTAAAACCAGACACAAATATTATATGCTCATCCTTATCTCTCCAGCTAAAACACTCGATTTCGAAACCCCTGTCGAAACTAGCACGGCCACCCAGCCGGGCTTTATAGAAGACTCTGAGAAACTCGTCGCGGAACTTCAGAAGCTTTCTCCTGATGGCATTTCTAAATTAATGAACATCAGTAGCAAGCTAGGCGACCTGAATCACGAGCGCTTTATGAAATGGCAGGTTCCGTTCACGACAAACAATGCTAAGCAGTCTATGCTGGCATTTAAAGGTGACGTATATAGCGGACTCGACGCAGAAGGCTTCTCTGCCAGTGATTTCCGCTACGCTCAAAAGCACCTGCGAATTCTTTCTGGCCTTTACGGTTTGCTGCGACCACTGGATCTGATTCAACCATACCGACTAGAAATGGGAACAAAATTCTCCAACCAACGCGGCAAAGATTTGTATCAGTTCTGGGATGACAGCATCACAGTAGCACTAAATAAGCTGCTGAAATCCTTAAAATCAGATGTAGTAGTCAATCTGGCATCTAATGAGTACTTCCGAGCTGTCCATCAAAAGAAGCTACAGGCGAACGTGGTTTCTCCAGCCTTCAAAGACCTCAAGAATGGCAAATACAAGATCATCAGTTTTTATGCCAAGAAGGCACGTGGACAAATGACCCGCTGGATCATTCAGAACGGCATCCGCGATGCGAAACAACTCAGTAAATTCAGCATTGCTAACTATCAATACAGCGCAGACTTATCAACACCGCATGGACCCACCTTCATTCGAGATGCTGTGCCAACTACTTAATAGTTGAAGAGTCCAGCACCGAAGGAGTCACAACAGAATCTTTTTAGTAAAACCAACTCAATAATGGTTCTACGTACTCAAAAAGATAGTCTCTATTAAAGTTCTAATCAAAGTATTTACTGACTGTTAGACCATAAGTGCGAGGCTGGTTCGGATATCCAGAGTAACTCCCAGCTTGTGCCGGTGACGGGAACGCGCTCAAAAGGTACTCGTCGTTAGTAATATTTCTACCCCAAAGCGTAAGCTCAACCCCACTGTCCCAGGCCAGCCCTACGCTTGCATTGAGCGTATTCACCTCCCGCCAGGCAGTACCTTCCGGAACATTCTCGACGGCCGGTACTCGATTCTCGTAAACATACTCAGCACGAGCGAAGCCGTCAGCATTCCCTGCTACAAAATTGAAGCGACCTGCCGCGGTAACGCTTAACTCGTGTATACCTGGAGGTTGCGTACCACTGAGATCCGTGACCCCGCTAACGCCTTGAGCGCCCGGAAACGAATCATATAGCGGGTCAAGGGCCGTTACTGCTAGTAAACCCTGGAATTCAGCGGTCGGCTGCCAACGCAAATCAACCTCTACACCCGAAACGGACTGCTTTCCAGCATTTGACAAGCTGAAACCAGTACCATTAAAAATATTCGATTGGAAGCCTTTGATTGATTGATCGAAGACTGCAACATTAAGCGCAACCGTTTCCCAAAGCGCCTTCATGCCGACCTCGTAGACGGTTGATTCTTCTGGCGACGCAAAGCGCGTCGCGTAGTACAGATTAGCAACATTTAAGCTAGCAGCCTCAATTGCCTGTTTGTCTTTTGCGAACGGACGGGAATCACGGGACAGATTCCATGACGTTGCCTTAAAACCAGTTCCCGCACTTACATACATATTGATAGCATCAGAAATGTCGAAGGCAAGCCTTAACGTGCCAGTCGTATCGCTATCATCAGATTTTCCAGATTCCACCGAATTGGGAAAATCAACATTAGGCAATAAGAACTGCAACGGTTGAAGGGCTAGCGTTGGATTGCATGCGGGAGTGTTACTCGGTGTGCATTTCACAGTACTAAGGGGGGGGGGGGGGGGGGGGGGGCGGCTGCCGTGGGTGCGTTATACGGGCTTCCAGGATTCATCCCTTCTAGACCGGCCAATAAACTTGCGTAACCAACTTTCACCAGATCTAGGTTTGAAAATACATCTGTGCCGGTTGAATCAAAAGTAACGTTTTTATTATCTGTAGTATGGTTGATTCCAAACGTAAGCGTCGCCCGATCACTTAGAGGAATATCTATCTGGCCAAAAATAGACAACGTATCGTTATCCATAACAGAGTTCTCTGTCAGCCCTTGACCCTGGCCGTGAAATGTACCGCTCGGTAACCCTACTGCAGCTTCCAGTGCGTTTAGAGGGGAATTGCCGGGCACACCACCCGAAAGGATATCGCCGTAAGGACGGAATCCGGCGCCATAAAGTAGCCCTGTCAATTGTTCGATTTTTTCATCAAACATATACGCACCGAGCATCCAGTCCATACCATCGGTCGATCCCGTTAAGCGGAACTCTTGTGTCAGCGTATCTATCCCAGTGTCCGAGGTATTTCCGGCTTTTTTATCTAGCAAAGGCGCACTGGTGAAATCAACGTCAACATTATCGAAACGCGATAGACTACGAACAGCTGTAATCGATGTCAGCGACACGGCATCATTGATATCGTAGTCAAACTGAATGGACACGCCGTTTGTCTGGAACTCGTTGACTGGCGTGAAATCATAATAGGCCTGATAGGCGAATGGCGATGCTGCCACAAGATTGCCACCAATAGCTTTCACTGCCGCGCCTGTCGGCCCATTAAACAAGTTGGCTACGCCGCAGCAAGCCTCATCGAAGTTGTCATAATCAGCGATGACACGAATTTCGAGTTCATTCGAGGGCACAAACAATAATTGGCCGCGAACACCATATCGATTCAACTCACCTAAAGCATCGCCACCAGTGAGATCCTCGAAGTAACCATCGCGCTTACTGTAACTACCAGACAAACTGAAACCGACTGTATCAGACAGCGGGCCGTTGACGTCTCCTTTTACTAACAGTTGGTTATATCCGCCAACGGTTAGGGATGTCGAACCGGTGGTTTCTTCCAAACTAGGCTTCGCGGTAACTATACTAATGACGCCAGCAGAGGCATTTTTACCGAAAAGAGTACTTTGCGGCCCTCTCAACACCTCAACGCGATCCAGATTTGGCAAATCGGATAGTGCTGAGGCCGTTCGGGAACGGTACACGCCATCGACAAACACACCAACCGATGGCTCTATGCCAGCGTTATTAGCTCCATTACCAAAACCGCGAATCAAAAAATTAGTGTTTCCTGATGACTGCAATTGCGTAACCCGCAAAGATGGCACAAGAAATTGCAAATCTTTGATATCGCGCACGTGAGACTGCTCTATCTCTTCACTTGTCACCACAGACACTGCAACAGGTACTTCTTGTAATGTAGACTCACTCTTGTCCGCGGTAACAATGACTTGCTCCATTACCGTTTGCGCAGATATTGGTATTGCGAAAAAGACAGTGATGATGGCGAGCACGCCACGGTTCAAAATTGAATCAGTCATACAGCTAGCCCCTGTTACTTTTTATAGAAACAGAATTGTCGCAGAGGTTCCTATAACTAACAAGGAAACATACGGAATACCGAGCGTGATTGATGGTGCACTGACCAACTGAAGCCTCTAACAGCGTTACTAATGCTTATGAATGAAGAATTGATTATGAATACTGGGAGAACAGATTAGTTCTTTGAACAATACCTATGCCTGTCTCTATTCCATCAAGCCTTAGCCTCCTATTCTTCTTAGCAATAACATTCCTTGTTGCAGCCATCAGCACTCAATTTGCCCCTGGACCCTGGTACGAGGCCCTTGAAAAGCCACTCTGGACCCCACCAAACTGGGTTTTTGCGCCAGTCTGGTCAATCCTTTACACCATGATGGCAGTCTCAGCCTGGATGGTCTGGCGTCAGCTACAAACGTTAGGATGGCCGATTACCTTGTGGCTCGCGCAACTAGCTCTGAATTCAATGTGGTCGTGGCTCTTCTTCGGTCTTCAGCGACCTGGGCTTGCCGCGGTGGAAATAATGATTTTACTCGCCACAATTATCGCTACCATCTTCGCGTTCTTTCAAACTTATCGTCCTGCTGGACTACTTCTAGCGCCTTACGCTACCTGGGTAACATTTGCTGCCGTATTAAACCTCAGCATCTGGCGCCTAAACAGCTAAGGTAAAGGGTATTTTCAACTGTTAGGCGCGCTTCTCTCACTAGTATCCGCGGCATTATTCGGCCTTAATACCGCGACACTGCGTCGTGGAATCCTAACCGGAAGCGTTCTGCAGGCGATGTCCATAACGGTACCGATTGGCGTACCGTTATTCATCATCACCTGCTTACTGTTCGATGCTTTACCGTCGTTGTATCAATTCCCGTTACCGAGTTGGATGTGGCTTGCCCTAGCAGGCGTTGTCCATTTCATTATCGGACGATACGGCAATTATCGCGCAACACTTGCGCTCGGTGCGACCCTATCTTCCCCTATTCAGCAGTTCAGCGTTCCCATTTCACTGATTCTCGCGGTCCTGCTTCTCAATGAGGTACTAACACCGCTACGAGCAATCGGCATCGTCCTCGTGATGGTCGGAGCTTTCATCGCCGTGCGGCCGGCCAAATCAGGTAGTGCAAGGGAAAAACGCCGCGGGAACTCCGATTTCAAACCCGATTATCCCAACGGTCTTTTCTGGGGCGCTATCTGCGCCATTTCTTATGGGTGCAGCCCGCTAATGGTCGTTTACGGCTTAGGGCAAAACAGCACGCTAACAGATAGCCTAGCCGGGGGACTGATTTCCTACAGTGCGGCAGCTCTAGTGATCGTAGTTCCGATTATGTTGGTAGGCCGTATGCCGTTTCTGAGAAAAATCGAGCCGGTCCCAGCAAAATGGTTCGCTATATCCGGCATCTTGGTTTTTCTATCACAAGCATTACGTTATATGGCACTCGTAGTGGCACCCGTCGCTGTCGTCGTTCCGATACAAAGGTTATCGGTCATCTTCCGCCTGATCTTTAGCTACATAATGAATCGCGACCACGAAGTAATCGACCTCAAAATTGTGGTCGGCATTATGCTTTCTCTAGTAGGTGCTATTGCCCTCACGATCAGTACTAACTTTGTTACATCCTTGTTGCCTGCCAACTTCGAGTCGATCATTACGGTTCAGTGGCCATGACCGTTAGATTCCCTTATAAGCTCGGCTAACTGTCACGAGTCAGGATCAAAATTTTGGGCATTTCGTGTATTTCTCACACGCAAAGTGACCTTACTTTATACCCCCTAAAACAATTACAGCCTGCCGAACTCGGCTTATCTCAATTGGCTGGCAGGCGCAACCAGACTATTAGATAATGTTGACAGAGGGGCGATTAGCTCAGCGGGAGAGCGCTCGCTTCACACGCGAGAGGTCGCTGGTTCAATCCCAGCATCGCCCACCAAAATTTAATAGAGAAAATCTATATGATGGAAACTTAACTATTGCTGCCACATCATCCTATCAACCGAAGACGGCCATCTCGCTAGCACCACTCATATACGGACGCAAAACCTTTGGTATCTCTATAGAACCGTCATCGCGCTGATAGTTCTCGAGTACGGCTATCAACGCACGACCAGCAGCAACACCCGATCCGTTTAGCGTATGAACCAATTCGACCTTGTTCGTATGCGAATCTCGCCAACGCGCCTGCATCCGTCGCGCCTGAAAATCTTCACAATTACTGCACGAAGATATCTCCCGATATCTACCCTGCCCTGGTAGCCATACTTCTAAATCATAGGTCTTAGCTGCACTGAAGCTCGTATCACCAGCAGACAACGTTACTACACGATATGCCAACCCGAGTCGCTGCAGAATGGTTTCTGCATGCGATAGCAGCTCCTCAAGCGCCTTGTACGACTCAGCTGGCTGAACAATTTGCACCAGTTCTACTTTCTCAAATTGATGCTGACGAATCATACCGCGCGTGTCTTTTCCGTAAGAGCCAGCTTCAGAACGAAAACACGGCGTATGCGTAGTTAATCTCAATGGTAGGTTAGCAGCATCCATGATCGTATCGCGAACCAAATTAGTCAGCGGCACTTCGGCTGTCGGTATGAGATGAAGCCTAGATTCGCCCGCCACGTGAAAAAGATCCCCGTCGAATTTTGGCAGTTGTCCCGTACCGAACAAAGAATCTTCGTTTACGAGGTAAGGAACATACATTTCTTCATATCCATGGTCGCTCACATGCACATCCAACATGAACTGGATAAGTGCACGCTGAAGTCTTGCTAGCTGACCATGCAGAACCACAAACCGGCTTCCTGACAGCTTCGCCGCGCTCTCGAAATCGATAAGCCCAAGGTTCTCGCAAAGAGCTACATGATCTCGCGGCTCAAATGCGAACTTAGGCATCTCTCCCCAGCAACGTAGCTCAACATTAGATTTTTCATCCATGCCATCGGGCACAGATTCGTGCAAAAGATTCGGGAGCCCCGCTAGCAATGCTTCCAAATCCTTTTGAATATCATGCAGCCGAGACTCTGAATCGGCTAGTTTTTCCGTAAGCGCACCCACCTCTGATCGCAGAGGTTCAATATCGTCTCCTGCAAATTTCGCTTTACCGATAGCTTTGGAACGCTCATTGCGTTCCTTCCGAAATTCCTCGACTTCGATCTGTACCTTTTTACGTCCCGATTCGAGCTCAAGATACACTGCTCGATCCAGCACAACACCTCGACGCGCAAGATTTCTCGCGACATTATCTAGTTCGGTGCGGAGAAGTTTGGGATCCAACATAACTTAGGCATGGTACCGCAAACGACCTTCGATGCGCTGACACCAACCAGCCAGAAGCCATAGCGATAGACCTAGCCCAGCGAGTACACCAATCCCATTCGCCACAAGGTCAGCAGGTTCGAAATATCGGTAAGGCAACCTCAATTGGATCATCTCAAGAAAAAACCCGAGCGCCATGACAAACACCGCGACGCCGACTTGATGCCTACGCTTGTACAACCCCGAAAACCAAATCATCAAGAGAAAATAGGTCACGACATGAAGGATTTTATCCTCCCAATTAACGTTAAAAACGGCGAACTCGACGATAGGCGACACGCTCACGAAAATCACGGCAATGACGAACGACCAGCCGGACAAAAGCCAAAATAAAGGGTATTTAAGCTGGATCACAACGCCTTACCTACTCCCCACCGATCACATCGACCCCATCGGGCAGATCGAAACTAAACAAGCCAACCCTCAGTGGCAGATTAACAAGTACTTCTGAGAACCCTATACGAGTAGTCTGTCCTAGCCCATCAATCAACTCAAGGTGAGCCAGCTCTCCGTCTTTAAATCCTATCAATACGGAACGAAAATCAGAACCTGGAACGTTCGGTTCGAGACGCACCCAGCTCAAACCGTCCGCAGAAAAATTCTCGAGCAAACTAAAGCGATCACGCACAGCTTCATCGCCACTCAAGAGCATAGCCGGAGTCGCTTGGATAGCATCGTTCAACGGAGTGACAGTCGCCTGCGCTAGCTCAATGTCGTAGATCCAAAGATTTATACCGTCCGCGAGAACAATCTGCTCAAGCGGGTCGCGGTAACGCCATAGAAACCTGTTTGGACGTTCAAGCGATATCGTCCCGGATGCGACTTCGATGAGTTGCCCCTCTGTATCCCAGAGTTCCTGGTCAAACTCGGCCTGCAAAGTACGAGTTTCGTTAAGAAATTGCTGCAGATATTGCTCGCCCGAGCTAATAACGGGGCGATTCACATCTTGGGAAAATAGGGAATCACAGGCAAGAAGAAACGCGCCTAACACTAAGGCAGAGTATGCGATCTTATTAATCGTTCGACGGTGGTGGTGGTGCCAACACTTCCCTGGATCCATTTGCTTGCAAGCTTCCAACGATACCGACCTCCTCCATAGTCTCTACCATCCGCGCTGCCCGGTTATAACCGACCTTTAACCGGCGCTGAACACTGGATATGGAGGCCTTTCGGGACTGTGTGACAATCTGTACGGCCTGATCGTAAAGCGGATCTTGCTCGCCGTCCAACTCTCGACCCTTATCGTTTTCAATCCCCGGAACGTCACCACTCGGACCCGACAAAATTTCTTCGATAAAATTCGGTGTGCCAGTACCGCGCAGATTTTTCACGACGGCATGTACCTCGTTATCAGATACAAACGCACCATGAATCCGCGTCGGCGTCGAGGTGCCCGGGGGCAGGTATAACATATCACCATGACCCAGTAGCTGCTCCGCCCCCATCTGATCGAGTATCGTTCGCGAATCTACCTTCGCGGACACCTGAAACGCGATCCGCGTCGGTATATTCGCCTTGATAAGTCCGGTAATAACATCAACGGAGGGTCGTTGAGTCGCGATAATCATGTGAATACCAGACGCTCTAGCTTTTTGCGCGAGTCTTGCGATTAGTTCCTCAACTTTTTTACCAACCATCATCATCATATCTGCCAACTCATCGATGACAACGACAATAAATGGCAGCGGCTGCAACGTAGGCGGAACCTCATCACTACCTTCTATGGCTGTATAGGTCGGATCTGGAATCGGCGTTCCGTTATCCAGTGCGTCGTTGACCTTACGGTTATAGCTAGAAAGATGACGCACACCTAACGAAGCCATCAGAGAATACCGCCTTTCCATCTCGGCGACACACCAGCGTAAAGCGTTCGCCGCCTCCTTCATATTTGTTACCACGGGGGCTAGCAAATGCGGAACTCCCTCATAAACTGAAAGCTCTAACATTTTTGGATCAATCATGATGACTCGAACCTGCTCGGGCGACGCCTTATATAAGAGACTTAGAACCATCGCATTAATGGCTACAGACTTACCCGAACCGGTCGTACCAGCAATCAGTAAATGCGGCATCCTGGCAAGGTCCGCAACGACGGGCTGGCCACCTATGTCTTTACCAAGAGCTAATGTAAGCGGAGAGTTCAAATCATCGTAGACTCGTGACTTGACTATCTCGCCAAGGGCGACGAGTTCCCGCACTTCATTGGGTATCTCTAGACCCACATAGGGCTTGCCAGGAATAACTTCTACAACCCGCACGCTGACAGTAGAAAGTGATCGCGCAAGGTCTTTTGATAAATTCGTGATCTGGCTGACCTTCACGCCGGCAGCGGGTTTTAGCTCAAATCGCGTAACGACTGGTCCCGGATGTACGGAGATGACCTCTGCTTCGATACCGAAGTCCGCAAGTTTGAGCTCAACTAATCGAGACATCGCCTCCAGAGCCTCTTGCGAATAACCGCCTTCGCGTGGAGGCGGATCATCGAGTAGAGCTAATGCTGGTAGCTCGGCCGAAGTAGGCGGCTGGAACAGTGGGACCTGACGTTCACGCTCCAGACGAACGCTAGGCTCCACAGGTTCGAAAGATGGCTCAATACGAGGTGCGTCAACCTTCGGTTTAGCGCGACTCTTTATAACGAGTTCCTGCCGGTGCTGTTTTGCTTTGCGACCCTCAAGCCAAATTTGTATTCGACCGATAGCCATCTCCACTACACCTATGGTCGCTAAAACCGCACGTCCGGTCCTATCCATCACGGCCAGCCAGGACACGCCCGTGGCCAGAGACACGGATACTAACCACATAACCAATAGGAGAACGGTCGCTCCTAAATACCCAAGAAACTGCTCGATACCAACACCAACAATCTGGCCAACGATACCACCCGCCGTTTCGCGAAGGGTCGGTGCAACGAAATGTAGGGTGGCCAAACCACAGCTCGTAGCCAGCATCATAATAGCGCCACCACCCCGCCAAAGTACCGTAGCGTACCCGTCGTAACTACGACTGTTATCTCCTCTAAAGGCAAACAAGCCACCGAGTAACATCAATACGGGAAATAGGTATGCCGGTCCGCCAAACAGCAAATATGCGATATCCGAAAACCACGCGCCAGCCGGTCCCATCCAGTTCTGAACAGTCTGACTATCACCGGAAATACTAAAGGCCGGGTCTGTACCGTTATAGCTCCCCAGTGCGAGAAACAAGATGATGGAGAAGCCTAAGCAAAGCCACAGTGCCGATTCCTTTAGCCCCCTAATCCGCGGGACAAAGAATGCGCGGGACGGATTCGTGATCTTCGCTTTACTCAAGTTTTACCCGAGAATGTTCTGTTAAGATGCTGATTATACATAGACTCAGAGAATATTAGCCCCCTCGATTGATTTATCAGATTACGCAAGATCCGGATGTTTAAAAATCTCCTGTGATTCTTTGAGCACATTCCTGATGCGGACATTCGAACTAGTTATAGTATGCCCTATTAACACACCAACCAGTCTTCAAGACGAATAGCTACTCGAAAAACCTATGAAACTTACGCACCGACGCCATAGCGAAATCTCGAGCCTCGAGGCCGCCGCCTGGAACGCTCTCGCAGGAGATTCGCCGTTCCTCCGGCATGAATTTCTAGCTGCATTGGAACGATCCGGCTGTGTTGGCGTAGGCACATCTTGGCAGCCGAATTATCTCACAGTCATCGGCGATGGCGAATTACTGGGAGCATTACCTCTATATCTCAAGCACGATTCTCAAGGCGAATTTATCTTCGATTGGAGCTGGGCAGACGCTTACGCACAAGCGGGCCTATCCTACTATCCCAAGCTAGTCTGTGCCGTCCCATTTACGCCAGCTACCGGGCAACGGTTCATGGTGAGGATACAGACAGATTTTTCATCCATCGCCACAAAACTTCTTAATGCCGCTCGAGAACTCGGTAACGAACTAGGGGTGTCATCCCTCCACGTGCTTTTCCCGACCGAATCTGAGCGCAACTATCTCGAGGCTAGAGGGCTACTGACACGGAAAAGCTACCAATTCCACTGGAATAACTATGACTACCGGAGTTTCGATGACTTTCTTGGTCGGTTTAACTCCTCAAAACGAAAGAAAGTGAGGCGCGAGAGACGCCGTATTAGCGAAGCCGGTATTCTATTCGAACATCTGAACGCTAACGAGCTTTCAGCCGAAGAGTGGGAAACTGTTTTCAACTTTTACTCGCACACGTTTTTTCGTCGGGGCCGCAATCCCTATCTGAATCGAAAGTTTTTCGCCGAAATAGCGGAAACTATGCCCGAAAACCTTATCGTCATCCTCGGCCGTTTTAAACGACAGCCGATCGCGGCGGCTATTTGTTTCCGCAGCAACGATACCCTCTATGGGCGGTACTGGGGTAGTCTCGCTGATTTTCATAGTCTGCATTTCGAAACCTGTTACTACCAGGGCATCGACTACTGCATAAGAGAAGGATTGAGTTATTTCGAGCCTGGCACGCAGGGCGAGCACAAAATCAGCCGCGGCTTCAACCCCACCACAACCTGGTCGAATCATTGGATCATAGACCCAACCTTCAACAACGCTGTCGCAGATTTTCTCGATCGGGAACGCCAACACGTCGAAGCATATATGAACGAACTTACTGCACATGTTCCCTATCGACGAGACCTACGATCATGAGCGCCTTATTTTTCACTGGAGCAAACCAGAATTGAGCGGGCCACGATGGCTTACTGATAACGATGAGCGCAACGCGTTTCCACCGCTCGATGAAGCTCTAACCGAACCTAACGGGCTTCTTGCAAGCGGCGGCGATCTCAGTCCGCAACGATTGCTGACAGCGTACGTTAGTGGGATATTTCCGTGGTATGAACTAGATCAACCAATCTTATGGTGGTCTCCCGATCCGCGTACCGTGTTATGGCCAGATAATCTCCACATCTCACGCCGCCTGCAACGGACTCGAAGGCGCTCAGAACTAACCTTCAGCTGCGACAAGGCATTTTCATCCGTCATCGAAAGCTGCGCTAGGCCACGAAACCATTCCAGTGGCACCTGGATCACAACGGATATGCGCATCGCTTATGAGACACTGCACGAACTTGGCTGGGCACACTCGTTCGAGGCATGGCATGATAATGCGCTGGTTGGCGGTCTGTATGGCATCGGCATTGGACAAGTGTTTTTCGGCGAATCAATGTTCTCAAGTATTTCAAACGCATCTAAAATCGCGCTAATTACAGCTATCGAATTTCTAAAGGATGCTGGTTTTGAACTGCTAGATTGCCAGATCTGGTCTAATCATCTACAAACACTCGGAGCGACAACCCTCCCCAGAAATGAATTCCTACAACAACTTAATAATCTCTGCGACCCTGCGGGTAGTCCTCACTCGTGGACACAGGATTTTCAAGTCTTCAGTGACCGGCGGGGATCAGTTTCTTAAATAACCTATTAGATCAAGCTGAATCGTTGCGGGAAGCTTAAGGGATATGCAACAATTCGGCGCCGTAGTAAATAGGATGGCAACACAATATGGCCAAAGAAGAAGCAATCCAGATGGAAGGCGTAGTTTCGGAAATGCTACCGAATACGACTTTTCGTGTAGAGCTCGAGAATAGCCATACCGTCACCGCCCATATTTCGGGCAAGATGCGCAAGAACTATATTCGAATACTCAAGGGCGATAACGTCACTGTTGAGTTAACGCCATACGACCTTAGCAAGGGCCGCATCATCTACCGTTCACGCTAAGCTACTTAATTTTCCGTTGGGTCCTCAATTTTTCTCGTCACAGACTCGGGTATTAGGATTAACCCATCCTGATCCGGGTTCAGGTCCACACGAACATGCCCTCCATCTGTCAGTTGACCGAACAATAATTCTTCGGCTAGTGGACGCTTAATATATTCTTGTATCACACGCTCCATCGGGCGGGCGCCCATCTTCTTATCGTAACCACGCTCCGCGATCCAGGTGCGCGCAGCGGGCTCCAATTCGATAGTGACATCTGTTTTATCGAGCTGAGTTTCGAGCTCCACAATTAACTTATCGACCACGCGTGCAATCGAAGTCTCATTGAGCGGCTCAAATTGGATAATCGCGTCGAGACGATTACGAAACTCCGGCGAAAACATCTTCTTTATGACTCTCATCGCATCACTAGAATGATCTTGAAGAGTAAAACCAACTGAAGCCCGGCTCGTCTCCTGTGCTCCCGCATTGGTAGTCATGACTAGTGTTACGTTACGGAAATCGGCCTTGCGCCCATTATTATCGGTTAGGACGCCATGATCCATAACCTGCAGTAGCAAATTAAAAACCTCAGGATGTGCTTTCTCTATCTCATCTAACAATACGACACAATGCGGGTTCTTTGTCACAGCTTCGGTCATGAGCCCGCCTTGGTCGAAACCAACGTAACCTGGCGGTGCCCCGATCAAACGAGAGACAGTATGACGCTCCATATATTCCGACATGTCGAAGCGGACAAGTTCTACACCCATCGTCATTGCGAGTTGCCGGGTGACCTCCGTCTTGCCCACCCCCGTAGGTCCTGAGAACAGAAACGAACCAACAGGACGGTGCTCGTCTCTAAGACCCGATCTCGACATCTTAATAGCTGATGACAGCGCGCCAATCGCCTTATCCTGCCCGAAGATAACGAGCTTCAAATCCCGCTCGAGATTCCGCAGGACGTCCCTATCCGATGCCGAAACAGTTCTCGGCGGAATACGCGCTATCTTCGCAACTATATTCTGGATGAGCTGTAGGTCGACGATTTTCTGCCGCTCTGCTTCAGGCTGTAACCTTCTATTAGCACCAGCTTCGTCGATCACATCAATTGCTTTATCTGGCAAATAACGATCGTTTATATGTTTGCTAGACAACTCTGCTGCTGCCTCAAGGGCATCTTCATCGTAGCGCACATCATGATGGTCTTCGAAGCGCGTTTTTATTCCGCGGAGTATCTCTATCGTTTCCGTAATACTCGGTTCGACAACCTCTATTTTTTGAAACCGCCGAGCCAATGCGTGGTCTTTTTCGAAGATTCCACGAAACTCAGCGTAGGTCGTAGAGCCGATACAGCGTAAATCGCCATTAGCAAGAACGGGCTTAATGAGATTAGACGCATCCATAACGCCGCCAGACGCCGCACCAGCGCCAATCACTGTATGTACCTCATCTATAAAGAGAATAGCGCCCGGCTTCCGTTTGAGTTCCGAAACGACATTCTTAAAACGCTTTTCGAAATCGCCGCGATATTTCGTTCCTGCAACCAACGATCCCATATCTAGCGCGTAAATAGTGCAATCCCTAAGAATCTCCGGAACATTTTTTTCGGTGATCAGCCGCGCAAGTCCCTCTGCAAGCGCAGTCTTACCAACTCCGGCTTCGCCTACATAGAGGGGATTATTCTTACGACGCCGGCAGAGGATTTGCACTGTGCGTTCGATTTCTAATGCGCGACCAATTAACGGGTCGATACGACCTTCTTCCGCCTGCACGTTAAGATTTGTCGTAAAACGGTCAAGAGCACTTGTCTCGGTATCTGAGCGATCAGCGTCTACAGTATCGTTTTCCTCACCGCCCTCATCCCGATTTTCCTTCAAACTCAAAAAGCCGTGCGAGATATAATTCACAACATCTAGCCGAGCAACGTCATGCAGACCCAGAAGGTACACGGCCTGCGATTGCTTCTCACTGAAGATAGCTACCAAAATATTTGTCGGCGTAACTTCCTTGTGACCGCTGGATTGCACGTGAAATACGGATCGTTGTAGCACGCGCTGGAAACCTAGTGTTGGCTGCACGTCCACTTCGTCCTCATCATCACCCACTGTTAATCGGGGCGTAGATTCCATAACAAATTCTATTAAATCACTTCGAAGCTGACCTACGTCTGTGCTGCAAGCGTTGAGAATTTCCGTCACTTGCGGCGTGTCGCATAATGCAAGTAGAAGATGCTCGACTGTTATAAACTCATGCTGAGCTTCCCGCGCTTTTTGAAACGCTTCGTTAAGGCAATATTCAAGTTCGCTCGACAACATTAGAGTTCTTCCATCGTGCACAAAAGCGGGTGCTGCTGTTGCTGCGCCAGTCCAATTACTTGGGCCACTTTAGTCTCTGCGATCTCGAAAGTGTACACCCCGCAACTACCTTTGCCCTTAGTATGCACCTCAAGCATCACACGGGTCGCACTAGATCGATCCATTGAGAAAATCGTTTGTAACACCTGAACCACAAATTGCATAGGTGTGTAGTCATCATTCAACAGAACAACCCGAAATAATGATGGTTTCTTAAGCCGCGAGCGCGCTTCTTCAAGAACCAACCCATAGCCATCGTCTTCGCTAAGTTTCTTAGGATCTTCTGCCATAGATCAATATTATCTGTCCTTCTGACCGAATTTAAAGGGAGCGAGCGAGCATATAGGTAGAATTTCACCCATAGATGCTCAAAATAGTACTAAAACTACTATCTCAGTAACTTGTGCCGTCCGCTCTGCGTCCCTATTATTAACGAGGCTGACAAGCCACGGGGTTCCAAAAGGGATCGATGGACGTCGCGAAACATTTCCTCCGATGGAAGGAGCGCCCGCCCGAGGAGTTAGCGAGAGCTGCAAATCGCTATCTGCCTTCCGTTGTGTGCGCCTTGCTGATTATAGTGCTCGCCGGCAAGCTGGCTGAGCTTACGTGGGTGCTTATTCCGGGAACGCCCCTGAACTCTCCACCTCCACTGGTCAATGAGGCAATTTCTGGACCTGTCTCGACCGACTTAAATTTAGCTGCTATCTCTGATAGGCATCTATTCGGTGAGCCTTCGGCAACAACTCCGCCAGTCCTAAAATCGGTAGTTGAACTGCCGGAAACCGACCTGAACCTCGAACTACGCGGTATCATGTCCACCGAGGATAGCGACAGCGGCTGGGCAATCATTACGGATAGCCAGGCTCAAGAAAAGACCTACTATATTGGTGATTTGATAGAGGGAAGCAACGGAACAATGCTGCACGCCGTATATGGCGATCGTATCATTCTCAATCGACTGGGAAATCTAGAGACGCTGCGCCTACCGAAAGATATCTCGGCCAATGCTGTAACCGCTACAGTTCCGCTGAGTTCTGCGCTACCGGCACCCGCTCCGTCTTCTCTACAGGATGTTATCGTTCAAAATGTCTCACGCATTACTGATGTACTGCGGTTTCAACCTCAGATCGAACAGGGCCAAATGATTGGCTTCAGAGTCAATCCCGGTCAGGCGCAGAGTCAATTCGATGCACTCGGACTCCAGCCCGGCGACGTCGTTACCGACATCAACGGCACAGCACTAACAGACCCAAGCCGCAGCTTATTAGTGTTCGAGGCGTTGGCCGAAGCTACAATAGCAAATGTAACCATCATCCGTAACGGTCAACCGGAAGTATTGGCTATTGACACAAGTCAACTGGCTGATCTAGCAAACGATAACTAGTAAAGCGTAGCGACGCAGCAAACTGTAGGAAATAACCGTGAAAAGATACGACACGATGCGAGACAAACTTTCGGCTATGACATTAGGGGGCCTGCTAGCACTCAGCAGCGTGACTCATTCTCTCGCACAGGATGCTGGACCTCAGATCATGCCCAACTATCGCGAGGCCGATATCCGACAAATAATTGAAGCAGTCGGCGAGGTGACGGGAAGAAATTTCTTGGTAGATCCACGTGTACGCGCTCAGGTTACTCTACTGTCCTATTCACCAATGTCCCCTGAAGCATTTTATGATGCATTTCTCTCAACGCTCCAGGTTCACGGTTATGCCGCGATGGACTCGGGTGACATCGTCAAAATCGTACCTGACGCAAACGCGCGGCAACTACCCGGATCCGTGCCTGGGTCTGATGGCGATCGGTTTGTAACTCAGACCGTTACGCTTGAAAATATAGGCGCAGCGCAACTCGTGCCGATACTGCGTCCGCTAATACCACAATATGGCCATCTAGCCGCACACCCAACATCGAACATCCTTATTATCTCGGATCGCGCGAGCAACGTGAATCGCATGCTCAATATCGTCGCAAGAATGGATCAGGCAGGCGATGAAGACATCGAAGTTATTCGTTTGGAGAATGCATCTGCTACAGAGGTCGTCCGCATGCTGACAACGCTAAACCAAGCGGCTGCGGCTGCGGGGGGAGCACCAGCAGCCCAAATCGCAGCGGACGACCGAACGAATAGCGTACTTATCAGCGGCAATATGGGTAGCCGGCTTCGATACCGCGCACTTGTAGCGCATTTGGATACACCAAACGAAGACGGTGGCGACACACGTGTACGTTACCTAGATTATGCCGATGCCGAAGACCTTGCGATCAAGTTACAGACTCAGTTTACGACCAGCGGCAGCGCCGACGGCATTTCTGGCGGGTCAACAGAGGGAGTAAGTATCTGGTCTGATGCTGGAACCAACGCGCTTATCATAAATGCGCCAGCGAATATTCTACAGGACATGACGTCGGTGATCGATCGACTAGATATTCCACGAGCACAGGTGAAGGTGGATGCAATAATCGTCGAGGTTAGCGAAGATGCAGCTGGATCATTTGGCGTAAGTTGGGTCACGGAAGGTAGTAGTTCGAGCACACCAATCGGCTTAACGAACTTCAGCTCGACCACGCCCGGTATCGTTCAACTTGGCTCTGCCACCACCGGTGGCACACCAAACCTATCGGCAGTTCCTGAAGGCGCGGTGCTAGCAGTAGGACAGATCCGGGACAGCAGTACAAGCTGGGCCGCTGTCTTGAGCGCACTACGCGGAGACGCTACCACTAATATTATATCTACACCATCAATCGTAACGCTTGATAATGAAGAGGCTCAGATTAGAGTAGGCCAGGAAGTCCCCTTCTTAACTGGAAGTTACTCTAATACCGGTACGGTCGCCGGTTCCGTAAATCCTTTCCAAACGATTCAACGTGAGGAAGTAGGGACTAGCCTTAGGATTACTCCGCAAATTGACTCGGGTAGTGGCGTGAAACTCACCATAGAGCAAGAAACCTCTAGCATCAGTAGTGGAGCCTCAGGCGCAGTCGATCTGGTCACGAATAATAGAACGATTACCACCTCAGTTTTCGTGGAAGATCAACAGATTCTCGTGCTGGGCGGTCTAATCGACGACCAGCTCCGCGAGAGCGAACAACGCGTTCCACTCCTCGGCCGCGTTCCCGGTTTGGGCTGGCTCTTCCGCGCGCGCACTGCGGAAAAAGTTAAAACGAATCTTATGGTATTCATTCGCCCCACCATTCTACGAGACAGTATTCAGGCAAGTTTCGAGACCGATGCAAAATATCGCTACATCAGAGATTTGCAGCTACAAAATGCAGAGAATGACGTCACACTCATGAGAGATGCTGAACGACCATTGTTACCTGCAATCAACTCACCGGATACAGTTACCACAATACCGCCGGCTATCGAAAACGGCCAACCCGGTCCCGATGGCGGCTAACCCAGAGCTAGAACAGCCCGAATTGATGCAGGAGCAACGTCTCCCGTTCGCCTTCGCAAAGCATCACGGAGTACTGATCAAGGGTACCAAAGATGGTCGTACCGAGGTTATCTACCGGCGGGGCGTATCAACACTAAGCCTCGCCGAGATAAGACGATTCGTCGGCGGTCCAGTAAAATTTTCTCGCGTTGACGAAAAGTCTTTTGACGATCAGCTCCAGACGTCATACGAGACCGGCGCTTCCATGACCATAATGGAAGGCCTAGACGACAAAACCGATTTGCTCGAAGTCGCACAGCAACTCCCCGAACCATCGGATTTACTTGAGAGCGATGACGAGGCACCAATCATTCGTCTAATAAATGCCGTTCTTACGGAAGCGGTTAAAAAAAATGCATCAGACATTCATATCGAGCCTTACGAAAATCGTTTAGCAATTCGCTTCAGGATAGATGGGGTAATGCAGGAAGTTCTGCAGTCTCGAAGAGCGGTGGCCCCGTTGGTTATATCCCGTATTAAAGTCATGGCTAAACTCGATATCGCGGAAAAACGCCTACCTCAGGATGGCCGAATATCCCTGCGAATCGCTGGTCGTGCCGTAGATGTTCGTGTGTCGACAATTCCCTCTGGTCATGGCGAACGTGTCGTGCTGCGACTCCTTGACAAACAGGCAGGCAAACTCGACCTGTCACATCTAGGTATGGCAAAACGCGATCAGGACATCATGGATACGCTGATCCATCGGCCGCACGGGATTCTGCTTGTCACTGGCCCAACTGGATCCGGTAAAACGACGACTCTCTATGCTGCGCTCAATCGAATCAACGATCTGAGCCGCAACATTCTGACCGTCGAAGACCCTATCGAATATTACATTGACGGAATTGGACAGACACAGGTAAACACGAAAGTGGAAATGACGTTTGCCAAAGGTCTGCGTGCAATTCTCCGCCAGGACCCAGATGTAGTCATGGTCGGAGAGATTCGGGATTTAGAGACAGCAAAGATTGCTATCCAGGCAAGCTTGACTGGCCATCTAGTCCTTTCCACGCTGCATACGAATACAGCGGTCGGTGCCGTAACCCGACTAAGAGACATGGGTGTCGAGCCATTCTTATTGTCGTCTAGCTTGATCGGTATTCTTGCTCAACGACTGATCCGTGTCCTTGACCAGGATAATCGTGAACCATATAAGGCAGGTGAATACGAATGCGGGCTGATGAATGCCGATATAAAAGATCCGCCGACACTCTACCATGCATCTCAGGGTGAGCACGGCTACCATGGCCGAACGGGTATCTACGAGCTCATTAACGTCGACGATACAATGCGAACACTGATCCATGATGGCGCTAGCGAACAGGAATTAGAAATATATGCACGCCAACAGGGTCCAAGCATTCACGATAACGGAATGCATAAAATTCTAGGCGGAGAAACGACCCTGGAGGAAGTTCTTAGGGTGACCCGGAGCGATTAATGGGAGCCTATCAATACGTTGCTTTCGATAGTAATGGCAAAGAACAAAAAGGAATTTTAGAGGGCGACACCCCACGACAAATCCGGGGGCTATTGCGTGAACGAGAGCTCTATCCCGTCGAAGTTACCGAAATCGAAAAAAAAGAGCAGGCGCGCCACAAAGAGCTATCAATCCGCCGGGGCGTTTCAGCACTCGATCTTGCTCTAGTTACACGACAACTTGCTACACTCACCAAAGCCGGATTACCTCTCGAAGAGGCACTTCTAGCAGTTAGCCAACAAACAGAAGGGGCGCGACTCAAGAGGATTATTCTCGGGGTACGCGCAAGAGTCCTCGAAGGGTACACGCTAGCGGCCGGACTCGATGACTTTCCGCTTGTGTTTCCGAAGATTTATAGAGCGACGGTTTCGGCTGGAGAACAAGCAGGGAAACTGGGTAGCGTATTGGAACGACTAGCTGATTACACAGAGTCTCGGCTTAGCTTGCACCAGAAAGTTAGTCAGGCGCTAATCTATCCGATTGTGCTCACATGCCTGGCACTGACAATCATCGTTCTAATGCTAATTTATGTCGTACCTAAAGTCGTCGGGGTGTTTGAGACGACGGGCCAAACACTCCCAGTTCTAACGAGAGCATTAATTTCTCTCTCAGCTTTTCTTCAAAATTGGTGGCTCGCAATTATCGCCGCTATAGCTATAACCGCTTTCGCCATAAATCGCATTTTTATAAAGGAAGGCCCTCGCCGGTTTTTTTCATCAATGGGTTCTGCGAACACCAGTATTCGGTAGGGTTAGTCGCGGACTCAATACGGCACGCTTTACGAGGACATTAAGCATTCTTAGTTCTAGCGGGGTTTCTGTTCTCGAAGCGATGAGTATCAGTAGCACTGTCATTACCAATCTTCCGATGCGTAATGCTGTCGAGGAGGCAACCGTTAGAGTTAGAGAAGGTAGCTCAATTGGCCGCTCTCTTGGACGATCAAAACTCTTTCCACCGATGAGCATCCATCTAATTGCCAGTGGTGAAGCCTCAGGGCAACTCGAGTCAATGCTCGAGCGTGCGGCGGGTCACCAGGAAAACGAGATGGATAGTTTACTGAATACGATGCTGAGTATTCTCGAACCGGCCTTGATCATCATTATGGGCTTTATGGTACTAACAATCGTTATGGCTATTCTTCTACCTATTTTCCAAATTAACCAACTGGTAGTCTGAACCGCTACTGTGGGGAGAAGAATCGCAACGAAACTGTCGATTCTCCATTCTTCAATCACCGAAGCATCTCCGCCCCCTACACACTAATGAAAATCTCTAGCCTGGGCAGGCAGAGAATCCAGCAGGGTACTATGATCGTAGAGCTTGTGGGCAACCACATGGACTACGTTACCTTCTTTCTGTACCCGTCCCCTAACACCGAGCAGGGTTGCTCCTAATAGAATGGTACGCTGAGATTTTGAAACTCTCTCCCAGATAACAAGATTGAGATATCCTGTCTCGTCCTCGATAGTGACAAAGGTAACACCTGCGGCACTCGATGGACGCTGGCGCGTAATGACCAGACCTGCGACATACGTGAGCGCGCCGTGCCGAAGTTCGGTAACTTTGCTTGACTGCTCAATATGCATAGCAAGAAGGCTTCCTCGTAATAACTCGAGGGGATGGCGGCCAAGAGTAAATCCTAGGTGGCGGTAGTCCATAACGATGGACTGACCTTCCGTCGGCGCTTTCAATAATGGAATACCTTCCGGAACATGAATTTGGGCGAAAAGTGACGTTGGTTTCTGTAGGCCTGCGATTTCCCATAGAGCACGGTACCGATTCCCCGTCAAACTCTCTAACGTACCACTGGAAACTAACGCCTTAAGATCTTTGTGATCAAGTTTGGTTTGCCCTGCAAAATCCTGTAAATCGACGAATTGACACTTATACCGAGCTGCTATTATTTTCTCGCCACCAGCTACTGATAATCCCTTAACTATACGCAACCCTAAACGTAGTGCTGGTTTACTATGTGCGTCGCTCTCCAGCGTCGAGTCCCAGTTGCTTTCATAGATATCAACTCGCCGTATCTCCACACCGTCTTTTTTGGCCGCACGTATTAACTGAGCTGGCGCGTAAAAACCCATTGGTTGGCTATTGAGCAATGCGCAGAAAAAAGCCGCAGGTTCATAGCACTTGAGCCAGGCAGATACGTAAACTAGAAGTGCAAAACTGGCAGCGTGAGATTCGGGAAAACCATACTCTCCAAAACCTTTAATCTGACTAAAGATTCTATCGGCAAATTTTCCCGTGTAACCCCGCTCTAACATGCCTTTGGTGAGCCGTTTTTCAAACAGATCCAGGCCACCACCGCAACGGCGCCAGGCAGTCATCGCTCGACGTAGTTGATCGCCCTCCCCTGGCGTAAAACCTGCTGCGACAACAGCAAGCTTCATAACTTGTTCTTGAAAAATAGGCACACCGAGAGTTCGCCTAAGAATTTCCTCGATCTGTGAGCTAGGATAAGTTATCGGCTCTTTTCCATCGCGGCGCCTGAGATAAGGATGCACCATATCACCTTGAATCGGCCCGGGTCTGATAAGCGCAACTTCGATCACAAGATCGTAGTAACACCTAGGTCTAAGCCGGGGTAACATAGCCATCTGCGCACGCGACTCAATCTGAAAAACTCCTATCGTGTCAGCTCTAGAAATCATTTCGTAAACAACAGGGTCCTCAGTCGGCAGATCGTCCATACTCGTTTCGCGTCCATAAAAACCGTGAATCAGATCAAAACTGCGGCGGATCGCACTTAATATTCCTAACCCGAGAATATCCACTTTTAATAAGCCTAGTTCTTCTAAATCGTTCTTGTCCCACTGGATGACAGTACGGTTCGACATCGCAGCATTCTCGATAGGCACTAATTCATTTAATTTACTTTGAGATATTACAAACCCACCCACATGTTGAGAGAGGTACCTGGGAAATCCAATTAGAGCACTAACGAGAAATAGCAAATGACGTACTGTCGGACTATCTGGATCCAATCCGGCTTCCCGTACTCTTTCCCAACCTACTTGACAGCCATCCGACCACTGCATAGATTTCGCAAGCGCATCTATCTGAAGATTTTCGAGCCCCAATGCCTTACCTACATCGCGGATAGCGCTCCTAGATTTATAACTGATAACCGTCGCAGCTAGCGCTGCTCGCTCACGAGAATACTTCTCGTAAATATACTGAATGACCTCCTCGCGCCGCTCATGTTCGAAATCCACATCAATATCAGGAGGTTGATTCCGTTCTTTAGAGATAAACCGCTCCATGAGAAAATCTATATGCTTCGGATCAACTTCGGTTATCCCCAAGCAGTAACACACAACGGAATTAGCAGCGGAACCTCTACCTTGACAAAGAATTTTTTTGCTACGCGCGAACTGAACAATGTCGTGTACCGTTAAAAAATAAGGCTCGTAGTTAAGCTCTGAAATAAGCTTGAGTTCATGCTCAATCAGCGTCAGTACTTTACCCGGCACGCCTTGAGGCCAACGCCAACGTATACCCTCCTCTGTGAGACTTCTAAGATGGCCCGTCAGAGTTTCTCCAACGGGGACCAATTCATGGGGGTACTCATAACGTAATTCATCTAATGAAAAGTCTATACGTTCGGCAATTACTAATGTTTCTTTCAATAACGACTCCGGGTAACTACGGGCAAGCGTTTCCAACGATCTCAAGTAATGCTCTGCATTGGGGTAAAGTCTGAAACCCACCTTTTCCAGCGGGACCTTGAGCCGGATAGCCGTTAACGTATCCTGAAGCATTTGCCTCTCCCGGCGATGCATGTGGACATTCCCACTAGCGACTATCGGTATCCCGAGTGTGTTTGCGGTTTTGGTCCAGATTTTCAGCAAATGCTGATCCTGTCCGTTTACCAACAACTCTGCGGCTAACCAGACCCGCCCAGAGAAACATTCTTTAAGCCAATTCCCTTGCTTTAGATTAGGCTTCTCTGTTGGCAACCATAAAATGAGATTGTCTGAGGAGCCTAAGTATTTCATAGCATCATTCGTATTCAGATAATACGAACCTTTATCAGTTGCTCTCCGACCGCAACTAATAAATGCCGAAAGCGCCCCATAAGATTCACGATCGGTAGCAAGAACAATGATTCTCAAATCGTTAGCTAGTTTGAATTCGCTACCGATAATCAACTGAATCGACAACTTTCGAGAAGCAGCATGGGCACGAACCACACCAGCGAGTGAACATTCATCAGTTAAAGCAAGGGCTTCGTATCCCAATTCAGCGGCGCGCTTTACTTGCTCTTCCGGGTGAGATGCGCCACGAAGAAAACTAAAATTACTAAGGCAGTGTAATTCCGCATAACGAAGCATTCTGTTAGCTAAAAATGCCGTGGAGATACCAATTCTGGGCTCCGTAATGATCCTTATATATCCACAGCCTCTGACCTTTATTGTTCAGAGCCATATAGTAATCCCTGCTAACTTTTTTACCGCTCCACCAACCGGCTTCTATACGTTCCGGTCCAAATTTCGATAGCAAGATAGCTTGCCTATGACAATGAGGAAAGTCATTGGGAACACCTGGCACTGGAATCGGGCTAGGCAATAGCCAAAGAGGTCGTTGATGTGTCAATGAAAAACTCGGTCCGGCACTTTTATTTTGTCGTACCAATAAATCAAGCGATTTGCTCCAAGCCACCTCAGGCCGATGCTCCTCTATAAAACTGATACCAAAGACATGCGTGGCACCGAAACGTCCACGTAAACGTTCTATTAGATTCTCTATAGCATCTATCGGCTGCAGTCGAACACCGTTACTAAATAGCGTCATATTACGCGCAACCACAACTTCAGCCTGTCCGGTCCTCAATGCCAATGCAACAACAGGAGCCGGCAAAATAACGCGCTCCAGTCTATCTAGAAAAAGTCTCAAAAACCTCTCCTGATCCTGAGTGGGACCTAGTAAATTAATCCGTTCTACCGTTGCCAAACGGTGCAAATGCTGAAAGACAATATCAAAACTCGCCACACCAACTTGTCGTTTTCGCAAAACTTTGACGAGCTCCTGGATCAAGCTTTTTCCCGCACGAGAAAGAACAGCAGGATCAGTAACCTCATCCATGAATTCAAACGTAGAACTCAGACTTTGAGACGGTCGAAATTCAAGACTCGAATCGTATTCGCCAAGAGATCGGTCCAGTTGCAAGAGATACTCCCGACCTATACGCCGAATAAATCCATCTCGAGGTAAGCGCAAGCAATCGCCGATAGTCTGCAGTCCCATACTTCGAAGGGTTAATTGAGTCCTTTCAGGCCAACCCGTCACCTTTAAAGGCAACACGCCTAAATTTCCTACCAGTTTTTTTGTGGAGCGAACGTCCTCACTCCTATGGCGCACCAGCCAGAGTGCTGCGAGCGCCGTTGGCGCCGCACACAACGAAACCGTAAGCCGATAGCACTCACACTCTGTTTGCAGCGCTTTCTTAATAGCTCTAAGCCCTCCAAACAGTTTTAGGCTTCCCTGTACTTCTATAAGAAATTCTTGTGGGGAAACAAGACTCACAACGGGCGTAATTTGCCGGGCCCGTCTTGCTATAGCTTCTAGAATAGCTCGTTCAGAATCGGGATAACGCTTCAGTACTCTCAGAGTGCTACTCAACGCGTAGGCTGTAGAAAGCTTGAGGTCCCGGTTAATCCCAATTTCAAGAGCATCTTTGTTAGCTACGACGACACGATGGTGACCATCCTCTGGTTCCACCACGACAGTTATTTCGTTGGGATCGTAATCAGGATGTGACTCTAGGGAGATATTAGGCAGTAGAACCGCAATCCATAATTGATTTTTGTGAAACTTACGCCAACCAGGACTCTGGGAAGCTGAATCACTAGGGGAGGAAGATTTTTCTCCTGTTAATAAAGATAATGAATTGATGGAGCGGGTCATAACAGGTTATGACCACTCGGTGTCTCCCATCTCACCGCGACAGATACGAATCACTTTAGGCCGCCCACCACGACATTTCAGTATTTCGACCTGGATACTGTCTCTTTTACTTAACAGTTGTAATCTAAGGGCGGCCGGCGACCGCTGCTGAAGCGCCTTTTTGGGACGAAAAAGCACAACCCAACAACAACCCTCCTCCGCAGCGAGTTGTAGACGCCGTAGAGCATTCTCATCCGCGGACCGAACCCAAGCTAGTACAACCGCACACGAACCGTTACGCAATGCCTGCTCCACAGCCCAAAGGCTATCGCGATGGTTTCGCGCCGCATGTACAACCAACATACGGGTCAGATCGACGCCATACCGATTCAAGGCAGGAGCATAGGGAATAAAAGGCGGCGACACCCAGAGAACCCAACCTGCAGCCTGTTCAAGATCCTGCGGTCGATTCAATCGCGCTAAGGCCGGCATTAAGAGACTCAGCTCACCAATACCGTAACCATCTAGGATTATTTCCGTCAGTGTCGCCGTAGGCCAACCACCACCAGGTAGGTGACTATCTAACTCCTTAAAACCTGTTGAATGAACAACGTCTGAAGATTGACTATTCTCTCCCCGCCAGATATGCGGATGATTGATCAGTTTCTCGATGCTCACAATAATTAGGCATTACTTACGCAGTACGCTTTTTATCTAGACGGCATTCCTAACTACGCCTACGACAATTCCCTCTATCGTCATGGATTCATCTCTGAGATCTATCTGGATTGGTTCGAAATCGGAGTTTTCAGGCATCAGCCAAACCTGATGCCCCTCCTGGCGATAACGCTTAACCGTTACCTCATCTTCCAAGCGTGCGACGATAATTTGCCGATGTCTCACCTCGGATGAGCGATGTACCGCTACTAAATCACCATCTAAAATACCCGCATCACGCATACTCATACCCTGCACCCGGAGTAAAAAATGCGGTTCAGCGTCGAAAATCGCCGGATCTATCTGATAGCGCGCCTCAATATGCTCCTCAGCAAGAATAGGCTCTCCTGCCGCAACCTTGCCCACGAGCGGTAAACCAAATTGCTCCCGTATCGCATCTTTTAGCTTAATACCCCGCGAGGTACCCGGTAACAGTTCTATAACGCCCTTGCGTGCTAGGGCCCGCAAATGCTCCTCAGCAGCATTAACGGAACGAAAACCTAACGTTTCAGCAATCTCAGCCCGGGTAGGCGGAATACCTGTTTCTTTTATAGCTGATTGAATTAAAAGGAGAATTTGTTGTTGTCGGGAAGTAAGGTTCTGCATGTGAATAACTGTATATAAAAACAGTTACTGATAATACATACAGTATCCTATTAAGGTCAACTATTAGCCGTAAAAAATAATCTAGCTGGAACTCATAAGCTCATCATAAACACTAGACTGACAGACGAGTGCCTTCGGAACCGAAGATAATCTTCCCACGGAAGGACAGTTTTTAAAATGCACCTCCTTTTACGACAACATAGATTGCTTTCTTACATTGCAGTGTTGCGCACTTTAGGAAATAATTGGTAACGGTTTATCTTTATCAGTCAGGGGAAACTCTATGTTCAGAAAAATTCAGCTAGGCGCGCTCTTTACTGTCCTAGTAATTTCCACTGGGTGCGCGACAATCACTCAGGAACAACTTGATGCAGTTCAGGCAATTGCAAACAACGCTCAGAGCACGGCAGAAGCTGCGCAACGTCAGGCAGATGAAGCACAAGCAATGGCGTCAGGAGCCCAGAGCACTGCGAATCAGGCACTCTCCGCAGCAAATGCTGCTCAAGCCTGCTGTGATGCGACCAATGAAAAGGTCGATCGCATGTTCGAAGCAACAACTCAGAAATAACTAACAAACCGAATAATCGCCGTTAGTACGCGTTGCTAACGGCTTTTTTTTGTCTCTAGCTTGAGAAATAGCAGAGAAAAAAGGTCTCGTTCTATAGCGGGGAAACGGAAGAAACAAGCTCGGGGACACCGCTGAAACCTAAAACTACGCGCTCTGCTGTCTCCCAATCGAAGCCGGCGCCCTCACCTTCTCCAACTGCGGCAACGTATGCCCGTGTCAGCGCAGTCATGATAGACATTTCGTCGTTATGGAGCTCTTCTTCTAAAAACGGATGTGCTTCCAGATAGAAGCTAGCACCATTCCGGCCGAGTTTGACCGGTTGGTTTACTATCCGTACCGACGTACCAATAGGAATGTCTTCATATAGTGATTCGATATCTTCCGGGAACATACGAATACACCCATGCGTCACCCGCATACCAAGACCCGCTGGCATGTTCGTACCATGAATCAGATAACCGGGGAGTGCCAGATATAGCGCGTGATTCCCAAGAGGATTATCCGGTCCGGGCGGGACGATTGCTTCCAACGGTCTATTCTGCGAGGCGCGCTCATCGCGAATCGACTGAGGCGGATACCAAGTCGGATTCTCGGCCTTACGAGAAACACGAGTCGAACCTAGAGGCGTTCGCCATTCCTGACGACCAATACTAATCGGGTGGGTAATCACTCGCCCGGATTCACCGTCAGGGTAATAATACAACCTGAGTTCCGGCAGATTGATCACTATTCCAGTTCGTAGCGCCTGTGGTAACACAAACCTCGTCGGCAACACGATCTCCGTCCCTTCTCCTGGTAACCAGGGACTGACATCAGGATTAGCCTGAACCAGTTCGTTGAAACCAAGGTCGTAGATACGAGCGATCTTGACGAACGTATCTTCATATTTCGCGACGATTACCTGGTCCTCACCAACAACTTGACTATCGGCGGAAAGGGGAAACTCGAGCGCATATGCTCTACTAGCGGCAGCTAGTACTAGAAGTGCTCTGAAGAATCTACCCATACACCTAAATAGTACACACATTCGAGGTTATCAGGTATGTGTAAGCCCGTACCCTGGCCAAGTTACGAATTAGAACTATATTGACCAACACCTTTATCTTACTGAAATGGAGAAGCTCTAGCGGCCACTCAGAACAGTTGCGACCACATCGTCTATTTTGAGCTAACTCACTAGCGCTATATATGTATTAGAAACTGAAGAATTTGATGAATCAATATCAGTCTATACTTAAACTTGTAGGAAGAACGATCCGATCTATTATCTGACGGACAATAATCAGACCTGCACCTCCGGCTTCAATAGCGGACCAAACTAGCGCCCCAAGTGAAGCCACCACCGAACGCTTCCAGCAGCAGCAAATCGCCACGTTGTATACGATTGTCACGAACCGCCGTATCTAGAGCGATCGGAACGGATGCCGCAGAAGTATTTCCGTGATCGGCAATTGTCTGTACAACTTGTTCCATCGGCATCTTTAGACGTTTTGCAGTTGCTTTGATGATTCGGAGATTAGCCTGATGAGGAATTAACCAGTCGATATCACCCCGCTTAATATCGTTATCTTCTACTACCTGGTCAACCATACGTTCCAGCGTACGAACGGCAACCTTAAATACCTCATTACCATTCATCCGAACGTGTAACTCGTCAAGTACAGTTGACTTGCGTGAAAGCTCCGGTTCGACATATAACAAATCCTTGTATTTTCCATCAGCACCCAGGCTCGAATACATCACTCCCGGCTGGTCGTCCGCTTCTAATATTACTGCGCCCGCGCCATCGCCAAACAAGATGCAGGTTTCGCGGTCTTTCCAATCTTGAATTCGCGATAGAGTCTCTGCCCCCACAACGAGAGCGCGTCGAACTGACCCAGCGCGAATGAACTGGTCCGCTATCGTAAATGCATACAAAAACCCACTGCATGCCGCCTCTACACTGAACGCAGGCCCATCACAAATGCCCAAGCGTTCCTGCAAAATACAAGCGACATTAGGAAATACAAGATCAGGAGTACAGGTACCCACAACGATCATATCAATATCTTGCGGCTCTAACTCTGCCGCCTTCATAGCAGCTAGGCAAGCATGATAGGCCAAATCGCTAGTAGACTCATGATCCGCCGCGATATGACGTTGCTCTATTCCGGTTCGAGTCCGAATCCACTCGGCCGAGGTTTCGAGCATCCCCTCCAAATCGTCGTTAGTTAGAACTCTCTCGGGAAGGTATCTACCAGTTCCGGTTATCCGCGAATACATAATGCTGATTGTTCCTCTACTAGCTTTCCAATCTGTAACGGCACACCTTTGCGCGCTTCAATGATCGCCATGCTAACAGCCGCCTCAAACGAGAATTTATCAGCGCTTCCATGACTTTTTATGACAACCCCGTTTAACCCCACTAGGCTCGCACCATTATAACGACGAGAGTCTAGCCGGCCGCGAAGCGCACGCAAGGCTGGGCTAGCCGCTATCCCTTGGAGTTTACGCAGCGGATCTCTTTGAAACTCTTCGCGAAGATAAGTACCAATCATACTAGCAACGCCCTCCATAGTTTTAAGCGCTACGTTTCCGACAAAGCCATCGCTAACGATCACGTTAGCTTTATCCTTAAATATGTCGTTCCCTTCTACAAAACCTATATAGTTCAGCCCGCTTCTTGCTAATAGTTCCCCAGCCTCTCTAACAACTTCGTTACCCTTAACATCTTCTTCGCCAACGTTCAAAAGACCGACGCTGGGACATTTTAGATTTAACATATCTTTAGCGACCACCGAGCCCATAAGCGCAAACTGAAAAAGATGTTGAGCGGTACAACCGATATTGGCGCCAAGATCCAGCATAAAAGAAGGATTATTGATACCCGGAATTGCTGAGATAATCGCTGGGCGATCAATCCCAGGCAGAGTCTTTAGCACGTGCCGTGCCATAGCCATGAGCGCTCCGGTATTTCCAGCACTGACACACGCATCGGCACGCCCATCCTTTACTTCCTGAATTGCAAGCCGCAAAGAGGACTTCTTCTTTCGACGAAGAGCTTCAGCAGGATGATCCGTCATCGTCACGACTTCAGGAGCAGCGATCAAGCGCAGCCGGGGTGAATTTTTCTCGCTTACCGCTTTTCGAGCGACCTCGAGAGTTTCGGGCAATCCGACCAGAGATAAATTTACGGAATCCTGTCTTTCCAAAATCGCTAAAGCCGCGGGGATGATTGGGTCGGGACCACTATCGCCTCCCATGGCATCAAGCGCAATTGTGACTTTGCGAGTCATTAGAGTAACACTGGAAATAAAACCGCGCCCGGAACAGACCCCGACGTAATATCCCTAATCTTCCTCTTCCTCTACAGGAATAGGAATATCTAAGACCTTACGACCGCGATAATACCCCTCAGTAGTAACGTGGTGCCGCCGATGGGTTTCACCCGTACTCGAATCCACCGACAACGTTGGACCCTTAAGCTTGTCGTGCGAACGACGCATATCCCGTCTGGAAGGCGTCTTTCGCCCTTTTTGAACAGCCATTTTCGATGTCTCCTCAGCGATTTCTCTGGGTCGGAACAGTCACGCCAGTCTAGTGGTCGGGAGCAAACCCCACCAGGGTCTCGGCAATATTTCCACATTCACTAATATCTACATGTCGAGGAATTATAGGTAACGAAACAATTAATTCATCCTCGATCAAGACAACCGGATTGAACTTTCCTTTACTCAAAACCACTACCTCTTGTTCCTGGGCCGTTTTGCTTTTATCCAATACCGCATCGAGTAGCACTAGAGACACTAACTCGCATACATTTTGTGCTAACGGCTCCAGGCAGCGCTGGCAAATAAGCTCTAGATTAGCCTCAAACGTTAGCTCCACCGCAACGGAGGTAATAGCATGTTGATGGAACTTTAAGCTTACCTCAATACTTCCCCGGTCTGAATACAGCATTTCACGAAGCCGAGTAAGCTTTCTCAGCTGAATTTTACCGTTCAAAACCGCCTCACGCTCCGCTAGGGCGTTCAGATCGTACATACTGTACCAAGCGAACAACGGGGCAGGCATAATCTAACTATGATAGGTATAAGACTTTCCACTGTCAAAACCGATAGTTACATATTCACATTCTCGGAGAGCCTATGGCCCGCCTGATACTTGCATCAACCTCACCCTACAGACGCCAGCTTCTGAAGCGGTTAGGCCTACCGTTTGATATACGTGCAATAAGCGTTGACGAGAGCGCACGAGAAAATGAGGACGCCGCCAAGCTCGCAACAAGGCTAGCAACAGCCAAAGCACGCGCCATCATAGACCCGAACGACAACGCTACCGAAATCATTATCGGCGCAGATCAGGTAGCAGCTTTAAACGGTGACCTGCTAAGAAAGCCCGGCGACCACGAAACTGCGTTGCAGCAGCTCGACGACTGCCAGGGTCAAACAGTGGTCTTTAGTACTGCAGTCACCGTATTCGTCACCAATTCTGGGCAGGCTATACATAGCTTAGATCGTACTGATGTAGATTTTCTTACGCTTCCACGCGAACAACTGAACCTCTATCTCAGGCTCGAACAGCCGTACGACTGCGCGGGCGGATTCAAGGCAGAGGGCCTCGGAATTTCGCTTTTTCGCTCCATTCGGTCTGAAGATCCTACCGCACTTCTCGGCTTGCCATTGATCCGGCTAGCTCAAATTCTGCGTGATCTCAATCTCGACCCTCTGGACTCGAGCCGCAACTGAATTGCTCTGAGCTCGTCCGGTAAGGGAGAACTTGCCATGAACTCCTCACCGCTATCCGGCCAGACAAAGCCGATAGCGTGAGCATGAAGAAATATACGATTAAGACCGAACTTACTGAATTCCTTGTTACACTCGTCATCTCCGTAACGATCATCTCCCACTACCGGATGACCCATATGTGCGGCATGAGCTCGAATCTGATGTGTTCTCCCCGTCGCGATTGAGATTTCCATTAATGTGGCACGCGAGCCGTAATTCTCAATTACCCGGAATCGGCTTAACGCTACCTTTCCGGATTTTTCCACGGCAGCGAAACTCTCACCATTCGATTGGCGCCTAATTGACAAGGGCGCATTAACGTCTACCTGACCATGCTGCCAAGATCCCTTCAGCAGCGTCAGATAGCGCTTTTTCATACCATTATCGCGAATCAGCGCATGGAGGCTACGCAGTACGCTTCGCCGCTTAGCAATTAGCAGGCAGCCGGAGGTACCGCGATCCAGCCGATGCACCAGATCTAGTGCTTTACACCGGGGTCGTAAGCTTCGCAGCGCTTCGATACAGCCGAAGTCCACTCCAGTACCAGCATGGACCACCATTCCTGACGGCTTATCAAGTACTAGAAGCCTAGAATCTTCAGTAATAATTCTAGCCTCGAGCCACCCAAATCCTTCTGCCGGGATCCGAGCTGCAGCGGAAGCGCGCAACATGACGGGCGGAATGCGGACACGGTCATCAAGTTTCAGCCTGTAGCTTGCACGTACCCTGCCACTGTTAACTCGTACTTGCCCAGATCGAATCAATCTATATACATGGCTACGCGGCACGCCCTTTAGTTGCCTTAAAAGGAAGTTATCAAGCCGTTGACCTACCAGCTCTGAAGCTATTTCCTGATAGGAGACCGACCCGGTTACTGTTGTCATAGACATTATTAAATAAGAGGAATTGAGACGTTAGACGTCTATGCTATAGTAAGGTTATGGGCTCGATAGTATCGGATAGAATATGCTACGCCCAGCTAAGATGGGGCGGTCACTAGAAAATCAGACCGTCAAAACAGGTTCTTTATAGTCGGCGGATCCGTATTTAGGGTAGCCGCGGTTAAGACCAGGCGATAGCTCTCTGTCACAAAATCTCCTGATTACAAGGCGATTTTAGTAGTGACAGATTGAGCGGTCAGCTTCCTGGGCGAGATTTATGACACAGTCAGTAAACATACAAACTCTCTGCTGCTCTGCCTCGCAGATCGCGTTGGCTAGCCCCGGGTTCGGGCTCGCCGCCAATGGATTTAAAAATCATGAAACGAATGCTAGTCAATGCAACTCAGCAAGAGGAGTTGCGCGTAGCCATAGTAGATGGCCAAAAACTTTACGACCTTGATATCGAGATAGCTTCCCGAAAACAACGAAAAGCGAATATCTACAAAGGGCGTATTACAAGAATAGAGCCCAGCCTCGAAGCTGCCTTCGTAGACTATGGTACCGACCGCAACGGCTTTCTACCTCTCAAGGAGATATCTAGCGAATACTTCGTTCGCAGCCCAGAAAAGAACGAGCGCGTGCAGATTAAAGACGTTCTTAAGGACGGGCAAGAAATCGTTGTCCAGGTAGAGAAAGAGGAACGCGGTAACAAGGGTGCAGCACTGACGACTTTCGTCAGTCTCGCCGGACGCTTCCTTGTTCTCATGCCGAATAACCCCCGTGCAGGCGGGGTATCTCGGCGTATAACAGGCGAGGACCGTGATCTCGTTCGTGACTCGCTCGACAAATTGGACCCGCCGGACGGTATGGGTTGCATCGTACGTACAGCGGGCGTCGGACGTAGCATTGACGAACTCCGCTGGGATATCGACTATCTCCTCAGTATCTGGGAAGCTATCAAGCAAGTCGTCGTTAAACGTCCTGCACCTTTTCTTATCTATCAAGAAGGCAATGCAATCGTTCGCGCTATCCGCGACCATTTCTCGAATGAGATCGGGGAAATCCTAGTTGATGGAAAAACTATTCACGAGGAGGCTCAAGATTTTATAGAGCGAGTAATGCCTCATAATCTTCGTAAGCTAAAGCATTACGAGGATGCGGTTCCTCTCTTCACTCGATTTCAGATCGAAAGTCAGATCGAAACTGCCTTCTCTCACGCAGTTTCACTGCCGTCGGGTGGAAGTATTGTTATCGATCATACCGAGGCGTTGACGGCGATCGATATTAATTCCGCCCGTGCGACAAAGGGCGACGATATTGAGGAAACCGCACTTACAACTAATTTGGAAGCGGCCGAAGAGATCGCTCGGCAACTTCGCATACGCGATCTTGGCGGTCTAGTCGTCATCGATTTCATCGATATGGGCCCGCATCGCAACCAGCGGGATGTTGAGAATAAATTGCGAGAAGCAGCGCTTCATGATCGAGCACGTATTCAAATCGGTCGTATCTCGCGGTTCGGGTTACTAGAGATGTCTCGACAACGCCTTCGCCCATCGCTGGGAGAGGCAACACAATCAGTCTGCCCACGCTGTAACGGTATCGGTCAGATCCGTAGCGTTGAATCTCTAGCACTTGCTATCCTGCGGCTAGTAGGTGAAGAAGCGCGAAAGGAACGGACATCGAAAATTATCGTCCAACTACCAGTCGATGTTAGCAACTATATTCTGAATGAAAAGCGTGATTGGGCACAGTCTATTCAAGATAAGAATGCCGTAATAGTCGTTCTTGTCGGTAATCCCGACTTAGAGACACCGAATTACACTATTAAGCGGGTGCGAGACGACGAACTAGATCGACCTGAGAATCAAGCAACTAGCTATAAGCAGGTAGAGCGAAAAGAAGATGTTAACGAAGTCGTTAAATCCGAACGTAAGCAGACCAGACCGGAGCAACCTGCCGTAGCTAGCGTTGTGCCACAAGCACCCGCCCCCCTTCCAAAAGCGAAGCCAAAAAAAGCTCGTCAACGCCGATCGGGCAGTCAATCTCTCTGGCAGATGCTATTCGGTTGGATGTGGCCGGGCGCGAAGATAGAGGATAAAGATCCCGGTCAACGTCCCCGCCGAGGTCGATCGCGAAACGCAGCACGCAGTCAGGGTCGTAGATCACAAAACGACCGTAATCAGCGGGATCGTAGCCGTAACCAAGGCCAAAAAAAATCAAGGAGTAGCAATAATAGTCGACGCGACTCAAAACAAAACCAAGAGCAAAGCACAGACGAAAAGAGTGGCGGTAAAAATAGTGGTAATAGTAGCAGCAGAAGCTCGCGTAACCGTCGCTCGAGGCGAAGGCGGAGTTCTACCAAAACCCAGGACGAGAACCAGAACGTCGATCAGACCGCTACGGTCGAAAATAGAGCTAATGAATCAGCGGGCGGAAACCAAGATAGTAAACGTAAGAAACGTCCAGACCGTCAACCTGAAAACCAACGCCAGAACGATAATCGGAAACAAGCTGGTAATGTCGACAGTCAAAAACGCACACAGCAAACGGATAGTAATCAAGTGCAAGAGAAACTCGATGATATAGCAACTATCGAACAAAGCACCCAAGCATTAACAGAGAAGCAAAACAAAAGGACAGCACATATGGACGCTCGGGCGGCTGGAGAGGAAAATAATCCTTCGATAGCCGTACCAGCAATAAGCGCGGCCGATGGCATCGAAAAACGGAAAAACACTGACACCACAGCAACAGATGCACGGGCGCGACCACCGAAACACAAGCCTAAAAATAAACCTACCGTTAACCCACCACCAGCACCCACCAATGAAGCAACGCCTTCTACTGCCGAACCGGCTCGGGAAATCATGTCCAAACCTGTCTCCGAAGCACTAGAGCCGCACTCTTCTGCACCAACACCCCCAGCAAAAGAAGCGGACCGAGACTCATCGGATGAGTAAGAAAAACCCCAAGCGAATATTGAGTTAAAGGCTAATAGAACCCACTGCGGGTAGCGCTAAAACGTGTCGAAATTCCGAATCTGATCCAGCAATCCCAAGGATGCCTCTTGGACCAGATCGAGGACTAACTCGAAACCGTTCGGACCACCATAATAGGGGTCAGGTATTTCGCGATACTCAGCATGCGGCGCGTAATCGAGAAAGAGCTTGATTCGGTCATGATATTCAGGTGGACCCAATTCACAAAGTAGCTCCATGTTGAGCTGATCCATCGCGAGTATCTGATTAAAAACCGCGAAGTCCTCTTCTCTAACCTGACGAGCGCGCTGCTTACTGAGATCGATATTGCGTCGCAACGCTGCACGCTGAGCACGCTGATCCGGAGGTTCACCAATATGGTAGGCATGAGTTCCAGCGGAATCCACATGAATCGATAAGTCGGGAACGCGGTCATCAAGAATTCGTCTAAAGGCGCCTTCAGCTGTTGGGGAACGACAGATATTACCCATGCACACGAACAGTACGCTGCAAGATCGGGTTTCCCGTTTCTTAGACAATTCAGGTCCGCCGAAAACTCATGCCGTATTGATATGCAGGGGTTTATGTGACTGCGCACGCGCTCTCCCCCACCACATTTCTGCTAGAACATCGAGAGATGACGGTGGCTTAGTCTGGTTTTGACTAAGCAGTTCGTAAGTCATAACTAGCAACTAACTCAGCGTATAAAGATAACATCTTAAACTGAGTCTAGGCAGATTAGAATGGGTTCGTAATCTCAAACGCTATTACACTGTAACCGCACTGCGTCAAGATCCTCGGCTGTATCGACACCTCGCGGTGGCACCTCACAGGCTTCCGCAACGATAATCTTCATCCCCAGCCACAAAGCTCTTAACTGTTCTAAGCACTCAATACGTTCAAGCTCGCACGAGGGGGTTAGCGCGAGTTGTTTTAACGCTCCTACTCTATAGGCGTACAACCCTACGTGACGCAATGAAGACGGCGTTCCACCTTCGCGCGACCAGGGAATAGGGGCGCGGCTAAAGTATAACGCCCGATCCTGGCGGTCGACGACCACACGAACCAAATTTGGGTCCTGCCATTCATCTCGCGAACAAATCGGAGTAACAAGCGTCGCGATAGCTGCATTACTATCACCTCTCAGTAGATCGGCAACCTGTGATATTAGCGCTGACGGAAGTAATGGCTCGTCACCCTGTACATTAACGACAATTTGATCGTCGGACCATTCGTATCGTTTAGCTACCTCCGCAATCCGGTCGGTCCCATTTTTGTGGTGGGATGCAGTGAACTCGACAGTGGCCCCAACATTTCGGCCAGCATCTGCAATCCGCTCATCGTCCGTAGCGATAATGACCAGATCCGCACCACTTTGACACGCCCGATAGTAAACCCACTCGATCATCGGTCGACCGCCGATATCCGCTAATGGTTTTCCCGGCAACCGAATGGAATCGAAACGCGCTGGAATGACGACAATAAAGTCTTCAATCATGGTTGAATCTGCTCTATTAGTCGTTACCACAAAACATACCCTAGTCCTCAGACAGAAAATTGCATACGGTACAAGCCACCGTAATGCCCATCGAGCTTTAATAGCTCAGAATGGGTTCCTTGTTCTAAAACACTGCCGTCCTTTAGTACGATGATTTTGTCAGCACTCTCAACAGTCGAAAGGCGATGCGCAATAACGAGCGTTGTCCTACCCTGCATTAAAGTCGCCAACGCATCCTGGATCCGGCGCTCCGATTCTGTATCCAGCGCAGACGTCGCCTCATCAAGTATTAGAATAGGCGCATCCTTCAAAAACGCTCTTGCAATCGCGATCCGCTGTCGTTGCCCGCCAGATAAGAGAATTCCACGCTCACCAACATTGGTATTCAAGCCTTCCGGTAGTCTCAGTGCGAATTCCGTCACATGAGCGAGTTCTGCAGCTCGAAAAATTTCAGCCTCAGAGGAAGATGCAAGGCCACCATAGGCAATATTGTTCGAGATCGAGTCGTTAAACAGCACTACATCCTGACTGACGAGGCTAATCTGCCGACGTAGATCCTTGCGCTTGTAGTCGCGAATATCAACACCATCGATGAGAACACAGCCTCCTTCAGCTTCATAGAGGCGCGGCAAAAGGCCTACGAGTGTAGTTTTGCCGCTTCCGGAACGACCAACAATCGCGATCGTACTTCCCGAGGGTGCTCGAATAGACACGTCGTCTAATACGCGCCCTTTTTTCTGATCGTAAGCAAATGAAATACCGCAGAACTCCACGTCACCGCGAGCCCCTTCAAGCACCTTTATCCCAGTATCTTCCTCGACCGATTCATCGAGTATCCCAAAAAGGCTCGCCCCTGCCACAATTCCTTTCTGTAACCCCACATTGACATTTACTACACGCTTAAGAGGGGCCATCAACAGTCCCATGGCGACTAAAAACCCCATAAACACCGCCGCATCGATATCCGCTGCTAACTGATCCAAGAATGCGACCCAAACTATCGCGGCCAGACCCAATGCGAGCGTATACTGAGTAAGCACATCACCGGCAGCGCGAGTAGCAACAAGCTTTAGGTTGGCCTTATAGTTACGTCGATTAATTTCGGCAAATTGACGGCGCTCGTACTCCTGTCCTTCGAAAACTTTAACAATCTGTTGCCCCGATAACGCCTCCTCCGTAATCCGTGTCGCATCACCCATTGAGGCCTGTATACGAATACCATAGCGCCGAAAAGCCCGACTCATAACAGCTACCAGAAAACCGATGATCGGAATAGTCACAGCGACGAGTACTGTCAATGTTGGACTAAAATAAAACATAGCGCCTATTAGACCAAGCATTGTCAGCGTGTCCCTTACAGTGACTACTAGAACGGTAGATATAGCTTCCGCAACCTGTTCGGTGTTGTATGTCAGCTTAGAGATCAGCATTCCGGTCGAATTGTCATCGAAGAAGCGTGCGGGTAGCTCTGTATATTTCTCAAAC
The DNA here is from genome assembly GCA_045561055.1 of Candidatus Rariloculaceae bacterium. Classification (GTDB taxonomy): domain Bacteria; phylum Pseudomonadota; class Gammaproteobacteria; order Steroidobacterales; family Rariloculaceae; genus SMWC01. The sequence goes on along the minus strand of JBJKYL010000014.1, from coordinate 85,081 downwards.
ACCTCTCCGCGTAGATCGCGAATTACCCGCCGACCCAACCAACCAAGCCCGTACACTGCAACAAAGTCCGTAACTCCTCGAACTGCAGCCGTTGCCAATAGAATAAACGGAATATAGTTTGCGCCGGTTCGTCCAGCGTCACCTAACGTCTCGATAACATCCTCGATGATGAAAGGTACATAGGCATTAGCAGCTGAATAAACAACCATTGCTAAAACTGCCGCCGAGATGACCTTCCAGTGCGGTATGACATAGGCAAACAACCGTCGATATACAGATACGGTGCTAGAATTCAGAAACCACGCCATGGCAATCAGACCTCCGGTAGTGTCACGTGCGCAATATTGATCTGTAGGAACTCAAGTCAGCAACTAATAGGCTGTATATTCTATGGCTTGAATAACCCGTAAGTCCCAGATAAGTCAATAAACAATAACGAGCAAGCTTTAGATTAACCAGGATTTTCACCGCATTACGGCTGTTATTAACGCAGCGTCGGTCACGACAAGTTATGGTCTTCAGATACCGCGTGGCAAGAGCATCAGTCAGCTTCATGTAGCTCACCGTCCCTAAGTTCTAGGATGCGATCCATCCGAGTTGCAAGCTCCGGATCGTGGGTAACTACCACGAGACTAGTCTGTAGATCTGTATTAAGTTCAAGCATAAGATCAAAAACACGTTTGCCAGTCGGTCGATCCAGATTACCAGTCGGTTCATCAGCAAGCACAACATCTGGCTGCGTCACCAACGCGCGGGCGATAGCGGTTCTCTGTCGCTCACCTCCTGACAACTTTCCTGGCCTATGTGTAAGTCGCTTCTCCAAACCCACACTTGAAAGCAGGACTTCAGCCCGATGAGACGCCACATCGGGCTTTTCGCCTCGTACCAGCAAAGGCATAGCAACATTCTCTAACGCACTGAACTCTGGTAATAAATGGTGAAACTGATAGACAAACCCTAAACGCCGATTTCGTAATAAGCCGCGCTCGGAATTACTTAGCCCCGTCATTGATTGACCCGATATGCGCACCTCACCGGCCGTCGCATGATCGAGACCGCCTAGCAGCTGCAACAAAGTAGTCTTTCCGGAACCCGACGCGCCTACGATCGCGACGCGATCGCCACGCATGACCCTAAAGTTCACACGGCGCAAAACATCAAGGCTGCGACCACCCTCCTTGAAGGTCTTCTCCAATCCTTCAACCTCGAGAACGATATTAGAACGATCTGTTTCGTTACTCATACCGTAACGCCTCCGCAGGTGGCTGCCGCGATGCACTTATCGCGGGATAGAGCGTTGCTAGAACAGCAAGACAGGTCGCTAGTAAACCGATTTTTGCAACCTCAATATAGCGGATCTGAGTTGGCAGATCGCTGATAAGATAGACATCCCCCGCAAGTAAGTCGATCCCGAAAGACACCTCAAGCAGTGCTACAATCGCAGTAAGCTGACTGGATATTAAAGCGCCGAGCGCCAAACCGATTCCCGTTCCGATAACACCTATAAGAGCACCTTGCATCACGAATATGGCCACAATGCTGTAGGCGGAAGCACCAAAACTCTGCAATATCGCAATATCCCTGCGCTTGTCGTGAACGACCATGACAAGAGTCGATACGATATTGAAGACAGCTACCGCAATAACCATAGAGAAAATAACAAACATGATCGACTTGGTAATCTGGATAGAACGGAAGAAGTTATCATGTTGGCGCATCCAGTCTTCGATAAAAAAGCCTCCACCGAGTCCAATAGCTACCTCTTCCGAAATTCGTCGGGCCCGATAAACATCGTCTACGACTAACCGTAGCCCGGTCGGTTTGCCGTCGGTACGAAACAAACGCGACGCGTCAGCGAGATTCATGAAGACTAGATTACGATCGAATTCGTACATACCAGCTTCGAAAATTCCTACAACCTCGAAACTACGCATGCGCGGCATGATCCCTGCCGGTGTGACTTGAGCTTGAGCGGTAATCAGCACGAGAGTATCGCCAACGTCGAACTCTAGCTCTGTCGCAAGACTGCTGCCGACCACGATGTTATAACTACCAGCCTCTAAATCAGAGATACTACCCGCACGCATCATCGTCGCCAATTGCGATACGCGCGACTCTAGAATCGGATGAATTCCGCGCACTTCAACACCAGCCGGCGTATCACCGAACACAACCAATCCCTCTCCCTCGATAAAGGGCGCAACCTCGAGCACATCGGGACGCTCGAGAACTGTTTCACGAAGCCCCTCCCAATCTTCCAACGGCGCGTCGATGCCAGTTACGGCCGCATGGGAGATGATCCCAAGTAATCTCTGCTGCAACTCATACTCGAAGCCATTAACGACCGACAACACCACACTCAGCACAGCGACCGCGATACCTATGCCCACCATTGAAACCAGTGAGATAAACGATATAAAACCGTTACGGCTACGAGCGCGGAGATATCGTAAAGCAATTGAGAATTCGTACTGCTGCTTCATCGTCACTCGTAACGCAGCGCTTCGGCTGGTGCCACAATCGCGGCACGACGCGAGGGGTAAATTGTTGCTAGCACCGCAATCAATAAAGCGGACAAGCTTATCAACGTCACGTCAGTCCATTGGACATCGGAAGGTAGCTGAGATACGTAAAAAACGTCGCTAGGCATTAACTCAAAGTTGAATGTTCGCTCTAACCAGGGGAATACCGTTTCAACATTAAAGGCAATTAATAACCCGAAGATCAGCCCTAGAAACGTACCAGCGCATCCAATGAGCGAACCTTGAATGATGAAAATTTTAGCTACACGAGAAGGCTCTAGGCCGCAAGTTCGCAGAATAGCAATATCTTTTTTCTTATCTGTTACCACCATAATTAGCGACGCAACAACGTTGAAGGCAGCTACCGCCACGATCAGCATCAGCAAAATTGCCATCATCGTCTTCTCTATACGGATAGCACGAAAATGACTACGGTTTTCCATCGTCCAATCGGAATATGTTGCAGCACCGTTCCCAAGCTGTGACAGAGCACTAGCAAAACTTACCACGGCCATCGGATCTTCTAATCGCACAGCAACGCCGCCGACCCGCCCCTCCGCAAACCCTCTTAGCGAACTCGCATCATTAATGTGTATCAAAGCCAAAGCGGCATCATGGTCCTGAACACCAGCAGCGAAAATACCACTCACGATAAAACTATGAAGCTCGGCAGCCGGCCGGCCGTTGTCGATTTGGGGCACGAGCAGGTTCACTCGGTTACCAACGCCAACACCTAGATTCAGTGCCAAAATCCGACCAAGAATAATACGCTTGCTGCCGGTCTCCAGGTCCGTGAGGCTACCCGTACGCATAAAATCGCCGATCCCGGAAATAGCAGTCTCGTCTGGTAGTATCCCGCGGATTAGCGCAGGATTCAGATTAAGTCCAGAGGCCAACATACCCTCAACATTCACGTACGGAGAGACGTCCGTTACGCCCTCATAGTCGACGATCTGATCCCGCAGGGAGTGCCAGTTCGGTATACCTTCGCGCGGATTAGCAAGCGTCGCGTGCGCGGTCATACTCAGAAGTCGGTTTCGAAGTTCGCTTTCCAGGCCATTCATGACAGACAAAACGACGATGAGCGCAGCAACGCCGAGCGCCATACCAAACACAGACGCTAACGTGATGAATGACGCAATACCACGATGCCGACGTGTTCGGACATAGCGTAATGCGATAAAGCTCTCCAAGGGATAGAACATTACCTCGTAATTAAAGCACAGCAGTCGTTGTTTTACCGAGACAAAATAACCGCTTCAGCAGCCTAATACGGTCTATCTGTGCGACTGCCGCAGTCTCTATGGGATAATCTTCCGCAACTTCGTCACCATAAATTTCTATGGATTTGCCCAATGACATTCTTAGCCTGGAACTACCTGGGCCAGCTCACCCTCAGGTTCAGTGGGGACAGTTATATGGAGCGGCCCAGAGTCTGGCTGTAGCGCAAGCTACGAACAACTATCCAGGCCTAATATGTGTTGTAACCGCTTCCGCGATTGCGGCCGATAGACTCCAGCGCGAATTGAACTTTTTCTCTCCTAAGCTGAATCTCCGGCGCTTTGGCGATTATGAGACCCTCCCTTACGACGCATTCTCACCGCCGCAGGAGCTTATCGCGGAACGACTTACTACCCTCGCAGCGCTTACCCACGGCCGCGTGAGCACACTCGTCGTCAACGCTCAAGCACTGCTGACGAGATTACCTCCAAGAGGATTTATTGAAGCTCGGTCGATATCCTTGCGTGTTGGTGAGCGCCTGGATCGACAGTTATTCATCGAGCAACTCGTGAGCCATGGCTATCTACACGTCGAGAAAGTAGTTGACCCGGGTGAGTTCGCTGTTCGTGGATCGCTACTCGATGTCTACCCCTCAAGCGCAGATCATCCGATCCGCATTGATCTGTTTGACGATGAAGTGGAAACGCTACGGATTTTCGATCCCGGTACTCAGCTAACGACCGGCAAAGCCAGAAAAATTGAGATTCTTCCGGCTAGGGAATTCCCATTCGATATAGATGCCATTCGCGGTTTCAGAGAACGTTTTCGCGATAATATATCGGGGGAGCCTAACCGTTCGAATATTTATCGAGATATATCCGATGCGCATCTTCCCGCAGGAATCGAATCTTTTCTACCATTATTCTTCGACTCGACGAGCTCGCTGCTTGAGCATTTTCCAGAGGATACCCTATACATCTTTATGGGCGAAGCGCTCGATGGACTCGACTCCGGCTGGGCTCTCATTGAAGAGCGTTATACACAACTCTGCGGCGATATTGAGCGACCGCTTCTGACGCCAGAAATTGCATTTTGTAGCCCGGAATTGTTACGAAGCCAACTCGCCGAAACGCAAAGTATCCGGATTTGCAGTCGGGAGCTCGCGACCTCCAAAGAAAAGTTTTCGATAAACGCTAGGACGAGTCATCCGCTTCATTCTATACGCAGCGAAGAACAGGACCCGATCACGCGTTGGCTATACGCTAACGATTCAGCCCGAACGCTTGTTGTTACATCTTCCCCCGGACAGCGAGAAACCCTATCGGAACTACTCCGCGATCGCGGGCTTAAACCAATTGAAGTCTCCGGCTGGCAGTCGTTTCTTATCAGTCAACAACAGTTAAATATCGCCGTCGGCGACCTAGAGGATGGTCTAGCTTTACCCGACTTACATCTCAAGATAATCACCTCAGAACAGCTCGGCATCAACCGCCCACAGCAAAGAACTCGACGAAAGCAGCGGCGGGACCCTAATGCAATCGTTAGAGAATTGACAGACCTACGGGTTGGTGCACCCGTCGTGCATGAAGAGTACGGTATCGGACGCTACCAAGGTCTCAAAAATCTAGCAATCCTTGAGGCTGATGAAACCATTACCGAATTCCTACTACTCGAATATGCCGGTGGCGATAAGCTCTACGTGCCCGTCTATAATTTGCACCTCGTGACACGCTATACCGGTGCCTCACCGGAGAATGCTCCACTACACAAGCTCGGCTCTGATCAGTGGATTAAGGCGAAGCGAAAAGCAGCAAAACAGGTGCGCGACGTTGCGGCAGAACTCCTGGGTCTCTATGCACAACGGGCAGCTCGACAGGGCATCCAATTCCCGCTCAACGAGGAGATCTATCAGCGCTTCGCCCTCGAGTTCCCGTTCGAAGAAACAGCAGATCAGTTAGAAGTGATTCATGATGTAATCGGAGACCTGAAGAGCCGTCAGCCGATGGACCGTGTTGTTTGCGGCGACGTCGGCTTCGGCAAAACTGAGGTTGCCCTCAGAGCAGCATTTGTCACCGTAAATGCAGACCATCAGGTCGCGGTTCTCGTGCCGACGACGCTACTCGCCCAACAGCATCAGCGAACGTTCGCCGACCGTTTCGCCGACTGGCCAGTCCGAGTCGAGCTATTGTCTCGCTTCCGTAGCGAAAAATCTGTAAATGCCGTAATGTCTGGTTTGAAGGACGGCACGGTTGATATCGTGATCGGTACACACAAACTTCTGGGTAAGGATCTCAATTTCCGACGCCTCGGTCTCGTTATAGTGGATGAGGAACATCGTTTCGGGGTTAGACAAAAAGAGCAGCTGAAAAAACTTCGCGCCGACGTCGATATGCTAGCTCTTACCGCCACACCAATTCCAAGAACTCTGAACATGGCACTAGGCGGACTGCGGGACATCTCGCTAATCGCTACTCCACCCGCGGAACGCTTATCGGTGAAAACATTCTCTGGGGAATGGAGTAACTCCACAATACGGGAGGCCGTTCTACGCGAGATCCGACGCGGAGGACAAATCTATTTCGTTCACAATCGCGTCAAGGATATCGACGAGGTAGCCACGCATCTCGCGAGCCTGTTGCCCGAAGCATCTATCAAGGTAGCTCACGGACAAATGTCAGAACGGACACTCGAAAACGTCATGCTGGAATTCTATCATCGACACTTTAATCTCCTTGTCTGTACGACTATCATTGAGAGCGGGATCGACATCCCCACTGCGAACACGATCATCATCAATCGCGCCGACCGTCTCGGACTCGCGCAGCTACATCAGTTGCGCGGTCGCGTCGGCCGATCACATCATCAAGCCTATGCGTATCTCATCGCGCCACCGCTGCGCTCACTAACTGCAGACGCCGTCAAACGCCTAGAGGCAATCGAAGCGTTGGAAGAGCTTGGTGCAGGGTTCACACTCGCGACCCACGACCTGGAAATTCGCGGCGCCGGTGAGTTGCTCGGTGACGAACAGAGTGGTCAAATTCAGGCCATCGGTTTCACACTCTATAACGACTTACTAGCTAGAGCCGTAAGCTCGTTGAATGCTGGGAAAGAGCCGGATCTCGAGGATCCGTTCCAGCACGGAACCGAGATCGAACTCGGGCTACCGGCCTTAATTCCTGGCGATTACATACCCGACGTGCATATACGCCTTGTGCTCTACAAAAGAATTGCATGTGCGCTCTCTGCGTCCGACCTTCAAGATTTACAGGTCGAGTTGATTGATAGGTTCGGCCTATTACCCGCCGTAACACGGACGCTGTTCGCGTTAACTCGATTAAAGCTAATAGCACAACAATTAGGCATCACTAATATTCAGGCAGAAAATCACGGTGGCAGCCTTCAATTCAGCAAAGAAGCTAGCATTGATCCCGCCATCCTCATTGAATTAATCGAAAATCAGTCAGGAATCTATAGCATGGACGGACCGTTCAAACTTCGCTTCTCCTGGGCACTCGAACACAACGAGGACCGAATAGCTGCAACGGAAACTTTACTCCTCGATCTCGGTGTGAAGCCGCAAGCATCATCAGCTGCCTGACCACAGCATATACGGTTTATAATTTCGTCATGAAATCCGCCACCATCAAAAAATCGTTAGCCTTTATAGGACTGCAATGGAGTCTCTTAGCTATCGTCTCGGCTCAAACCCTACCAGCCAGCGAGTTCCGGACCGTTATAGACGAAGCCTCGGAAAGGCTACCGAAATACGAAATTGAAGTCATAGCATTCTCGTACCACGACTTCGATGCGACTGAAGAAAGATTCGAAGACATGCCGAGAGGCTCACTCCTGGATCTTCTAAGCCCGTCGCTCTTAGAGACGCATGCGCGCACGGAGATGGATGTGTCAAAGTTGCTGTCGGAATCATTACGCGCTATTGACGACGAGCAGCCCATTCTTGTTCCGACCGAACCTACCGATAAAACCTACTCGATCGAGGATTTATTTGGATCACAGCAATATCATAATATGCTAGGGGAGGAGATCTTTGGCTTCGAGGAAATGGGACCGACGACGGATTCCGAAGCCTATGCTCCAGAAACTGGAGCCGACAATCCTAACTTAGTGCCGACCGAAGAATTAACTGTTAACTCCTTAAATAATCCAGAAAGTGGATTCACAGAAATACCAGAGGATGAGGCTGGTAACGAGGCATTATTAACCGAAGGGGAATCTACCTGGTATCGGATACTCACAACAGAAGAACTTGAGCTAACCAATAGTACTAATCGACTAGAGCGATTAAGTGCGTATACGCCGCTAATTCATGGTGGCTGGGTTCAGGAAGGATTATACGAAGAGGATGCTACACCGTTCGAGTTATGGTTATTAGGTGGATTGAACCCGCTAGGAACCATTCAACTACATATGGACAGCGACAAATGGCTGAACATTAGCGTCGCACTGCGTTATCAATCAGATAGGAATCCTAGAGAACTAATTTCCCCGGTCGAAATTGCACTCGAAGAAATTACTTTTCCTCCTCGCTATGCCCTTTATACTAAGCGTCGTATCAGCAGCAACCAAGTCTATTTCTTCGATCATCCAGCGTTCGGTTTACTTGTCCTCGTTAGACCGGTATCCGAAGAGTCAGATATTCCTAGAGGTAGCCTGGCTCCTGCAGCCTAACGACAGTGAACTTTGACGTTAAAATACGCGGCTTTTAATCGATCGCTTGTCAGGCAGGTAACTTCGTAAGCGGCCACACCATGACTCATTAGGGCAAACGAGATCTACCGATCACCACTGCACTTTCAAGTTAAGTAATCTGTTTGTCGATGCAGCGTTACTAGTCACAATTGTCATCCTTCGAACTCGAATTGAGGAATATTCGACAGATGGTCTACCTCAAGCCTAGCATCTCGCCAGATTTCAGAGGAACGCAACGTTTCCCATTCCTGTCTCTGCTGGCCACGTAACCGCATCAGATGCAGTTGTGACGGAGGATTCACGTAGCCCTCCAGAGCATCGAGGACGCCAGGTACCTCCTGGGAAGCATTGCATAGCAAAACCATATCACAACCAGCAGCAATAGCGCGCCGTACTCGATCGGCATAATTACCGACAATCGTCGCCCCAGTCATGGAGATATCATCTGAGATGATTGCTCCGCCGAAACGTAGCTCGTCCCGTAACTGTCCATTAAGCCACCATGAAGAAAAACTTGCGGGTAACGGATCTATTGCCGGAAAACTTACATGGCCAACCATAACGGCATCGAGTTTTCTACTAATCAAATGCCGGTAAGGCTGCAAATCGTCCCAAAGTTCGCTGAACTCTCGCGAATCCGATGCGGTCTTAGTATGTGTATCGTTGATCGCTCCCGCATGCGTTGGAAAATGTTTAGCTGTAATAGCCATCCCAGCCTCGTGGACACCAACCGCGAACGCCGACACGAGCTGGCTAACCGCCGTGGCACTTGAATGTAGCGCCCGATCACCGATAACCTTCGCCAAGCCGCGATCGATATCGACCACGGGCGCAAAACTTAAATCGATTTCGACAGCCCGAAGTTCCGCCGCCATTAACCAGCCGAATGCGTGCGCTGTACCGAGTGCTCGGCTCATATCCCTATCGTACAGACGCCCGAGGCTGCGCATGGGCGGCAAAACCGTAAAGGGCTCGCCGAAACGCTGTACCCTACCGCCTTCCTGATCCACAGCAACAAGCAGTGGCGGTTCACGTATTTCGTGAATTACAGCTATCAGCTGTTCAAGCTGCCCCAGACTTTCGAAATTTCTCGAAAACAGGATAACACCACACACTGACGGGGACTGAAGCCATTCCCGCTCTTCCGCGTCGATGGACGTACCCTTGAGATCGATCATGAGTGGACCTAGCGACATCCCACCATAATAGCAGCGATAGCCTCGTCACAATCTCAATTTTTAAAATGTCGTAATACCACGGTAATCAAACTTGCTAATGAGCCTATAGGGGTAACCGGCTGGTTTCAATATTCTTCAAATCAGCTCTAGGTACGCTCGAATAGCGCCATAACTTCAACATGTGACGTGTGAGGGAACATGTCCGCGATACCGACCGCGTGTAGCCGATAGCCCTGAGACTCAATAAGTTCTTTCGCATCACGTGCTAGCGTTGCCGGGTGACAGGACACGTAAGCAACATGTCGTGGACCCATACGTTTCATCTGCTTAACAACAGCATAGGCACCTGACCGGGGCGGGTCGAGTAGGACGAGATCCCAAGCTTCTCGAAGAAAACTCCAGTCCGGCTTCGAGAGATCAGCACTGACAAACTGCGCATTTTTTATACCATTTAGCCGCGCGTTGTGCGCGGCACGCGCAACTAAACCAGCCTCACCTTCAACACCTAAAACCGACTTAGAACGTCGGGCGATAGGCAAACTAAAGTTACCAAGCCCACAGTACAAATCTAGGACCTGTTCCGTCGAATCGATGTCGAGTAACTCGATAATTTGGCAAACCATCGCCGCATTAATATTCGCATTGATCTGGACGAAATCTGTTGGCGCAAACTCTAGCTTAATATCGAATTCCGGAAGAGTGTAGGTGAGCAGTCTCACCGCAGCATGATCGAGAGCTTGGACAGTCCCCGGACCACCTCTCTGCAAATAGATGTCGATCTTATTTTTCCAACCAAACTCTGAAAATAGGCGCAAATCGTCAGCGCTCGGCTCATCTAGAACTCGAAAAACTGCTGCCTGGGACAGTTCCCCGACCGCAATCTCGACCTGCGGGAGACGTTTCGTCAAGGTCGTTTTATCTATAAGTCTCGCAAGTAATTCGGGTAGCGCGTCGGCAGGTTTGACGAGAACACGACAACTCGCCATATCGGTGATATATCGCGTAGCACGCTCTTTGAAACCGACAAGAACGCGTTCTTTACCTAGTACATAGCGGACACCTAACCGAGCACGTCGACGATAGTGCCACTCCGGACCGGTAATCGGCGGTAGCCACTCGCGCGGTTCTATGCCTGCGATCCGTAGCAGCGCTTCTCTGACTACCGAATGTTTAAACTTGACCTGAGTTTCGTAGTTCAGATGCTGTATCGTACAACCACCGCAGCGGCCAAAATAAGCACATGGAGGATCGACTCTACTAGCGGCCGGACTAAGAACCTCGACAAGCTGTGCCTCCCGGTAGCGCCGTTTTCGGCGCCGTATGACCACGCGTACTAGTTCACCCGGAAGAGCGCCAGGAATAAAGATCTTTTGCCCGTCTAGATTTGCTAAGCCTTGGCCATCATGGGTGAGGTCGATTATCTCAGCGTCGATGCTCTCTAGACTACTCGGCATCGCCTACCGTCTGCCATGCGGAGATAAATTCCTGAAGATGTAAACTTTTAGATTGCTTTAGCTTTGTTCTGAGTCGCTTTAGTTCGTTTTCATAGCCCTCCTCGTCGAGAATACCGCGGACTAATTGAAAACGAAGGAAGACCAGGTAGGTATTGATAGCATCAGTCTCACAATAATTTCGGATAGCCTCGACCTCACCTGCCTGATAGCGGCTCCACACCTGGCCACCGTTCATACCAAGCTTGCCAGGAAACCCAAGCAGTGTAGTTATCTGTTCTAGGGACGCGCGACCGCCTATCTGAAAGCCAGCGAGAACATCCATGAGATCGATGTGACGCCAGTGAAACCTGCTAAGGTAATTGTTGAATCTAAACTCCCGATCGTTGTCTCCCATTTCCCAATAACGCTGTGCATTAACGCCATGCAACAGCGCACGGTAGTGTAATACTGGCAGATCAAAACCCGAGCCGTTCCATGAAACAAGTTCAGGCGAGTAACGCTGCAAACCGTCGTAGAATCGTTGCACGATTTCCTTCTCGGTTGAATCGATCTCACCTAGGGTAAATACATGGATATCATCAAGAGTTTTGAGAACAGCGGAGATCGCAATGACACGATGCTGTGGCAAAGGTAAGAAATCAGTTTTCCTTGTCTGACGTTGCTTAAAGAGCATAATCTTAGCAACAGAATCATCGTCAAGATCATCAACGCCATAGAGACGCCGCCCTAACTGAACATCAGGGATTGTCTCAATATCGAATACGAGAGTGTTCATCTCAGTCACCGGCTTCGGATGCGATCATTAGAACCGCAACAGCGACAACTAATCCAGCCTCGTCAGTCACAGAGAGATGTCCGTCACCAATCCCTAGTCGCTCGCGTACTCGGCGTCCGCGGGATGAATAAATCAGCTGCGGCTGACCCCAATCATTCGGAATCATACCGACGTCGCGAATCCAAATACCGTGTGCAAAACCGGTACCCATAGCCTTAACTGTGGCTTCCTTTATTGCAAATCGTGTTGATAGAAAACGTACAGGACGTTTGTGATGCCTGAAGAGATCGATCTCCTCGTCTAGTAACAAGTGATTCGCAAACCTCTCACCGAATCGCTGCCATACCTGCTCGATACGAGACACCTGAACGATATCGGTACCGATACCGAAAACCATATCAACGCGCCTCACACATGAGTGTTCGCATATCTGCGACTGCGATAGCAAGCCCATCGAAAACTGCTCTGGCAACTATCGAATGGCCGATATTGAGTTCGACAATCTCGCTAATCGCCGCAACCGGCTGCACATTATGGTAATGCAGCCCATGACCTGCGTGTATACGTAACCCTAGCTTTGCACCATAATCAGCCGCTGCCGCAATCCGTGCTAACTCGTGTCTCTCGGCTTCGCCATCTATTGCGTCCGCATAGGTACCTGTATGCAGCTCGACAACTGTTGCTCCGCAAGCCCGGCTAGCATCTATCTGTTCCAAATCAGGATCCACAAACAGAGATGTGCGAATGCCTACTGCCTCTAATTGGGCGCAAGCTTCTCTGATACGGTCAACCTGGCCAATAACATTTAGACCACCCTCCGTCGTCAATTCATTCCGGTTTTCTGGTACTAAACAACAATCTGCGGGACGAGCATCGACAGCGAGTGCAATCATCGATTCCGTTACTGCCATCTCTAGATTCACACGGGTCTGCAGTGTGCGCCCCAGAACCTCTAGATCTCTCTCTTGTATGTGACGACGGTCTTCCCGCAAGTGAATCGTTATACTATCGGCCCCAGCTCGTTCCGCGAGCAGAGCAGCCGACACAGGGTCTGGATATCTAGTACCCCGCGCCTGCCGCAATGTCGCAACATGATCAACGTTTACTCCCAGCAAGATCGGCACATGTGCGCTCATATCTCTACTCCCTGATCAACAATATCTCGGAGAACTAGGCTAGTCTTCAACGGCCTCTCGCCGAGATAAATTCGCAACGCGCGCGAAAGCAGGCGCCTAGCCGCTCGTAAGCAATCAACATTTTCTAATCTCATCTCCCGTAATGAAATCAGTTCCCTCCCCCAATACGAATCGGCTCCATCGTCGGAGTCCTTCTCGACACGAGCTCCACGCTCGGGTTCGAAAACGTAACGACGCTCCGAGCGAATCGGATTGCCCGTATCGGCATCATGTTTCAGATTGAGCCCGTAGCCTAACGCCTCAAGTAAATGCAGCTCAAAGACCCTTAGCACGGCTGAGGTGTTAGCACGAATCATAAGCTTAGTAAGCGCTTCACTATAGCAGGAAAAAACTTCGACATTACCATCACCTTTCGCTAGTAGCCGTAGGAGAAGTTCATTCATATAGAATCCCCCCAGTAGCTGTTCGCCGCTCAGTTCGCCCTCCCGTTGCTCGATTTCAACATGAGTTAAGCGTCCAAGCTCACCTCTTCTAATCCAAGACAATCGCAATGGTAGAAAAGGCTGTAGGACAGCACTCTGCGCGACCTTAGATCGCTTTGAACCCTGCGCAACCAAAACCGTCAAACCGTGGTCGAGAGTCAGGCAATCGATAATCTGACTTGTGTTTCGATAGGGACGCTGGTGCAAAAGGTACCCTCGCTCCAGCTGTACACTTTCTCTTTCGGCCATACTATTAACTAAGATATCCCTTCACAGAGGCCGGTGTCGCCTCACGTAGCTATCTTCACTAAGTTCCCAGATCGAATCCCAGCCGCTTAAGTTCACGCTCACTGTCAGCCCAGTTTTCACGAACCTTAACCCACAGCTCAAGATGTACGCGTTCACCCAGTAATTCTATAAGCTCTAGGCGCGCTTCACTACCAATAGCTTTAAGGACGCTACCGCCTTTACCGATAGTAATAGCCTTATGGCTATCACGCTGGATCCACACTATCGCATGGATCAAAACCTGATCGTGCCTCTGTTTCCCGACGTGCTCTACTTCGACGGTAAGACCATAGGGAACCTCCTGATGCAATGCGATGAGCAACTTCTCACGGATAATTTCTGAGATCCGAAAATTCAGGTTTCTATCCGTTACCATTTCCCGAGGATACAATGGCGATCCCTCCGGAAGACGGCTAAGTATCTCTGCCAATAATCCACCTAGATTTTTGCTACCGCGCGCCGATATCGGCACAAACGCAGCAAAAGGAAAATCTACTGCTACCGACTTTAGAATCGGCAGTAAGTCTGACTTCGCTTTAACCATGTCTATCTTATTCAGCACAAGAATAGTCCTTTCTGCGTTATCCCGTAATAGCTCAGCTAGCTGCTTATCTTGTCGGCTAAATCTTCCAGCTTCGATTACCATCAGCGTAATGTCGGCTTCAGCTAATACTTGACTGATTGTCTTCGCCATGAAGCGATGAAGCGCATGCTTGCGGTCACGTTGAAGTCCTGGCGTGTCGAGAAAAACAACCTGGTCAGCGTCGTTATTTAATACGCCTAACACTCTATGACGAGTAGTATGAGGTTTAGCGCTAACGATACTGACCTTCTCTCCAACTAGCGCATTGAGGAGCGTTGATTTACCGACGTTAGGCCGTCCAACGATGGCGACGAAACCACAACGGGAGTTATTACCTGTCGTCACTGTCTAGTTTCGATAACATCTGTTCGGCTGCATTCTGCTCCGCCTGTCGACGGCTTTGTCCCCGGCCTTCTACTGTCGAAGAAACGTCCTTAACATCACAAACGACGACAAACGATTGCCGATGTGGCGCCCCCGAAACGGATTTTACCTTGTAAACAGGAAGCACAAGCCCCCGTGCCTGGATCCATTCCTGAAGTTTAGTTTTCGCATCCTTAAGACTGTTCGCGTCGGGGAGTTGCTCGAACCTATCGGAAAAGAGCCTGATCACAAGTGCGCCGGCAGCTTCGAAGCCACCGTCAAGCAAAACCGATCCCAGGACCGCCTCCACAACGTTTGCTAATATGGAATCTCGCCGCGCACCACCGGTGCCATGTTCGCCCTGCCCAAGGATAATTTGCGGCGCCACCTCAATCTCTCGACCAATTTCTGCTAGCGTCACTCCTTTGACAAGCGACGAACGCAACCGACTCAGGTTTCCCTCCTGCTCCGCGGGGTTTCTATCGTAGAGTTCCCGCGCAACAACGAAGCTCAGTAAGGCATCACCAAGAAACTCAAGCCTCTCATTATTGCATGCGGATGCGCTCCGATGGGTGAGCGCTTGCTCAAGAAGCGCAGGATCGTGAAAACGATATCCCAAATACTGCTCGGCCCATCGGCACCGACCAGTCACCGACGAATCCCAATCGCTTCATCTATAGCAACTAAAGGCCGGATATTGTCTATGTATCGCATTTTATTGTGAGACCAAACCCGCTCACTGTAGAACATGTCACCGAAAAGAGTTCTGACAGCATCGGGACGAAGTCCGGTCGCAATAATACTTATATCTACCTGATCCCTGTAACCAATTTTTCCTAATCGATCCGATCACCAATACGATTCCATAACGGTCCCCCTTCGGAGGGCCAACGCCAATTCATCCAGATGCGCACAGCTCTTCCGACCAGGAGTTCTTCAGGAATAAAACTAACGCCCTCGAAGCGGCTATCTCTACTATTGTCACGATTATCACCCATCATGAAATAGTGCCCTTCCGGAACTGCATAGGTACCACCAGGACTAAGCCTATCACGCGTTAGAAGCAATAAATGATCTCCGTCGCCGAGTCCCTCTCGAGCCAATTGTAGCCCCGAATTTCCTTCATACGCGCCTAGCAGATCCAAAGAAATCGCTTCGCCGTTGATTTGTAGCCGTTTGCTACCCTGTGTGTAGGTCACTATATCACCAGGAAGACCGACAAGGCGCTTAATGTAGTTAACCCGAGGATCAGAAGGCAGCTTAAAGACAACAACGTCACCGCGAGAAGGGTCACCAATCTCCAATATCTTGGTATTTAAAACCGGCAAACGTAGACCATACGCGAATTTGTTAACAAAAATAAAATCACCGTCCAATAGTGTCGGCATCATAGACCCGGACGGAATTCTAAAGGGCTCAAAAAGAAAGGACCTGAGTAGTAGCACAAGTAATAGAATCGGGAAAAACGAACGGGCGTATTCAACCAAAATAGGCTCGCGACCGAGCGAACCTCCCTGAACTGAACGCGCCTGCCTACGCCGCATAAGGAAAAGCGCATCTAAAACCCAAATCAAGCCCGTTAGGGCGGTTGCGATAACTAATATAAGAGCAAAATCCAAGGCAATATTCCTTAGTCCAGGAGCCGAATCGGCGGAGTATTCGTCATTTTCCATTACCCTGCAACACAGCTAGGAAAGCTTCCTGAGGTATTTCAACCGCACCGAGCTGTTTCATCCTACGTTTCCCCGCTTTCTGCTTCTCCAGAAGCTTACGCTTTCGGGTGACATCCCCACCATATAATTTGGCAGTAACATCCTTCCTTAGGGCCTTAACGGTAGTACGAGCGATAACCTTAGAGCCAATCGCAGCCTGGATAGCAATTTCGAACATCTGTCGGGGAATAACGTCGCGTAGCGTTTCAACGAGCTGCCGACCGCGGCGGTCGGCAAAGTCCCGATGCACAATAATGGACATCGCGTCGACTCGCTCCTTATTAATCAATATATCGAGACGGACAAGTTTTGCGGGCTCGAACCGAATGAAATGATAATCGAACGAAGCATAACCACGACTTACAGATTTCAAGCGATCGAAGAAATCCAGAACCACTTCCGCCAACGGTAGCTCATAATCGATCGAAACCTGGTTGCCCAAATATTGTAGCCGCTTCTGTACCCCGCGCTTCTCAACGCAAAGCTTAATGACAGAACCTATATATTCCGGCGGAATTAACAGCGTAGCGAGAATTATCGGCTCCCGAATTTCCTCTATCTGGTTTGGCTCAGGAAGCTGCGCTGGATTCTCGATCTTTAGTATCTCACCATCCGCAATTTGAAGTTCATAGATCACAGTGGGCGCCGTCGAAATCAGCTCCAGAGCGTATTCTCGTTCGAGCCGTTCTTGCACAATCTCCAGGTGTAACATTCCGAGAAAACCACATCGAAAGCCGAAACCTAGCGCCGCACTGCTTTCAGGCTCGAAGTGCAAAGCGGCGTCGTTAAGCCTAAGCTTTTCCAGCGCTTCTCGGAACCCCTCAAAGTCGTCAGATTTTATAGGAAACAGCCCTGCAAATACCCTCGGTTGGACATGCTTGAACCCCGGAAGCGGCAATGTGTCCGAAGCCCCTACTTCACGAATTGTGTCACCAACCGGAGCACCGTTGATCTCCTTTATACCGGCAATCACGTAACCGACCTCACCTGCGCTAAGGCAATTGCGATCGCTCATCTTCGGAGTAAAAACACCCAACCGATCAGCCGAATGACGCCTCCCGGTCGAGACAATCTCAATACGCCCACCGCTCTGGAGCGTTCCGTTTACAACTTTAACCAAGGACACGACGCCAACATAACTATCGAACCATGAGTCGATGATCAAAGCCTGGAGTGGGGCGTCAACCTGACCACTTGGCGGCGGTATCCTTGCAATCAAATTTTCGAGTAGATCTTCGATACCGACACCGGTCTTCGCGCTGATTTTGGTAGCGTCGTAAGCCTCTATTCCTATGATCTCCTCGATCTCCTGTCTGACTCGATCAGGATCTGCAGCAGGAAGATCTATTTTGTTCAAAACCGGAACGACATCTAAGCCCTGCTCAATCGCTGTGTAACAATTCGCTACACTCTGCGCCTCCACTCCCTGAGCAGCATCGACTACGAGTAGCGCACCTTCGCAGGCAGCTAGCGAGCGCGATACCTCATACTGAAAATCGACATGCCCTGGCGTATCGATTAGGTTTAGTTGATATTCTTGCCCGTCATGCGACGTATAATTCAGCGACACACTCTGCGCCTTAATCGTTATTCCCCGCTCTCGTTCCAAATCCATAGAATCGAGCACTTGATCTTCCATCTCCCGGTCGGTCAGCCCACCACAGAGCTGGATCAATCGATCGGCAAGCGTCGACTTTCCATGGTCAATATGAGCAATGATAGAAAAATTTCTGATCCGGTTCATCGAGCTAAGAGCAAGAATGCCCAATGCCGCAAGTGCGCGACATAAGTAACGTTGAGTATGCGCCAAGGACAACGGCAGCAATCACCGTCGGGAGAAGCGCTCTTTTTCAATCCGGCATTGTACCTGGATGTACCTATGGAAGCGCATAGGGGTAGTATTCCGCCCTATCTAATGCTGATAATGGCCTACTGTGGCGTTGACTACAGCCGTAAAGCCGACGTCTTAACGCGATCTGTATCAGCGGACACCAATCGATCTGGTGCTAAATTAACACTTCCGTCCACGAACGACGGAGGCGAACACTTTAGTCATCTCTTTGCAAAACCGCGTCCTGAAAGACTGTACAGATCCAGAATAGTCAAGATTCCAGCACAACACGAAATCGCTTACTTATCGCTATTTCTAGACGGGACTGCCAGGCTGGCATCAATAGCAAAGCCGCAGCAAATCCTGAGGCCGCGCCCACGAAACAGCTCAAATCGCTACCACCGATATATGCACCGATGAGCGCTCCTAGCAATAGAAACGCCCATGGCAAACCGTAGACCAGTGCAGCAGCAACCAGAATAACGCCCGACGGTAACATTACCTTTACCAACTGACCCACAGAAAGTGGATGCGCTACTCGGAGCCTAAGCGTTTTTGGTTTCGTCACAGCGAACCAGGTACACGAACCATCGCAACCCTTGCAACGGGCTGCTTCGATGAACTCTACGTCTACTAACGCATCAGCGTGGACAGCGAGAATTCGGGCTCGCGCGGACACGAATTCATCAGCGCTTATGTTGCCTATTCTAACTATGAAAATCGTCCCTAATTCGGCCGAGAAGACATTCAAGTGGCGAGTCCGTCACTTCATATCTACCAACAAGATAAGCATGCAGGTCCGGATCCGGAAGCTCTAGAAGTGCTCCAAAGCGAACCTTATCCTCTTCGTTCAAGGTTCCGTAAGAACTTTTCAGAAAACCCACAAGCACAGCGTCTAACTCCCGCATTCCTCGACGGCAACGCCATCGCAGCCTGGCTATGTCGTCGCTCATCGTCAAGGTTAGTGCCGACGCTCGGCCATGAGTTTCTTTATCTCACCTATCGCTCGACCAGGATTTAAATCTTTCGGGCAGGCACTCGTACAATTCAAAATCGTGTGGCAACGATAAAGCCGAAAAGGGTCTTCAAGAGCGTCGAGCCGCTCACCAGTCATCTCATCTCTGCTATCGACGATCCAGCGATATGCCTGCAACAGCGCTGCAGGTCCTAGGTAACGGTCGGAGTTCCACCAATAACTCGGACACGCAGCAGAACAACAAGCGCAGAGTATGCACGCGGAAGGATCATTAATTTTTTCCTGATCATCCTTAGACTGCAATCGCTCCCGATCCGGAGGTGGCGGCGTCCGAGCCTCGAGCCAGGGTTTAACAGATGCATACTGCGCATAGAAATTAGTTAAATCAGGAACTAGATCCTTAACGACTGGCATATGTGGCAGTGGGTAAACCCTCACGGTGCCCTTCACATCTCCGATCGATCTGAGGCAGGCAAGCGCGTTGGTACCATCGATATTCATAGCACAAGAGCCGCAAATACCTTCACGACACGAACGGCGAAAAGTTAGTGTAGGATCAATCTCATTCTTGATCTTGATCAATGCATCCAAAACCATCGGACCACAGTAATCCAGATCAACTTCATAGGTATCGAGTTTCGGATTTTCGTCCAACGTCGGATCATAGCGATAAACAGCGAACTTACGAACGTTCTCAGCACCATTGGCTGCCGGGTAGGATTGCCCGCGTATCACCCTCGAATTCTTGGGAAGACTAAATTTAGCCATTCTTGATTACTCGTCTTTCACTCAATTCATTTAACATTTTAATACACAAGCAAAACACTCCTAATAGGTTCTCGCCTTTAGCGGGATCGAGTCTACTTCATTCGTCAACGTTTCCATCTGAACAACCCGATCACCAAAACGTACATCCCCGTCCTCACTTACCCATGCCAACGTATGTTTCAGCCAATTAACGTCATCGCGATCGGGATAGTCCTCACGCGCCTGGGCACCGCGGCTTTCAGTTCGATGAGCCGCCGACTTGATCGTGCCCATCGCCTGCAATAGCAAGTTCTCGAGCTCAATCGTCTCGACAAGATCAGTATTCCAGATCAACGACCGATCTGCGACACATACGTCAGCAAACGAGTCGAATATTGGCTCGAGCGCGTCGATTCCTTCCTGGAGAGACTCGCCGGTTCGAAACACTGCCGCGTGATTTTGCATAGTCCGTTGCATTGCAAGCCGAATTTTAGCTGTCGATTCACTACCGTTCGCGTTTCTGAGCCTATCCACCCGGGCGATAGCCTCAGCACCAGCGTCGTCGGCTAATGGCCGTTGCGTAGCACCTGGCGTATAAAGCTCGGCACAACGGATAGCAGCAGCTCTTCCAAAAACAACCAAATCAATCAGTGAGTTAGATCCAAGCCGGTTAGCACCATGAACGGAAACGCAACCTGCCTCGCCGACAGCCATGAGCCCGGGAACTATTTGTTCTTCGCCGGCGGCATTCGTCGTGATAACTTCACCATGGTAGTTCGTCGGCACCCCACCCATGTTGTAATGGACTGTCGGCAATACGGGAATCGGGTCTTTATTGATATCAACGTTAGCAAAAATCTTGGCAGTCTCAGCAATTCCCGGTAAGCGTTCCTGGATGACTTCTGCACCTAGATGCTCCAGATGCAAATGAACATGATCCTTCTCTTCACCGACACCACGGCCCTCACGAATTTCCATCGTGAATCGACCGGCTTACAACATCACGCGATGCTAGATCTTTGGCATTCGGGGCATAGCGCTCCATAAAGCGTTCCCCCTCAGAATTTGTCAGATAACCACCCTCACCGCGCGAACCTTCCGTAATCAACATCCCAGGACCATAGATACCAGTCGGATGAAATTGCACAAACTCCAAATCCTGTAATGGCAAACCAGCACGCAACGCCATCGCATTACCATCACCAGTACAAATATGTGCCGACGTACAAGAAAAATACGCCCGGCCGTATCCACCGGTTGCAAGAATTACTGATTGGCTTCGAAATCGATGCAGACGTCCTTCAGCCAGATCGAGCGCGACGACACCGCGGCACTCACCGTTCTCCATAATAAGATCGATCGCGAAATACTCGATAAAGAATTCAGCATCGTGCTTCAAAGATTGTTGGTACAGAGTATGAAGCATTGCGTGACCGGTACGATCGGCCGCCGCGCAGGTCCGTTGAGCTGTTCCTTCGCCAAAGCGTGTCGTCATTCCTCCAAATGGACGTTGATAGATCCGCCCATCTTCAGTACGCGAGAACGGTACACCGTAATGTTCTAACTCTAAAACTGACGCGGGCGCAACCTTACACATATAAGCAATCGCGTCCTGATCACCGAGCCAGTCGGAACCTTTAACCGTGTCATACATGTGCCAGCGCCAGTCATCCTCACCCATATTACCCAAAGCAGCGCTAATACCGCCTTGTGCCGCAACAGTATGGCTACGGGTAGGGAAAACTTTGGTTATGCAGGATGTGGAAAGCCCCTGTTCGGCTAGACCAAGCGTCGCTCTCAAACCCGCACCGCCTGCACCAATAACGACTACATCGTAACTGTGATCTACAAATTCGTAATCTGAATTCATCCCGGCACCCCGAAAGAAATTTTAAGCACGCCGAAGACACCAGCGACGACAATACCGATGTGCGCGAAAGTCATCAGGATCAGAGCTGATACTTTCAATGTCGCCACGTGAACATAATCCTCAATGACCATCTGGACGCCGAGTTGCGAGTGATATCCCATTGTTGAAAGAGTAAGAATCATCAGAATGCTATTGAGAGGTGACCGTATCCAACCCACAACAGTCGCATAACTGAGATCTTCAAGCCCCACAAACGCAAATATCAGCCACAGCCCGAGGAACGCAAGCGCGACTGCAGATAGCCGTTGAACCCACCAGTGCTGGACTCCATCTTTCGCAGAACCAAGTCCAAGTACGCGACTCAGTGGCGTAACAAGACTCATTAATTACTCCTCTAGAAAATCGTTGAAAACGAGAATACCGCCGTCGCAACTAAAGAAACTACGAGAACCAGCCAGCCACTAACGTTGATCTGATTTATTTCATATCCTATGCCGACGTCCCAGACTAGGTGCCTAATTCCGTTGGCAAAATGATAAAAAAAACAAAAACTCCATCCCACATAGCAAAATTTTAACCAACTCGTAGCAAGAATCGAGATCGCCTGCTGATACGTAGCAGGGCCAGCAGAAAGAGCAACGAGCCAGTAAACGAGAAAGATTACACCTGCTGACAAGGCGACCCCCGTCATACGGTGAAAGATAGATAGAACGCTCGTTATCTGAGGTCGATAGACCTGCAAATGCGGCGACAAAGGTCGCTCGACCCTGCCCATAATATTCAACCTTCCTAGAGTAGTTTTGGAATAGTAGCGAAAAGGTTTGCCATTACTAAAAATCGATACAACGGCCGGCACGCTCCCAATCACCGAATCGAGTTGGTTCTATGCCCTTGGGCCCACCTATCTCTCTTAGTTTCGGTGAATCAATCGCTGGCTCTATCGCACGCGTCGGGGTGCCTCCTTCGGTACCAACCACTCGTGGCTGTGAAGCTTGACCGGCATCAGCCTGCAGGCTATTAACATTTTCCATCCGCGTAAGTTTGCCAGAATTTACCAACTTACGCACCCTAGCCCGATCTTGGCACAACACGGTATCCTATGCGCAAATTAGATTACCGAGAACAATAGCCACCGATGCAACCGACATCTAGTAGCAGTCCATCCTTATGCCCTTTGAGTAAAGTCGGCTTCATTCGACTCGAAGGAGAGGATACTGCGCGATTCCTCCACAACCAGCTAAGTCAGGACGTTGAAACTTTCCGTACAAATACTGCGCCCCTAGCTGCTTGGCATAGTCCAGCCGGAAAAGTTAAAGCTATTGTTCGCATTCTGCGGGTAGACAACTACTGGCTACTAATCACGACCAACGATCTCGTGGACTCTATAGTGATAGACCTTAAACAGTTCGTACTTCGCGACCATGTCAAAATTAGTAACGCTGGCGACCGGTGGCAGGCGGCTGCGCTAGTTGGTTCAGTGGACAGTTGGTTGCGCGAATACGGGATAGGCCTACCTCTTGAGACCGGCGAACAAACTGATGCACGAGGATTACTCTGGCTCCGCCTAGGTTCAACACTCGTTTACGCGATCGGCTTACCAGCCACCCTCGGTAAATTAGCGACTAAACTACCGCAAGGCAAGGGCACCGATACCGAGTTAGAAGAGGTTTCCCTCGGTCTACCACAACTGACAGCAGCACTACAAAATCGATTTGTTCCGCAGATGTTGAATCTCGATCTACTCGGCGCGATTAGCGGAACCAAAGGCTGCTATCCCGGTCAGGAAATTATTGCTCGCACACAAAATTTAGGCACTATAAAACGCCGTATGCTACGCTTTTCAGCCGATCATCGAGACACCCCTAAGATAGGCAAAAAAATTGTAACTGGATCAAACGCTGTGGCAGGTGAAGTCGTCCGAGCCGTATCAGCGAATGGACTCGTCGAGATACTAGCTGTCACCCAACTAGACAAAGCAAATCAGCCGCTGTACTACGAAAACAATAGCGCAGTGATGTTGCGGCGCCAACCGCTGCCTTACTGGGACATTTAGATTCTCAGGCTTCAGGCCTGAGATGCGGAAATAGCACGACTTCACGGATAGACGACGAATCTGTCAGCAACATCACAAGGCGGTCGATACCGATACCCAGTCCTGCCGCTGGCGGCATCCCATATTCGAGCGCCCGAATATAGTCGGCATCATAAAACATCGCTTCCTCATCCCCTAACGATTTCGCGTCGACTTGAGCTTTGAAACGCCGCGCCTGATCCTCAGGGTCGTTGAGTTCCGAGAAGCCGTTAGCAATTTCTCTCCCACCCATAAACAACTCAAATCGATCGGTTACGAAGGGGTCCTCGTCATTACAACGAGCAAGCGGTGATACCTCCGCCGGATATTGTGTAACGAAGGTTGGCATACTTAAGTGCGACTCAACCGTTTTCTCAAAAATTTCTATCTGCAATTTGCCAGCACCAAAGTCATCTCGGACCGGAATATCGCTTTCCTCGCAAGTCCGTTTCAATACGTCAACATCCCTTAAATCACAATCGCGGAGATTTGGATTGAAACGCCTCAGAGCTTCCTCGACAGTAAGCTCTTCAAAGGTATTACCAAAATTAAAAATCTGCCCCTGATACTGAACAACAACGTCACCCAGAAGCGTTCGGGACGCTTCCCGTATCAGATTCTGGGTTAACGCCATAAGATCCTCATAACATGCATACGCCTGATATAGCTCGAGCATCGTGAATTCGGGGTTATGCTGCGTCGAAGTCCCCTCATTTCGGAAACTGCGGTTTATCTCGTAGACATTCTCCATGCCACCAACGAGAAGACGCTTGAGATAAAGCTCAGGCGCAACTCGTAAGTAAAGTTCCATATCCAGGGCATTGTGATGAGTAACAAACGGTTTCGCGAGCGCACCACCAGCAATCGGCTGCATCATTGGCGTCTCCACTTCAGAGAAACCCATCGTGTCAAGGAACGAACGAATAAACCGGATCAGCTCAATGCGAAGAGTGAAAATTTCGCGTGTTCTCTCATTGACTATAAGATCAAGGTATCGCTGCCTCAACTTAAGTTCCTTATCCGATATTCCATGCCATTTTTCGGGCATCGGACGGAGAGACTTAACAAGCAAGCGCAACTCGTCAGTCTTTACAGATAATTCACCAGTCTTAGTCTTAAACAAGGAACCGGTCGCAGCAACAATATCGCCCACATCCCATGATTTAAAATCCTGATAAACATCAATCGAAACGCGATCCCTTTCCACATAGAGCTGTATCTGATCTGACCTATCTTGGATCTTGACAAAGCTAACCTTGCCCATAACACGTTTTGCCATGAGACGACCAGCAACGTGAACCATTGGCATCTCGATTTCCAGAGATTCAGGGCTACGCTTCCCGTAAGCTGAGTGGAGCTCTTCAGCAACGGAGCTACGACGAAAATCATTCGGAAACGCAACGCCACTTTCACGAAGCTTAGCAAGCTTTTCTCGCCTTTCCGCTATTAGTCTATTTTCATTCTGGTCACTAGTATCACCCATCTTTTTACAATCCTTGCTTCAAACTTTCCTCAAGAAAGCTATCTATCGCACCGTCGAGTACAGCACCCGGGTTGCTAGTCTCCACACCTGTCCGCAAATCCTTAATCCGAGATTGGTCCAAGACGTAAGAACGAATCTGACTTCCCCAGCCTATATCTGCTTTACTGTCCTCGAGCACGGCAGCCGCATCCCGACGCCTCTGTTGCTCCTGCTCATATAGCTTAGCCTTGAGTTGCCCCATCGCGGTCGCACGATTCTTATGCTGGGAACGGTCGTTCTGACATTGCACGACAACACCAGACGGTACATGTGTAATGCGCACAGCGGACTCGGTCTTGTTAACATGCTGACCACCTGCCCCACTGGCTCTATATACATCGATTCTAATATCGCTCGGATCGATCTCGATATCGATAGTGTCTTCGAGTTCGGGGGAAACGAATACAGCTGCGAATGACGTGTGTCGACGATGCCCAGCATCGAAGGGTGACTTCCTAACAAGGCGATGCACCCCAGTCTCTGTGCGCAGCCAGCCGAAAACATACTCACCCGAAAATTTCACGGTCGCACTCTTTATCCCCGCGATATCCGCTGGAGACAGCTCGAGAATGTCCGCATCAAAACGGCGGGACTCCGCCCAGCGCAAATACATACGCAACAATATCTCAGCCCAATCCTGGGCTTCGGTACCACCCGAACCCGCTTGAATATCAACAAACGCATTGTGCTTATCCAACTCGCCCGAAAACATACGATGAAACTCCAGCTTCTCGACTGAGCTGCTGACCTTCTGAACGTCTTCAGCAATATCTGCGAACGTATCGGTATCCTGTTCTTCCTCCGCTAAACTATAGAGTTCCTGTGCCTCTTTTAAAGAACTATAAACAGTAGCCAGAGATTCTATAACAGCCTCAAGTGAAGCCCTCTCCTTATTAAGCGCTTGAGCGCGATCAGGCTCTCCCCAAACATCTGGGCCCTCCAATTCTCTATCTACTTCTTCAAGACGATCACGTTTGCCATCGTAGTCAAAGATACCCCCTTAGCGCATCGCAACGCGCTTGGAGATCCAGGATCATAGAATTGATTTGATTGGGTTCCAATTTCACAGTTTATTTACACTGATGACTGATAATAAATGATACCCTAATCCACCTAACTCTCCCATGCAGAGCAAGTGCTACTAGGCCTCTGTAACCGCGTCTGAATCAATAAATTCAACCACTAGTTGGATCTGTGGGACGGTGAAATAATTGTTCAATCCCAATCGATAAACGAGTGTCAACACATCTCCTTTGCGCCAATTACCCGGCTCCATATTGAATGCAATCGCGTCCAGACGCCCAACGCTACCCACAAGCTGAACACTCATTTTTAGATGCTTGTTCCCTACGACTCTCTGCCCCAACAACTCGAATCGCCCCTCAAATAACGGCTCTGGAAAACCCTGGCCCCACGGGCCCGCGTCGCGTAACAGTGTAGCCACCTCCAAATTGAGATCGGCGGCTTTGAGCTCACCATCGGTCAAAATACGCTGCGCAAGATGCTCAGGGCTTAGCCGCTCTTGTCCCAAACGGGCTATAGCAGCACGAAAAATATCGAATCCTCTTAGATCTAGAGAGAGTCCTGCGGCCATCGCGTGCCCACCAAAGCGAGAAATCAGACCTGGGTGCGCGGCGTTAACGTCTACTAGCGCATCTCGTAAGTGGAATCCTGGAACCGACCGGCCGGATCCCTTTAATTGTCCTGAGTCCGTTGACGTAAAAGCAAATACGGGTCGGTGGCAACTATCCTTAATACGCGAGGCAATCAGTCCAACAACACCTTCATGCCAATCATCTCGAAATAAGCACAGGATAGTTGGTAGATGGCCGGACAATAATAGTTTCTCTTCATCGACAAGAAGAGCCGCTTCCGCTTTCATCTTCGACTCTATAACTCTCCGCTTACGATTTAATGCATCGAGAGATTCAGCGAACGCCAGCGCGTCTGTCTCAGAGTCGCTAATCAGACAACGAACTCCAACCGTCATATCGTCCAGGCGGCCTGCCGCATTCAGCCGTGGGGCAACCTGATAAGCCAGATTCGTGCCCGTCACATCTTCCCAGGCAATCTCACTTACCTGGCAAAGCGCTCTTATCCCGGGGCGACATCTTCCTGCTCTAATTCGACGTAGTCCTTCGTCGACCAAAATTCGATTACTGTGATCCAAGGGTACAAGATCAGCAATTGTACCGAGCGCCACGAGGTCAAGGTATTCGGTAACGCAACCGGGTTCATCTAGCTCTCTTCCGAGAGCCGCGAGCAAATAAAAAACAACACCGACACCGCTGAGATTTTTTCCGGAAAAATGGCTATTGTGCAAATTTGGGTTAACGATCACGTTTGCTACCGGTAACTCTGCACCAGGTAGATGGTGATCGGTAACTAACACATCGATGTCCAGCGCGCGTGCGGCGGCCACGCCGTCGATACTCGTCACCCCATTATCAACGGTCACAAGCAACGTAGGCCGGCTACCTTTTATCCGCTCTACAACCTCGGTTGTCAATCCGTAACCGAGTTCGAATCGGTCAGGTATAAAGAAACTCACTTTTGCAAAACCTAGACTTCTAAGGCACAGATACATAAGCGCTACACTAGTCGCTCCATCAGCATCGAAATCCCCGACAATCAAAATGCATCCGTTTCGATGCCTGCACAGGAGCTGAACAGCGTCTTCAAGCGCGTCGAATTCGCCGACAGGGCGCAAACCACTAAGATTTAAATCAAGCTCTTTAGGTGACGCTATCGAACGTGAAGACAACACCTGCCTTAGGACACGATGCGTTTCAGGCGGCCAGCACCAACTTTCGGATCCCGGCACTCTCTGTCGGCGTTGGATAGTAGGCATCCGTTATATCCCTAGCCACAAGATTATATTAAGGCGCCTATAATGTACGGCAAGCCTAGTTACTTGATATAGAAAGTTGAAACTCACGCTAGAAACATCCGATGTCAATCTTGTCAGCGCGTGGAAACCTGCCGCCATTCGCATAGGCGATAAATGGCTCTGCAGTCACCTGATACTGTCCGCGCAAGATATTCTCCTCTACTGGCCTGTGACATCACCGAAAACACTGAAAGCCGCAGATTTACAACCCGCAATCAATTTAAACCCTAAGATATTACTCCTAGGTACCGGACACCATCTGGTGCTACCAAACACTGATCTCATGACCGACCTCGCGATCCAAGGTGTCGGACTTGAAATTATGGATACTCCCGCTGCCTGCCGAACCTATAATTTACTCGTACACGAGGGTCGCGATGTAGTCGCCGCACTTTTCATAAATTAATCACCATAACGTTTTAGCGAGCAAGATGTTGTAACGGATCCACAGGAGAACCGTTACGTCTAATTTCAAAATGGAGCTGTGGTCGCCGCTCCGGTCCTATCCCCATTTCCGCGATGGTTTGCCCGCGTATAACATCTTCTCCCTGAGAAACGATTAGACGGCTATTGTGCCCATAGGCGCTGAGATAAGTATCATTGTGTTTAACGATTACTAGCTGCCCATAACCGATTAGGCCGTTACCAGCATAAACAACGCGCCCGGGCGCGGCAGCATGAATAGCTTGACCAACCGAACCACCGATGCCGATTCCATTTCCTAGACCGGAACTGGAGCCAAAATTACGGATCAATCTCCCCTCAGCAGGCCACTGCCATACTAGCGGAAATGTCTTTGACATAGCGGCTGGACCTGGCTGCGGCGCAGACATGTTAGCGATGCTTTCAGTCTCACACTGCACACTAGCAGTTCGCAGACTAAGTCGTTGTCCAACATAGATTAAGTCGGGATTTTCGAGTCCGTTAAACCGCACAAGCTGCAAATGATCTAATCCATAATACCAAGCGATCGTATAGAGCGTCTCGCCAGACCGGACGACATGAGTAACGGCTTCGTAGTTTACGAGCGAAGTATTACAACCGCTGGCAAGCAGCACAAAAAAATAGATGAATTGTCTTAGCTGACCGGTTGCAGGGACAAGATGCTGGTTCTTCACTACAGAAATTTCCTGTCAACACAACCGTAACAGGAGAAGCCCAAACATACCGACCGCGACAATCAGCCAACCGATAATATCTATATGAGCACGCACACGACGTTCCATCTGCTCCCCACCACAGATAACTAACCCAGCAACGAGAAAAAACCTTCCCCCTCTACCTACCAACGAAGCTACAACAAATACTGGTAAAAACATATGCAGAACGCCGGACGCAATCGTAAAAATTTTATAGGGTATCGGCGAGAACCCCGCAAGCAGAACAGCTAGGAAACCCCACTCCATAAACCATTCGATAGACCGTATGTAAGCGTCCCAATAACCAAGCGACATCAACAGCGGCTCGACTGAATCAATTACCAACCAACCAATTGTATAACCAACAACTCCACCAGCAACTGATGCAACTGTAGTGATGAACGCGAAACGCCATCCCCGATCAGGCCGGATTAGTGTCATTGGCGCAAGCATGACATCAGGGGGAATAGGAAAAAATGACGACTCTGCAAAACTCAAGCCAGCGAGATAACGCTCCGCATGTGGATGCGCTACCCAGTGAACAACCCGGTCATATAGAACAGAGAATATCCTCAACGTTCTATCCCTTTCAAGAGCGGAACAAAGCTCACTAACCCCAGTTCCTTTCGTTGATAATCATCACCCTCTCGGGCAATACAAATTAGGTCTTGTTTACCGCTACTACCTACTGGAATTAAGAGTCGCCCCCCATTACTGAGTTGTTTCTGTAACTCGTGTGGTATTGCCTGCGGAGCAGCCGCAACTATTATCCCATCAAACGGCGCTTGGCTTTTCCAACCATCCCATCCATCTCCACAGCGCAACGTCACGTTCTTGATATCGAGCGCCCGCAATCGTTCATTAGTTCGTTGAAACAGCGGCCGGACGCGCTCAATACTATAGATATGCTGGACAAAAGGTGCCAGAACGGCAGTTTGATAGCCACAACCGGTACCTATCTCCAAAACTTTACCTAGCTTTCCTCCGTACTGTAGGTCACCAACCAGTTCTGCAGTCATGGCGGCTACTATATATGGCTGTGAGATTGTCTGGCCAAATCCAATCGGCAAAGCCGTGTCTTCATAAGCACGGCTTGCCAAAGCTTCATCGACAAATAAATGGCGCGGTATTTCTCGAATTCTCTCCAAGACTAGTTCGTTCGTAACCCCTTCGCTCTTGAGACGGTCGATCAAGCGATCCCTGGTTCTCGCGGAAGTCATTCCTATACCGCTATGCTCCCGCTTGTTCATTTATAGGGCACTCAACCAGTCCTCCACTGACTCGATAACTTCATGGTCGGTCAGATCTACTTTTATAGGCGAGACCGAAACCCAGCCGTTCGCCACAGCATGGAAATCAGTACCTTCACCAACATCTTGTGCTTCGCCCGCTGGACCGATCCAGTATATCGGGCGGTTCTTAGGGTCACGCGACTGAATTACTGACTCTGGCTTATGCCGAAAACCGAGCCGGGTTGACTGATAACCGGCTATGGAACTCTCTGGAAGGTCGGGGATATTAATATTGAAAATAGTGTCGCTTGGTAATGGATTTGCCTGTATCTGGCTGACAAACTGACGCACAATCGACACAGCGGAAGCGAAATTAGACTCCTCCGAAAGAACCAGCGAAACAGCTAAAGCCGGTAGGCCGAGAAACCGACCCTCCATAGCGGCCGCCACAGTACCAGAATAAATGACGTCATCGCCTAAATTCGCCCCGTGGTTTATCCCTGAGATAACCATGTCGGGCTCTTTATCAAGCAGCCCGGTAATAGCAACGTGAACGCAATCGGCAGGTGTCCCATTTACGAAGTAAACGTTACTTTCTAACTGCTCAACGCGCAGTGGCGAATCCAAAGTCAGTGAATTACTCGCACCACTTCGGTTACGATCTGGTGCAACGATGGTAATTTCTGCTAGACCTGAAAGCCCTTCAGCCAAAAGGCGCAAGCCCTTAGCTTGGTAACCATCATCATTGGAAAGCAGGATTCGCACGTGCCGGTCCCTGGAATCGCTACGAATTCTGTAACTATACTGGAAGCGTACTAACAAAAGGAGCCGAAACTGTGATCAACGAGAAAGACCGGGAAGCTTTCGCGAAAGCAATGCGGGGTGTTAAGCGATTACAACCAGTCCAAGTAGTAGTAGGATCGAAGCGTCCGCCGACTAAGGCTAGAAAAAGGCGAACTACCCGTACAGATCTACTAACTGAAAGTCTCAACGCTCCTGACCTAATAAACTCCATCGAACAAGCTGGGGAGGAGATTTCGTTTTGTCGCCCTGAGCTTTCGCAGAAAGTGTTTCGCCAACTGCGTAAGGGTCGGTACACCATTGAAGCCGAAGCCGATTTACATGGCTTAACAGCTCCCCAAGCCAAACTGCATCTCCGAGAATTTATCTGCGAGTCGGCCAAATATGAACTGGGTTGCGTCCGTGTCATCCACGGCAAAGGACTTGGCTCAGGGCCAGGTGGTCCTGTATTAAAAAGCAAGGTGCAACAATGGCTCGCGCAATGGAATGAGGTACTAGCATTTGTCACCGCTCTCGCGAGTGACGGTGGAAGCGGTGCTATCTACGTTCTTCTGAGACGATGCAGATCGCACACGATGGGTGAGTGAAAAATTCTACTTGGAAATCGCTCGTAACAAACCCCATCGGTTCTCGCGGTTCCACATCGAGCCCTGTGGAAAAGGTTAACCCGCAACCCCCTCCTAGGCTGCTCTTAAAGATCACTCATAGGCCTTATAGACGGTGTAATCTGGTAGAAAGTTTCACTCTCCGCAACCATGCCGAGTTCGGTTCTCGCTCGTTCCTCCGCTGCCGCTAGTTCATTCTTGAGATTTAGAACCTCAGCTTCGAGCGCTGAGTTTCGTACCGCAAGGGATCGATTCTCTTCCGAGCGTGCGATTACTGCATCGTCTAGAAGCTGAACCCCACGCATCCCGTCGTTAGAAAACCACAACCTTCCTTGTAGGAGGATAAACACAAAGGTCAAAGCTAGTAAGAGCAATCGCATTACAATTCTAGAGTTTAACTGGGAACGCATCGGCTCCAGCATAGTTAACTCCAGTGCCTAAATCCTTCTCGACACGTAAAAGCTGATTATACTTCGCTAAACGGTCTGAGCGGCA
Source organism: Candidatus Rariloculaceae bacterium (assembly GCA_045561055.1). Lineage (GTDB taxonomy): Bacteria > Pseudomonadota > Gammaproteobacteria > Steroidobacterales > Rariloculaceae > SMWC01. The sequence continues at coordinate 52,478 of JBJKYL010000014.1, read as the reverse complement.
GAGTGAGCCAGTCTTAATCTGCGTCGCTGCAGTTCCAACTGCTATATCTGCAATACTTGTGTCTTCTGTCTCACCCGAGCGATGAGAAACAACTGCGGAATAATCTGCATTTACGGCCATAGAAATCGCCTGCAAAGTTTCAGTTAACGTCCCAATTTGATTAGGTTTGATTAGGATACTGTTCGCGATCTTCTGCTCTATACCCTGTGAAAGAATACCGGTATTGGTCACGAATAGGTCATCTCCGACCAACTGAACGGAGTCACGAAGACGTTCGCTATGTATTCTCCAGCCATCCCAATCATCCTCCGCCATACCGTCTTCTATAGAAACAATGGGATACCTAGCAACAAGATCTTCGAGATAGTTAGAAAACTCACCTGATTCAAATTGACGACCTTCAGACTCCAGATGATAACGCCCATTATGAAAGAACTCGGAACTCGCCACGTCCAAGCCTAGATAGATCTCACGTCCAAGCGTATAGCCTGCATTCTCTACTGCCTCGCCTATGATCGCGAGCGCAGCCTCATTAGACTCTAGATCCGGCGCGAATCCACCCTCATCTCCCACAGCCGTATTCATGCCACACTCAGCCAAAACGGACTTTAGAGCATGAAAAATCTCGGCTCCATACCTTAAGGCCTCAGAGAAACTCGGCGCACCGACAGGAATAATCATAAACTCCTGAATATCTACACTATTGTCAGCATGGGCGCCGCCGTTAATTATGTTCATCATCGGGACCGGCATCACGAAATCTTTGCGATCGTCTAGACAACAATATAGCGGAACACCCTGCTCTTCAGCAGAGGCCCGAACATTCGCCAAGGAAACAGCAAGTATGGCATTCGCTCCTAGTCGGGATTTGTTTGGTGTGCCGTCAAGCTCACTCAAATTTTGGTCCAACCACTGCTGGTCAGCACTATCGGCACCGATCGCAAGCTCTCTAATCTCACCATTTATATTAGCTACTGCGCCAAGAACACCCCTACCTAGATATCGTGCCGTATCGGCATCTCGTAACTCAACGGCTTCGCGAGTCCCCGTGGAGGCGCCCGAGGGAGCGGCCGCTCTACCGATCACACCAGACTCGAGTACTACCTTAGCTTCAACAGTAGGGTTACCGCGCGAATCGAGTATTTCTATCCCGCGAACATCCTTTATCTTGCTCATTTGTAGACCTGTATCATCGACAATTATTCTAAACTGGTAGCTATTCTACTACCGTGCATATAACCCACAGCGGAATGAATATCTCGATATATGACCATTAACAGTAATGCAACTACGCTATTACCGAATCTACTCTCCTGAAGCCCAAGGCAGCTTTAATCTCTGATGAACTCGAGCTGCCTCAACGAAGCTCGTAAACAACGGATGACCGCTTCGCGGGTTCGAAGTGAATTCCGGATGGAACTGACAAGCGAGAAACCATGGATGATCCGGCAGTTCTATCACTTCGACCAAACCGTCCTCGGACAGTCCCGAGAAACGAAGTCCGGCGCCCTGAAGCTGCTCCATATAATGGTTGTTAAATTCATAGCGATGCCGGTGTCGTTCCTGAATCGCATCAGCATCATAAGCAGTCTGTGCCAACGAGCCAGAAACGAGCTGGCACTCCTGCGCACCCAAACGCATACTTCCACCAAGTTCGGAAGCCTCCGAACGCTCCTCAATGGTTCCACTTCGGTCCTGCCACTCAGTAATCAATGCGATGACCGGGTGCGGTGTCGAAGGCTCGAACTCTGTCGAGTTAGCTCCCTTTAAACCTGCAACGTCGCGTGCAAACTCGATGACCGCAACTTGAAGTCCGAGACAAATCCCTAAATAAGGAATCCCTTTCTCACGTGCCAGCCTTACGGCCTGGATCTTGCCTTCGATCCCGCGATCTCCGAAGCCACCAGGAACAAGAATCGCGTCCACATCTTCTAGACCTGCCAAACCGTGTGCCTCCAAACCTTCCGACTCTACATAGCTGATCTTGATTCGTGTTCGCGTGTGAATGCCGGCATGCAAAAGCGCCTCAGTCAGCGATATATAGGCATCTTTAAGATCAACGTACTTTCCAACCATTGCGACATTGACTTCCGCTTTGGGATTCTGGCGCGCATCGACCACGGACTGCCACTCACTGAGATCGACAACCTTGCATTTAAGCCGCAGTTTGTCGACAACAATATCATCGAAGCCTTGTGACTGGAGCATTAGGGGAATTTTATACAGATCATCAACATCAACAGCCGAAATAACCGCGCGTTCTTCCACGTTCGTGAAGAGCGCGATCTTTTCCCGTTGCTCCGCCGGCAAATTTTTCTCAGAACGACAGACGAGAATATCCGGCTGAATTCCGATCGAACGAAGCTCTTTTACCGAATGCTGAGTTGGTTTGGTCTTGATTTCTGAGGACGCCGCAATAAACGGCACTAGTGTAAGGTGGATATATATTGCTCGTTCTCGCCCGAATTCAACTCCCATCTGACGTATTGCCTCTAGAAATGGCAGAGACTCTATATCACCAACTGTACCGCCAATCTCAACCAAGCAGACATCTGCATCGCCGGCACCACGCTTCACACTCTGTATAATCTCATCGGTAATATGAGGGATAACCTGAACCGTCGCTCCTAGATAATCTCCGCGCCGTTCCTTAGCGATAACGTTGCTATAGATTCGACCGGTTGTGAAGTTACTGTCACGACCCGTCTTCGATTCTACGAAGCGCTCATAATGCCCAAGATCCAGGTCAGTTTCTGTGCCGTCTTCAGTAACGAACACCTCACCGTGCTGAAAAGGACTCATTGTCCCCGGATCAACGTTGATATATGGATCGAGTTTCATAAGCCGGACTTTGAGTCCGCGAGTCTCGAGGATCGCACCCAACGAGGCTGCTGTGATCCCCTTACCCAAGGATGAGACAACACCACCGGTGATAAAAATAAATCGTGTCATTACCCGTCCTGTCAATCGCGAAAAACATACTAGTCACCAACGGTCCCGGCAAGAAATGTCTACGACTTCTAAATCCGTTCAATTGATGCCTAAAGACGGTCTTACAAACTACCAAAAGTCTGCGCCAATGGCCACTAATACAGCTTAATAGGGTGACAAAACACTACAATTATATTCAAACTGATACGCAAACAATATTAACGTCGCAATTCTACGTTATTGGGTTAACTCAATCCCGTACTCATGTATTCTCAATATCAGCTTTTCCAAAAAGGTACGAATCTTACGTTGCAGTTCACTAGCCTTGTGGAGTGGTCACTCGTATATCTTTCGATTTCTGGCGAGCTTTGGAGTCAATCAATCGATGGGTGATCAGTCCATGTGACTTGCCAAGATGGTCCGTTAGTCCCAGCCTTACAAGCCTCGTCGCTAAGCCAAAGATCGCCGACAGCGACTAGCATCGAATCACAGTACAGTAACGGGATTCGCTGCCGCATCCACGGCACGATACCAGCCAACTGTAGCCATTTTTTGAGCTTCCGCGAATGAGCAGAATCAAGAGGCTTGAAGCGCTCACCGCCAGTTCGGAAACGAACGGTTAACCCCTTGGCGACCCAAGCCTCCGATAGACCTACGCCATCGGCTTGAGACAACTCGAGCCGACCTTCGGGTCCCTGCCAAGGTTTGCTGATTTCGAGCCGCCCTTCGTAACCCGGGGCCGATGCCGTAGTCAATGGTTCAAAGAGGTAAAGCTGGCCCCGGAAAATCCTACCTTCCCCACCAGGCCACTGAACCTGAGTCTGAGCATCGGGTCGCGTGACATCGAGCGCCGAGATCAGCTGGTTCAATTGGGCAGCATTCGGTACGCTCAAGCCTAGTCCTCCAATTAGGTAGCGAAGGAGATTTCCGCGTCTCGACTGGGATAACCCACGAAGATAGGCCTGCGAAACACGCGCCGGGGATTCCACTTTGGAGGAATCTATGACTGCAGCGAAGTCGAGAAGCTCCTGTGCGGTAGCCATCTGGCGCGCCGCGCGCCCTGCGGTAATAGCTACGCCCGGCCAGCGTTGCTGTAATTGCGGAATGACTTCACTACGTAAGTAGTTTCTATCGAAAGATTGGTCGCGATTAGATGAATCTTCAATCCAGTTGAGCCCCCAAAGGCCCGCGCAATTTCGGATCTCATCTTTAGATATTTCCAGCATCGGCCGCGCTAAGTATCCGGGCCCGAATGGCATGTTGGGCGATATACCGCGTAAACCTTTAACGCCACTACCCCGCAGCAACCGCAGTAACACGGTCTCAAGTTGATCATCGCGATGATGTGCGGTCAAGAGTAATTCGCCGGGCTCCATAAGCTCGGCTAACATAGCGTAACGCGCCTGACGGGCAACCGCCTCTAAACTCTGACCAGCTGTTTTTGTGATATCGATGGACCTGCTATTGAAAGCTATACCGAATTTAGCTGCAGTCTGGCTACAATGCTCTACCCAGCTCTCAGACTCAGGATGCAAACCATGATTAATATGCAAGGCCCGCACTCGAGACCTTCTCTCGCTTCGCGCAAGTGCAGCTAATAGTAGAGTTGAATCGAGCCCACCACTAAACGCAACGCCAATACCATTAAAATCGGCTCTCCTGGAACACTGGTCCAGGCCGTGGTCAAGTTTCTGCAGGAACTGTTCCATTATTTCTATAGCCCCATTGGCGCAAGCGATAACTGGATCAGATTACCATTCGGCTACCCGTTGGCTGAATCCGCAACGAACTCAGGCTTCAGTGTAGGCTCCATAAGCGTTAAGACGGCTACGACGTTGCTCGACAAGCTGCGAAACCGATAGGACCTGAATCTCAGACAACGCTGCCACTAGCGAATCCCTGACTGCCTCAGATGTCGCCTTGGGATCTCGATGCGCCCCACCCAGCGGCTCCTGAATCACTTCGTCTACAAGCCCTAATTTTAGAAGACTTTCCGCAGTAAGGCCTAACGCTTCAGCCGCCAGCGCCGCCTTGCCTGAATCCTTCCAGAGAATAGAGGCGCAACCTTCAGGAGAGATAACCGAATAAATACTATACTGAAGCATCATAACTCGATCTGCCACACCAATAGCTAGGGCCCCCCCGGAACCCCCTTCACCGATCACGACGCTTATAATGGGCACCTTCAAACTAGCCATCACGAATAAATTCCGGGCGATAGCCTCACTCTGGCCACGCTCCTCTGCTCCCATTCCGGGATAAGCTCCAGGTGTATCGATAATGCTAATAATGGGAAGGTGGAATTTTTCGGCCATCTTCATCAAGCGTAGCGCTTTTCGGTAGCCCTCGGGTCTAACCATACCGTAATTACGCAATACCCGGTCTTTGGTATTCCGTCCCTTTTGATGCCCGATGACTATCACGGGCTGACCCTCTAATCGTCCGATTCCCCCCACTAAAGACTTATCGTCAGCAAACATGCGGTCTCCATGTAGCTCCTGAAAATCAGAGAAACACAACGGTATATAATCCAGCATATAAGGCCTTTGGGGATGACGCGCCAGCTGCGTAATCTGCCAAGCGGATAATTTCGCGAAGATTGTCTCCGTCAGAGCATCTCTTTTTCGGTACAAACGAGAAATTTCCTCGCCGAGATTCGGCTCGGAGTCGTCACTGATGAATTTTAGTTCATCGATCTTCGCATCAAGCTCAGCAATAGGTTGTTCGAAATCTAGAAATTTAAGGTCCATATGCTGACCTTACCTTCAAGGCCGAAAAATTGGCAAGTTAACTATAGAATACGTGGAGATAGGGCTAAACTAATCCGGATGCTTTGGATAGTGAATTGAATAGCGCTCCTCACCCACAAGTTGTGTTAATCGTTCACGTAGTTCTCGTGTCGGACGGACCGCCCATCCATCCCCAAACGTTAGCGATGCGGTAGCAGCCGGACCAGCGTATTCGACACAAACTACGCAATGCCCCTGCTTGAATGGCTGTAGCGTATCATGAAGGCTACGAATAAATTCCGCACCTTCATCTGCGGAGTTCCAGCGAATCGTCAATCGCCGAGCGTTTTTCTCTATCGCCTCATCGACCAAACGCAGAGTCTTAGCTGTAATACACCATAAATTCAGAAAATCGTCATAACGCAGCTGACCTTCCACGACAAGCACTGCATCCTTTGCCAATAGATGGCCGAATTCCGTGTAAGCTTGATCGAAGAGCGTCACTTCAACATGACCTGAGTTATCATCGAGCCACAACGATACTCTATTCCCCCGCCGTGATATCTCCATTACGAGCCCCGCGATCACGATATCTTTACGCACACGAGGCTGGTTACCATCGACGGGCAATGAACCTATAACCTTCGAGATCGAGCCATTCGTGAAATAGCGACAATGGTCTGCGTACTGATCAAAAGGATGACCGGATAAAAACAACCCTAGGCTCTCACGCTCCGCTGCTAGTCGCTCTCGTTCATTCCATTCGCAGACCGGGGCCAATAGACTTTCCAAACCGTCATTGTCTTTCTGTTCTTCGAATAGTGCTGCCTGGCCTGCTGCGGATGCATCCGCAAAGTTTTGCGCTAGTTTCAGAGCGTTAGGAACTGCGTTAAATAGCGTCGCCCGATTCGCTCCGAGGTGGTCTAGTGCACCGGACCGTGCGAGAGCTTCAAGGATCCGTCTATTGAGCTTACGCTGACCAAGCCGACTGCAGAGATCAAGCAGATTATGAAACCGGCCACCTTCTTTGCGCGCTACGATAATATCATCGATAATTGCTCGGCCGACGCCTTTTATGGCGCCGAGCCCATAATTTATAGAATTAGAGCCACCTACCGTAAACTCGTAAGCCGACGTGTTGACGTCAGGCTGTCGTAACGATATCCCCATTTGACCGCAGTCATCCTTCAACAAGATGAGTTTGTCCGTGTTATCCATATCGGCAGTCAGTACAGCTGACATGAACGCCTCAGGATGACGCGCCTTGAGCCAGGCAGTCTGGAACGCTACAAGAGCATACGCAACCGAGTGTGATTTATTAAACCCATAACCAGAGAATTTATCCATTAAATCAAATACATAATTTGAAACGCGTTCGTCTATACCTTTTTTTGCCGCTCCTTCCAGAAAAATAGATCGTTGTTGTGCCATCTCCTCCGGTTTCTTTTTACCCATCGCGCGACGCAGGAGATCCGCTCCACCGAGTGAGTATCCGGCCATAACCTGCGCGATCTGCATAACCTGTTCTTGATAAAGGATGACGCCATAAGTCGATTTCAAAATTGGCTCGAGCGTTGGATGAAAATAATCTATAGGATCGCTATTGCGGCCATGTTTGCGATCGATAAAATCCTCCACCATTCCTGACTTCAGCGGTCCGGGACGAAACAATGCGAGGATGGCAACTAAGTCATCGAAATGGTCGGGCTGTAGACGCTTTATTAGATCCCGCATCCCATAAGACTCAAGTTGAAATACAGCGGTTGTCTGACCGTTCTTTAGAAGCTCGTAAGTAACGGCATCATCGAGCGGTATTTCATCGATTAGAACAGGGTCGAGATTTTCCCTTGCTCTATTTTTATTAATTAACTTAACCGCGCGATCGATTATAGTTAGCGTCTTCAAACCGAGAAAATCGAACTTTACGAGGCCAATAGATTCGACGTCATCCTTATCAAATTGCGTAAGCGTGCCACCATCCGGTTCGCAATAGAGCGGCATAAAGGTCGTCAAATCAGATGGTGCGATTACGACCCCACCAGCATGAGTCCCTGCATTACGTACCAGCCCCTCGAGCGGCCTCGCAACGTCTATCAGCGTACGAACCTCTTCCTCGGCTTCATAAGCATCCCTAAGTTCGTCGCTCTCTAAAAGCGCCTTTTCGAGAGTTATTCCAAGCTGAAACGGCACCAGTTTTGCGATGCGATCAACGTAACCATAGGGCATACCTAGGACACGTCCTACGTCTCTAACAACGGCCTTAGCCGCCATCGAGCCAAAGGTAATGATTTGAGATACCCTATTTGAGCCGTATCGTTCTACCACGTAATCGATAACCTGATCCCGTCCCTCAATACAGAAGTCAATATCAAAATCCGGCATTGATACACGCTCCGGGTTGAGAAACCGCTCAAACAACAACTCATACTTGAGCGGATCGATATTTGTGATACCCAGCACAAATGCCACGAGAGAGCCTGCGCCGGATCCACGTCCAGGGCCCACCGGAATAGCATTATTACGGGCCCAACCGATAAAATCGGCAACTATGAGGAAGTAACCTTCGAAACCCATCTCACAGATTACATCGAGTTCCCGGTCGAGCCGACCGCTATACTGAGCTAACTCTTGCTCGACCGACATGACCTGCGGCAAGCGGGTGCGCAATCCATCGCGGGCTTTTTCTCGAAGATATATCGCGGCTGTCGTCTCTGACGGAAGTCCGAACTCGGGTAAACAGACGCTACCGAGATCCATTTGGAAATTACAGCGTTTTGCTATTTCGACACTATTTTCCAGTGCCTCTGGGAGATCGGGAAAAATCGCAGCCATTTCTTCTGGACACTTGAGATATTGCTGTTCGGTGTATTCTCTCGGTCTCCCAGGCTCATCAAGTATGCGGCCTTGCTGAATACATATTCTCGTCTCATGAGCTTCAAAGTCCTGAACGGTCAGGAAACGCACATCGTTAGTAGCTACTATAGGTACCTCTTTACGGGAGGCTAGATTTACAACCTTCGACAGATAAGAATACTCATGCGGCCGCCCAACGCGCTGCACTTCTATGTAGTAGCGCCCGGGGAAAAGCGTACGCCAATAAACTAGTGCTTCCGCTGCTCTATCTGGTTGCGAACCGAGTAGTATCTGACCTAATTCTCCGTACTGCCCTCCTGAGAGCGCCAGTAACCCCGTCAGTTTGTCAGGGTGTAGCCATTCCTTGAGAATAAAGACTCGGCCACGGTATTGGCCTCGAGAGAAACTCAAAGTCAGTAGGCGAGAGAGCTGCTGAAATCCTAATGCGTCCATACATAACATCGTCAGGCGACTCGGGTCATGGTCCTCGAGGGTCTCTGCTATCCAAACGTCGACCCCAATGATTGGTTTGACGCCGAACTCTAGTGCAGCGCGGTAAAACTTTGCGGCCGCAAAAACATTACTCTGATCAGCAATACCTACTGCTGCCATATTTAACTGCGACACAGACTCCATCAACGACGATACAGAGAGGACGCTATCGATCAGCGAGTACTCGCTGTGAACACGCAGATGAACAAATTCGGGACTAGCACTCATTACGACTAGGGCTGCTCTTGTGATCGATAGACGGGCGCGTAGCTCAGGCGGTGGACCGGCGAAGGTCCATGTTCCTGTAGAGCTCGCAGATGATCTGGCGTCGGGTAACCTTTGTTACGATTCCAACCGTAGACAGGGTAGCGGTGGTGCCAAAGCCGCATCCACCGATCACGACAGACTTTTGCAAGTATCGACGCCGCACTAATAGTAGCAACAGACTCATCGCCTCGAATTACCGCTTCAACCGTAAATTTTCTAGCCGAAGAGCGAAATACTGGCGCGTGAATACCGTCCACCCGAACATGAAGTGGAGCAACTTTAAGGTCAAGCACGGCACGCTCCATAGCGAGCAGGGATGCCTGTAGGATATTGATGTCATCTATCTCTTCAGGAGCTGCAAAACCTAACGCAAACGCATGAGCATGCTGGCGTATTTCACGAGCAAGCTTAAAACGTCGATTCTCGGTCAGACGTTTGGAATCCCTAAGACCAATTATGGGATTGTTTTCATCGAGTATAACTGCAGCCGCTACGACTGGTCCCGCCAACGGCCCTCGTCCTACCTCATCGACACCTGCCACAAGCGCTTGATCAAACGAAAATTCTAAATGCCGCTGATTGATCATAGACTAGTACCTACCAATATCCCCTCCCAGAAGGTCAAGCACAGCGTCGGCAGCTCTGTCGCTAGCGTTTTGTCGCAACTGCAGATGTATTTTTTCGAATACACCTGGCCAAGGCTCACAACCCTCTGTGTAGGCTAGGTAATTTTGAAGCGCAGATCCAAGCACGACCGGCTGAACATCCCTCTGTAAAAACTCCGGAACTATCTCAAAACCTGCTAAGAGATTCGGTAGCGAAAAATATTCTAGCTTGTTCAACCCAAGAAGCTTAAATAATTGATGTGTCAATCCGGAGATAATATATGCAACTACCATCGGCCGCTTGAGTAATGCAGCCTCAAGACTAGCTGTGCCGGAGGCCGTGAGCACAATATCCGCTGCGGTTAACACCTCCCGTGCACGACCCAAAGTAAGTCTTGGTGCAGGATCCAAATGAATACCGCCGGTAACCTTTTTATAAGTCGCCCTGGTAGCTTCATTGGAAAGAGCGACAACAACTTCCAGCCCTGGATGATGCTCCTGAAGCCATCTACCGGTTTCGAGAAAAGGTCGCGCTAATTTCGATACCTCCGAAATTCGACTGCCTGGCAAAATTGCGAGAATTGGCTTAGCCGCCGGTAAGTTAAGCTCTGCACGCGCAGACGCTCGGTTCGCAACTAGTGGAATCTGGTCCGCGATCGGATGACCAACGAACAAGGCGTTAACATTATGCTTCTCGTAAAAACTTGTCTCGAACGGGAAAACGCAGAGGACAAGATCCGTCGATTTCCGGATGTTTTTAACTCGAGATTGACGCCATGCCCAAACCTGGGGACTAACATACTGCACCGAAGGCAAAGCCAGTTTTCTAAGGGCCGCTCCTACAGGCAAGTTGAAATCTGGGGCGTCGATACCGATGAAGATATCGGGCTGAGCTACTCGCAACCGGCTAATGAAATCACGACGAAGTTTAAGTAACCGCGGTAAGTCTTTAAGAATCTCGGCTAGCCCCATCACCGAGAGGTCCTCTGTGCGGTACCAAGATTCACAGCCGGCAGCAACCATATGTGGACCAGCAATACCAACGAACTCAACATCCGTAACACGTGCGCGCAGCGCCTTGATGAGATCGGCACCGAGCAAATCTCCCGATGCCTCCCCTGCGGCTACCGCCACCCGAAGCCGACTACTAGCGGACGAGCCCGCGAGAGCTACCATTAAGTGATTCCAGGAACTGTAACAACTCCTCTTTAGTCTCAGCACGCTCGGTTAATTGCTGTATCGCTTCCTCGAGATTCAGTCCCTGGCGATACACCAGCCGATATGCTTCACGAATATTACGAATCTGATCCGTCGAGTACTTCCGACGTCTGAGGCCCTCAGCATTAATACCGCGAGGTTCCGCAGGCCTACCGGAGACAACGACGAAAGCAGGCACATCCTTAGTTATATATGTAAACATGCTGGTCAGTACATGCGGACCGATGTGGCAGAACTGGTGGGAGGTTGTAAAGCCGCCGAGTATTGCCCAATCCCCAACGTGGACGTGACCAGCGATCGAGGCATTGTTAGCGAAGACAGTGTTATTCCCTACCTTACAGTCGTGCGCGACATGAGCGTAAGCCATGATCCAATTATCATCGCCAATACTTGTGACTCCCCGATCCTGCACAGTGCCACGATTGATTGTGCAAAACTCACGAATCGTATTTCGATTACCAATCGTGAGTTTCGTTTTCTCCCCTGCATACTTCTTATCCTGTGGATCATCACCAATCGAAGAAAACTGAAAGATGTGATTATCTTCTCCTATTACACAGGGACCCTTGACAACAGTATGTGGCTCGATACGTGTTCCCGCACCGATTTCAACTTCCGGGCCAACCATCGAGTACGCACCAACCGTAGCTCTCTCGTGGACACGAGCATCGCTCGACACGACGGCTCGTTCATGGATCATAGCTGCTTTCCCGGTGCCTGGAGAATCTCAGCTGACGCAATAAGGTCACCTTTAACCTCTGCCCTAGCATCAAAACGCCAGAGGTTACGTCGACTGGCAATGAGATCTACTGTCAACAGTATCTGATCTCCGGGCCTCGCCGGCCGTTTGAACCGCGCCTTTTCGACACCAACAAGGTACAGAATGAAATTTCGCTCCTTAGGCGCGATAGTCTCCCAGACAAGCACGCCCCCTGCCTGGCCCATCGCCTCTACAATAAGGACACCAGGCATGATCGGATATCCAGGAAAATGACCGAGAAACTGCGGCTCATTAGCACTGACATTCTTTACGGCTACTATAGACTTTCCCGGCTCGCAGGAAACAATCCCATCGATTAACAGGAATGGGCATCGATGAGGCAAACGCTCCATGATATCTTCTACGGAAAAACAGTAGCCATTACTCATCAGTCTTCCTTGTTATCGATTCCATTAGCTCTGCAAAACGTTTTTTAAGCTTACCCTGACGGACAGCAAGCCCGTCCAATTTTCTGAATCGGGCGGCATTGCGCCGCCATCTCGAAGCCTTATCGGCCGGAAGGCTACCCGAATATGTTCCAGGCATTGTTATCGATCGCGTGACCGTACTATGAAACGTTACCATAACATCGTCGCACAAGCTTAAATGCCCGACCATCACAACGGCGCCCGCGATCATGCATCGCTCGCCGATTTTTGTACTGCCAGCTATTCCACAAAGAGCGGCCATTGCTGTGTGCGCTCCAACGCGAACGTTGTGACCAATTTGGATTAGATTATCTAGAATCACACCATCTTCGATAACCGTGTCCTCAATCGTACCGCGATCGATGGTAGTGTTAGCACCAATGCTAACATCGTTACCTATAATAACTGTGCCGAGTTGTGGGACCCTGAGCCAAGACCCACCATCCTTCGCGAAACCAAAACCATCGCTGCCTATCACAACTCCCGGATGGAGCGTGCATCGCTCTCCAACAACGACTCTATCCATTAGTGCATTACGCGCTAGTAATTGGGTATGCGCACCTACGCGCACGTCGTTACCGATAATACAACCGGCACCAACTAAAACTGATTCATCAAGCGTTGTCCTCTCGCCGATGACCGCATGTGCGCCAATGTGCGCGGATTCCGGTACCACTGCGTCCTCCGAAATAACCGCCGTGGGGTGGATCCCCGCAGCCGGTATCGCTCTAGGATGAAGAAATTCAGAAATACGAGCATAGGTCGCGTAAGGGTTTGACGATACTAATGCCGCGACTGGGCAGTCGGACTCGTAGTCTTTATGAAGTACCACTGCAGCAGCTTTCGTCTGTGCAAGTTGTGAACGATAGAGTGGGTTAACAAAAAATGTGATCTCACTCGCTCCTGCACCAACGAGGGTACCTACGCTATCGACGATGAGATCCGCATCACCGCGTAATTCGCAGTCAAAGCGAGCCGCAAGCTCAGCGAGATTCGCCGGCATGCCTCTGAACTTGAAGAGAGGGTCGATTATTAGTTAGCGCAATTGAGACGAACCGTCTCACGATCCGTCGTTATCACTTGTATAGGAAATTTCCAATGCCTCCAGAACATCATCGGTGATATCGATCGCCGTACTGAAATATAACGCATCCGCAACAACTAGATCGTAGCTCGCCGAACGAGCAAAATTCTGAACTTCCTGCAGTAGAGTACTCTGTAGTCTACTGAGCTCCTCGTTTTGTCGTATGTTCGCGTCTTCGTTAAGATCCCCCTGTAAACGAGTGAAATCTCGCTGTCCTTCACGAATTTCGCGTTCGAGATTAAGACGCTCAGTCTCCGCCATAATCGCACCGTCGCGCTCATATGTTTCCGTTTTTTCCTGTAGCGTCCTTTGTAACGCAACAAGATCTCGCTGCCTTGGGGCGAATTCCTCTTGGAGCGCCTCCATTGCAGACCGGAACTGTGGAGCTTGTTCTAGTAGCCGATTAACGCTAACGACTCCAACTTTAAGACCTTCAATCTGAGCGTTCGCACCAGCCGCAAGCATTAACGCGCCAATCAACAGTCCAGCCCTTGCGGAAACCAGTGCTTTAATGTGTATTGTCATAGTTCTTTAATCCTCAAAATCTTTAAAACGCGTTACCAACCGTAAATTGAAATTCTTCCGTTTCATCCTCGAAAAGTCTATCAGTCCTCTCGGTAGCATTAAGCGGCATAGCATAACTGAATCTGAGCAAGCCGAGTGGAGCCAACCATTCTACGCCAACACCCACCGATTGTTTAAGATTCTCAGATCGATATAAGTACGCATCAGTTTTGTCGCCGAGCCGATCATAAAATGTCACTCCCCCAGTGGTGAATACATTACCTATATCATAAAACAACGCCACACGCGCAGACGCCGCAAACCTCTCCGGTGTCGGAATAATTAGCTCGAACTGCGTCGCAAATTTCATATTACCCCCGTGGGGATTACCCCAAGAGTCCTTCGGACCCAGACGGCTCTCCTTGAATCCGCGAACCGAGCCCGGACCACCCGCAAAGAAATTTCGGAAAGGCGGCAGAGCCGTTGTCGTTCCGTAAGAAGAGCCATAAGCAAGCTCAGAGTTAATCTTAAACATCCACTGCCCCCACAATGGCATATATTTTGTGAAGTCCATCGATGCAATATAGTATTCGACATCACTGTCGGGCAACGATCCGGCGATATTCGCTCCAATTCTCGTTCCAGCAGTAGGAAAGAGCGCGCGATTACGTGAATCGTATATCCATCCCATATTCAGTTCTAAACCATCGGTCGATGTCCCGAAAACGTCTTCACCAGGGACGTCGATTGGGTTTCCGTTATTCATCACCCACTCGCGCGCCTGCTCAGAACTGAACAAGCTCGTAACGAGTTCAGCTATCTGATAAGAAAAACCGAACCGGATATATTGAAACTCACTAATTGGATACGACCAATCCGCTCCGAGCGAAATAGTCTCCGTAGAAAAAGCCGAGCTAGCCGAAGTAAACTGAGTAATATCCTGGAACGATACGGAGAGTGTTCTCGTGAGTTCATCGACAGTTCTATATGGTTCCGTGTAGTCAAAACTAGTGATCGTCGCGAACTCACCACCTGTAATATTCAGGCTGACTCTGTTACCAGTACCCATAAAATTTGAGTGTACAAAATTGCCATTCAACTGTGCGCCCCAGGTCTCCGAGTACCCAATACCGCCACCAAATTGACCGGGCAACCCCTCTTCGATTTGGAAATCAACGTCAACGAGGTCTGGGGTGCCGAGTACAGGAGTAGTCTCATAGTCTACCGATTGAACGTACGGTAACCGTTGCAGGCGAACTTGTGATCGATCTACCAACACATTGGAAAGATACCCACCTTCAAGCTGGCGCATCTCCCGACGAAAAACCTCGTCGTTAACGCTATTCGAACCATTAAAATTGATCCGACGGACATAAACGCGATTCTGTGGATCAATGAAGAACGTTACGACCGCTTCCTTTGTTTCACTATCGAGCTCCGGGACTGCTTGAACTTGCGAGAATGCATAACCATCCTCGCCTAGACGCTGGCGCATCAGCTCTTCGCTGGCCGCAAGTAGACCTTGAGAATAAATCTGACCGGGGGCTGTTAGGATTCGAGCACGAAGATCCTCCTCGGGAACAACCATTTGTCCTGCCAGCCTGACGTCGGAAATCGTGTAACGTTGACCTTCAGTGATATTAACGGTAATGAAGATGTCGCGCTTATCTGGTGAAATGGCGACTTGGACACTGTCCCAACGAAAATTAGCGAAACCACGATCCATATAGAATGACCTAAGTGTCTCTAGGTCTCCCTCTAATGCCTCCTTCGAATAACGATCATCATTTCTAAAAAATGACAGCAAGTTACCCGTCCGCAGCTCAAAGGTATCTAGAATTTCATCGTCCGAAAAACTAGAATTACCGACAATATTAACCTGACGAATTTTCGCGCGGTCACCCTCCATGATCTCGATCCCAACGCGAACCCGATTATCCGGTAAAGTCTCGATCGGCGTCTCTATCGAAACACCATACTTACCCTGGCTAAAATACTGTTCGGTAAGCGCCTGCTTTACCTCCTCGAGTACGGATTGATCGAAAACCCTACCGCGCGCGAGCCCAACTTCCCGAAGCGACGTTTCCAGCTGCTCTGTCTCAATATCTTCATTACCCTCGATGGTGAAGTCTTCGATCGAAGGACGCTCAAGCACCGCAATAATCAAAGTATCTCTATCACGCCTAAACTCAACATCTACGAAAAACCCGGTCGCGTAGATCGCCCTTATTGCTTCCTGAGCCCGCTGATCATTCAATATATCGCCAATATTAACGGGTAGGTAGTTATATATTGTTCCTTCAGAAATTCTCTGGGCGCCCTCGACACGAAAATTGCGTACTGTCCAAGGGTCGAAAGCTTGAGCTAAGCTAACGCCCGTCAAGCAAGCTAAAAGCAGCAAAATACGCAAGCGAAATTGTGTCCTAGACTCCATTCTAGTCAACCTAAAATCCGCGAAATATCATTATAAAACGCAAAGCTCATTAGAACGGCCAGCAACAGAAAACCAACTTGCTGACCAAAAACCATTGAGCGCTCTGATAACGGTGAGCCCTTCACTGCTTCTGCTAATTGATAAACGATTTGGCCACCATCCAATAGCGGCACAGGCAGCAGGTTTAGAATTCCCAGACTGATGCTCACAATACTTAAAAAACTTAAGAAGGCCCCTAAACCCGCACGCGCACTATCTCCCGCATAGCTTGCGATATTGATTGGCCCACTGATATTGCGGACTGAGACGTCCCCAGTAATCATTCGTCCGAGCATCCGAACCGTCAACTCGCTCATCTCCCAGGTCTTAGCAATCCCCTTAGGCACAGCGGCAAATACGCCGTATCGCTCCGTAGTCGATGCGTTAGCCGCGATGGCTCGGATCACATCGGGATTCTCACCGGCACCTATAAGACCGCGACGCTCTCCCGGGACACCACCCTCAACAGCTGCATCACCGATTTCCATTTCGAGAGTGAACTCTTTCCCCAATCGATCTACTACAACCGTGACGAGCTTGCCCGGACGATCACGCACAACCTCGACGAGCTCGGAGAATTGATTCACAGGTTGCCCGTCAAGCGCCAGCACCCGGTCCCCGCTACGAAGACCTGCACGTTCTGCAGCAAACCCTTCCCTCAACTCCCCTAGAACGGCCGGCCGAATCGGACCCGGCTCGAATCCGAGACCTACGAACAGTCCTTCAGGCTCCGTAAGTTCGGCCTCTCTACCGCGAACATCTAGCTCAACAGGCCTCGTCCTACCGTTAGAATCCCTCACAGTAAAATTGATCAGGCCGTCAGCTAGAAGTTCGTCAAGAATCCCGAGAACCGCACTCTCCCAAGTCTCGGTACTATGACCTCCGACTGCAATTATCTGCTCATCCACCAGCAGACCCGCTTCGGCGGCAACCGTTCCAGGCGTCACAGGACCGACTATAGCTTTTATTCCTGGTACGCCGCTTACGAACATCAACCAGTAGGCCACGATCGCGAAGAGAAAATTAAAGCCGGGTCCAGCTAGTAGCACGGCGATTCGATGCGGAACGGGACGGCGATTAAACGCTCGGTGTGCATCTTCTCTCGGTACTGGAGCCTCGCGCTCGTCGAGAAGTTTTACGTACCCGCCTAGAGGTATGCTAGACAGCCAGTATTCAGTCGGTGTCGCCGCAGTAGGCTCTTGTTCGGCTGAGCTTTGAACGGCAGCAGTGATCCTTTGTGGTATCCGCATCACCTGCGCTGAATCTCGTTCGCGCCAGCGCATCAAGGGTTTACCGAAACCAATCGAGAACCTCAAAACCTTGAAGCCGAGCCGCCTCGCTACGTAGAAATGACCAAACTCATGAATAGTCACGAGAACGCCAATGGCAACAAGGAAAGCGACAATCGCGGACAAGAATTCAATCATGGCGTGTAAGGCCTAGCGTGCATTTAAGTAGTGGATGGTAAACCATTGAATATTATACGCCTTTACCATCTATCATTGTCGAGTACTGGCAAAATAGATTTTTAAAGATCTGATAGCATCATGAGGGTATAGGCCGATATTGGCACACCTCTAGCTCAACTAAATTCCAACCATCTGAATACCGAAAAAAAAGAGTGGCACAGCCGCCGAAATGCTGTCTATGCGATCGAGCACACCCCCGTGACCAGGCAACAGCCAACCACTGTCCTTAAGCCCGGCGTGGCGCTTCAACATACTGATTGTGAGATCACCGACTACCGACACAATAGCGGCTGCGAGTGCTATGGAAACAAAGGCGATAGAAGGTATATCTAAGGCAATGCTAGCAAACAACGCAACTACTGCAGCAAGCATTAATCCACCGATCACTCCCTCCCAGGTTTTCGAGGGACTGATATTTTTCGCTAATTTTATCTTTCCGAACCTACGGCCAAAGAAATAAGCTCCAATATCGGTAACCGAGATAGTCCCTACAAGAACTAGTACCATAAGTGGGCCCTGTGACTCGCTACCATGGAGATATACGAGCAGAAACCAGGCCGGTAACAACGCGATAGGTCCAGAAACCATCACAATACTAGTCGGCAATCGGCGCGGATAAGCCCATAGAAAAAGATACGCTAGTAGCCACCAACCACAAGCCAAGCACGCGATTAGCTCGGCGCCGCCTGCATCGAACAACGGACCCACCCCCAGCATTATTAAGAGAAATATTATGCAGTAAGCTTTTGTCAGTTGACGAGATTCGGGCACGAACCCTATCCATTCACGGGCACCCACCAGCCAGGGAAAGCCTAGAATTACCGCAAACGCCCAAGTTGGAAGCAACAGGATAGAAATAACCGTCGCGCTACCTAGTACCAGCGCGGTAAAAATACGCGCTTTCAGCAACTTATGGTCCCGACTTGATCGCTTGTTTGTCCGAAGCGCCGTTGTCGGGACGCGTAAAACTCTAACGCCTGGTCGAGTTCGCTTATCGAAAAATCCGGCCACAACAGTTCCAAAAAATATAATTCGCTGTAGGCTAAATTCCATAACAAGAAGTTACTTAAACGTTGTTCGCCACCGGTCCGAATGAGTAAATCAACATCCGGGAACTCAGCCATAGCCAGCGAAGCAGAAACTAGATCTTCGTCTATACTTTCCGGATCAAGCGTTCCGGCAACAATTTTCTCCGCTAGTAGCTTCGCTCCACGCGTTATATCCCATCGTCCGCCATATGCTACCGCAAGTACTAATGTCATTCGGCGATTTCCTTGGGTACGCTTTTCGGCAGCTTGAATGCGCCTTTTTAAGCACCGGGGTCAAGGATTCTATATCGCCAACAAAGCAAAGACGTATACCTTTCTCCTCGAGCTCAACAACCTGTCTATTCAGCGCGTCCAAGAAAAGCGACATGAGGCCAAGCACTTCCTCACGCGGCCGATGCCAATTTTCACTTGAGAACGCAAATAGAGTAAGCACCTCGATACCAATTGTTGCGCAGCGCTCGACAAGACTAATTACTGGCTTGATCCCAGCCGAATGCCCCTCTTTACGCGATATCCCATGATTCCGTGCCCAACGGCCATTGCCATCCATGATGACAGCCAAATGGCGCGGCGGTAGGTGTTTCCCTCTATTTGCCTTGGTCGACGCTACCATCTTCTAGAAATCCATTATTTCTTTTTCTTTTTTATGCAGCAATGTTTCCATTGTAGCAATCGCATTGTCAGTCAGTTTTTGAATTTCATCGTGAGCGCGATGATCCTCGTCCTGTGTTACAAGCTTTTCCTTAAGTAGTTCTTTCACGTCCGCGATTGCATCACGACGAATGTTGCGTACGGCTACCCGACCCGCTTCCGTTTCGTGGCGAACAACCTTCACTAGCTCTTTACGGCGTTCCTCCGTCATAGGTGGTAAGGGCACCCGGATAACGGTCCCAGCTGTAACTGGCGTCAAACCCAAATCCGACGTCAAAATCGCCTTCTCTATCATAGCTACCATCTGTTTTTCCCAAGGGGCCACGGCTAGTGTCCGCGAATCTTCAACAGAAACCGTAGCTACCTGACCGATAGGTACCTCAGACCCATAATAATCAACGGTTACGTGCTCCAGCAGAGAGGTATGCGCCCTCCCGGTTCGTAACTTTCGAAATTGACCTTTAAGGATGGCGACACTTTTAGTCATCCTCTGGTCCGCATCTTTTTTGACGTCATCAATCACCGTGTCTCCCAGTTTTATCTACTTGGTTAGACACCGTAGTGCCGATGACCTCACCCTTCATCAATCCGACCAAGGCGTCAGCATTGTTAAGATTGAAAACAATCAGCGGAAGCTCATTCTCTCGGCACATCACGATAGCTGTAGCATCCATCACCTGTAGTTTATCCGCCAATACCTGATCGAACGATAGGTCCTTATAACGAACCGCGTTCGACTGCTCAATCGGATCTGCCGAATATATTCCATCTACTTTAGTTGCTTTTATTAGTACGTCAGCGCTGATTTCGATAGCACGTAGACTAGCCGCAGTGTCAGTGGTAAAGAAAGGGTTACCGGTACCGGCTGCAAAGATCACCACGCGTCCCTTTTCAAGGTGACGAATCGCTCGGCGCCTAATGTAATCCTCACAGACATCGTTGATCTGCAGTGCGGACATAACTCTCGCAACCACACCGCAACGCTCTAGCGCATCTTGCACGGCCAATGCATTAATTACAGTCGCCAGCATGCCCATCTGGTCTCCCGTGACACGGTCCATACCTGCCTCTGCAAGGCCCACACCACGAAATATGTTGCCACCGCCGATTACAAGTCCAACTTGGACCCCCAGCTCCACTACTTCCAAAATCTCGGCTGCAATCCGTTTAATTACCAGTGGGTCGATGCCATATTCCTGGGCACCTAACAAGGCTTCACCGCTGAGTTTCAGCAGAATTCTCTTATAGACGGGGGAGTTCTGCCCCATGCGCACCTCAATTCTCACCGACTAAAAAAAGGAGCTTCGAGCTCAGGAAATACAACTACAAAAGTTGCTATACCTATAGATTAACGGCTCTGAGTCGCCTGCTCCATGACTTCCTGTACAAAATCATCTTCTTTTCGTTCTATCCCCTCACCAACCTCGAACCGCACAAAACTTAACGCACTAGCACCCGTCGATACCAACAGGTCCGCAACCTTAGAATCAGGATCCTTTACAAACGGCTGACCCGTTAATGTAATCTCATCTAGGTGTTTGCGCAGACGCCCCTCGACCATCTTCTGCACTATTTCCTCTGACTTACCTTCCTGGATTGCCTGAGCCGCGAGAATATCGCGTTCCGTAGCAAGCTCATCCTTCGGTACATCATCAACGCTGACATAACGAGGCGAGGTCGCAGCCACTTGCATCGCCAAATCTTTTGCCAACGCCTCATCGCCACCTTTCAGTTCTACAAGCACGCCAATTCTCCCCATATGGGAGTAACTACCTACCGTCTCGCCGCTTTCAAGAATTTGAAATCTCCGAACAGCAATATTCTCCCCAACCTTAGCTACGAGTTCCTGTCGTCTTGTTTCTAGAGTTTCACCTCCTGAATCCGACGTCATAAGAGCAGCTAAATCGTCATGCTCACCGGTTAGAGCGGCGGCAGCGGCAGTCTCTGCAAATGCAACGAAGTTCTCATCTTTAGCCACAAAATCAGTCTCGGAATTTACCTCTATAACAACGTAACTATTTCCATCAGCGCTGTCCTTAACTAATACCAGGCCTTCCGCGGCAACACGGGATGCTTTTTTATCCGCCTTCGCCTGACCACTCTTTCGCAAAAGCACGCCAGCGTGTTCGATATCACCATCCGCTTCAACTAGTGCTCTCTTACAATCCATCATTCCCGCACCAGTACGCTCACGAAGCTCCTTGACGAGCGCCGCTTCTATCACCATACCCATTCCTCTACTCGATCATGAATGAAAACCTTAAATGAGGCATTGCTCCGCATTTGATTGTTTAACAAAATTTCAGTGCCCGTCACTATTTTAATTATCAGCTTTTTTAGTCGCAGCCTTTTTAGTCACAGATTTTTTAGTCGCGGCTTTTTTAGTCACAGATTTTTTAGTCGCGGCCTTTTTAGTCGCGGCCTTTTTAGTCGCAGCTTTTTTAGTCGCAGCTTTTTTAGTCGCAGCTTTTTTAGTCGCAGCTTTTTTAGTCGCAGCTTTCTTTGTAGCCTTGCTCTTGGGGCTCTTCTCGGCAACGAATTCAGCCGTTTCCAGCGCCCCATCAGATTCGATCGCTTCAGGCGTGGGAATAGCTGCTTCAGAACTTACGCTTTCATGTGTCACGGTAGCTTCTTTAATCTCGGTCCGATCTAGCTCGGCCTTCCTAGCTGCTGCCTTCTCAACTGCGTTTTTCTTTGTGGTTGTCGTGACCTTACTTCTCGACGGCTGCGCCTTAGGCTTACCTTCTCGATCAAGCTCGACAAACTCGTCCTCTCCATCCGGGACTGCCGGAATAGACGCCCTACCCTCCAGGACTGCATCCGCAATTCCCTGCGCGTAAAGTTGAATCGCGCGCATCGCATCATCATTACCGGGGATAATGTAGTCCACCAAATCCGGTGAACAATTCGTATCGACTACGGCAATCACGGGAATATCAAGCTTTACGGCTTCTTTGATTGCAATCCCTTCATGACCTACATCAACGATGAAGACTGCATCTGGCAAGGATCCCATATCCTTGATTCCACCGAGAGTCCGCTCCAACTTCTCAAGTTCGCGGCTCAGGCCTAGAATTTCTTTCTTCGTAAAATCGGCGCTACCACCATCCGCCGTTATTTCTTCAAGATCCCGCAGCCGCTTAATCGACTGGCGGATAGTTTTGAAGTTCGTCAACATACCACCCAGCCAACGATGGCTTACGAACGGCATACCGCAACGTCTTGCTTCCTCTGACATCGCCTGTTGTGCCGCGCGTTTCGACCCAACGAACAGGACGGTACCACCATCGGCAACTAAGTTACTGATGAATCGGGTGGCCTCAGCATACAGGGGCAGGGTCCTTTCCAGATCAATGATGTGGATGCGGCTCCGTTCGCCGAAAATGAAAGGTGCCATCTTCGGGTTCCAGAAACGGGTTTGGTGACCAAAATGCACTCCCGCCTCCAACATCCGGCGCATAGTAACGTCGGTCATAAATACTCCTATCTCGGGTTAGTCCTCCACGCGCCCCCAACAGCAACCTCCCGCCTCGATTTCAAACCGGAAAGCACCCAGCTGCAGGTTTTAGCGCGTGTGTGAAGTTAATTGCCTCAAGGGCGCGCGCTTTATACCATAGGAGCATCGTAGCAACAATCGCCCCACCTTTGAATTTCAAGGGTTACAATCCCTTTAAAACTTGAACTTCCTGGCTCCTACGGACTGTTTCTATTAAATGAATATTACGATCAAGACACCTGAAGAGCAGGAAAAGATGCGCATAGCGGGGCGACTAGCGGCGAGCGCACTCGATATGATTGGTGCAGAAATAGTTGCTGGAATTTCGACCGATGAGCTAGACCGCATCTGCCACGACTATATCGTAAATACGCTCGACTCGATTCCAGCCCCCTTAAATTATCGCGGCTTTCCAAAATCCATATGTACTTCAGTCAACCATGTCGTGTGTCACGGTATTCCAGGAGACCGTATCCTCAAGAACGGTGACACACTAAACATTGACATCACGGTCATTAAGGACGGCTACCATGGTGATACCAGCCGTATGTTTTTCGTTGGTCCGGCTCAGGTACTAGCGGAGCGAGTTGCCCGCGTGGCCTACGAGGCTATGTGGCTTGGCATCAAAGAAATCAGGCCTGGCACGCATCTGGGCGATATAGGCAATTCGATCCAACAGCATGTAGAAGCGAATCGTTTCTCAGTTGTGCGTGAATACTGTGGGCATGGTATCGGGCGTGGCTTCCATGAGGACCCGCAGGTACTTCACTACGGTAAGCGCGGCATAGGCGTTGAGCTGGAGACAGGGATGGCTATTACCGTCGAACCGATGGTGAATGCTGGTAAGCGACATGTAAAACTACTTAACGACGGCTGGACTGTTGTGACCAAAGATCACTCTCTATCAGCGCAATGGGAGCACACCGTTCTCGTCACCGATAACGGCTATGAAGTCCTGACCCTCGGCGCCGACGACCGGGAATCATGAATTGAATACAAGAGCGAACCCCGCCGACCTCGCGCCCCCTCAGTCAATTGATATGCTGATAGATTCATGGGCGTTAAGCCAGGCACTCGAGGCTGCCGAATCCCCGATAAAATACTTCCGCGAATGCCTAGCAGCAACCGATGCACTACTAGCCAAGAGCTTTCACGCCAACGTTGCAATCGAGAAACTACTCAGGCATCGAGCTCATGCTGTAGATGAAGTCATTGTAACCGCCTGGCAACATTTCACTCCGGCGGAATATAATCAGACTGCGTTGGTGGCAGTAGGAGGCTACGGGCGCGGCGCATTGCACCCATACTCGGACATAGACCTGATGGTGCTGCTCGCGAAGGACAGCGATGCCGCCCTAAATGAACATGTCGGAAAATTTCTAACTTTCCTATGGGATATCGGCCTCGAAGTCGGTCACTCGGTTCGCACGCTAGATGACTGCGAGAAGCAAGCCCGTGGCGATCTAACAATCGTAACGACGCTGATGGAATCACGTCTCCTTACGGGCTCCCAGGAACTATTCGACGAACTGGCCACACATATCGGCGCAGAGAAAATGTGGAATTCCTCGGAGTTCTTTCAAGCCAAGCTCGACGAACAAAATGCGCGCCATCTCCGCTACGATGATACTGCCTATAATCTCGAACCCAATGTGAAAGGTAGCCCCGGGGGCTTACGAGATATCCAGATGATCGACTGGGTCGCGCAACGGCATCTCGGAACACGAAATCTGGCTGGACTCGTCGATCATGGGATTCTAACTCTAGGACAACTCCGAATCCTGACGGCTGGTCAGACACTGCTGTGGCGTATTCGTTTCGGTTTGCATCTACTCGTGGGTCGCCGTGAAGACCGACTGCTGTTCGACCATCAGATCAAACTAGCAAAAATGCTGGGCTACGAGGATGCGACCTATACGCTGGCGGTGGAGCAACTGATGCAGCGCTACTACCGAACGGTCATGGAGCTCAGCCGACTAAACGAAATGCTACTGCAGCTCTTCGAAGAAGCTATTCTTGTTGATCCTAATGCACCGGCAACACTCATGGGACCACGCTTCCAGTCACGCAACGGCTATCTGGAAGCTGTCGATGAGAACATCTTCGCTCAAGATTCCTCAGCGTTGCTGGAAATATTTCTATTACTTGAGCAAAACCTGGATCTTAAAGGCATCAACGCACGGACTATCGCACTGATAAAGCAACATCTGTGGCTGATCGATGAAGAATTTCGCCAAAACCCGCACAATCAACGATTGTTCCTTAACATTCTGCGGGCACCACAGGGCGTAACCCGAACTTTACGCCGGATGAATACCTACGGTGTGCTCGGACTGTACATCCCAGCATTCGGCCGCATCGTCGGCCGAATGCAATACGATTTGTTCCACGCCTATACGGTCGACGCACATACCTTGTTCGTTGTAGAAAATCTGCGACGTGCATCTCTCCCGCGATTCGATCACGAACACCCCAAATCCAGCCGGGTTATGCAGTCACTAGAAAAACCAGAAATCGCTTACCTTGGAGGGCTTTTTCACGATATTGCTAAAGGCCGCGGCGGCGACCACTCAACGCTCGGCGCAGTAGATGCGGAGGCCTTCTGTCTTGAGCACGGAATGAGCCGATACGACGCTCGACTCGTGGCATGGCTCGTTCAGAATCATTTGCTGCTCTCAGTCACCGCGCAAAAGAAAGACCTCAATGACCCGCAAGTTATCAACGAATTCGCCCAAAAAATCGGCGATGAGACACATTTAGCCTACCTCTATGTACTTACA
This sequence comes from Candidatus Rariloculaceae bacterium, assembly GCA_045561055.1. Taxonomy (GTDB): domain Bacteria; phylum Pseudomonadota; class Gammaproteobacteria; order Steroidobacterales; family Rariloculaceae; genus SMWC01. The sequence continues at coordinate 26,689 of JBJKYL010000014.1, read as the reverse complement.
GTTGCGGACGTCAGAGGGACAAATCCAAAAATCTGGAACTCCTGGAAAGACACGCTGTTCTGGGAACTCTACGAACTAACAAAAGGAGCTCTACGCCGCGGCCTCGCGCATCCGATCGACGGGGAACAACTTGTCAAAGAAACCCAAGCAGAAACAGAAAATCTGTTGCGGCTTGCCGGACTCTCTCGCAACGACTGGCAATATATCTGGTCGAATTTTACCGAAGAATATTTTTTGCGTCATCGACCAGAAGAGATCTCTTGGCACACACGAATCCTCACCAATGCCGCCGACCAACATCCGGTTGTTATCGACGTTAACGACGAACTAACGCCTGGCCTGACTGCCCTAATGGTTTTCGCACCTCAAGAACTGCGTTCGTTCGTCCAGACTACTGCGACATTGGATGAGCTCGGTCTAACAATCGTCGACGCACGTATCGTTACGATGCGAGACAAGAAGACGCTCAATACGTATTTTATTCTCGAAACTGACGGTAGTCCGATTTCAGGTAACCGCCGTCTTGAAGAAATTCATGCCCGAGTGCTACGGTCACTTACTAGAACGGATACTCGCGTAATTCGAGTAACTCGACGTGCACCAAGACAAGTCCGTATGTTTTCTACACCGGTCAGAATTAGCGTTTCCCACGATCCGACTAATCGACGGACTGTTCTCGAACTTGTCTGCGGAGATCGACCGGGATTACTCGCCCATATCGGCAAGCTCTTCGTCGAACAGAACGTTCAACTACAAAACGCGAAGATCGCGACACTCGGAGAGCGCGCGGAAGACGTGTTTTTCGTGACTGCTGATAACAATCAGCCACTCAATGAAGCGGTAGCGCAAGACCTCGTCAGCTCACTCGAAACGACGCTAGCGGCCCCTGAGACGTTATAAAACCTGAGAAGATAAATCCTTATGACTACAATCCAAAATATTATAAATTCCGCCTGGGAAAGACGGACCGAGTTGTCACCCAGCAAAGTTGAACCTGAGATAAAAAGCGCCGTCGAGCAATGTATCGAAGCTCTTGATCGAGGCGAGCTACGGGTAGCTGAACCGGACGCTGATGGCAAGTGGTTAGTTAACGAGTGGCTAAAAAAAGCGGTTCTTCTCTATTTTCGGATCAATGAGAATGCGCCTATAGACGGTGGCTTCACCCAGTACTTCGACAAGGTACCACTGAAGTATGCCGACTATGATGCTACTAGCTTTGCAGCGTCGGGGACTCGCGTCGTACCCGATGCACTCGTACGTCGCGGTGCCTACGTTGCGCCTAACGTCGTACTCATGCCGTCCTATGTGAACATCGGCGCCTATATCGACAGTGGCACAATGGTGGACACCTGGGCGACGGTTGGCAGCTGCGCTCAAATCGGTAAAAACGTGCACCTCTCGGGCGGCGCAGGAATCGGCGGCGTCCTCGAACCGCTACAAGCAACTCCGACGATTATCGAAGATAACTGTTTCGTCGGCGCACGCTCGGAAATTGTCGAAGGTGTCGTCGTCGAGGCGGGTAGCGTAATCTCCATGGGTGTTTTCATAGGCCAAAGCACTCGAATTTACGATCGCGAGAGCGGCGAGATTCTTTATGGGCGTGTCCCTGCCGGTTCCGTCGTAGTCTCGGGCAACCTGCCAAGCGCCGATGCGACACACAGCCTCTATTGCGCCGTCATCGTTAAGAAAGTGGACGAGAGTACGCGCAGTAAAACGAGCCTCAACGAACTTCTCCGCCTACCCGAATAACGGCAAGACTGACTATCTACTTTAGCAACGACCTCTCCGAAAAAATTTAGCTAACTGTAACAGTACTGTAACAGTTAGAGGACAAACTACCCCTCATTAATTTTCTTCTAGTTACTAGAAATCACGAGCAATGGAGAAGTAAATGAGACCTGCTATGTTAACCGTCCTAGTACTTATCGGTATCGCACCAGCGATTCATGCACAATCTGGCGGTAGCGAAGAAATTGCCGCGCTACGCGCTGAAGTGCAAATGCTCATGGAACGCTTGGAGGCACTGGAACAAGATAATGGTGGTAGCGCACAGATTGAAGAGATTCCCATCGAAGAGCGACTAGCTGCAGCACCAGCCTGGACGAATACCGTAGAGATCTCTGGCGATCTTCGTTATCGGCACGAGATAATAAATGACGACCTTTTTACCGAGAGGCAGCGGCAAAGAATCAGGGCACGAGTCGGGATCAACGCACAACCGGCCGAAAATCTACAGGTCAGTTTCGGTCTCACAACCGGCGGCGCTAATCCGATCTCGGGGAATCAGAGCCTAGATGGCGGATTCTCGCGCAAGGATGTCACTATCGACTTCGCCTATTTTGACTGGGGTCTTACGGAAAATCTAAGCCTCCGTGGCGGCAAGATGCGGAATCCGTTCTTCCGTCCCGCATCACAACACTTGATAAACGACAACGACCTCAATCCCGAGGGGCTAGCGCTGCGTTATTCTTCGAACAATTTCTTCGCTAACGCCGCCCGTTTCTACGTCGAGGAGCGAAAATCCTCTGATGAGACGATACTGATTGGTGCCCAGGCTGGGTTTACGAGCGACCTCGCCAACGGCGCACGAGTCACAGCGGGTGCAAGCTACTATGACTACGATGAAGCGAAAGGCCGACCACCGTTCTTCTTCAAACACGGCAATCAGTTCGACGCAAATGGAAATTACCTGAACAACTTCAATCTGGCGGAGCTATTTGCCCAACTTGATTTCGAAGCCGGTGGCCACCCCGTACGCATATTCGCCGATTTTGTAACTAACACTGAGGCAAACGCTTATAGTGACGGCTACTCTTACGGTATCTTCTATCGCGACGCCTCAGAACCGGGGACCTGGGACGTAGGCTATACCTACCAGGATCTCGAAGCGGACGCAGTCATTGGGACCTTTACAGACTCGGACTGGGGCGGGGGCGGCACTGACGCTAAGGGCCATTCGTTCATGGCAAGCTATATCATGCGTGGCGGCTGGAATTTAGGCCTTCGCTATATCGTAACGGAGCGGGGCCAAGCAGCTAAACTGGTTCGGGACTACAACAGACTCATGATGGATATTAGCTTCAGCTACTAAGCGCTGAAGAAGAAGCTAATTTTTTCTGATGCAAAAAACTATTCCGACTCGGAAATCGCGGCGGCAGTTCGTCATCGGATGAGACTGTAAGCTATCCGAAACGCCCTGTGATGTAATCTTCAGTCAACCGTTGGCTCGGATTAGTAAATATCAGATCTGTATCGCCTACTTCAATGAGTCTTCCGAGATGGAAGTAGGCAGTGCGTTGAGATACCCGCGCAGCCTGTTGCATCGAGTGAGTCACAATGACGATGGCATAGTTTTGCTTAAGTTCATCAATGAGATCTTCAATACGCGCCGTTGCAATCGGATCGAGGGCAGAACAGGGCTCGTCCATCAAAATAACTTCGGGTCCTACTGCAATCGTGCGAGCAATGCACAGCCGCTGTTGCTGGCCACCTGACAAGCCTGTACCCGGCGCTTCCAACCGATCCCTTACCTCAGACCACAACCCAGCCCGCTCGAGGCTTGTCTGAACAATGCTGTCTAGCTCAGCCCTATCGTGCGCAAGACCATGAATCCGCGGACCGTACGCTACGTTATCGTAAACCGATTTAGGAAAAGGGTTCGGCTTTTGGAAGACGATACCCACCCGTGCACGCAGCATAACGACATCCATCCGACGATCATAAATATCTTCGCCGTCCAAAAGGATGCTACCGGAAATCCGCGCCGACTCTATCGTATCGTTCATACGGTTAAGACAACGTATAAATGTTGACTTACCGCAGCCTGACGGACCGATCAGCGCAATAACTTCGTTTAGACCAATATCGAGATTGATGTTCTGGAGGGCATGATTATCGCTATAAAAAACATTAACATCTCTCGCCTTCATAACAGGCTTTGCCGCCGTAATATCGCCCGCCGTCTGATACGACTCATCTACAGGTTCAATCGTCGGCACTCCCTTACCAACCGGGCCAGCGCTTTCTCGGGATGTTGCTTCGGACATTGCGTCGATTCTTCTTGTAGCCTTGTGCATATTGTAACTCACTCACTAACACAAACCGCTACCAATTACGCTCGAAACGCCTTCTCAGAAGGATCGCTACACTATTCATTAGAAGGAGGAATAACAACAATACAAGTATTGCAGCAGAAGTCCGCTCAACGAAGGCGCGCTCCGGGCTATCTGCCCAGAGATAAACCTGCACCGGGAGAGCAGTCGCGGGGTCCAGAGGTGAACCTGGAGTGTCAACAATAAAAGCTACCATACCGATCATCAACAGTGGTGCCGATTCACCCAACGCTCGAGCCATGCCAATTATGGTGCCGGTCAACATGCCGGGCATAGCTAAAGGAAGCACATGATGGACAACCATCTGCATTTTCGATGCACCCACTCCCAGAGCCGCCTCGCGAACCGAAGGAGGCACAGCAGATAATGATGCGCGTGCCGCGATAATAATGACGGGAAGTGTCATCAACGTTAGGACAAGCCCACCAACAAGCGGCGCAGAACGCGGTAATCCAAAAAGGTTTATAAAAAGTGCCAGTCCTAACAACCCGAAGACTATCGAGGGGACCGCAGCGAGATTATTGATATTCACCTCGATTAGATCTGTCCAGCGATTACGTGTCGCGAATTCTTCAAGGTAGATTGCCGTTCCTACACCGAGCGGGAACGAGAGCACGAGCGTAACGAGCAGCATAAAGAACGAGCCGACTGTCGCGCTCCAAACGCCAGAGAGTTCTGGATCGCGGGAGTCACCACCCAAGAAAAAACGGCGATTAAACTGAAGCTCAATCCTGTCATCAGCCTCGAGAGCTTCGATCCACGCGAGCTGGTTATCGCTCACGCGCCGCTCCTGTGCAGATGAGTCACGATCGAAATGCCCTTTAATCAGCATATCAACGTCATCATCAGCGATAAGCCAGAAAGTCGCGGCATCCAACCCTACCAAGCTTGGTTCCGCCTCGATGCGTTGTCGTAACTCGAACGTCCCACCCGAACTAACGAGCGCGAATAACTCACGTAAATCCGCTCGAGAGGATACCTCAGGAAATAACTCACGCAGACTATCCCGAACGACACCGACATAATTTGCTGTTGCCAGCACCTCAGGTGTCAACTCAGCGTCTACCCTCAGACCCAGCGCCGTAAGGTCGACATCAAGACGAATATGCGTCTGCCGTAATGCAGAATGACCGTTACTAATAATAGTGAAGAAGAAAAAGCCAAGAAAAAGCAAACCGACCGACAGCGCGCCAAACCCGGCGATCCTGAAATAGCGCTCGCGCCGATAGCGGCGGGCGAGACCCTCTTTAACGCGGTCACGGAGAGATGCTTCGGGGTTCACTTTACTCATATTGCTCACGATAACGACGCACCGTTCGCTGCGCGACAATGTTCAACAACAAAGTAGTAAGAAAAAGCATTAGGCCCAGCGCGAAGGCTGCCAGCGTCTTAGGACTGTCGAATTCCTGGTCTCCTACCAACAGAGTAACGATCTGAACAGTAACGGTCGTCACAGCCTCGAATGGATTAGCTGTTAAATTAGCGGCAAGACCCGCGGCCATTACGACAATCATCGTCTCGCCTATAGCGCGCGATACAGCCAATAGAATACCGCCTACGATACCCGGTAAGGCTGCCGGTAGAACGACCTGTCGGATAGTCTCTGAATGAGTAGCGCCGAGACCATAAGATCCCTCCCTCAACGACTGCGGAACGGCCGTAATCGCATCATCGGAGAGAGAGGACACAAAAGGTATTATCATAATACCCATCACTAGACCGGCACCTAGCGCGCTCTCAGAAGAAACGCTGAGGTTTAGAGCTTCACCGAATTGCCTCAACAATGGCCCGACAGTAAGCGCCGCGAAGTAGCCATAAACAACCGTCGGAATGCCGGCGAGTACCTCCAACATCGGCTTAGCGTAAGCGCGAATCCGAGCACTAGCGTACTCGGATAAATATATCGCGGACATCAAACCAACAGGGACCGCGACGAACATTGCAAGACCGGATATTAGCAACGTACCCGTAAATAGCGGTATCGCGCCAAATGCCCCTGACGATCCTACCTGATCTGCACGAATCGCCGTTTGCGGACTCCACGTTAAACCGAATAGAAAATCGAACAACGGCACTTGCTGAAAGAATCTCAGTGCTTCGAACAGAACCGACAAGAAAATTCCGACCGTGGTAAATATCGCAATCGTCGATGCTGCAAGGAGCATCAACTCCAGTGTGCGTTCTACCTTATTTCGCGCTCGTAAACTGGGTCGAATGCGTTGTAGTCCAATACCGAACGCAGCAAGCGCTAAAACGAAGACACAACCCGTCAAGGCGAGGCGACTGATGTGATAGAGCCGCTCGTAATACGCTGCTCCCGTGACCACTGCTTCGCTGGGCTCTCCCATCCCAACAACTCCCCGCACGAGATTTTGAATATCGTTAAAAACCAGGCCGAGTTCTGCTTCAGGCAAAGCCTGAATTTCCGGTGGAAGCGAACCAAGTACCTGCCCGCGAATGAAGGCCGGTTCAAAGCTATGCCAAAACGCGAAAAGGATAAGAGCTGGTAACATGCACCACAGCGCAACATAACCGCCGTAGTACACAGGAAGCGAATGAAAGCGCTCTAAGGCACCACCGATTAATGCTCGACGACGTCCTAAGACGAATCCTAGAGCAGTAATTCCCGCCAGTATCAGTAAGACCGTGGATGATTCCAAGTACTGCTACCTGCTTTTAATAATTAATGGTCATAACTCTATATTTTTCAGTTCATTAACCGCAGCAAGAACCTCGCGCCGCTCACTCTCTGGCAACGGTATCAAGCCACGGTCAGACAAGTAGCCAAACTCTCCCCAGGCGGCATCACTAGTAAACTCCCGAAGAAACTCCTCTATACCCGGAATCACTCCGATATGAGCTTTCTTCACATAGAAATATAGGGGACGAGAGATCGGATAAACACCATCTGCAATTGCTTCAAACTCGGGTACCTGGCCATCAATCAACGAACCTTGAACCTTATCGTAGTTCTGGTCAAGGAAACTATAGCCGAAGATACCAAGCGCATTCCGATTAGCCTCAAGCTTCTGTACGATTAGGTTATCGTTCTCACCAGCTTCGATGAACTTTCCGTCCTCACGAATCGTATGGCAAGCCGCCTGGACATCATCGGACGCAGCCATCGCTATTAACGGAAATGTCCCACAGCCGTAGTCCATAACCAACTCGACGAACGCATCGCGAGTCCCAGAAGTTGGCGGTGGTCCCAAAACTTCGATCATTACCTCAGGGAGACTAGAGTCGATATCAGACCATAGTTCGTATGGATTTAGCACGAGTCGATCGACACCAGAGGGATCGGGTACTTCTTTCGCTAGAGCCAAGAAAATCTGTTGTCGCGTCAGGCTATATCGCATAGCAGCTGCCGCATTCGCCAGCACTATCCCGTCATAACCTATTTTGACTTCTACGATTTCTGCGACACCGTTGCTCGCGCAATCCTCAATTTCCGACAACTTTACACGCCTCGAAGAATTTGTAATGTCCGGGTATTGGACACCGAGTCCCGCGCAGAATAATTTAAACCCGCCACCAGAACCGGTAGATTCTATTTTGGGGGTCTTAAACTGTGACGCGCGACCGAAATACTCAGCAACCACAGTTACAAACGGATATACCGTAGATGACCCTACAATACTCACGTAATCTCTGGCGCTCTGGGCGGCCGCACGTTCGTTCATCCCAATGCTCGTAACGATAGCAATCAATGCGACAATCGAAAAACATAAAATACGGGAAGTTTTGATTCTATGTATATGGGCTAACATTTGACACTCCTTTTCTAAGATTCGGCGTCCTTCAAGAGAATTACCTACTAACTTCATGAATATAGGGTACCGGTTGAATGTTAAGGATTTATGTCAGCCAACTTAATAGGTAAATATTAAGCATTAATTAGCACAAGATCATATAAAAACAATAAGTTACAATACTGTATTGAAAATTAACCTCTTGGGGCACTCATGACCGCTCTCGAACTCGCTCGCGAACTAATTCGTAAACCTTCGGTTACGCCAGATGACCAAGGCTGTCAAACATTAATTCGGTCTCGTCTCGAGGCCGTCGATTTCGACGTTGAATCTTTGAGTTTTGGGGAAGTCGATAATCTATGGGCACGCCATGGGCAAGCAGCACCGTTGTTATGCTTTGCTGGCCACACGGATGTCGTCCCCCCCGGTTCGCTCGATCAGTGGTCTGTCGATCCTTTCGCCGCAGAGATTCAGGACGGTCATCTCATTGCTCGCGGCGCTGCCGACATGAAGGCTAGTCTCGCGGCAATGATCACGGCGGCGGAACGCTTCGTGACAACTTATCCCAAACATGCTGGCACCCTAGCCTTTTTGATTACTAGCGACGAAGAAGGAGAAGCAGCAAACGGTACGGCAAAGGTCATGGATACGTTGAACTCACGTAACGAACTGATTGATTGGTGCGTTGTCGGCGAACCCTCCAGCGCAAAAACGTTTGGGGACACAGTCAGGATCGGCCGAAGAGGCAGTCTTACTGGACTGATGAAAATTCGCGGTATTCAGGGACATGTCGCTTACCCACTCGAGACTATGAATCCCATGCACGCTCTCGCTCAGTTTGTTACTTCTGTCACAGCCGAACCTTTGGACGAAGGCAATGTGTACTTTCCACCGACGACTTTTCAGATGGTGAATGTTCATTGTGACGCCAATGCGCCGAATGTAGTGCCCTCCGAACTTAGCTGTCGCTTCAACTTTCGCTACTCGACCGAATGGACGCAAGAATCTCTCTCCAAATATGTCGAAAACATTCTGAGAAAGCTCAAGCTAGACTTCGAGGTCACGTGGAAAAACGCGGGAATGCCATTTATTACGAAAGAAGGCCACTTAACTGATGCGATGAGCAAAGCGGTCCGAGAAGAAACCGGAAATGACCCCGAGCTTTCAACGAGTGGCGGCACATCGGATGGTCGGTTTATAGCACCCTTCGGCGCTAGTGTTGTAGAAATGGGACCGCTGAACGAAACCATCCACAAAGTGAACGAAGCCGTCGATATAAACGATATCCCACGCCTGGAACACATCTACTATAGAGTGGCGGAGTTGTTACTAGTCGACTCGAGTCCAGTTGGCAAGGGAAACTAAACCCGCTAGCGCGATAAACCAGAGCAGCACCCAGCCGGGCATACTCAGACCAAGAAAAGACCAATTCACCTCAGCACATTCTCCCGAGCCTGTGAAAACCATCTCGATAGCCTCCATAATCGGGAATGCATCCATTATGTAGTCTAGACCAGGTCCACAACTGGGCACCTGGTCCGGTGGCAAATTCTGGATATACACATGCCGGCCTGCGATCCCAGCACCGACCGCGGCAGCAACGACACCAGAAGCACAGTAAGCTCTCGCAGCCAATCCGGCTGGACTATGGATACCTGCTACTAAGAAAACCATACCTAAAGAAATGATGGCGACACGCTGAAAAATACAAAGCGGACAAGCGTCCAAACCCAGCACGTACTGAGAGAACAATGCATACGCCATGAGTCCGACTACTATCCCGAATCCCGCTAGATTTAGCAGGCGACGCTGTTTGCGTGTTTTAATCAAGAATCGCTCTCTTGTCTTATAGCTGCCTGCGCTACCTCCGCCTCTACCTTCTCCATCGCGGTATGGCGAATATCCGTACCATGGACTAAGAAAATTACGTACTCGCAAATGTTCTTGGCGTGATCACCGATCCGTTCCAGGGCACGTGCTGTCCAAGTCAAATCCATAACCCGCGAAATTGCACGCGGATCTTCCATCATAAATGTAATGCTCTGTCGATAGATCATCTCATATTCGTCATCAACGTCTTCATCCGCCTTGACGACCGCTATTGCACCCTCCACATCCAGCCGCGCAAACGCATCCATTGCGTCACGAACCATTTGTTTGACGAGACGCGCAAGATTCCGGAGTTCACGGTAGCTCGATCTCGGCTGCTCGAGACCGGCGAGACGAGCAGCGAGCAAGCCGATCTTCTCAGCTTCGTCACCTATACGCTCAAGATCGGTAATAGTTTTGATCGTCGCAATAATGAGTCGAAGATCGCCAGCAGCGGGCGACCGCGTAGCGAGAATACGGCTGCACTCTTCGTCAATCTTTACCTCCATGCGATCTACCTTGTGATCGTCATGCCCAACCTTCAAACCCAACTCGCTATCGGCATCTGAGAGCGCTTTGAGCGCACGACTCAACTGCTCCTCAACTAACCCGCCCATATTAAGCACAGAATTTCTTACGTGCTCGAGGTCTTCGTTAAACCGGCGAGATGTGTGATGTCGAAGATCTTCTATTTCCATAGCAACTATTATATGACGACTTGAGGAACGGCGTGACGTAATACAATCCGACTCTCAGGAAACTCGCAACGAAAACTGCTTCCTTTCCCAAGCTGAGTCTCTATTACTAACGCACCATCGTGACGCTGTAACGCATGCTTAACGATCGCGAGGCCGAGCCCTGTGCCCCCCATCTCCCTAGACCGCCCTGGATCAACGCGAAAAAAGCGTTCGGTGATCCTCGAAACCAATTCGTCAGGTATACCTATACCGTTATCCACAACGGTAAATACTGCGACGGTGCCCTCGACCAGCCAGTTTACTTCCACTTTACCGTCATCAGGCGTAAATCTAACCGCGTTAGTTATTAGATTATGGAAGATTGAATAAAGCTCCGACTCACTACCAAGCAAGCCTGCTTCGATTGAAACGTTAAACACTAGCTCAGGCGTGCTTCCCCGCACGACAAACTCTTGTTGAATACGCTTGAGTAGATCTGGGACACTGACGAAAACCTGTTTGACTTCCTTTCCATCCGCCTCCATGCGACTAAGTTCGATTAGGTCTTGGAGAATTTTAGTCATCCTATCTACTTGATGCCGCATCTCGTCTATCGGAGCAACCCAACTCTCTGGCAGATCTTGGTCTCCTGATAGTCCATCTAGATATCCGCCAATCACTGTTAGGGGTGAACGCAGCTCATGAGACGCATTCGCGACGAAATCTCGACGCATGCCCTCCAGCTGCAGCTGATGCGTGATGTCCCGAGCAATAACCATCCGTTGTTCTATTCCGTAAGGAATGATCTGCACCGATAGGTGGTCGGTATCATTTATCGGCGACGGAACAGTGACGGGTTCACTATCCGAATTTTCAAGATAATTAAGGAAATCAGGATGACGAAGAAAATTACCAATACGTTGGTTCATATCGCGCTGCGGATCAAATCCCAAAAGTCGCGTTGCCGCTGGATTAAACCACTGAATCTCAGATTCAGAGTTGAGAATAATTCCTGCGTCCGTCAGAGCATCCGTAGACTGCCGAACCTCGCGCAGCAAGCGGCGATAATTCGCCTTACGACTACGCAACTTACCCAGCTGACTATTTACGCGCGCGAAGATTTCCGACCATAAGCCACGCATCTCGAAGGTCTTGATCTTTTTTTCGCGATCGAGAGCAATATCCAGAAAATAGAGATGGCGGAGCGTATTAGCTAGGTAGAGGGATAGTACCGCCAACAACCACAGGACTGGTCGACCAAACCATAGCCCGCAAATTAGACTCAGCGTAGATCCCGCTGCGAGAAATAAAAAATGCTTAACCCAACGCTTGGGCACATTAAGCCTCGTTTAGCACAAACTTATAACCAGACCCGCGAACAGTCTGAATGAGTCTATCGTATCCACGATAATCTATAGCCTTTCGGAGACGGCGGATATGTACGTCGATAGTCCGCTCTTCAACGTACACATTACCTCCCCAAATCCGATCCAGGAGTTGCGAGCGCGAATAGACACGATCAGGATGACGCATAAAAAACTCCAACAACCGATATTCGGTTGGCCCGAGCGTAATTTCCTTATCGCCTATGCTGACTCTATGACTTGCCCCGTCGAGCTTCAAGTCCGCAGCAATTAAAACTTCTTCATCTCTAGCAATAGATCTTCGCAGGACCGCCTTGATACGCGCTTCGAGCTCACGCACAGAAAACGGTTTAGTCATATAATCATCCGCACCACCATTAAGGCCCGCGACGCGATCGTCTTCGTGAACGCGAGCCGTCAGCATGATCACGGGAATATCACGAGTATTTGGATCCCGCTTTAGCTGGCGTGTAAGTTCCAGACCGCTAACATCGGGAAGCATCCAATCCATGAGCACAGCGTCGGGCTGGCGATCTGCGATGGCCAGCCGAGCTTCTTGACCGTCAATCGCTAGCGTTACTTGATAACCCGCGCGCTCGAGATTGAATACCAACATATCTCGAATCGCAGCCTCGTCTTCAACAACTAATACTGTCTTTTTAGTCATGCACTTATCCGTATTTCTATATCTTAATATTACACTTGTAAATCATTACAATTTTATTAACAGAAGGTACCAAATACGAACTGAACACTATTTTTTCCACGCCGATTGCTCGCGTAAATAAAGAGGAGATGCTGCCAATGGTGATACAAACTCGCCACCCGCCAATCGCGACCGCGCTAACGGAAAGAGATCCACTGCTTCAGGAATATGATCCACAAATACGCTACTGGCTGATTTAACTGCATCAGCAAGATTTTTTGGATACGCCGCATAGCCGCTACCGACAGCTACCCAGTCGCTAGCATCAGGGTACTCTACTGATTCAGGCACGGAGAGATGCTCCTCACCGATCAGTTCAGCGAGGTCGCCGCGTATCTCGAACGCTCCCCAGAAAACCTCACCCATACGCGCATCAATACATACTAGGGAGCGTTTCTGACTATGAGAACGCCAGACACCCTGCGCGATAGCCGCCAGACTCGAAACCGGTAACAGTCGCAGATTCGCTGCTAGACCAAGGCCCTGAGCTATGGCTGTCGCGATCCGAAGTCCGGTGAATGAACCGGGGCCCCTGCCGAACGCAATAGCCTCCAAATCCGTGAGCACCAGCCCAGCACCGGCCAATAACTCATCCACAATCGGTAGGACCTGCTGGGTCTGATCCCGTGGAGTCTCAATGCGCCGTTGTACCAATTCCTCGCCGGAATGCAGCGCAACTGTGCCGACTTCGCTCGAAGTTTCTATAGCAAGCAGATTCACCTTAGACCTATTTCTTGTAATATTCCCAGATCGGGAAGAAGCCCCGCCGCAAACTCTAGAGCTTCGTCGGCATCGTTAACGAGTGGAATTGGCGGCAAGCTTTCTAGGAAAATGCGGCCATAAGAACGTGTACGCAGCCGCGGGTCGCAAAGAACTACTAAGCCCCGATCATCAAAATCCCTGATCATTCGCCCAACTCCCTGCTTTAAGGCCAAGGCCGCCTGCGGAACCTGGAACTGATTGAAGGGATCACCACCTTCACTGCGAATATTGTCAATTCGCGCTTTGATGAGCGGATCGGCCGGCGATGCGAAAGGTAACTTATCAATGATGACCACCCGCAACGCTGGGCCCCGGACATCAACACCCTGCCAAAAACTACTTGTGCCCAGCAAAATAGCATCTCCGGCGTCCCGAAAACACTTGAGCAGCTCAGTTCTAGGTCCTTCGCCCTGAACCAGTAATGGCCCCGGAAGTGACCGTGTTTTGAGTAGCCGATGCGCCTCGTTCAAGGCCCGATAGCTCGTAAACAGCAGAAATGCGCCACCACCACTCGCCTCTAAGAGCGGATACACTTCGCCAAGTAGGCACGCGATAAACTCCGGCTCCGCCGGCTGAGGCAGTCCTACCGGAAGATATAATCTAGCGTTGTCCGCAAAATTGAATGGGCTTGGCAACGCCTTTGTAGGAGGATCCTCTAAGCCGACTCGCTCGACGAAGTGACTGAAATCGGCACCAATCGCTAGCGTCGCTGAGGTAAACACCCAAGTTCCACCATGCGCTAAAACTCTCTGTGAGAGTTCTGCACTGGTATCAAGCGGCGTCCAATGCACTACTAAGCTACGTGTCGTGATATCGACCCACCTTAGCCCGCACGAAGCAACTTCCTCAAGCATATTTAAGCGACCCACACTATCCCGGCAGCGCTCCCAACAACTCTCAAGACCCGGGCTGATTTCGCGTGCGGCCTCTAGCCTAGTTGCTAGCTCATCCAATGTATCGCGCCACACCATAACCGCTCGCTGCAACTCTGCCGGACAGACAGCCCATGGCACCCTTCCAGAAATGTCGTTAGCAATCAGTCGTGCGTCCGCAGCTTGTTTAACGAGCGCGTCGGACAACAACTCGAATTCACGATCTAGACCCGTCGCACGCGCTTCGGCAAGTACATCGCGGGCGAGTTGCTGGAGTTCGCGACTACCAACGGAAATTCCGAAAAACTGTTGTGCAATCTCCGGCAGCTGGTGCGCCTCGTCTACGACAACTACATCCGTACCCGGCAACAGCTCACCGAAACCCGACTCCTTTAGTGCCAAATCAGCTAGTAATAAGTGATGATTGACAATTACGACACCTGCGGTCTGCGCCTGTCGCCGAGCTTCGACAACAAAGCAGTTTTCGTAGTGCTCACAACGTGTACCGAGACAGTTATCTACTGTCGAGGTGATTCTGGTACGCAACGGATCGTCCTCAGAGAAATCTTCGAGATCGGTCAGGTCACCACTGACTCCGGAACGTGCCCACCCCGCAATACGCTCCAGTCTTCGTCGAAACGATTCGCTACCAATACCTTCTTGACGTGCAATCTCAAACCGATGCCAGCACAGATAATTGTTACGGCCCTTGAGGAGCGCGACCTTCACTGGCCGACCGATTGCGTTACCAAGCATCGGTAGATCACGATCGTAGAGCTGATCCTGCAACGTCCGAGTACCCGTCGAGACAACCGCGCGCTTCCCAGACAACAACACCGGCACAAGATAGGCGAAGGTCTTACCAATACCAGTCCCCGCCTCGATCACGAGGTTATTCCGCGATGCTAGCGTATCCCAAACAAGCTGAGACATCTCCTCCTGCACATCACGATACGTGAAACCAGGAAGATGCTGGGCTAGTAGACCACCGGGCCGAAACGTCTCTACCAAATCATCCATGCCGCAACTATAACGTGATCTTGAAATACCAACCTCTAAGACTCCAGAAAAGTCGTATCAAAAGCGGAAAAACAGGCAAAAATTTAGGTACGAATTGCTTTCCAAAAAAAGTAGTTCGCGCGTATACTCCCGGCAAAAGATACCCCTTCTCATTATCCAAAAAAAAAATGAGCACCCAACTAACAGCACTCAGCGACTGGGTCACTGAAATATCCCAACTCACCACCCCCAACCGCATCCATTGGTGTTCCGGTACCAGGGAGGAATATGACTCTCTCGTTAAGGAAATGCTAAAAAATAAAGATCTGCGAGAACTGAATCAGGAACATTATCCAAACTGTTATCTTCATCTATCGGATCCACAGGACGTCGCTCGTGTCGAACATCTCACCTACGTCTGTACTGGGAGTGAAGCTGACGCCGGCCCAAATAACCACTGGATGGAGCCGACTGAAGCCAAGGCGATAATGGAGGGATTCTTCACCGGCTGCATGAAAGGCCGAACGCTCTATGTCATTCCGTATTGCATGGGCCCGCTAGGCTCACAATACGCTCGTTATGGCGTAGAGATTACCGACAGCGCCTACGTGGCCGCAAATATGTATCTCATGACTCGAATGGGACAAGCGGCCCTGACTGAAATCGAGAATAAGGGCAGTTTTATTAAGGGTCTCCACTCGATTGGTGAGCTCGACCCGGAGCGACGTCTTATCATGCACTTCCCCGAAGAGCTGACAATCATGAGCTTCGGTTCCGGCTATGGCGGCAACGCACTATTGGGTAAAAAGTGTCATGCATTGCGTATAGCAAGCTATCAAGCGCGCACTGAAGGCTGGCTGGCCGAACACATGCTCATTGTCGGCATCGAAAACCCCCAAGGCGAAACACATTATCTAGCGTGCGCCTTTCCCTCTCAATGTGGCAAAACTAATCTCGCTATGCTGATTCCACCGGAAAGCCAGAAAGGCTGGAAGGTTTGGACATTAGGTGACGACATTGCGTGGATGCATTTGGATGACAATGGTCAGCTACGAGCGATCAACCCCGAAGCCGGCTACTTCGGCGTCGTCCCGGGCACGAACCAGCAGACCAACCCAAATGCCTACGATACGATTCAATCCGATACAATATTCACGAATGTCGCCGTCACCGCAGAAAATGATCCGTGGTGGGAGAACAAGGGAACTGGCGAGCCTGTTACTGACTGGCAGGGCCGTCCATATGACGCTGCTAACGGTCCTGCTGCACATCCGAACTCACGCTTCACTGTCGCTGCAACACATAACCCGGGTTACTCAGAGCTCGCCGAAGCACCCAATGGAGTACCTATCTCGGCGCTTGTATTCGGGGGGAGAAGACGAGAGCTTGCACCATTAGTCTACCAAGCGAAAGACTGGGCACATGGCGTCTTCGTTGGAGCAAGCGTCGCTTCAGAAACAACGGCCGCTGCAACTGGTCAAGTAGGCGTTGTCCGACGAGATCCCATGGCGATGAAACCATTCTGCGGCTACAACTTTGCTGATTACTGGACTCACTGGTTGAGCTTTGGCACACGCTCCGACAGCCTTCCGAAAATATTTCACGTTAACTGGTTCCGTCGCGACCCCGATGGTAAGTTCCTTTGGCCTGGTTTCGGAGAGAACCTGCGCGTGCTGCGCTGGATAATTGACCGTTGCGAAAATGGTGTAGGAGCACAAGATACAGCGATCGGTTACCTGCCGAACGCGGAGGACATCGATTTAACCGGCCTCGATGTTTCCGATGAAAAAATCGCGCAGCTTTTAGCTGTCAATCGAGATCAATGGCGAACCGAACTAGATCAGGTTGGCGAATATCTAGAAAGTTACGGCGAGCGTCTTCCCCGCGACTTGCTTACCGAGCACGAGAAGATCATCCGTGCGCTCGATGAGTAAAGAATCCGTGACAAACGAATAACCCTTGGCAGACCCGCCTACATGATGCTGCTTTTCGAGCAGCGATAATGCGACCCTAAGACAGGGCGATAAGGCTCACATTCAGTCTATTTCTCGGCAACAAGGTAAGCAATCCAGCCTGGATCCGCCTCCCCTTTCGTCTCCTCGAAGAACTCGCCGTTTCCTTCGCCATCATCGTCCTCGCCTTCCCAATAGACGCGAACACTCGCAAACCCCGCCTCTTCCAAAAGCTCACGAAGCTCCGGCAGTGACCAGAGGCGCCAATCGTAACTAAATGCTTTCTTGATTCTGGAGCCATCCGGGAACTTGAAATGTATGTGGCAGACAGTACGCCCAGTCACGGGCTCATACTTAGCCTGGTGCCAGATATAGGTGAATCCGTCGTACTTTGTTTTTTCCTTTTGCGTATCGTAGGCCTCGGAACCACCATAAGCGTCTAAAAAAAACACTCCGTCAGATTTCAAGGAGTCGCGTACACGAATAAAATAGTCGCGCATTTCCGTGCGAGTCTTAAAAATCCAATAACTGAAATTGAAACCACCGACGATATCCACCGGTTCAGTCTCTACTGTCATAACGTCTTCGTTGAGCAACTTCACTCGTGCTCTATCGGCTTCCGGGAGTCGGCCTAGACGATTTTTTCGCCCCCACTCGAGCACATCGGAATCGATATCGACACCGATAGCATGCCTCCCGTTACCTGCGCGCACCCATTCGCACGAAGCACTCGCAGTTCCGCAAAAATCCTCTCTGAAACTCACGGCCTCACGCTTTCTCAGGTCACGAAACGTGTCTTGAACAAATTCGATTTCGCCCTCCACATTCTGAACAGCTTCTTCGTAAAGTTCATGAACATCTGCCTGTTCCGCCATTGTTAGCTGCCCAATGTTTTTTTCCTCTGCGCGTGCCACTGCAACCTCGTCGAATAGTAATAGTTGGAAAGAGACTTTTATTGTAGCTAGATCATCGTTTGCATAATAGCAACACTCATTATCGAGACGATGTATCGCCGCGAGTCAGAGTTGATCGAACCGTTTACAACCTTAGTTCGTCGCAAGGGGCTATCTGAGTGCGCTGCGTGGTCTGTCTGAGCGACCTTCTAGTAGCAACTTTGTGCTCCAACAATGCCCTGAGTCCCTTTTCGCCGTGCGGTAGCTCGCTCAAAAGCCGACGCCATCGACGACCACCGGGCTGACCAGCATAGAGCCCCATGAGATGCCTACTCATCGACTTGAGCGGAGTACCCATCGACGATTCACGTTGCAGATACTCAATAAACGCAGCGAGTACTGCCTCCCGAGACGGAGGTGGTGGACCACCGAAGAGCGCCCGATCGACTTCCGCCAACAGATATGGAGACTGGTAAACTTGACGACCCAGCATGACACCGTCCACATGGGCAAGTTGCTCTAGAACCTGGGTCGTCCCCGTCAGACCACCGTTAATAATAATCTCAAGTTGCGGATAGTCGGCCTTAAGACGCTGCACACGCGAATAATTAAGTGGGGGTATATTACGGTTCTCTTTTGGACTGAGACCCTTAAGCCAAGCTTTACGCGCATGGACGATGACTGTCTGGCAACCTACAGCAGCAATCGCTTCAACAAACTTGCATAGAAACTCGTAGCTGTCTTGATCGTCTATACCCAACCGCGTTTTCACGGTTACAGGGATCTCAACTGCCGCCAACATCGCCGATAGGCCCTCGGCAACTCTTTTCGGCGATGCCATCAGCGCCACACCAAATTGCCCTGTCTGGACACGATCGCTAGGGCAACCGACATTGAGATTGATTTCGTCGTAACCCGCATCCTCACCAAAACGCGCCGCCATTGAGAGTTCCCCCGGATCATTACCCCCAAGTTGTAACGCTAATGGGTGCTCAGAGTCATTGTGACGAAGAAGACCCTTACGATCACCCCGAATAAGCGCAGCCGCCGTAATCATCTCTGTATATAGCCATGCATTCGGCGCTAACAAACGCAGGAAATATCTGCAGTGCCGATCGGTGCGCTGCATCATCGGCGCCACGCAAAGCTTATGCGCTATCTTTTTTATATACATCTATCTACTGTGCCACCAGCAGGCGCTCTGCCTCCCGGTACTCGACAACCGAATTTATATTCGTGAGGGAAACAGCAACCGGTGGCGTCAAAATACTAACCCGGCCAACCTCTAGGAAACCCCTCAGAGAGGTGTCTCCAGTCCTAATACGCTCGGCTAACAGCGGCTGCGCCGCTAGTTCCCAGATGGTACAGAGCGGTTCCAGAATCCCATCGGAATTTTTATAAGCCGTGGCATGCATCCCAGGACGACGAGCCTCGATTAATGGTCGCAGCGTATCTCCGTCCACAAACGGCATGTCTACAGCGACGACTAGCCAGGCAACCTCAGGGTGTGCGGCCCACGCTGAAACCAGTCCTGAAGCAGGCCCTATCCCTGTTGTCTCATCAACAATCATAGGAAGATTCGCGTAGGGTTCAAGGTCGGATTGCCCAGCATTGACTGAAACATGCGCGCACTCGCAAAGCGCGTCCAGTTGTTGCCAAAGCCATACGACTTGGGGTAGCCCATGAAATTCGAGTAGTCCCTTGTCTTTGCCCATGCGTCGACTCAACCCGCCAGCCAGGACAAGCCCCCATAAATCGCTGCTCTGCAGTTCTTCCGTCATAGAAGATCCGTGGCACTAATCAAGGTTAAGTGCCATCCTTTACGAACTCGACTGCTCTTCTCAGCCGATCCAGGGTTTTCTTCCGACCTAGAAGAAACAGCGTCTGGCCGATACCGGGAGAGGCGGAATCCCCTGTCACGGCAACACGTAACGGTTGCGCAACCTTACCCATGTTCAACTCTAACTTCTCGGCTACAATCTCAACAGCCGTCTGTGTTGTCACGATATCCCAGTCGGTCAAACCATCGAGCGCCCCAACTAAGCTCTCAAGAATCGGGAGCACGCCGGACTTAAAATGCTTCTTCACTGCCTTAGGCGCATAAGTCTCGGGATCGCAATAAATGAACGCGCTCTTATCCACCATCTCCTCAAGCGTATGCGCGCGGTCTCGCTGAACCTCAACAATATCGTCGATGGCAGGACCGCCGTCCAAATCGAAATGACGGGCCTCGAGTAACGGCTTTATGGAGATAGCTATCGATTCGGTTGCGGCCTGCTTCAGCCACTGCTGATTCACCCAAAGAAATTTATCAGGGTCAAAGCTGGCTGCCGACTCATTCACACCATCGAGACCGAACAATTCAATCATCTCCTCAATAGAGAACAACTCCTGATCTCCATGAGACCACCCTAACCGCACGATGTAGTTCAATACGGCTTGCGGCAAATATCCGGCATCACGATAAGCAAGCACGCTTACCGCACCATGACGTTTTGACAAACGGCTACCGTCAGCACCGAGAATCATCGGAAGATGCGCATACTCAGGCGAGGATAAGCCAAGCGCTTCGATGATGTTGAGCTGTCGCGGCGTATTGTTCAGGTGATCGTCGCCTCTCACTACATGAGTTATCCCCATATCATCATCGTCGATGACGACGGAAAAGTTATAGGTTGGCATGCTATCCGACCTCAATATAACCAGATCGTCTAGCTCAGCGTTCTCAAACGTCACCTCTCCCCGGATCCGATCCCGAACCTTTACCTGTCCGTGGGAAGGGTTCAAGAAACGAATAACAGATTTCCGCTCAGAGCTAAACGCACCTCTTCCTCGACAGCGACCGTCGTAGCGGGGTTTTAATCCTTCTGCCTTCTGTTTTTCGCGCATCCTAGCTAAGTCATCATTGCTGCAATAACAGCGGTAAGCTTTTCCTGAATCGAGTAACCGTTGGGCGAGATCGCGGTAACGATCAAGACGGTCCGTCTGGAAAAACGGACCCTCGTCGGCATCCAAACCAAGCCATTTCATTCCCTCTACAATCTGATCAATGGATTCTCGTGTTGAACGTTTGATATCCGTATCCTCAACCCGGAGGACGAACGAGCCACCTTGATTACGTGCTAATAGCCAGTTAAAGAGAGCTGTTCTCGCGCCGCCAATGTGGAGATAGCCGGTGGGACTCGGCGCGAAACGGGTACGGATGCTCATCAGATTAGCGTGTCTCGAGGAGAGACTGCGCATCTTAACCGAGGCCGTACCCGAATGGGATGGCTATATAGCGACAAGAAAAGTTAAAGTGGCGTCCCCAAGGGGATTCGAACCCCTGTTGCCGCCGTGAAAGGGCGGTGTCCTAGGCCTCTAGACGATGGGGACTCCGCGGCTGAGAGTCTAGACCTCAGCATTTATAAAACTGGTGGAGCCAGGCGGGATCGAACCGCCGACCTCTACAATGCCATTGTAGCGCTCTCCCAGCTGAGCTATGGCCCCACATTATTAAGCGTCGCGAGCCTACTTACTAGTCAAAAATGTGTCAAGGCAGCGCAGGCATGCGATCACTTGTCCGCTAGCTATACCACAAAAGCTTGAAAGACGTGACGCCGGCCGATGATCACTTCGAGCGTGGTCAATCAATACTAGCTAAAAGAGTCATTACAGCACACTCTAAATGGAATGCTCGGAGTGGATCTGTATAGCCTAAGACTTTATATCATTGATTTATGATTCTTATAATTTTAGGGTACTCTTTTCAAATTAATTGCCAATAGAAATGAACACAAAAGCACTGTATAAAATATTTTACGAATCAATAGAAGTAAAACAAACGATTCTAGCGTCAGCCTATCTTGAGGTGTTGGCGTCGATGGGCGAAATCATCACTCAGGCCATTAAGAATGGGGGCAAACTGATGTTATGTGGTAACGGGGGATCGGCAGCAGATGCTCAGCACTTGGCTGCGGAGTTTCTCGTTCGCCTCAGGCCCCATAATAATCGTGAAGGCATTTCTGCCATTGCCCTTTGTCAAGACACGTCTACTATAACAGCGTGCGGAAACGATTTTGGTTATGAAAAACTTTTTGAGCGGATGGTACATACTCTTGGGCAATCAAATGATGTATTGCTTGGTATTACGACTTCTGGTAACTCAGAGAACATCTGTTTGGCGTTACAGGCCGCAAAAAAAATGGGGATACCAACACTCGGCTTTCTTGGTGCTGGAGGTGGCGACGCATTAAGTCTGTGTGATAGCGCTTTTGTAGTGCCTAGTGATGTGACTGGAAGAATTCAAGAATCCCACATTACTGCAGGGCACGGACTAATGGAATACGTTGAAGATAGGCTAATCGAAGATGGCTTTCTTAATCTTCAATAGATGAAAAATAATCAACTTGAATGAATTCCAAATTTTACCTTTCTCATCAAATACTTCTAACTAATATTTCAGTACATAAGATACACGTCCGGTGAACGACGAACGTTTATTTTCGTGTAGAAAAATCACTTAGTGACATCGTCGAGAGCAAATCCGAACGGCCTTGCTCGTCGAGCATTTCGACCACTTCCTTAACGCGCTGAGCTTGATCTTTCGGTACCACGAGAACCACGTCTGGCGTATCGACCACGATAAGATCATCCACTCCGATAACAACAACTGCTCTATCACCCGCACGCAAATAGCTTCGGCGGCAATCCAGCGACAGGGTATTGCCAATCTCAATTTGAGACGGCAGATGGTGTCTTGAAATAATGAACGCTCGGTTATCAGTGGTAGAAACTACTTCGGATGCTGTTGTCGTGATAAAGGCCATAATCGCGTTCCTGACCCACCGGAGAGAATAACTGGAAGTATCATCCTACCTTTGCCTGTATAAGCTGAAGTTCGACGTTTCTCTCAACAACATTACTACGTCCAATCGCGAAATAATCGATCCCCAACCCACGAAGTTTCTGGGGATCATAGAGATTGCGACCATCAAAGATAACCGATGTTTTCAGCGAGTTCTTGATCATCGTGAAATCCGGGCTGAGAAACTCTCTCCACCCCGTGGCAATCACTAAGGCGTCCGCACCTTCTAGCGCATCCTCCGCTAATTCGCACAGAGTTAGATCCGAACGATCACCATAAAGATATCTGGCTTTTTTAATGGCGACGGGATCATAAGCTCTTACGTTGCAGCCAGCATCCCAGAGCGCCTCCATCAAATATCGGCTTGAAGATTCCCGTATATCGTCTGTACCCGGCTTAAAAGAAAGGCCCCATAGCGCGACAGTTTTATCTTGAAGCTGACTCTCGAAATAGTCGTTAATTTTCGCGAATAAGACCTTTTTCTGCCGCTGATTCACGAGTTCTACAGCATCGAGCAGAGGAGCGTCATACGCTACCTGATCCGCCGTGACACCTAACGCTTCAACGTCCTTAGGCAAACAAGAGCCGCCGTAACCACAGCCAGGATAGAGGAACTTATCGCCGATACGTGGATCGGAGCCGATACCGATTCGCACATTCTCGATGTCTGCACCGACTCGCTCCGCTAAGTTAGCGATCTCATTAATAAAACTTATCCTTGTCGCTAGCATCGCGTTCGCAGCATATTTCGTTAGCTCAGCTGATCGAATATCCATTATGATGACTCGGTCACCGCTTCTATTAAACGGTTCGTAAAGCGTACAAATAAGCTCGGCCGCCCGTGGATTATCCGTACCGATGACGATTCGATCCGGTTTCGTGAAATCCGCTATCGCCGAACCTTCTCTCAGGAACTCCGGATTTGACATAATATCGAATTTCGTCTTTAGTCGGCGTCTATCCAACGCACTCTGAATTTCAGCCTTCACTCGGTCGGCCGTCCCAACAGGAACTGTCGATTTGTCTATGACAATTCGATAGTCGTTCATATGCTCGCCAATCGAACCGGCAACGGCGAGTACGTGCCGTAGATCGGCAGAACCGTCTTCGTTAGATGGGGTTCCTACAGCGATAAACTGGAGCAAACCATGCTCAATGGCGGCGGCAACGTCGGAAGTAAACTTAAGACGACCAATATCGCACCCCCGTTTTACCAGAGCCTCCAGACCCGGCTCGTAAAACGAAACTTGCCCGGATTGAAGGCATTCAATGCGCTCGGGATCGGCATCCACGCACAAGACATCATTGCCAGCATCGGCTAAGCACGCCCCGGTTACGAGACCTACGTAACCGGAACCAAATATCGTCACTCTCAATATTGCTACTCGATGATTATTGGGGAACGGATTATAAGAGCTCTAACACCGAATCCTTAAGTGCTTGGATTACCGTGAGCTGCTGCTCATCGGTCAGATACGGGTGCATCGGAAGGCTAATCACACGTTCTGCGGCCTCCTCAGCGGCAGGGAAACTCCCTGGTTCTTGCCTCAGACCGGCAAATACAGGCTGTAAATGAAGCGGCCGCGGATAATGTACCGCCGTAGGAATATTGCGCTCGGCCATGGCAGCCTGAACGGCATCGCGATTAGGAACCTCCACGGTATACTGAGCATAGACAGATGTGTTGTGCTCCTCGACATGGGGCGTCGTAACCTTTATTGGCGTATCGACATCGCTGAAAGCGTCCTCAATCAGCTGTGAGTAGCGCGCGCCAAGACGCCCGCGAGCTCCTACCTCCGCGTCGAAGATCTCGAGTTTCGCAAGCAGAATTGCCGCCTGAAGCGAATCCATACGGCCGTTGATGCCGATGCGCCGATGGTAATTTCGACTAGCCTGGCCATGAACACGCAACTCGCGAAAGCACTCGTCCAAAACATCATCGTTAGTGAACAGCGCACCGCCGTCGCCATAGCAACCGAGTGGCTTCGAGGGAAAGAACGATGTCGCGGCCATATCCGTCAAACCGCAGGAAAGCCGGCCCTTATACGTCGCACCAAAACTTTGAGCTCCATCTTCGATAACTGGAATGCTATGTACGGCGGCGATCGCATTAATCGTATCGTAATCGGCGCATTGACCATAGAGCGACACAGGTAAGATCGCCTTCGTGCGCGGTGTGATCGCAGACTCAAGCCGAGAAGAATCGATGTTGTAAGTACGGCGATCAATGTCGACAAACACTGGCTTGGCCTTGAGCAAAGCGATCATCTCCCCAGTCCCAAAGAAGGTAAACGGAGTTGTAATAACCTCATCCCCTGGTTCCACACCTAACGCCATGAGAGTTATCAGGAGCGCGTCGGTTCCACTGGAGAGCGCGACGCAATGGTTCGCACCCACGTACTCGGCGAGCGCGCTTTCTAACTCGGCGACCTCAGCGCCAAGAATGTACTGGCCGTGGTCTAAAACTGCCTGGATGCGCTTGTTGATAGGCCCATGGAGGCGCTCATATTGGGTCTTTAGATCGACGAATCGCATTGCTAGCCTATGGATAGGGAAGTCTACGCCCCATCGTCTAGTTGGTTACCCCTAGTAAACCAACTAACTGGGCGAAGAAGGATTAATTAACATTGTCTTAACAAGAAGCGGGCATCGAGTATTAGGTTGCGCTTAGAGGCATCAACTTCTTCAGAAGGTTTTTTAGGCGGATGACCCGCCGGCCTCTGCAAACCGCTATATCCTCGACATACGCTGCACCAAAAACCAACCATAACAGAAACATAATGCCGTCCGGCACGTTGAATACTTCTCCGGTTAATCCGACAAATCCAGTAATACAGCTCAACGTAAGGATGACCGCCAAAGTCGCCCTGGCGGATAGTCCTTGGCGCATCAAGACGTGGTGGAAATGATCTCGGTCAGGCATAAACGGAGATCGTCCTCTAACAATTCGCCGTAATATGCTGGTGACAACATCGTAGATAGGCACGGCAACTAGCCAAAGCCCTGTCACTGCCGACATCGAGGCTGACTCACCCTGGGTGAGCGATATTCCTAGCCAAGCCATAGCGAAGCCCAAAAAAGTGCTCCCCGCGTCACCCATAAAACACTTCGCCTGCCGATCAGACCATAGGGGGAAATTGCAGATGAGAAATCCGGCGACTACCGCCATTAACAGCAGAATTAGGGCTAAGGCATCGTTGCCGATGCTGAAAATCACCATAAAGCCCAACACAATAAAAGCAACGCCGCCCGCCAAACCGTCGATACCATCAATGGTATTGAACGCATTAATTACAGTCAGAGTTACCAGGATCGTAAATGGTACGGCAAAGGCGCCAAGCCCAAAATCAAAAAACAACGGCGAGCCAATGTTGTCGAGCTTAAGATCAGCCATAAATATCATGACCAATACAGCACAGGTCTGGGCGATCAAGCGAAGAGCTGGGGGCAGTTCAAAACGATCATCGATCGCGCCAACTACAATCAATAACGATGCCCCTATTAGTAGCGAGCTGAAAACAGGCTCGAGCCCCAGTAATATGCTAGCAAAGAGGAACCCAATATACATGGCTACCCCCCCGATGACGGGCGTGGGACTATCATGCGTTTTTCTTCCCCCCGGAATGTCGACTAGCCCAATAGCCAGAGCGACTGGCCGCAGCACCATTATAAAAAGCAGAGTGACGATGAGGGCGAAAGCCAGTGAAATAGCTAACTCCATTGCAACACTCCAGTACGCAAGTAGGGCTTTGGTGATAGCTGTGCGTTAGATATGTTCATAGAGCTATTTTAATGCCACGTCGGAAAGCCGGAAACAGACGCAATAACTTGCCTAAGCCGCCGGAATTGACAAATCCCCCGACTAGCTGATAAAGCTTCCGACTA
>JBJKYL010000013.1:0-257248 GCA_045561055.1 Candidatus Rariloculaceae bacterium | reverse complement strand
TTGTCAGGTCACCGCTTAAGAGATTTTTGTATTCGTAAGGATCATTCTGAAGATCGTAAAATTCTTCCTCGCCATCA
Source organism: Candidatus Rariloculaceae bacterium (assembly GCA_045561055.1). GTDB lineage: Bacteria > Pseudomonadota > Gammaproteobacteria > Steroidobacterales > Rariloculaceae > SMWC01. The sequence goes on along the minus strand of JBJKYL010000013.1, from coordinate 257,171 downwards.
AAACGTAGCAGCTTGTAACGCTCGTTACGCATCGCATAATCCGCCGACTCAACTCCAGCGAAACTACCTAAGAACATGTCAGCATATAGCCAATCACGTGGCGACGGCGTGTCTGCATCAGCAAGCACCGGCATAAAACTAACGGAGTCATGGATAACCTCTTCGGGTACGGTTGCTTGCACGTCGATTCTAGCCATCTCCATGATCGTTACAAAAAGGTCCGAAGCATTAACAAGCGCATCCGGCACCGTGCCAGGCTCAATCCCCGGACCGGTAATGATCAGTGGCGTATTCACGCCACCTTCATAAATCGTACTTTTAGCCCGGCCTTCTCGGAATGGCGCCCGCACATTAGCCTTTGCGGTTCCATTATCGCCGAGGAAAATCACATAGGTATTGTCTCGAACAGGGGCGTCCATTGATCCCAGTAGCCTACCAATCTGCGTATCCATCGCTTCGATCATCGCATCGAAATAACCCGCTCTATCGGATTCGGCAATTTCCTTGGAATCGAGATTCGAATAATCGGACTGCCAGTTCTCTTCAGGCGGTAGGTGCATTGGTGCATGCGCCAAGTTGAACGCAAACCACATAAACCAAGGTTCATCGCCCTGCTCTGCTATCCAATCAATCGCATCGTCAGCCTTGTCAACCGGTGTATAACCAATTTCACCGCTCACCACACCATTAATAACTTTATTCCATGAGAAAAAATGGGCAGGGCCACCATTCATCAATCCCGAAAAGTGGTTAAAGCCGACGCGGTTTGGATGCTCTATCCAACCGTTGGTCCTATCAGCAAGATGCCACTTACCGATAGCCGCGGTGGTATAACCCAGGTCGGGATTAGCGTTAAATGCCATCGGCAATGTGTATTCATCGGGAAGTAAACCGTGGGTCGGTGACCCGCGGAAGCCGCCCCCAGCCATTACCCGCGGCGCACCGGGAGCAGGAGAAGACCACTCTGGAATTGCAGGGATTTCGGTAAATCCAAATTGAGGGTAGCGAAACCGATACCCGTCCGAAAACTGTAACGGCCGGTGATAATCGCAGCCCGCGTTGGCGAGCATACCGGTTGCGCCCAAAAATTCGTGAAACGCATACCCTGCCGAGCCATCTCGTCTAGGGTCGCCGTCTTCGGCGGATTCTCCCCAAGACCATAGGATGCAAGGGTCTCAACACCCATATCGTCGCCGATGATCAATAAGATGTTTGGCGCGGCTTGCGCCGCCCCCGAAATAGTAGCCGCAGCGAAGAATGCCGCGACCACTATGCCAAGATAGCGCATATCAGTCCGCCGCAAAGCAGTAGAACAAACCGTCACCGCCCGTAGAAACTAGACCTTCCTGACTGCAGTTACGAGAAGTGTGCACGGAATTCCACGAAGCATTCGGTCCACCAAGACGATCGTGATGGCCAACAACGGCATTACCGGTGTCGTTGCTTGTCCAGTTACTACAAGTAGTAAGAACGCCATTTGCACTACCAGGCACAAAACTTCCTGACATTAATCGACCTGAGCTGTCAGAACCGGTCAAAATATCATGGCGATTCGGCGAATCGCCGGCCCCATTTACCTCATCCCCATTCTCATCCAACGCGACAGGCTTACGAACATTGTTACGGTCCTCATGTAGTCCGTCGATGTCCCAAGCAACATAGACACCGTTCGCGTTATACCACGGCCCATCGCCGATACGGTCACGTGCGTTAACCGCTGGCATTCCGTTTCCAGGTGCCTGACTTAGATAGGCGCGCCACGTAGCGTCCCCTCGGCCTGCAGCCGAAGCGAGCGCCTGACAATGCGCGTCAGCACCGGCAAGTCCACCCAGATTGCCGCCATCACCCGAACCAACACTAGTAATAAAGAAACTCATCGGCTGCTGATCCTGTGAAAGCACTGGAATTGTGATCGCAGCAAGAGCAATCAGTCCCAACAGAGGTTTAAAAATTTTCATATCAGTTTTCCTTAAGTTTTTGTTGTCAAATCGAAATCGTTAAATGAAATGCTTGATTCCAGTCATTATCGGCGCTTTAGAATTCAAATGATGCAAACACATCGGAAGAGTCTGGTTTTACACTCCGGCACATTTGAAAAATCCCTCTAATAATAGATATATAATTATTATATTTATCAATATTTTATAATATATTATTAACTAATTGAATTATGATTGTATTAAGCTCTAACGAAACCTAGCCCCATGCAAGTGATAATGTTTTTTTATTTTTATTCCCAAGCCGAATAGATGGGTGCTCCCAATAGAAGTTCTGGGTTTGCGCCCTCCTTGGGCGTGTACTTTTGTGCACCTCCATTTCCAACTTCAGCCACATACAGACTACCCTCTTGATCCACTGCAATCCCATGAACACCAAAGAATCCGCCAGGAGACACACCAAACGATCCAAATGAATACAAGAAGTGACCCTCTCGGTCGTACTTCAGCATTTTTTGTGTACCCTGATCAAACGCCCAAAGCATACGATCTTGGCCCATATAAAAGAGATGGATGTCTGAAGGATTGCCTCCAAAATTCCAGTCACGAAGATACTCACCGTTCTCAGTAAATACTTGAACTCTATTATTGTTTCGATCGTTAATGTAAACCTCATTGGTTACGTGGTCTATCGCCAGACCATGTACATTATTCATATAACCCGGTCGAGTCTCATCATATTCACCCGTACCTGGCTCTCCCCATTGCATGATGTAATTACCGTCAGCACCAAACCTGACCACCCTTGTATTTCGATATCCGTCGGTCACATAAAAACCACCGTCCGACCGAAATGCCATAAAAGTAGGTCGATTAAACCGTGTTGGATCGTTATTATCACCGTATTCATTAGGAATACCGATCGTTTGAACTAACTCTGATCCATCGTTAGCAAATTTAAAAATCGCATGTCGATAATCATCAACTATCCAAACGTGCTTCTCTGAGTCAAATGGACTTATGGTAACGAAGTGGGGTCGTCTAAATAAGTAATCCCATTGAGTCCAGTCTTCGATGAGTTCGCCTTCACGATTAAATACTAAAATCGTATGCTCCCACCTGACGTCGACTCCGCATTCTCCTCTAGCACTTTCTGGAGGACAATTGTCTATAGTGTCGTCGACGCCGACTGGTAGCGAGGTATTAGTAGTATTACGCCAAGGAACACTATCGCTTATTGGAAAATTTGCTGGAATACCAATTTCTCTCAAGCTGACATTGCTAGGCCGTTCCACGTTGGGTATTTCACCCCGCACTAAAACAAAAACACGGTTAGGGTTCTCAGGAAAAACTGACTGTCCAGCACCCCAAGTCCAATCCTCATGACCCTCTATCTGATCCGCAATATTGATAGGCCATCCAGGAACTACATCGTAAGCGCCAAAAAAATCTTGTCCCCCGATTTGTCCAGGCACGGCAGCAAAGCTTGTTGCAGACACCACGCCCGATGAACTGGTCTCAATCTCTTTAACTTCTTCAGTTACCGGAGTCCCCAAATAAAAATAGGCAGCAACTATACCTATCACAAGCCCTATAATTAGTTGCCTCATAATCTGCCCCCCTATTAATTTTTAGCTCAATTGATTAACTAACCTATCATAAAATAAGCAATTTACTTATCAAGCGCTAGAGCCATCCCCTTAAGATCGCACTCCAAGAAGCATCCTCTAACGTGCCTCGGGTAAGCTCTCTATAAACTGTTCCATTTGCCGGAGCATAGGGGCCTCAGGCAACCGACCCGTGCCACCTGCGATGTTATCGATAAGGTTAAGGGGCTTGCTGGTAGCGGGTGTAACCACGGTTACTGCAGGGTGTGCAATCACGTATTTGAGAAAGAATTGCGCCCAACTGTTTACATCAATTTCCTGCGCCCATTCTGGTACTTGACGGCCAGAAACGCGACTCCATAGCCTTGTTCGCCCGAATGGTTGGTAGATAATGGTAGCAATACCTTTATCTTGAGCTAGCGGCAAAATTGTTTCTGCGGCTACCGGATTATCCACTGCATAATCAATACCAATGAAATCTAAAGTTTCATTTCGCATAGCTTGTATAAGCTCATCATTGCGATCGGGCGTGTCATAGGTAATACCGATATATCGAACGCGGCCTTCTTCTTTTAACTCTTGAATCATCGGTAATTGTGTTTTTATATCCCCTATATTGTGAATTTGCATTAAATCAATCGGGGTTTTCCCGATCCGATCAAAGGAGTTTTGGATTTGCTCCCTAGTTATATCCGGATAAGATGGTCCCCACTCTGGCTTTGCCGAGTTAACTTTCGTGGACCAGAAAAGCTGGGTCTCGATCCCAAGCTCCTGAGCTAGACGCCCTGCGATCACCTCAGAGGACCCGTAGGCTTCGGCGGTATCAAACACTGTCCCACCATGACCAAGCAAGGTAGTCAAAACCGCTCGTAGTGAGCTGAAATTATCACTCCCAGCGAGGCTACTAAAAGTAGCAGCACCTCCCAATCCTATGACGGGTAGCGCCTCACGAGAGGATGGGATTCTACGGGTGATCATCGCCGGAGATGTTTGCGCACGTAGAAGCTGTGCAGGCAGAGTAAGCGCAGCGCCAGTAGAAGCGGTTAATTGTAGCAAGTCGCGTCGTGTGATCATCGTCTAACACCTATGTTATTAGCGAATCTTGTTCTGACCCTTAAAGAGAAATAAGGCTAACGCCCAGCATGAAACCGCCACAAAAAAAAGTCCATATGCGATATCGCCTACAACCAATAGAGCAAGAAAAAAGATAATAAAAAACACGCCCGTGAAAAATGAAACAATCCCTAGCGTTCTCATGGGCCTATTTTAAGATAAGGTTCTTCGTCTTGCTTAAAAAAAATTACAATCCTGGTTATCGATCAATACTTTTCTCGATAGAGGGTTGTCCGAAAACTACTGAACTTGATCTAGCCTCTCACGCGTCAGAGCTATCCGTTCATCAAGAAAAGCTTGAAACTCAGCTGGCGCAACCCAAGGGTGCTGCTCACCGGATTGCCGTTCCGCCAATCGTGTAGCTCTATCGAACAGATCTCCCGTTCCCGTCGCATAGGAATCAAAGTGAGCAGCGACTTGCACCTCGATCCCTGGAATCTGCTTGATTCTCTCTAGATCCGCAAGAAAAACTCTGATTACCTCTAGTTCGTCCGAGCGAACACCTGGGCCACCATGGTAATAGGCTAAATGTTCGGTGCCATTATCGAACACCGAAAAACGAATGGACGTCGTGCCAGGCGTATGCCCCGGCGTTAGTTCGAAATTTAAAGTCGTGTCACCCAACGTTAGCGTAGCACCGTCCTCAATAATGAAATCGATTCGTGGAGCATACTCTCCAAAAGCATCAACCATCATTTTCCGGTCTTCCTCCGCCGTACCAAACTGAGCGTCTATTACCTCCTGAAGTCCCAGTGCTCCACCAAAATGATCGCGATGCCCTTGGAGAATCAGGACGTATTTAATATCCATGGGATCAAGGCCTACATCGCGAATCTGGCGAAACAAGTAGTCTCTGTAGCCATCTAGATCCCACAAGGTATCAACTAGTATCAGGCCCTCACTGGTTTCGATGATGTAGCTGGCTACCTCGCCAATGCCAACGAAATATAGATTATCGAATATCTGAAATGAGTCCCGTGCCATGACACTAAGGTCGTTTCCTTGATGCAATCGAGCCGAGGGCGGTTGTGACCAACCTACCCCAACCCAAAACAACGCAACTACTGTGACTACCGTTAAGCAACGAAGCATTTATTCGCCCTTTATAATTATTTAAAGAGACTGACACTTACACAAAGAGTCCGCAATTGTTAGTCAATAAAAATACGCGAAAACCTCTATAATGTTTATATAATAATAGACGTTCAAAGGTTTTTTAATAAATCTTTATTAACCAAATATCAAGCCAACCTATATATTAGGTCATAGACTTACACTTTAAGACAAAAGAGAATTCAATGAGAAAATTGTCTAGCTATTTTGCAACTATTACTTGTCTAATCACTGCTATGCTCACTTCGTGCGCCGGAAATGAGCAAGCATCCGAAACCACCCTAGCCTTATCAACCCGAACATTAACCACTGAGCAATATTTCGACAAGATCCACGGTGGCTGGCTTGGAAGCGCTATTGGAGGATCCCTCGGTATGCCCTGGCAGCGATATGATAAGGAAATGATTGAGCTCTTCTTGATTCAATCCGAGCAATGGCCGCTAGTCGATTACGTAAAAACTGCGCCACCCTGGATTGGGCCTGGGATGGGAGGGATGGGGGTTCCGGCCGACCGTCCGACCTCATATACCGGCAACGAATGGGGTCCGGCTGGTTTCGGTCCCGATGACGATACGCTTTTCCAAGTTGCCAACTTGCTCCTGCTCGAAGAAAAGGGCATCGACATCACCAGCCAAGACGTTGCTGACAATTGGCTCGCTAAGTTTTCAACTCATGAGGCGTCGAATACCGGCGGCGCTGTCCGTATTGCAGAAGACCTCCTCAAGCAAGGAGTGAGACCACCCGAGTCCGGCCAGCACGAAAGAGGCGAGATGATGGGTGGACAAATGAAAGGTGAATTCTGGGGGTATCTGCTACCTGGAAATCCCGAAACGGCTGCCGAATACGGACGCATTGATGCAGAGGTCGCTTTTTTTGGTGATGGAATCTACGGCGAGATGTTTATGGCCGCGCTGACGGCCGAAGCCTTTTTCGAATCCGATCCCGTCAAACTGATAGAAGCCGGCCTTGCCGTGATCCCCACTGACAGCGACTACGCCGAAAGTATGCGTGACGTGCTCGGCTGGCATGCGCAGTGGCCGAATGACTGGGAAAAAACCCATGAACAGATCGAGATCAAGTGGGCACCGGAGGGCGAGAAGGGGCGCAGCGTCTTTCCCAACAACGCCGTTATCGCACTTGCATTACTTTACGGTAACGGTAGCTTCGATAAGGCTGTGTCGCTCGCAGTACTAGCCGGTTGGGACACCGATACCAACGCTGCCGACGTCGGGCCTGTTATGGGAGTCGTCCTCGGCGCAAACGCCATTGCCGAAAAGTGGACCACACCAATCGCCAATATCATGCGTACCGATGTTAAAGGTGCCGAAGAATTAAAGATCGACAGTCTCACCCTACGTACGGTTGAAATCGGAAAGCAGATGACGGCAGCAAAGTCAGCAGGCAGAATCGAAATCGCCGATTGAATAGTGGAGGTATAAAAATCGCAGTTACATACGCTTTAATTCCCCTAAGATAAAGAGGCGGACAGCGTAGTCCAAATAAATCATCCTTTTAGTTAAAACCACCGTCTCGAACATACCGTCCGTCCTCGAACCGAGAAAAAAAATCACGGAGCATCGGATGTTTAATTGGCGACGCACTATTAGCATGATCCAAGTTTTTTTCTGCGACGTACGTAGCGTGCGTCGCGTCATGAACCAATACATGGTACCAAGGCTGATCTTTCGGTGGCCGGGATTTCGCTACAACCTCATACCACTCGTCGGTTGACTGGAACTGCGGATCGACATCGACGATCACGCCACGATATTCAAAAATCCGGTGATGAATCACGTCACCGACCGCAAACCTCGCCTGAAAAACATTAGTTCCCGTTGACATCATTTTCTCATTTATATCCCATTCCGGAGAACAGCACTCACAGTTCGATAACAAGGCGGGCTACAGTCGCACCCTAGCTTGATGGTCTCGGCGCTTCATTAATACTACGAAGCATAACTCGTAAATCGAACATGTTCACCCACCTGCCCACACCGAACCATTCAAACAAGCTCCGATTTTCACATCCATACTTTCCAAATGACACAAACAATATTCTTGACACACAAACAATAGAAGTATACTGTATTAATACACTAATACATTAACTCATTAAGGTTTGCTATGAAGTCACATCGCGGGATGACCGAGAAGGAAGCAGTTGATGCTGAAATGGGGCTCTACCAAGCAATCCTGAGTTTACGCACGCCAAACGAGTGCCAGCAATTTTTCTCTGATTTATGTACCCCAGCCGAGCTAGAAGCGCTGGTTGACCGATGGGCTGTTGTCGCCTATCTAAACGACGGCCTACCCTATCGGCAAATCCACGACTTGACGGGGGTCTCTGTCACGACAATCGGACGTGTAGGACGATTCTTAACCAACGGTAACGGAGGTTATAGGAAAGCTCTGGAGCGCGTTGAAAACCTTAGTATTGGAAAGAGCAAATGAAGGAACAACAGGAGCGTATAAAAATTGCTATCCAGAAATCTGGCAGGCTTTCGGAACACTCGATGGAGTTACTCAGACGATGTGGACTGATTTATTCTAAGGGCCGAGATCAACTGATCTGCTACGGCGAGAATATGCCGGTCGATGTATTACTAGTGCGCGATGACGACATTCCCGGCCTAGTTCAAGAAGATATCTGCGACCTCGGCATTGTGGGCCTCAATGTGGCAGAGGAAAGTCAACTTGAGATGAAAGCGAATGGAGCTGAGCCATTTTTCAAGCAGGTAAATCTTTTGGATTATGGGCATTGCCGTCTTTCATTTGGGCTACCAGAAAGCATACCTTACGAAGGCCCTCAATCTCTAGCCGGACTCCGCATCGCAACAAGTTACCCACGAATTGTTAACGATTATCTCGTTAATAAAAATGTGAATGCAGCGGTCGTCGAGTTTTCTGGCGCCGTTGAAATTGCCCCAAAGCTGGGCAAAGCTGATCTCATCTGCGATCTAGTATCGAGTGGTGCTACTTTACGCGCCCACCAACTTCAGGAAGTAGAAACAATACTAGAAAGTCGTGCCACATTAATTCAATCACCAGCAAAGGTTCCGCCTGCGAAGACTGCGTGGGTCGATCGTCTATTACAGCGCATCGAAGGTGTACTGCAGGTCCGCGAGAGCAAATACATAATGCTACATGCCCCGCGATCGGCACTGGGGGCGATTCGCGCGTTACTCCCCGGAAGTGAAGCTCCGACTATCATGCCGCTCGAAGGTCGTAACGACATTGTCGCCATGCATGCAGTGTGTCGAGAAAATATTTTCTGGGAAACGCTAGAGCAACTGAAGGATGCCGGTGCGAGCTCCATTCTTGTGTTGCCTGTCGAAAAAATGCTGGCGTAACAACAATCATGAAAAAACACATCTGGAAGAATTTGGATTCCGCTGCGCGTGCGAGGCTTCTTCGCCGTCCAGGCCTAGAACAAAATGAACAGCTACAGACTGACGTGGCGGCCATATTGCGGACCGTACGGGAGGGCGGCGATCAAGCGCTGTCCGCCCTAACATTAGAACTCGATGGGATAACGCTTTCTGATTTTCGCGTCGACGAAAACGAGTTTGCTGCAGCGGCAGAAGCACTCACTAATCGACAGTACGAAGCAATTGAAGCGGCCGCTGCCAATATACGAGCCTTTCACCAAGCACAATTATCCGAACCTGTCATTGTAGAGACCACACCCGGTGTGGTGTGCGAACGAGTTACGCGCCCAATAAAAAATGTCGGGCTATACGTACCAGCTGGCAGTGCCCCTCTACCCTCGACTGCGCTCATGCTCGCAATACCAGCAGCTATAGCCGGCTGCGACAATTATTTGATGTGCACACCACCGCAACAGAATGGTAGCGCACATCCCGCTGTACTCGTTGCTGCCAAGATCTGTGGGGTTCAACGCGTGTTTAAATTAGGCGGCGCTCAAGCGATCGCCGCGATGGCATACGGCACGGCGACCATTCCTAAGGTACAGAAGATATTTGGGCCGGGGAACACCTGGGTCACCACTGCAAAAGCGCAAGTATCTCAGGACCCCCAAGGAGCTGCCTGCGACATGCCAGCAGGACCATCTGAGGTTTTGGTTATCGCTGACGACAACGCCAACCCGTCATTCATCGCAAGCGATCTTCTCTCCCAGGCCGAACACGGCCCTGATTCTCAGGTCATCCTTATCGGTACAAGCGCGAGCATTTGTGATAAGACACTCACAGAACTAGAAACACAGCAGGCGAATCTGTCACGAAGAGATATCGTAGTTCAATCATTGGCAAATTCAGCCGCAATCATCGTCGACAACCTAGATATAGCAATCGATGTTGCAAACCGTTACGCGCCTGAACATCTAATTTTGCAAATAGAGAACCCTCGCGCGAAGATCGATGATATTCACGCTGCCGGTTCGGTATTTCTTGGCCCCTGGTCGCCCGAAGCCATTGGTGATTATTGCAGCGGTACGAATCATGTATTACCAACATATGGTTTCGCGACATCTCATTCCAGTCTAGGTGTCAACGACTACCTACGAAGTATGACGGTGCAGGAACTCACCGCGGCGGGGCTTCAGAGCATCGGCCCCATCGCGGAAACATTAGCCGACCTCGAAGGCCTTGACGCGCACAGAAACGCCGTGCGCACGCGACTGAAGGCTCTAGCAGACCGAAAGTCCGGAATACGCCCATGAACGACATTCTGAAACTTGCGAGGAGCGAGATTATGGGCCTGCCACCATATGTCCCAGGCGCATACGAGGAAGGCTTTGTCCGCATGAATGCAAACGAATCACCATGGACTGCACTGGGCGATTCTACCGAGCGAGGGCTCAATATCTACCCACCACCGAGACCAGACTCGATCAACGTTTGCCTGAGCTCCCTATATAGCGTCGCCCCGGAATCTTTAATGATAACGAGAGGCACGAGCGAAGCGATCGACTTATTAATCCGCGGATTTTGTATGGCCGGCCGCGATCAGATTCTTATCTGCCCACCAACATTCGATATGTATCGACTGTATGCAGGGATTCAAGGCGCCGAGGTGCTTACGGTACCTTTACTCCGGGCTGAAGATCCACAAAAGGACTTCGCACTCGATGTACCGGGCATTCTTGCGACAAGTACTGAACGTACAAAGCTTATCTTTATTTGTACACCGAATAATCCGAACGGCCAGGCATTTAGCGCCGCCGATGTTGAAGCTATCTGTCGCGGTGTGCAGGGGCGCTCCCTTGTTATTATCGACGAAGCCTATCAGGAATTTTCTGATACCCCGAGTTTTCGGGCGTTACTGGATACCTTTGAACACGTAGTCCTGCTGCGCACATTGTCTAAATTCTTAGCGTTGGCCGGTGTAAGATGTGGTGCGTTAATCGGCCAACCAGCATTGATCAAGCTCCTGGCCAAAATATTGCCGCCCTATACATTTCCGACACCTTCGATCGAGCTTGTAATGAAAGCCCTAACTACGGAGTCATTACACATATCGGAAGACCGAACTACGCTACTGCGAACCGAGCGTATCCGCCTAGCTGCGTCGCTAGTATCCAGCCCACTAGTCACTAAAATCTGGCCGAGCGATGCTAATTTCGTTCTCGTGGCGACTACTAACGGACAGAACTTTGTCAAAACCGCCCACCGAGCCGGTATTCTCGTGAGAATATTCCCGAATGACCCACTGCTAACCAACTGTGTCCGAATTACGGTTGGCCGGCCGGAAGATAACGACCGCCTATTGCAGGCCGTAAGTAGTGAGGAACTAACAAATGGCCACTAAGATCTTATTTGTCGATCGAGACGGAACACTGATCGAGGAACCGGCCGACAACCAGGTAGATGCGGCTACAAAAGTTCGCTTAATGCCGGGCGTTATCCCCGCACTATTGTCATTGAAGTCCGCAGGCTACGAGTTTGTAATCGTGAGCAATCAGGACGGACTCGGCACAGACTCCTTTCCCCAGGCGGACTTCGATACTACGCATGCTTACTTGATCGCCCTGTTCGAATCTCAGGGTATCGAATTCGCAGCCGAATTTTTCTGCCCACACTTCGAAGAAGCGGCCTGCAAATGTCGCAAGCCGCGGGGAGGCCTCGTTCACGAATATCTGATTTCGTGCGATCTCGATCGTAACAACTCGGCTGTAGTCGGTGATCGAGACACAGACATGGAGTTCGCAGCGAATATTGGGTTGAAAGGACTCAAAGTCGCATTATCTGGGGACACTAACGAAACGTGGGCGGAAATAGCCCGAGAATTATTAGATCGTCCGCGGCGCGCAAAAGTGACACGGCAAACTACCGAAACAAAGATAGATATCGTGATCGACCTTGACAGCTCGAGTACACCCGTAGTCGAAACGGGTATCGGATTTTTCGATCACATGCTTGAACAGCTCGGAAAGCATGGTGGTTTCGGTTTGACCGTGCGTTGCCAAGGCGATTTACATGTCGACGAACACCACACCGTCGAAGATGTGGCCCTCGCAATAGGCCAAGGGCTTAAAACGGCACTCGGGGACAAACGAGGCATTCAACGCTATGGATTCGTGTTACCAATGGATGAGACGGAAGCACAAATCTCGATCGATCTTGGAGGCCGACCCTACCTCGTGTTCGAGGGTGATTTTCCAAGAGATCGCGTTGGGGAAATGCCGACAGAACTCATATCGCATTTTTTCCATTCATTGAGCGAAACACTGGGGGCGTCGATACACGTAAAAGTGCAAGGTGAAAACGCGCACCATATGGCCGAAGCGTGTTTCAAAGGCGTAGCGCGCACACTCAGACAGGCAATTCGACGGGAAGGTAATGACCTGCCTTCAACGAAGGGGTTGTTGTGAAGCATTCACCTGTCATTATTGCAACCGGCGGCGCAAACCTTGCGTCACTGAAGTTCGCACTACAGCGTCTCGGTGTGACAGCAATCGTGACCGAAGACGCCGACCAAATCCGGGAATCGAGCCACGTATTCTTGCCCGGCGTCGGCACAGCACGCGACGCGATGAGGCGACTTGATGCAGCAAAACTTAGCGGAATAATTCCGCGTCTGACGCAACCAGTGTTAGGGATTTGTTTAGGTATGCAACTCCTTTTTTCAGCTTCTGAGGAGGATAATACGGACTGCCTTAACGTCATCTCGAGCCGCGCATATCGCTTCGTAAAAAACAGTGATTTGCGTGTTCCACAAATGGGTTGGAACCAGGTTTGGCTTAACGGAGACTCAAAGCTTTTGACAGGCATTGAAAATGGCGCATACGCTTATTTCATTCATAGCTATGCCCTACCGCTAGTCACCTGCACAAGAGCAACTGCGAATTATGGAGCGCCTTTCTCTGCTGTCGTCGAGAAAAATAACTTCTACGGAACACAGTTTCATCCGGAGCGCTCGGCCCGATTAGGCTCCCATATTCTTGAGAACTTCTTGGCTCTATAGAGATGGAACTGTTACCCGCAATTGACATACGCGGTGGTCGCTGCGTACGACTGTTGAAAGGTGACTTCGATCAAGAAACGCGTTACGCAGTTGATCCCTTGGAACTCGCCCAACTATATGCTGATCTCGGTGCTCGTTGGTTACATGTAGTTGATCTAGATGGAGCCGAACAAGGGAGCCCTGTAATCCTAGACCTTGTGGATAAAATTCATAAAAAATCGGGTATCGCAGTCCAGCTCGGTGGTGGCATTCGTAGTCGCGACAATCTCGTACGCGGACTCGCAGTAGCCCAACGAATCGTCATTGGAAGTCTTGCAGTTACCCAGCCTGGACAGGTCGAGAAATGGCTCGAAGAGTTTGGCCCGCAAAGACTTACGCTAGCCCTCGATGTGCGCTTAGCAAATGATGGTATCCCTTATATAACGACGCACGGATGGCAGCGTGAATCACAAACCACGCTTTGGAATGCACTAGCTCGATTCCAACCTATGAGACTAAAGCATGTGTTGTGTACTGATGTAAGCAAGGACGGCGCAATGAAAGGGCCAAATCTTGGTCTCTACCGTGAGTGCCTCGAACGTTGGCCGAGTATCTCATTCCAAGCTTCTGGTGGCGTCCGTGACGTCAATGATCTAGAAGCCTTAGCCAAGCTCGGTGTAACGTATACGATTTCGGGAAAGGCGTTATTGGAAGGACGAATCACATCGACGGAGATCAGCTCATTCTTACCAAACGAATAATCCCCTGCCTAGACGTACGCGACGGAGTTGTAGTAAAGGGTGTAAAGTTCCGTAATCACCGTGTTATGGGCGACATACTCGACCTTGCTACACGTTATCGCGATGAGGGAGCCGACGAGCTTGTCTTTTATGACATAACAGCAAGCCCAGAAGGCCGTACTGTAGATAGAAGTTGGGTCAATCGAGTCGCCTCTATTCTAGATATTCCATTCTGCGTCGCCGGGGGCATTCGCGATCTACAAGACGCGGAGAGCGTGCTAAATCTAGGTGCCGACAAAATATCCATCAACTCTCCCGCACTCGAGAAACCGGAATTGATCGACCTCTTAGCTAAACGGTTTGGATCCCAGTGCGTCGTCGTTGGAATCGATAGTTCAGCCCTAGATAACGACTACTGGGTCCACCAATACACAGGCGATCCAATTCAGTCCCGCTCTAGTAGACGCCGAACACTCGATTGGACACGCGAAGTACAGGAACGTGGTTCTGGAGAGATTGTTTTGAACTGTATGAACCAGGACGGCGTCCGTCGAGGATACGATCTGCACCAACTAGCGCGTGTCCGTGAGACCTGTCAGATCCCATTAATCGCATCCGGTGGTGCAGGCGATTTTTTACACTTTAAGGATGTCTTCGAACAGGCAGATGTTGATGGGGCGCTCGCGGCGAGCGTATTCCATACCAAGACTATCAGAATTCCCGACCTTAAAACTTATCTTATAGATGCGCAGGTTGCCATACGGCCGCCGGAGCATTAGGAGTAGCTAACCGTGGAACAACTCAAATTTCTAACTACACTAGAAACCGTAATACAGAACCGTATAAACAACCCGACAGATACAAGCTATACGGCTAGACTAGCGACCGGCGGACGACTGAATATAGTTCAGAAGCTCGGCGAGGAAGCGATAGAGACCGTTTTGGCGGGGGCTGCGGAAGATGACACTAGGCTCACATCCGAGGCCGCCGATTTGCTCTACCACCTGATAGTATTACTTAATCTCCGTGGTCTAAACCTAGCAAACGTAGTCGCTGAGCTCGAAGACCGTCATAAATTTAAATCGACCACCCCATCTTGAATCAAGAGTTTTTGGGAACGATCAAAAATCACTGGGATCTGGCACTCTGAAAGCTGTCAGGTATAGATAAGCAGTAGCTTATAATCGTTGCCCCGTAGATTGGAAAGAAATGACATGAGTAAAATATTTTTGCCGCGAACGAGCATTCAGCAGGTGGAAGAAGGCACCGAGCTCGCCCCAAAATTTGATGTGGATGGGCTAATTCCGGCGGTAACAACGGATTTCGACTCCGGAGATTTACTCATGCACGCCTATATGAATGCAGAGGCCCTGGGTAAAACGATCGAAACGGGGGAAGCCCATTACTACAGCAGAAGCCGCGGTAAACTCTGGCACAAAGGCAGTACTAGTGGTCTCGTGCAGACAGTCAGACAACTGATGATTGATGACGATCAGGATTGCGTCTGGTTACGTGTCGATGTCGCTGGAGGGGCCAGCTGCCACGTCGGGTACCGATCGTGTTTCTACCGCAGCGTCCCAATCACTCGGGACGGTGCAATTGGACCGCTTGAATTTACCGAGAAAGAGAAAGTTTTCGATCCAGAAGCCGTCTATGGCAACGCGCCGAATCCGACCAAGCTCTAACCGGAGCTAGACTTTCAGCTACCGGGACGGATAGCTTACTCTAGGTCGCTCTCCCACTCACAGGCCCAATCGAACTCCCCAAGTTCACCCCCAGGGAACCACCGACGAGATCGTTCCATAATTATGGGTTCCGCATACATAATAGGATCGGTGGCTGTCAATGAATAGTTAAGCATTACTTCATTATCCAATTCAGAGACCCCGAATCGCTCTAGATATTCAATCTGATCTGATTGCGGCGTGCCGTAAGAATCGAGATAGGGAAAGTCAATATGTGTGGTATGAACAATAAGCGTATCGTTTTCCCACCTTCCTACCGAGAAACCAAATGGAGAGGTGGCAGGTAACACACCAGAAGCGTCAGGATCGAGCCAGACCGTACGCCGCACATTGTATTCGCCTTGATGGAGCGTAATGCGATCACCTCCATCGATAATTTCTAACGGATAGGGACTCATCATGCTTGACCCCACTCCCGTGCGGCAATCTAACTCCGGATTGTCGGTTGGTGCATGATACTGTGCAGCAAGTTCTAAGCCGCGGTCGCTCAGAAAATGTCTAAAGCCTCCCTGTCCACCGGGCCGTCGACCGAGTCGAGGACCCCATGTACGGAAGATGCCAATTGCCGTACGTCGTTCTTCCTCGGCTCTTTGTTGGTCAACGGCTGGTTCCACTGTGGCCGCCTTGTCATTAGTCCAAAGGGCCTCTGTTCTTAATTCATAAACATATTCCCGACCATCTGGCAGTAAAATATTAGTCGCGCCAAGTGAATCAGGATCGCGTCGCGAGATAAATCCCGCCGCGCGCACAAAGCCTAAGAAATCTTCTGCACTGTAACCGAGTTGTTCCCACTCACGCGGAGTCGGAGTCATCTCGAGCTCTAGCAACCGCTCTTCACCGTCAGCCTCTAAAACCCTCATACGCGCTCGCGTATGAGGGTATCGCCAAAATACTTCTACAATTTCGCCCTGGAACTCTACAACGTTATTAGTTAAGTAAAGCGACGGCATATACACGATGCCGTGGTGAGCGAGCACAAGCGGCGATGCTATTACCGTCGCAATCGCAAAGAGCGTTGTTATTTTCGACGATCGTTTATTGGCCATGGACACCTACCCTTCAGCGTTAACCTATACGATAGACTATAAAACTTAGATAAGCTTTTTCCTCGTAACGATCTAATTCTCTAAGACAGTCCAGCAAAACCCTCTGACATTACCGCTTCGGCCGCGGGCTAGAGCTACCCGCGGCCGAGGGCAATTTTTTTCTTTAGTCTTCGACTAAGACCCCTTCAACCTGAATTTCTAAATTCACATACATTAGAAAACGACCCATTCCGAAATCGACACCGTAGTCATCCCGATTAAATGATCCAGACGCATCAGCCCCACAAACACTTCTTCCCATAGCTGGGGGATTACACTGAAAACTGTTAACGCGGAGATTCAGTGGGTTGGTGACTCCGTGCAAGGTGAGCTGACCTTCAATCGCTGTCGGGCCGCCTTGTGCAGTGAACTGGCTCATCTCACCTGTGTAGGTAGCCGTAGGAAACTGTGCGACATCAAGAATATCTTCTGCTTTAGCGTGGTCGGTCATCGCATCCATACCAAAGTCAATGGTGCTCATATCCATAGTAACGTCAACATTTCCAGTTTGTGCCTCTCGATCAATGACAATCGTGCCGCTGGTCGACCTTATTTTGCCTCGCCAAACTGATAGACCGCCCTGATGATCTGCCTCAAATGACGGAAAGGTATGACGCGGATCAATTTCATAGGTAACAGGTTCCGCAAAAAGAGCCGTAGTTGTTAATAAGCAAATAACGCTTAAAGTAGCACGTCGTAGTTGTGTCATTCTCATTTTCATAATCCTTTGTTTTTTAATAGTATTTAACCTTCTATTGCCCCGCTCACACATCAGTTTCTTGCTCTTAGTAGTCTCCCGAAAGAGCCAGCGATTAACTCATCAGTTCACCGTTAGAGTTCAGTCGTAAAACCTAGGACTAGGGCCTGTCCGGTCACCGTTTTTTAGATCGTTCGATCCGAACTTGAAGATCATCAGCACCTAAAACAGAAATGTCGTAGGGATCGATTATCTACGCTCACATTATATCCCGAATTTCCCTAGCCTTTTCCAAGCCAGCAACAACTTTACATCCCGTAGGCGGAGCAATTGGCGCAAATAGCTTTATTTCTGTAACGAAAATTATCGCATAAAAAAACGGCACCTCCGAAGAGGTGCCGTCTGATTTCATACCCTAAATAATATAGCGTAGGCAGACTCGTACTTAGCCGCCCCAATCGTACTGGAATTCCAAGCCCCAATGGTCCGGTTGCCCGAAACGAGAGTACATCGTTCCCGATCGTCCATTACCACACCACTCAAAGTAACGCTCATCGGCAATGTTGCTACCGTAGAGAGAGGCCTGCCAATTGCCATCATTTGGCACATAAGTCACACGGGCGCTCAGCTTCGAATAACCCGGCTGGAAGCAATACGATTTCGCATTCTTCGTGGTATCCAGTCCACCCCAGGAAATCGTACTCGCTTTGATAATAGAATCCCAGATTCGGCGTCAGAGTCGCACCACTCGCTAGTGCGAACTGATGCTCAATCGATCCCCTGATCGTCCATTCCGGCGAGAAATCAGCGATGGACAGCATCGACATGATCGACGGAACCGCCAACCGCGTTCGGATCGCCCGGATCAAACGAGCTGAAAGTAGCCATATTCGCTGTTGAGGTGGCCGATACGTCCAACGAAATAAAACCGCCATCCCAAGGTACCGCGCGCATTTCGAACTCGATGCCCGAGATCTCCACACTCCGCCGCATTGGTGACGATCTGAGATACTTTGCTCGTTACCGTACAAGCCGTCCGGGTTGTCGATACCGATACTCTCGTGCTTATCCGTGTAGTCCATGTAGAAGATCGCACCCGCAAGCCTTACTCTACCGTCGAGAAAACTTCCCTTGAAACCGAACTCGTAGTTATCCACATACTCGGGGCCGTATTCCAATAGCGGCTTCAGCGCGGGCACGAGGAAGGGATTGAGCTCATCATTGAACGCGCCCGACAGGAAACCTTCTGCATAGGTAAAGTACATCATGCTATCTTCGAAGTTTCGCGTCAGGCTGAACATCGGCGTGGACTCGGTGAAGTTCGCTTTCGAGTCGTTCCAGAAACCGTCTAGGAACATCACGTCGTAGCCCAGTACATAGTTGGGGGTACAGAGCTGGGTTGGAGGTGGATCACCAGCACCACCAAACTTACAAGTTCCGGCCTCAGCGGCAAATTCGGTTTGGTTGAAACCGCGGTCCTCATCGGTGTAGCGGATACCCGCATCAAGCGCCCAGTTATCGTTGAGCTGGAAGGTCATGTGACCGAAATAAGCAATAGAGTTGGATGTAACGATGCCTCCCCGACCGCTCGATTCCGGTCCGCCCGGGTGTGCGCGCGGATATGACAGAAAGTCGAACTGCGTCCCACCATCCGGTTTGCATGCAATAGTGAACCCGCTGTTCGGATCGGACAATTTCGCCCAGTTCGCATTTGCTTTGTCCAAGCAATCACGGCCGTTGTAGACAATATCGTCGTACTTATGCATACCGAGGATGAAGCTGAGCCGATCATTAACATCAGCAGTTAGCAGCAACTCGATACTATCGGTCTGGCGATCGCGCGCGCCACCAGCCGTGCCGATCGCGTTAATCGGCATCGAACTAAAGTCGCGGTCCTGGAAGTAGTCATAGTCCGTCTGATGAGTCGATGCGATGCCCTTGAAGATCAGGTTATCGAATCCACCAACCGCCCCATCTGAATTCCATTGGACCGTCAGATTTGTGTTCTCATTGTCTAGGCGAAGGAAAGACTTCTTTTCGGACGACATCACGTAGTCACCAGCGGCAGCGTCTTTGTCGCATTCTTCCCACATATCAATTGTCGCGCCGTGATAGAGCCGCTCGACGTGACCACCGATCTGATATTTCGTGCCATTAATTTTTGTTGGTCCGCCCCACCGGCCACGTCCGTTTGCATACGTTGTGCCTGTATAGATCTGGGCCGGGCTCGTCGGGGCTACTTTCGCCAAATCATCGACGAGGCCCTGAGTCGGGTAGGTATTACAACGCCCTGGCTCATTATGATCGTCCTGATAATTGCCACGCCACCCAAAATCGATCTGCCAGTTATCATTAGGCGTCAAGCGAATCGCACCAGCGAACGCATTCAGGTCAGTCGCGCCGACAGTTTCCCCAAAAAACCGATTGTAATGAAAGCCGTCCGAACTCTCCTTGGCAGCACTGAAACGGGTCATGACAGTGTCGCTGATCGGCAGGTTAACCATCCCGCGAATATCTGTCTGGCCGAATTGTCCTACACGCATCAGAGCAGATGATTCGAATTCCCCGTGAGGCTTCGCACTAATAACGTTAATTGCACCGCCTGTAGTATTTTTACCAAACAGCGTCCCCTGAGGACCTCGCATGACTTCGATCCGCTCTACGTCGACGGTATTGAGCATCTGTCCGACCGTGTTGGGCAGATAGTGGCCATCAATATAGACGCCAGCACCTGTCGCCCTTAACGGGACAGGCGAATTATTTCCGATGCCTCGTATATAAAGAGCTGTAATCGCCCGTCGACCGGTGTGCGTAAAATTCACATTCGGTACAAAGTCCGAAACATCCATGATGTCGTAAATACCCTGCGCTTGCATGGTATCGGCAGTAATAGCCGCTACCGAAAGCGGTAGGTCGGTAAGGCTTTCCTCACGACGGCGAGCCGTCACGATGACTTCCTCAAGCATAGCTTGCGCGGAAGCGGTCGTGCCGTCCTGTGCAACAACCTGACCTGAGGAAATGAGTAGGGCAACACTTACCGCTATTCCAGTGGGGATGATTCTACTAATTTTCATACTAACTCCTAAAGGCGCAAAGAAAATTAACGATTTATCAAAGTTGGGTTCAATAGCTTATGTTGTGCAAATACAACAATAATAATAGTTATTATCCGATGCTATCACCTAAATGTAATCAGCACCAATATTTTTTTATAACTAAAATTGATCGAACGACGGAATAATCTTAGCGGCATCGACTACTCGACTACCAGTCGTTCTACCCCTTCAGGCGCATCCGCAAGAGCTGTGATCCGGATATTGGTTCTCTGCCCATCGGTATCGAACGCATACCGAACCCGCTGCCCATCCTCATCAAGGAAATTGAGGCCCTGCTGAAACCATGCAAGCGGTGGGTAGTTTTGGGGGGCTGTTGCCTCAAGAATGTAGAGACGGCTAGCGTTTAAGTGGAGCGCAATATAACTCCGGGATTGATCCGCATTAGTGACCTGCATCTGGTGCCCTTCGACCTTGTCGATATCCGCCCAACCCTCATAAGTGATCTCACCGCCCGCGTCGCGAACCCTCTCACGAATACCTTGGGCCGCGTGTGCTATGGACGCCCTCACATCCATCACCCAAAAATTAGCTCCCGAGCTTGCGTCGGTCTGGTCCGGTCGCTCTCTATGCCTCTGTTGCGCTTCTGTGTGATCCACAAGCGTCAACGAATAAAGGCTAGGGCCGCTTTGAGCCGAATAGATTCTCGCGGGGAAGACGACACCGTGCGCTGAGAGTCGCGTCGTTTCTTCGACCTCCGGCACGACCGGAAAGGTGATAGCAAATCGGTCACTTCGATGGACGTATTCAACCTGCGCGAAAGCAGATACCGCGCTAAAACAAACCAGCGATGCCAAGGCGAACTGTATGAGACATTTCATTATTCTTCTTCCTATATCTTTGCGAAAGGGGAAAACTCAATCCCAGAGCCTTTCTATGCCGTCTCGTCCGGTCAGATATCCCAGCAGACAACCGTTGGCACCGTCTATGAGTACGTGACAGCGTAATGAGACGTTATCACCCACATGGACTGTATCTCGAGTTACACCGTTTCTTGCGAGCGAGACCGGCGTCGCCGTCTCTATAGCCCACTGGACCGGCACACCATCATCACCCGTAACCTCAATAAAGAGCCAGATATGAGGATTAATCCAAAGGATGTCTTGTACGCTTCCTTCGAGGTGCGTGTACTCTGTCACGTCATAATTGGCATGGGAATGGTGTGCCCAGGCAACGTTTCCAAGAATTAACACGATGGCCGCACAAAGCACTAATCTAATCTTGTTGTTCAATTTTTACCTCTTAAAGTCACTGATTTTATATAACATAAAGGCCTACTCCATCGCCGCAAGCCTCGCGCTGGCGCACTCCAGCATGATGGACATATAGCGGCCGAATCGCTCTGTGCCAAGGAGCAAGGGATGTGGTCCAGTCGGATACTGCTGGCGGAACTGCGCCTTCAGTTCTATCGTGTTCATTGATTGCGTCCAACACGGTCCACCGCTCTCGAGACAGCGTGCCATATCTTCCGTACCTAAATCCGCGATCCCCGGGTGCCCGCCCAGTGCAGTTTCCGCCTCCAACGGTCGGGCAAAGTCGTCGAACACGTGTCTCCAGGTATCGATAGATTCCTGGGAGGGCATCTGTGTACCACTAAAGATCACTGCCGTATGGGTGCGTCCAAGATGTTTGACCGGGACAAACATAGCCAGAGTGCCTGCCGTATGGCCCGGCGCAAGTGCTAACGTTAGCGTGGTGTCACCCAGGGTCAACTGCTGACCATCGGTCACAATCATATCCCGCATTGGCCTCGGCCGATCTGGCGTTTCTTGGGAGAGCGCTAGATCCCAATCAGCCTCACTGATCAGGATTCTTGCTCCGTACGTTTCTTGAAAGTAGGACGCCCCACCAACGTGATCGTGGTGACCATGCCCGATTACGATGTACTTAATCTGGGCCGGATCCAGCCCCAGTTTTTCGAGCCCCGGCACTAACACATCGCGCGCATCATCAGGACTATATAGCGTATCTATTAATATGAGGCCCTCGCTCGTTTCGATAGCCCAGGCGCCCACAACATTGAAACCAATATAATAAAGATTCTCAAAAAGCCGGGTCGGCTCTAGAACATAACGCTCAACTTGCGGTAGCCCGGCTGCCTGACGGACTAAACCCGCCCGTCTAGGGCCCGCAGCGGAGCAAAGCGCTTCTACCTTCCCGGACAAATCGGAACCGGCCAGTATCATCGCCGCTGCTATATGCTGCTGGGCTTCCTCCGATGCCGCCAATGCCGCGGGCGTCGGAACGGCCTGACCCCAGCCTTGAATTGAGAGCAAAAACAAATAGGAGCACCAACCGAACGAGGTTACATTCCTATTTTTTATTATCAACTTCAACATTAATGGTTCCCCAAAGCCATACCTAACAAAATCATTGTATCGATCTCAACGAAGACCTGCACATACCAAAAAGCCGAATGTATCTAGTCACTCCAAACGCACTTCTCCAAAATCACTCTCATGATCAACGTTTAGCACAACCTAACAACCTTACGGGTAATGACGTCTACTGCTTATAAAACAAAATTTTATAGCATTTATAGTCTTTACCATCGCCTGATTTCTATTAATAATTGGCTCTCTGACGTAAGCGCTATCAAAACAGTCAATCGTTATAAATTAAAATTTAACTTTTATTCTTATTCTAAAGCACCTAGAGAGAGGTAGATTAGCGGTGAAAAAATTCCTACTTGCTGTCCCGTTTTTTCTTTCACTACTGTCTTACGCTACAGCGCAAGACAGCGCAGACTCCCCCGACATATGGCCCGAAGATGTATGCGGTCTTATAAAGGGAGCAATCGGAGACTACCTGTATGCATCCGATTCCTTAAGAAAAAACGGAGATGAAGAAGGCGCTCAGAAGTTGGTTAGCGTTTCGGCTGACTACGCCACCATTTACGATGTAGTCTGCAAGAATTGATTCGGCCATCCACCATAGGTCACTGTCTATGCAGGACTAATCTAACCGAACGAGCTTGCGTGTTCGTACGTTAGTCGAGTTTACCGGCTGGGTCTGAATCAGATATAGCGTATCACCCTCCAAACGGTACTCAATATTTTCCGGTATACCCGTATTACCAGGAATTTTTTTTATCATGGGAATAGTTGTTATCGTTGATCCCGATACCTCATAGGATCCAGACTGGGCGATAAATGAGTCGAAGGCAGCAATAATTTCCTCGTCTTCGACATCAACGTCGGGCTGAAAGTCGGGCCGTTCGTCACCGGTAAGCCACATAATGCTGTAATACCCATCCGTGAAGAGATACAGACTAGGTGGCGGATTAGTATCTATGCGGGTTCTTTGAACGCTGTTCGTAATCTCTTCAACCTTCCAGGCTCCGCTAAGAACACTCTGAGACCGAGCATCGAATGCCACTGACGAACCGAAGATAGCGAGTAACAGCGATATGATTGTTGTTTTCATTTTCCCGCCTTTCGAGCACAACGGAATTTTCTCTGACTTTAACAGACTATCAGATTCCCTTACTTTGTTTGTAAAACAAACATTTCACATAAAAGACATTCAAATCTCTTGCGCAATAATTGTAGGCTTATTATGAAAATTATCTCTCGATCAAGACGTGCTTTGCTACGGGTTCGTCATTTCCCGCCGTGTAGACGTTACCGACAGCATCAATCACAACACCTTCGGCCGCTGGTGAGTTCGGATCGGGGTTAGGATGCGGTATAAACGCCGTCACCAACCCATCTATAACGCTTCCGATTCTTAGACCGCGTGTGAATCCTGGATTCAGTGCCATATTCGACTGGGAATCAGTAACGTAAATAACATCATTACTATCGATCCACATCCCGCTTGGGCGGCCGAACTGCTTCCATTCTTCGAGAAACATACCTTCCTGAGTAAAGATCTGGATCCGATTATTCTCCCGGTCCCCGACAAATAGCCGCCCCCTAGAATCGAACGCGAGAGAATGGGGTGTCGAAAATTCGCCTGGGCCGACACCCCTTTGGCCCCAAGCCTTGATAAAAACCCCGTCTTTGGAGAATTTCACGACACGCGCATTCGTCCCTTCCCCGTGTCCATCACCGACGAAAATATCACCATTAACAGCGATTGCGACGGCCGACGGTCCATTGAGTGTATTTGGGCCCTCGCCGGTCACACCAGCCGTGCCCAGCCTCATCACGATCTCACCGTCCGCACTGAACTTGATTACCTGATGACCTTTGCCGTCCATCGCACGACCATCCGTAACCCACAAGCTGTCATCTTCGTCGATAGCGATACCGTGAGGAAAAACAAAAACTCCTGCACCAAGGCCCTTCACGAGATTGCCTAATGGGCCAAAGGCGAGAACAGGCGCTTCGGACCGCCCGTTACAAGTAGTACCTCCACATCGTTCAACGGCCCAGATGTTAC
Source organism: Candidatus Rariloculaceae bacterium (assembly GCA_045561055.1). Classification (GTDB taxonomy): domain Bacteria; phylum Pseudomonadota; class Gammaproteobacteria; order Steroidobacterales; family Rariloculaceae; genus SMWC01. The sequence continues at coordinate 232,231 of JBJKYL010000013.1, read as the reverse complement.
CGTGGCTATCGATATCCAACGCTGCCATCTGTCCCCAGGTCCTTCCTTGTGGAAGCTGGGCCCAGTCTAGAATCGATTGATAGGGGTTAGGTATAGAGCTCGATTGCGCTGCCACTCGCCCCGCAGAAAACCCAATCATCATGACTACGAGGGTGCTTATACAAACGACATGGAACATTGCTAACTCTCCTTCAAACCAATAGCCATTACCCATATCAGACCGCCAGTTAACCTCTGTGTCCAATTTTTTGCTCAAGCTAATACGACCCATGTTAATGTGTAGAGTAACTAAAAGTAGAACAACCAACATGAACAAACTCAGCGCTTTATGGACCTGTATTTTCCTTGGATTCACCGGAATAGGATCTGCGCAAACAGATCCGCTCGTCATTTTGACTACATACCCCGCAACCGGTTCGTCTAGCCGCGCAACGACGATCCTTGCGCCAAAACTGGAAGAATTTCTCGCTCGAGATATTCAGATTAAATACGACGTCGGGGCCAGAGGCGGGGTAGAAGCTCCAGCTAACGAACAAACGATTTTCGTGTCAACGATCGGGAATATGGCTCTGCTACCAGCCATATCGGAATCATTCGGTATTGATCCATTGATCGATCTGCGACCGGTGACTCGACTTACTGCCGTTCCAGATGTCCTGATCGCCCGCTCGGGGCTGAGCATAGGAAATCTTGGCGAGCTCTTAGACTACACGCGTCGTCACCCCGACGCCCTTTCCTACTCGTATATTTCACCGCGGAGTATTCATCGGGTGGAGTTCGCGGCACTTTTAAATACACTCGGCATCAACGTCAGGCTAGATCCTTCCGTTCGAGGCTCGGCTGCTGCGATGGCGGCAATCACGGACGGAACGGTAGATCTCACGATCACTACCTCACCCTATGTGTCCCCGGTGATCGAATCCGGCGCCGCCATACCCCTTGTTATTGCACATCCATCGCGGATTCCACTTTTCCCCGGAGTCCCTACTATGCTCGAATGGGAAATCACGGACATGCCCTCGGGTTCCTGGGGAGGTCTTTTTGCGCCAGCCGGTTCGTCAGATGAATTCGTCACAGAAATCTTCAATGCCGCTCAGTTCGCAATGCAAGACCCCGCGGTAATTCAGGCCATCAATGGTCTTAGCATGGAAGTCTGGCCTAGCGAGTCTCCCCAGGAGTTCTCCAAGTTCATCGAAGAAGAAATGACTCGACTCGGACAAGTAGCTGATAAATTTGGGATGCAGGTAGACTAATTCTTCTGTAACCAGGGAATTAATTGAGTGACATTACTCTCGGCACTACGCTCGACATCACTATCCATTCTTGTAGTATTTTTTTCACCGTCAAGCCAATCAGTAGCAGCTGAAATTGACTGGAAAAGCTTTCTTGGCGGTGCATTAACAACATTCGCCGTACATGAAGGTTCACATTACTTTTTGGCAAAACAATACGGATTTGATGTCGATCTCAGTGGATTTTCTATTGTTTACCCGGATTGGAACCCAAGCCCTCAACAAAAGATGCGGATTGCCTCTGCCGGGTTTCAAGGCCAATGGATTGCATCCGAACTCGCCTTCGCAAAACTAGAAAAAAAGGGAGACGATGCCTTTTATCAAGGGATAGTTGCAGGCCATATTGCGATTTCGTTCGCCTATTCAGTATTAAAGGAAGATGACACGAGTGATATTTATGCGATGTCTTCGGTGTCAGATTTATCGCGAAATCAAGTACTAACCCTTTTACTCATCCCGGCGACTATCGATGCGGCCCGCTTATGGATGAAAACACCTCCTAAGTGGTTGAAAAACGTCTCTATCGGAAGCAAAGGATTAGGTATTGCAGCTATTTGGAAATTTTAGTTGTTAAGAACATTCGGTCAGCAACTATTCGCTACGAACATCCAGCTTTACTATCATCGCGCACCCATACAACAACTTTTCTCGCTCATTAAATCTAAGTCCATTAATGTATCTACTCACTGCACGCTTCTGCCTGGAAGAAGCGGTAGACGATTCCATATTTTTCAATATCGCCGAACCATCTGTTTTTATATCAAAAAGCACGTTGATATCGTGAATACCTACCGCGCGCGAATTTTCAACCTCGGCCTGCAATGCAGAGGCTTGCTCGTTCCTGTTGATTGGAAGGGCTGAGCATGGCTGCAAATTCGAGTCCTCTTCGTAAACGGCAATCTCTTTATAAGCATCTACCGCTACATCGACGATGTTCAGATTCCTTGTAGCCTCTAAATCAGCTTCTAACTCTATCAATTTAGCATTAACCTCTGATATTAGATCTTGAAAAACAGCTACATTTGTATCTGTTAAATTAATCTGCCGCCCTTGATCATCTAGGGAACTAACTATTTCAGTATCTAAAAGACTAATAACATCAAGGCGGCTTTTTATATCTCCAAAATCAATCTCCGCCTCTTGCCTAGAAACGAGAGATTCTGATACATGGTCTCGAAAATCTTTCGCGTAGCTAGTCACATTTTTTGAAATGGCATCTGTCCTAGACAGGATAGCCTGGTTAGTAGAATTAAAGTCCGTTTCAATTTTTCTTATATACGATGAGGTCTGTCGTCGAGCTTCCTCTAAACCATCATCAATGTGCGCTAGAAGATAAGAATTACTTACGCCGTTTACAGCTATTGCCACTAGCAATGCAATTATTAAAGTTCTAAACATTTTCTTCTCCCTCCAATACTATTGATTCAGATAACAACCTATGTGCAGTTTTTGAGAGTTTTGTAACCGTTGTCTCTGGATCAACTAGGCCATTAAAGAACTCGCTATACGAGCCATCCCTATAACCTACGAACATTACGATTCCTAAAACATCATCTCTACAGCACGCCGCTTTAACTTGCTCCAAAGACTCTGCCATTGCACTCTTCTGTTCCTTCGTTAATTTCGTTTCTTCAAATGTAGGTATCATCTGAACTTCCTTAAAGGAACCTCTCTTCATCTATCCCAATAGCAATGAAGAGAGGGATTTTAGGCCGCAAGAAAATCACTATAATTTCTACGAAGTCTCAGTCAGGTTGTTTATTGGACGCCAACTCAACTTCCATCCGGAACTATTGTTTGTGAATAAGATGCCTGTGTCAGGATCAATAGGAACCTGATTAACGTCAATTTCATCTTCATTAGCCTCTCCATAAGATCTAAGCTCATCATGTTGTCGATATAACCTAGGTTAGGAAATAAAAATGACACTGATAGCTACCAATCGTGCGGTCCGATTACGAAATCTGACAAAATATGACCAAGCTCTCTTTGTTGACGACACGAGCTCAGTTTAGTTAGAACAGGAAAGTTCAGTGGCTTAAATAGATCAAACCAATGTTATTTAAAATGTTGTAGCTACCATGTTTACTTGAACTAGTTAGAGACAACAAATTTAGCTAAATTCATCTTCTCATTTTCAAGGTACAATGCTTATCCCTATTTTTTAATTCTCTAGAGAAATATTGAAATATATTCACCTCAGTTTTTCATCTAATATTGGTAAATAATAAGAAGTGTTATATATAAACAATTCACACATAAACAAATTACTACTAAATTGACCAGGAGATCATAATGAGACGTTGCCTCTCCCTCATTTTCGCAATAATAATTTTAGCTCTTCCCTTTCGATTAACAGCAGACGAGCGGGCTCTGTCTCATGTTCACGTAGGTGGTGGCTTAACTTACACCCCCTTTTCTCGCGTTAGCCTTATTTGGTATCAAGATATCGTCTTTGATGATTCGTCAGAGGATCTAAACGAAACTAGTCTCGATATTTATGTACCAGATCCAGAAATAGTCGGGGCACCCGTGATGGTCTACGTGCACGGTGGCGGTTATGGTCGTGGTGATAAAGCGTGGTCTAAAGACATTAATCCAAAGCCAGAATATTTTACGAATAAACTAGGCTATATTTTTGTAAGTACAAACTACAGACTTTTACCAGGAGGTAGATACCCTACAAACACACAGGATGTAGCCAACGCCCTAGCATGGGTACACGACAACATTGCAGATTTGGGGGGTGATCCTGACCAAATATATATGATGGCTCATTCAGCCGGCGCTGGACTCGCTGCACAGGTTGGAACAAATGAAGTATTTTTAAAAAATGCTAACAAAGAGATGAATCTACTTAAGGGTGTAATTCTGATTGATGGAAGCGACTATGATTTTTCAGGTATGAATGAGGAGCGGCGGATGAGACTAGGTTTCGAGTCATCCCCTATCGACAATATCAGCCCAGATAAAAACATTCCCCCTTACCTCTTTCTTCATGTAAAAGAAGGCATAAGCCCAGGCTCTACAAGCGCGAAAGCGGCTGCAAGTATGGCAAAAGCCTTAATTGACTCGGGAATCAGTGCGTCGATTGTACCGCTAGATCATGTTGAACATTTTGGCACCAATGAGCGTATTGGTGATCCAGGGGACATTACAACCGTGTCAGTGGAACAGTTCTTAGAGGCACTGTAATGAGTAACAAAATAACTGTAATAGAATGGGCTAATAGTAGTCTCTAGCGTCCTGTAAAAATGTTAACGTGGACCTATACTGGGATCTATAAGATCCAAGCTAACAAGATTGATTCTTTCATCGTCCATAAGGACTTCCATAGTTTCGGATAGCTTAGAAAAGTTGGCAGGCCTAAATGAGGCAGTTCTAATGCTAGGAAAATCTAGGATAAGCTCAAGACCATAGTCACGCGCAATAACCGCAGTATCGGCTCCGTCAACATACTCGATTAGCATTGACCCATCAGAAACCTTAAAACTATCGGCATCTGGTTCCCGTACTAGTTTATAAATACGCCCTGCTGTTAAGGATTGCGTTGTATAAAACAAACTGAGCTCGCCGGGCGTCAATTCGTACTTAAAATTTCCTAGTCGATGGATACCAGGCAAAAGCGGTATTAAATTTCTTTCATCCAAAACCACCACCGACTCGAATAAAACGGCAGGTATTTGACGAAACGTCTCCTCAACCGGTGAATTAATATTATTGTTTGTGGGAACAAATGGTTCTTGTGAAAGCAAATTTTCCTGAGAAAACAAGCTTAGGAACGAAAGTGATGAAAGCACTAGGCGCCATGAGGTCAATTTAATATTCATTTTCAATATCCTCTAGTACCCGTAAATCTTGATTTGATATTTCTCAAATATTCCCATCGTACCGTCAGAAATATGATCAGTTACCAGCAATCTCCAGGTTCCTGCTATCGGTTCTCCATAAAAAGCATTACTAGCAAGTTCGAAATAGGTACAGGTAGCTAGCCCACTACAGTCAGCGTTGGGGTTAGTTTTCAATCTCGTATAAGGTTGTAGAAGAGTCGATACTGTTCCGGAAGGAGATTGCAACCGGATCCCGACACTGTTCGGTTTACTGTGACGGAGACTAATTCTTAACCTTACAAATTCAATGACACCGGAGGAACCAGAAGGCTTCGTCATCGGCACATCAATGTAGTGCGTAGTTGAATCTAACATTGTTGCGGTAACGGTTGCCGAACTATTCCATTCGGTCTCAACAAAAATACCTAAGCTATTGTTTTTATAGGATACTGAAGATTCAACGGCTGCAGCGGCATCAACGGCACCGAAACCGTACCAGTTATGAAATTTATAACCAGCGGCATTGGTTATCCAACCGTATTGCTCTATGCCATCCACCGAAATATTTCTCGGAACATCTACTTGCCGGGATGTACTGGCCAATATTTTTTTAACATCCCGCCAGGTCAAACTTGGGTTCGCCTCTAGCATTAATGCGATAACGCCTGCCACTGTTGGTGCCGCCGAAGAAGTACCGTTCATAGTAGACATATAATTACAGCTAGAATTTTCTAAATGATATCCTTGATTATCAAACGCGTTTCCACCGTCCTCACCATTTCTGACGTAGCCTGCATTACAAGACGACTGATCTACAGTCATGATTGCAGGATTATTTCTTCCATATTCTCCGCCAAAACCAGCAACCCAAATAGATGCACCTGGCGTTGAATAAGAAGACCGTAACCCCTTTGCGTTTAATGACGCTACCCCAATAACATATGGAAGAGCAAATACCGGATCTAACACCGAATCTGTACAAGCAAGATGATCACTAAATGATGAATTAGGGCCACAGTAAGCCGAGCTACGCCAACTGTTACCAGCTGATTTCACGTAAAGCGCTCCTTTCTGGTTCCGCATTGTCGTCACACCATTTACGAATGCGGCCTTACGTAACGCTGTTACGCCACCGATCTGAAAAGATCGTGAATTATTTCGACCATAACTCATATTAAAAACATCAACATCGATCGCTAATTCATTATCCAATCCCATAGCATGAACTTCATTAGAAGCACTTTGTTCATCAAGGAAGTTGTAACCGACTAAGGAGGCATCAGGTGCGACTCCCCTGCCCCCAACTTTATTCCAACCTGCAGAAGCAATAATCCCTGCAACCGCGGTACCATGATCCCCATCGTTATGGTGTGAAGTAGGGTCGGTGTCGCTATCGCTATAATCCCACGATTTACCCGGCACGATGTTGGACACAAGATCCTCATGAGCTATTTCCAGTCCGCTATCGATTACAGCAACAGTTACTGTATCTCCAGTCGTACCAGCACTAATAACAGAATCAAGATTGAGATCCTCCCCTAGAACCCCTCCAACTGATGAGAAATTAGTCTGGCTAGTATTATCCAAATGCCATTGATGCTTATACAGTGGATCAGTTTGCAATTCTAAAGTAACAGTTGAAGCTGAAGAATTGACATAGCCATCGCTTACCTTAAAAGCAATAGTGTCTTTCACAGAAATCGTGGTCGAAGCCGAGGGAGTATAGGTTAACCTACCTGTAGTGCTATTGATTGAGGCAGTACCGTGAGACCCATTGGACACAAGAACATAGCTCAAAGGTCTGTTGTCCTGAGCTGTTCCAGTAAGTGGCAAACTGCTGCTAGTTTGAGGGATAGGTTGTAACCTCAAATGATGTGTAGCAGCTATAGCAACCGGAGCCGTGTGTACATTAGTATTTAACGGATAATCATCCAACTCATCAATAACCCCGTCATTATCATCATCAGAATCTGCGTTGTTTCCTACCCCATCACTATCTGTGTCATAGGCTTCGGTTGCATCAAACGGGAATGCATCTGAAATATCTGGAAATCCGTCATTGTCATCATCGGTATCAGCGTTATCTCCGATCCCATCTGCATCCAAATCAAAAGATTCTGACGCGTCTAATGGAAACAAGTCGATTTGGTCATCAACGCCGTCGTTATCGTCATCAAAATCTATGATGTCTGCTAATGTATCTCCATCATAGTTTGATGCTGCAGCAGGGCTCCCAAGATCCACAAAAAGAGCCTGCGCTGTGGTCCTTTCAGCGAACTGACTTTCGCTCAAAGTTCCCGATACAAAAGATTCAATCGATAACTGTAACCGTGCTTGCGAAGCGGACACCACACCCAGCGCGATAACGCCAACAGGATTGAGTTCTGAGTTAGAAAAAACAGCATTAATATTTGCAACTGGAATTGCTACTGCCAAGATAGAAGATTCGCTAATAGTTGATGCCGGAGAGGTAAGTTCGAGAACCTTCTTTAGCAGTGAGGCAATTATTCCTCTTGCCGTAAGATCAATGTTACCTTGCAAGGTAATTAGCGACAAAAGCTCAGCACTAACGGACTTAACAACTAAAAGGCTTTCGGAAAGCTCGCTAACTCCGACGAGGGTATTAGCAGTTTGGAATAAAAGTGCAATTTCTTGATTAACTCGCTGGATATCTTTTGATGAGTCATCCCCCTCTTCAGCTAATTTCCAAACATCAGTCATGAGAAGACTTTCTGGGGCATCTGTTATTCCAAACGCAGTCAATATTTTTTCCCTATCTATAGAATCTTCCGATTGAGACAGAACAGTGATCAATGGAGTAACAAACGCTAAGTCTGTCTTGGCGCAATTTAGAGCAAGACATGTTACGGGAGCGGGGACATCAGACATTAGAGAAAATTGAGCAAGTGAATTTCCTGTTTTTATATCAATCCCGCCAAAGGATATTATCTTCGGTACCACACCTTCTACAGGTGTTACGCTTGGTATCTTGAAATAACCACTAGTATTCGTGATCCCTAACGATTCATTATGGTTTTGAACACGATTCCCATCCAAGTCTACAAAAACTGACGCCCTGGAAATTGGGCCATCAACGATGCGCCCCTCTAGCGCATCAACTACCCTTATAACGAGCTCTATGGTGGTAGAACTTGACTGGTCTGTAGCACGGACTGCGACCCGATACTCATTATTTTTGTCGGCGTCGTTAGGATTCTCATAGTCACTCTCAATCGCAAACTTCAAAAGTGTTGAATCAGAAATTAAAAAATCGTCCTTGTCTTCACCACCCATAATAGAAAAAGCGATTTTGTCATCGTTAGCGTCCGTAGCCACCAAAGTTAGACCAGAGATTCCTTCTAACAGGATGTGTTGGCTTGACATTGCAAAGACAGGTGGCTGATTAGGTATACCTCCTCCACCGCCACCACATGAAGTTAAAAAAGGAATAAATACAACAGCGACAGCACGATAAAAAAAACCGAGCATTTTATGAGCATCATTCATAAACAATGAGCAGCTGTATAAATAACATACACAGATAACAAATAACGTTTCGAAAAAAAAGCCCTCTTACGAGGGCTTTTAAATTTTAGTCAAATAACAAAAAGCTAAATTTAATTAAGGCGATGGCGGCACAAACTTGGTCTCACCATTTACTACTGCAGCCTTACCCTCATTTATAATTCCAGTTTCTGGCGGCGCACCTATATACTCGTCTGAGTCTGAACTAGCCGTAGTTTTTAATACAGCAGTTGTAGGCAAATTAGCCTCAGTATATTGATAGGTAAAAGTGCTTTCTAACATAGGAGCGCCTTTAAGGAACTCATCTCCATTGAGCGCTCTTGTGATAATCACATTAGAACTATCAACTGTATCTGTTAGGTCCGTACCATCTGGAATAGTAAAGTCACTTATATACCGGTAACAACTAGTCCATTCTTCTACAAATACATCACCTAAATTCTCACCAGTACATTGGTTAATCATCGTGCCTGGTATCCCGTGAAGTTCTCCGAACCCTTCGTATTTGAGCCGATATTTTTTTCCAGCAAGGCTCTTACCAGCCGGATCTGTAATACCGGGCGGAACCGTGATCTCAAATTGCTTAGGCCGGTCCATCGTCACAACGTTTCCGCCTGTAGTCAACTCGTAACTTTGGTCAGTTTTGATATTTACTTCATAAGAAGTCGAAACCCTTCCCGACCAAAAAGCGTCAGGGCAATACCTTTTCACTGAACCCGTACCATCATTTGGCATACCAGGATAAGCATTCGTATATGCTTTACCTGCTGCTGGTCTCCTACATTCAAGTTCGGCTATTGCGGTGGCAGTATTTTCAATTAATCGTCCCCCAGAAAGCGCCCAATCTATATTTGTGGGCCAATTATTCTGGAATCCTGCAGGCTTAGTATTTGCCGTCTGACCTCTAAGGACACTGTCGACACGACCGCCGGGGCCTGCAGCCGCGACGGCGGCGGCAAGACCTGTTCTCGTAGCGCTTGACCAAGTCAAAGCAACGCCATCCGGATCAAGTAGCACACCAGCAGTATTCACTGAATATGTTTTTGCATCGGTAGCGACTACACCTGTCCCCCAACTGTCTCCCTTTTGAATATCCTCCTCATGCGCATCTTTCACGCCGTTTTCATTCCAATCAATATAGGTATCACTTAGAAAATAATCACCAACGGCATAATAAGGACTAGTTGCTATTACATTTTGATTATTTGAGCTAGCTTGGTTAAGGGCAGTCTGCAGCACTGTGTTCATTGAAACTGTTTTTAGGCAACGATCAACACATATAAAACTTTTACCCGCTAGCGTAGAAAGATCAACCTTTTCAGTTTTAGCGGTTCGAACCCGAGCAGCTGCGTCAGTTGAAGTCGGATCTTTTACAGCTTCAATCGGTATTTCATAATACTGACCGACATCATTCGACCAAAACCCAAGGTTTCTCCAGTACGTTTGATCAACCACACCATCCTTTGGTTCCCAATCAAAGTCTTCTTTCATTACCGCAGTCCACTGGGCAAGAGTAAATTTCTTGGGCACAGCTAACTCAACACGCGGATCTCCCGACTTGTACCAATCCATTCCATGCGTAAAAGTAAAATAGGAAGCAGTTGGGTTTGTCGCATCATAGGTAAACTCGCCCTCATATTCTTGGCATTGCCCAGCTGCGGTGCAACTACCTACATAGTCTCCAAAACCTGAATCAGGGCCTGTTCCGTCCCCCAATTTACCCAGCTGCGTTGTCCAATACGCTTCGTTGTCATGGAGATAAACAGAAGCCCTATAACCATTCAGGTCTGCTAAGGTTGTGAACTCTGTTGATTGTTTATTCACCTCTACATAGTTGGTTCGTATTTTGTATTCCTTAGTATCTGTCGCATCACTATCATTTACCCAAATGGTATTTTCATTAATAACATCAGTACTTTCTAGGTTATATTTATCATAGTCAGTACCCCAGTAAGCTGCCCAGCCATAAACATCTTGCGATAGACTGTTTGTGGCTGCATCCGCTCTTATACTGAAAGCAGAATTCGCAAGATCATAACGCGCACCAGTGGCTTTGTTATAGGTGCCATAACGCCATACATGCCTCATAGCCGTATCAGCACCCGTATAAAAACAACTTTCCCCAGTTAAGTTTGAGAAATCACCGCCTGAAGAAACAAATACACGTTCTGCACCTGCAGCAATTAGCTCACTCTCAGCCACCTCGGTTAGCGTTGGTGCCGCCGAAGGATCCGTTTCTGAAAAAGTATATGCCTGCGCCTTTAGAAATTTCTGACAATATGCTTTTTGAGTAGCATCGACTTTAAATTGGAAAACAAATTGAAGGGGTTGGAAGTCGAACTCTGAAATCGCCCATCCTCCAACCGTAGCAAAAACACCTTCTATGTCACCGTTATCACTAAAGTCCGCAAATACAGCTTGCGATCCCTGCATCATCGACTCGGAAATATAAGAGATGTCGCGCCCTGCTGCTTTCACATACCCAGCATCAATAACCGTATTGGCAGGAATACTCATCGGTGGCTCGTCAAACGTCCCTGGGCTGTTAAATGCTTCTGGTTGAAGCATTTCGTACCAAAACTCAAAATCGCCAAAAGGCTTACCAGCCGCTTCATCGACACCCGCAGTCTGTGTCATGGAAATGTAAGCTATTGGCTCCTGGCCATTTTCAAATTGTGGCTTGGCCCAACCTTTGCCGATTTGGCTTGTACCCTCTTGGGTTATGGTCATTAGCGTTTCCGAATATTTAACCGTTTCAGTTTCTTTCTTTTCGTTGCTAGCGGCCGCGGTTTGATTCGCCGACGAAGGTTTCGATGCAGCTTGTTCTGCACTCGCATCGGCACCCGTTTGGTTCCGGCATTTCTCTTGATCAACCAACGCAAGATAAGTACCAGCTCCAACATAATTCTGTGGGTTTGTTTTATTCATCCAGCAAATTAGAAAATTCACCTGCTCCATTGCCTGATTAACCATGTTCCCGGTGACATAAAAATCAGCTTCTGCGGCAGATTTTTCATAATCGGTCTGAGCGAAAGCATTAGTCACTAACGACATAGTTACCAAAACAAAATAATTGAATTTATTCATTTTTTCTTCCTACTTTTAAAGCGCTGGGAGGTTAAATATTTTTTAATCTTCCTCAGCTATATCGCCTATTACTCTTGAACCTCAACAATTTCGACTTTTTCTCCAACGGAAAAAGACACGACGACGGTCACACTGACCGTAATGTCCTGTGTTGTTGAATTCGTGCCATCGCTGGCAGTCACTGTCGCAGTATAAGAATTTTTAGTTTCATAAACCGGCACTGACACAAACGTTAAAACACCACCGTCTGAGGTAATCGCCAACTCAGAACCAGAGACGCTATAAGTAATCGTTGCGCTATCAGCATCTGTAGCCGTCACGGTACCAATTGCCGTTTGATTCTCAGCTGCAGTAAACGATGCCGATGATGTAAAAACCGGTTTGGCTGGAGCAGGAGTGGGCGTAGTCGTAGTCCCACCACCGCCGCCGCCACCGCCACAAGCACCCAAAATAAGAAATACCGAAAGTAGTGCACTATTTGTATATTTATTCATTTTTTATCTTCCTAAACGATATTTTAAGCGCCAAAAAATGCGCGAAGCACTGGCACTCTGATATAAAATTGAATCGTCTTTTCTCCATCAAGCATTTTATTAACCAAGGAATATACTATATATATAGCTCAGGTATACCGTATATAAAACACGCTATTTAGAATGAGTCTAACATTCAAAATATAGCTAATCGAATATTTTAGCTATCGTTGGTTGATCATTAAAGAATAGAGCAGCATTATGACGATATTGAAGAGGCAATCAGCATTCCATAAGAGGTGAATAAGATGCGTAATATATCTATTTTTATTGGAGGAGCTCTGATTACACTGTTAATTCAGGCAGCTATGGCCCAGAACAATCCCGGTGTCATTATGCTCAATCACGTCGGCATTGCGGTCGACAACATGAACGAATCGCTCACTTTCTACACAGAGACCATGGGCTTCGAGGAAGCCTTCAGCATAACTAACACCGAGGGCCAGGTAGGTCTTGCCTATCTGCGTGTAAGCGAAAACACCTTCGTCGAACTCTCAAGAGCGAACGAGAATACGACCCCAGGACTCAGCCACTTCGGCGTTCAAGTAACGGACATAGAGACTGTGAAGGCAATGTACGAGAGCCGTGGCGCGAGCCCCACCGATACACGTTCTGGCCGAACGAACGCAATTCTCTCGGATATCTTTGATCCGCAGGGGGTTCGGATTGAGCTTTCCGAATATCCTCCGGAATCTCTGCAGGGTCAGGCGCTAGCCGGTCAGTAGATACGCTACTAGCAAGCAGAATCACAGCGCTCCTCTCCTCCCCACATCGGCGGTCAGGGGAACGTGTGACCGCGCCTAGTCCGTTATTTTAGTCAATTTTGTGTGCATGCTTAGACAAGTTTTCTCCCGCTGAATCGATAGAAATTAACTCCCTGCCATTATGTAAGTACACAAAACCTGCTCTCTGATGTTCTGCAGCCCGCAGATACAAGGTATTCTCACGATAGCGAGTATGGCGACTCGGATCGACCATCGCGAGAATCCGATCGCCTGGAACGAATGTCTCGTGATCGATCCCAATCGCAGTGAGTTCCCTCACGTTATCCATCTCAAGAGTCCACGTCTGCCCGACCGTTATGCCATTAATCACCTGACCGTTAGGGATTTCAGTGATTTCAACAAAAATAAGCGGATGAGGATTGATCAGCTCGAACCTCCTCACTTCCACTTCAACGGTAAAACGTCTTTGGTCATCGTAGATACTGCGGACAGTATGGTGACTATGGGCACCAGCACCCCAAAGAAAAATGCTAATTAGTACGATAAACCGATACATTTACCCGTGGACTAATTTTCCGGAAAGGCCATACCCATACCCATACCAAAAGTACTAGCGGGGTTTACAGCATAAGTCCTCTCAGCAGTTGCTTTTTCAGGACCTGTCCATTCTGTTCTCAATTCCCAAAGTTGACGCTCGTTAATATTGCTATCGCAAGCATCGAATGATAAATCTCGCAGAAGGTGCACCGGATTACCTCCACCTCCAGGCAAAGTAACGGAGTGAATAGTCAAGCAGAGCTCGGGCATTATTTCTGGAATAATTTGACCTGCGTCGTTGAACATGAAATCTTGGGCTTCACGCTCGTCACAAGTTTCCATCGAGATAAAAGAACCATCTTTCGGTTCATACAACGTCATACATTTGTCGCTAAAATCAACCATCCTAAATTCATTTTTCTCATAGATGTTTTCCATGACAAAAGCCTGATCAGAGGTTACGCCATTACCGTTATAGGTATAGCAGGTATGTCCATGCAACCCCCCAATGGGCGCCCCACTATTTTGCCCGCCCCGTAAGTCAAGACACCAGCCCCTATCTTCCTCAATGGGCGCAACTAGCTTTACCTCTACACGAGTTTGCGCGTTAATATTTAGCGAAAATAACAGGATTAGACTGCCAGACATTCTTCTTAGGCCCTTCATAATTAGTAATACCTCGCGTGAATTTCGCATCTGAATACCTTACTAAAGCCCAGAGATATAGGCGACCATGTCAGCAATAGCTTGATCGGTTGTCAACAACCTTCCCATCAGCGCCATCTGTTGCCCTCGAATATCATCGGGGTGTGTTCCACGTATGCCATCTCTGAAGTACATCAACTGCCTAACCAAATAGGCCTCAGAAAAATATGTAAGCGTGGCCGCACCTAATGCTTCAATCCCGGTTCCATCCGCCCCATGACAAGCTATACAGACTGTTGAGTAGGTTGCTCGACCTGTCTCGGCATTACCCGAAATCGATGGATCAAGCCCTGCAAAGGGCGAATCCCAGAGATAAGGTCTGGCACCAATAGCGTCATCGGTCATTGGCTTGCCGGGCTCTAACCCTGAAACATATTCAGCGATGCTTGATATGGTGAAATCGTTCCTCAGCATACCCTTGGTAAAATGCATCACCTGACCCGGAACGTCTTCAGCCAAATAACCACGGACGCCATCCCTAAAATTATGCAGTTGCAATTCAAGGTACCAGGCAGGCAATCCTGCTATCGCCGGGCCATCTCGTCTGTCATTTCCCTGTCCAGCATTACCATGACAAAAAGCACATGTGACAAACAGCTCCTCTCCGGTGACTGTTTCGTTAGGCGTTTCTAGCGTCACTTGACCAAGCGCGTTGCCGTTAGAACATAAAAATAACACCACAAGGACTAATCGTAACGGATACATGCTTATCCTTAGTTTTAAAACTACCGGATCCATTGTAGAACATAACGGTAACAAATTACTTGCCAGGCACCTTAATCAATATAAAAAAAAGCCCCCTAATCGGGGGCTTTTCAGGTTTCCCCACACCTAAAACATTGCCCTCATTCCAAAAATAAGGTTTCGGCCCGGTAATGGAGCTATATCTTTAACCAGAGACGTATGTCTTCGTGCATCTTCATTGAGTAGATTTATACCTCTGAAAAAGAGACTCATCTCAACCCCACTTCTAGAAGCTGGCAGCATCCAGTTAAGGTCCGTGTTGAACATCGTATAACCCGGTGTATGCTTTTCGAAAGCGGCGGCATTATCTTGTTCCGAGTACCGCGCCAATTCTACCCCTAGGACGAGTCTTTCTTCGTGGTACTGCAGACGCGCGCCGACACGCAGTGGGGGCAGTCGCGGTAAATAACCACCAACATCTAAGTCACCTTTTACGCTGTCCGCATAAACACGCAAGTCGAGCTCTCCCATACCGATATCTGCAATCCGTGTGAAAAGCTCTGCCTCAAAGCCACTGACGGTAGCGTCCTGCTGTTTATATTCGTAAATATCAAGCTTTGACGCCGAATCCTCTTTCCCGGTATCGCTCAGGTATATGAAATCGGCGAAGCTCGTTTGGAAGGCAGTAAAGCTCCAGGTCAACGGTCCGGTCGTTTTGCGAATACCAATATCTACGTGGTTTGAAGTTTCTTTCCCAATCGAGGAATCGCCCCGCTCAAACGTCCTTGAAGCGAGGTGCGGACCATTGGCATATAACTCTTCGGCAACAGGCAAACGCTGTGATACAGCAAGATGCATCGCTAAGGAATAGTCATCCGAGAGTCGCCGAATCGCTGCAAAAGAGGCGCTCGCTGCCGTACCACTGACAGCAACGTTATCATGATCGTCATCATGATCGTCATCATGATCGTCATGCGGCAACGACAAAGGATTTTGCTTTTGTGATTCCAATCGAGCTCCAAACGATAGATCCCACGGACCAAACGCACGTTGCTCTAAGAGAAACAGACCGATATTCCTAGTATCTACAGGCGGAACGAATGCCTCGGCACCGATAGCCGAGAATTTCCGCTCACCAAACTGGACACCAAAAGCACCGTCCCACTCACCCCAGGGGGCATGCAAAAACTCGACACGTCCTTCGTAGGCTCGGTTATCGAAAACTGTACCGATCTTGGCACCCTCAAGTTCGTTGTGTCCGTAGTCATTGACTCCGAACCTCACGTTGATCGCTTCTATGGCCCCTCCCAGATTGACCCAACCACCTTTAAGATCAAATCGAGTCTGCTTAAGATCAATACGTACGATTTCATCATCATGATCATCATCATGATCGTCGTCATGATCGTCGTCATGATCGTCGTCATGATCGTCATGACCTTCCCCCCCATGCGCATGGCCTGGGATACCGTAGTTGGAGTCGAATCCGCTAAGGGATACACCTAAGAAGGCGTTATCGCCCAACCAAGAAACGCCAGCCGAAGCGCTGGTAGTCTGAAACCCGCTGTTCTCTAATATTTTCGTGAGGGCTTCACCATCATGATCATCGTCATGATCATCGTCATGGTCGTCGTCATGGTCGTCGTCATGCGAATTAAGCTCGGCTAGCCCAGGAATTTTATAATCGCCGGCATCGCGTCTAAGAGCATCGAAATGCCAGGCAAAGGAGTCGTTACCGCCATCTAGGCGTATGGCACCAGTGCGATCGCCCGCTACCGTGTCACCTCGAATTTCAAAGGCCCCTTCAAACCCATCATCGGGGACAGCCTCGGGTATGCGCCGTGTTACCGTATTCACAACACCGCCAACCGCTCCACTACCGAAAAGCAGCGTGGTCGGGCCGCGAAAAATTTCGATTTGCTCGGCCACCAACGGATCAATACTCACCGCGTGATCGACACTGACGGTTGAGACATCCAAAGAATCGATACTGTCCTCCATCATCTTAACTCTGGCACCAGCCAGGCCACGAATAATCGGACGCGACGCCGCAGCAGCAAAGGAACTCGCAGAAACGCCAAGCTCACCAGCAAGCGTCTCTCCAATATTCCTACTCTGTACCCTTTGGAGTACCTCATTTCCTATGACCGTCACCGACTGCGCTAATTCCGCAACCGTCTGATCTTGAGGCGTAGCGATAACTCGAATTTCCTCAACTTCCTGCTGTGCAGAAAGCATAGGTGACAACGACAGACAAGTAGCCAGGGGTACCCATCGGTAACCCATGTTTTTAAACAGGTTCATAATTTTTTCCTAAAATACCAGCAATATAAGAATCCCGTAGGACATCCCCACGAGAAAAAATCACCAAAAACAAAAATTTTAGGAAACGAGCGGCGACGCTCGAGCGAACTGGGAACTGGCGGGATAGGTACGGGCGACGATGAGTCGCTTTTGAAATGATTGTGGCTCTATCGCCACAGGTAGAATTAAGTCTGAATGGGTAAAATTCGCGCTGTCAAAGGTTGAAGCGCTAACGCATACTACACAAGCCGCTTCCTGCGCGTGCCCGTCTAAATCTAGGTGGCCAAGAGCAACGGCTTGAGCGGACACCAGCAGAAAAGCGAGAATCGCCTTACAGTAGTAATTTTTAAAATACCGTCTATTCATACATATCAGCTGAAAGCACCAGGACTGCCAATTGAATTTAATCCAGCAGATTATAAATTTTTTTTTTCTTTAATCCAATAAGCTGGGCAACGCTAATAATCGGCTTACCTCATTATGGACGAGCAAACTTTCGAATTGGAACGTCAAAAGTGACGATCCTTGAACGATAGTCATTTAAGAAATAAACATTCTTGCCAAAAGAGCAAGTCCTAATACAGAGACCATAATCCATATTAAAATCTTAAGGTTAGCGAATCTATTTTTACGCCAGCTTATCCTATCCTCTCTATTCCGCTGTTTTGACGAAGCTCTAAATTTTCCGACATAAAAGAAAATACCTAGCGATAGGAGAATTACTGCCCCAAAAAAAAGCGTATTAAAATCCACTAACGACTTCTTAACTTAGCGAGCAGCCTCAGCATTTCTAAATATAGCCATATCAAAGTAACCATTAAAGCGAAGGCTCCAAACCACTCCATATACTTAGGCGCACCCTGTTCTGCCCCCTGTTCTATAAAATCGAAATCTAACACCAAATTAAGTGCCGCTATAGCAACAACAAAAAGACTAAAGCCGATACCAAAAAGACCGTTCGAATGGATGAAGCCTATCCCGCTCGAGCCAAACATATTCATCACAAAGCTAATTAAATAAAGAATACCTATCCCCATAGTCGCAGACACGATCATGAGCCGAAAGTTTTCAGTGGGCTTAATAATGCCCAATTTATAAAGCAACAATAGTGAAGCTAAAGTACCTAAGGTTAAACCTGTCGCTTGGATAACAATTCCAGGAAACTGGGACTCGAAAATAGCGGAAATACCGCCTAAGAAAAGACCTTGCAAACCAGCGTAGATAGGAGCAGTTATCCCTGCCCATTCTTTTTTGAACATTGTTATAAGAGCAAAAACAAGCCCTCCAATTGCTCCACCAATTGCTATTGGCATTACAGCTGCCGGGCTTCCATTCTGGAAAAATAAATTCCACGTATATAAAGCCCCTAGAACCACTAGGGCTAACAAAACACCAGTTTTATTAACCGTGCCCTGCAATGTCATCGCATAATCACCGACAGCTCCTTCGTTTGCGAAGGTAGTGTTACCTAGACTTGGGTTTCCAGATCGACCGAACATTTGTAGTGCATTATGTGTTGCCATGAATATTCCTAAAAACTATTTAAGTTAGATGGATAACATTAGACTGAATCAGAGAACCATTGATTAAAAATAAAAAAGAGTAAAAGAATCTTCAACCAAGCACTTACTGACAACTATACTCTACTAATCAAGCGTATAGGAGTAGGAAATTTCGCCATGTCGTCGCTCTTCGTTCTCGTCATGAGGAAGATAAGATCTTACGTAATCAACGGCGACACTATCAGGCGAAACCGTAACATTAAGGTAACCAGAGTTGTCTAGCAGGGTGCCGGTCTTGTAGGCATTCTTAGCGCGACCCTGGTAAGTTTCATCGGCGGGATTAGCAACTGTTTGATAAACAACCCCATCAAGCTCTTGATGCGCAAACAGATGGTCGTGGGCCTGAAAGAAAATACTCACACCATATTTCACGAAAAGATTATGGACCGGTAGATCCCAATCTGGTCGCCGATCATCAAACTCCCACTCACCGGCTACGTTATGTCCGCCCCACTCGAACTGCATCGCCCGCTCAACGCCACCGCGGCCAGTGCCTAAAACGTGGTGTGCGAAGACGAATTTATACTTCGCATCGCTGTTCTCAAGCGTCTCTACCAACCACCAATACTGCGCATCTCCCATAGTCGTTTCCCAACGATCCTCGGCTGGAAGAGTTAATTCTAGCCACTCTTCCTCAACATCGCTGGGGATCATCGTGTAGTTTTGCGGGCATCTACCGTTTCTTAAGCATCCATTATTCGTGGCCTGTGCACCGGTACCTGCAGGATTAACGGCAACAGGCGAATGCCAATAGGGATTAATCGCAACAAATAGGGCGTCACCCCAGGAAAAAGAAAAATAGTCACGCAGAAGACCTATACCCTCAACAGGCTCGGGATTACCAGAATAGAATTGATCGGGAGCGGGAACCGGAAGCATGCGTACCCGAGCACGGCCCGCGTAAATAGCAGCATTATGCAGCTTAGTACCTAAAAGATTCCGGCGCGCTTCTTCATGGTTGCCGATAATCGGAAATAGCGCTGTGGAGTTTGCCATGATACTGAGGAAACGGCGTTGATCTAGATACACATCATCTACGCGTTGCTGAGTAAGCGCTGTCGGATCGCCTAAGAAATAAGCAGGCAGCATACTCGAGATATTGAAGTCGTCTCCAAGCATGAAATACAGATCCGGTCGAGCGCTTGCTACCTGCTGCATCGTACGAGCATATAGATCGGGGTGATACATCGAAACTGCCCCAGGAGATCTGCCCGCAAATCGTTCCGGATGAGTGTCTCCCTGGACACCAAATGTGAAGGTACTCCCATTAGGCCGCTGTGTATGAAATGAATACTCCTGACCACCGTTGTAAACGAATTCCGTAACCGGTCGATAATTAATCACATAAAAATAACGAGAATCTGCCTGGAGACCGTCGACGTTAATCTCAGCGACGTTATCCGCGTTAGCAACCACAACATTAGATCGCGCTGAGTAGCTACCGGGTTCGCGCCCATAGTCAACAAAGACTGCTGTGCCCTCATCTGCCAACGCATGTATAGCAATAGAGCGGTCAGTTGGCCGGCCCAGAATGATATTTTCGGCTATATCTACCTGCGCTGCAGCAAAGCGAGCAACTGAACTGGACAAGAACAGCAGAACTGCACACACGGAAAGAATTACGATTCTAGTAAACATACCACTTACACGTTAATTTAACTTTGCATTCAATACAAAAGCTCTCGATGAAATGGAACTATAGCAATAGAGTGAATCAATACACCACTTAGACCCAAGTGTATTTTCCGTAGATTTAGTAACATATTTTTGACATAACACGTTATTTTATCGAGATATCTGTTATAGTCCGGCCACTCTTAGCGCACATCGGTCTGCGCTAAACCTTTTGGCCTCGCAATTCCGCGACTGCTGAAACCACAAAATTCCCAGCCTGGACCGAAACCACGTATGGCGCTGCCTTACATCTGGTCAGGCGACTCTGGAGTATTAAATCAATGCTGTTTAACGAACTCGGTCTTTCGGCCGAACTGCTGCGTGCAATCGATAAAAAAGGGTACCATCAAACGACCCCGATCCAGCGGCAAGCAATCCCGGTCATCCTTGACGGTACAGACGTCTTAGCCTGTGCTCAAACTGGCACCGGCAAAACTGCTGCCTTTACGCTTCCTATCCTACAACGCTTGCAGAAGCCTAGTTCCGGCTCACGGCACGTTCAAGCTCTGATCCTGACACCAACACGCGAGCTCGCAGCACAAGTGGCGGAAAGCGTACGAGACTACGGATACCACCTACCCTTCAAGGCCACAGTGATCTTTGGCGGTGTCAGCATTAATACGCAAATCGCAAAACTACGAAAAGGCACCGACATTGTCGTTGCAACGCCTGGCCGCCTTCTCGATCACATAGAGCGCAACACAATCGACCTCTCACGCATAAAAATTCTCGTCCTTGATGAAGCAGACCGGATGCTCGATATGGGGTTTATCCGGGACATACGAAGAATTCTTAAAAAACTTCCGAGGAGGCGCCAAAACTTACTGTTCTCGGCAACATTCTCAAACGAGATCAAACGTCTCGCGACAGATTTATTGAATGCGCCGATCGAGATTCAAGTAGCCACGCGAAATGCGTTGGCAGAGGGTGTAGCACAAGTAGCGCATCCCGTTGATCGGGCTAGAAAACGTGCCTTACTATCGCATCGCATCCGCAGCGAGAACTGGCGCCAGGTGCTGGTTTTCACGCGCACGAAACACGGTGCTAATCGGCTTGCCGAACAGCTCTCTAAGGATGGCTTAAATACCGTCGCCATTCACGGAAATAAGTCGCAAGCCTCACGAACACGCGCTCTCAAGGAGTTTAAAGAGGGTACCGTCCGAATTCTCGTCGCAACCGACATCGCCGCACGTGGTCTCGACATCGACAAGCTTCCTCATGTCGTTAACTACGAGTTACCACACGTTGCTGAAGACTATGTTCATCGAATCGGCCGTACAGCACGCGCTGGTCAGAAAGGTCACGCAGTGTCGCTCGTTTGTGTCGACGAAAAAAAACTATTACTCGGAATAGAGCGATTACTAAAACGCGAGATAGAAAAAGAGATTATCCCCGGCTACGAACCCGATCCGCGCATCAAAGTAACACCCATCACGAACGGACGTTCGCGACAAACAACTAGTAGGCGCTCGAGCTTGAAAAATAAGAAACACAGCGGTCCGTCGAAAAATCGCGGCAAGCAACGTCAGCGTTCGAGGGATCAGCGGCGACGAGCAAGCTAAGTCAAGGGCGCACAGACTCTGGCTATAAGCCCGCTGAGCTTCCCAGGCACTGTTTATTAGGGCTCCGCAAAGATATCGAACGAAATACTGATACGCTGCTTAGCGCTATTAAAAGGCTTCGTACGATGAAACGTGTACGAAGGAAAAGTTACTAGTTTGCCGGGCTCCGGCCGAATAGAACGTAGCGGCGTTTCCGACTTTGCAAACAACTGGTCTGATGGCTGCCCAATTTCAAGCCAACCATCCTCGCCGTAATCGGGACCCACACCATCTTCAGGAACGGCAACATAATAAACGGCACTCATCCATGCTTCTGGATGGATATGTGATAGTTGGTAGCCTTGGTCCTCAAGGATTACTGCCCACGAGTTGACGGTCCATTGAGCCGGCGCATAGCGTACCCAAGGATGGTCACCGTGCCCGGCATCGGTCAGATTAGCTTTCATCGACCTCACTATGCCATTGACGAGACTGAGGAGAGCCCGCATGTCAGGGGGTGACTCAACACTGAGACTCCCGGTCTGAATTCCGTTACGCGTAGCTCTATTCGTATGCGTCCGTGCTAGAGACGGATGCTCACGAACCATTTTCTCTAACGCCGCATTAAAACGTTCAAGACTACCGTAACGAGACGGCACGGTAATTTGAGATGTCTGCACTAACGTCTCTTGCCCTAAAAGTGTGTCCGCCTCGTTGTTTTTACCTGCGTCACGCAAAGCCAGAGCTTTGACTAAGAGCAATGCAGCGGACGTCGGGTTTCGCTTTAAAAACGTATTACAGAGTTCAACTGCGATATCAGGGGATCCCTTCGCCGCATGTGCATTCGCCAATTGGCTATGAATTGTTGCGAGGTCCGGCGCGAGTCTTGCTGCTTCCTCGAGAGTTACAATAGCCTTTTCAAAATCATTCCGTACCAATCTCACACGACCTAGGTGTAACAACGTGTTGATATCTTCGCCATTGAGTTCAGCGCTACGGTCGAGCACATCTTCGGCCTCTTCCAGCCGCTCCAATTGCAGCAAAGCGACGCCTTTTATAGTTAGTATCGCCGCATCGTCCGGTTTAACTCCAAGCATTTCATCACTAGCTAAGATCGCATCATCGAATGCCTTACTCTCCAGTAAGGCATGAGCAAGGCCATAGCCGATCTGCGGATCGTCAGCCTTTACTTCCTGAGCTCGGCGAAAAACCTCAACAGCTTCCAACCCACGGCCACAGGTCAGCAATGTCGAACCAAGACGACTCAGAGCTGTCAAGCTGTCAGGTTTTATTTTTAAGGCACGCCGTAACAATGGCTCAGCCTTCTCTTGCTGCCCGTTTTGCATATGAAGAAGGCCTAGATCTTCAAACGGACCGGAATCATCGATAGAGGAGTAACGTATCGCGGCATTTAACAATCGTTCCGCTTCTTCAACATCACCCAATTCATGGACGAGCAGCGCAGACAGGCGCAAGGCTCTCAAGTGCTGAGGCTGCAGCTTCAGAACCTTTCGATAAAGGCGCTTAGCAGTCACACGGTCACCGGCATGATGAGCGGCTGTAGCTGCATTGAAGGCTTTGTCGACTACCTCAGCGCGAAATGCTGGATCTTTTTTTCCCATTATTTTCCGACCAATCCCACGTATTAATTATCGCTCATAATATCAATCTAGCACCTGCAATCCCGACTCAGCAATACGGCTACAATGACCAACCCAAACACCAGAGGCTGCGAAATCCCGTGGACTCAACCGATCGTCGCCAACTCAGCTTGAAACTTCTTCTTACCTTTATCGTCACGCTTTCTTCACAGTGGATACCCCAAACCATTGACGCGCAGGAAAGATCCACTGCGATGGAAACACTAGTCGTCTCTGGAACCCGTATTCCGAACCAGCGTCTTTTCAGCGGCCCTTCAACAGTAATCGATGCCGCGGAAATCTTAGTGCGCAACGACAGTAACGCATTCGATCTACTATCGGACGTTCCCGGGCTACATGTCAATCTGCCGGGTAGCCGAGGAAATATCGGCGAATTATTTATTCGGGGCGGCGAACCTAATTTTACATCTGTATTCATCGACGGTGTACGAATGAATGACCCAACAAATACACGTGGCGGTTCATTCGACTTTACGACACTGAATATTGATCACATCGAACGCATAGAAATCATTCGTGGACCATCATCCTCCGTCTATGGCTCAGACGCATTGAGTGGCGTCATAAACATCGTTATGCGAGGCGGAACTGACACATTTTCAGGTAACGCTAATGCAGAAGTTGGTAGCGGAAACTACCAGCGAGGCGGGCTAAGGCTTAGCGGCCCGATCGCAGAATCTAGCCAGTTTAGTGTCGGATTAAGCGCTATAGAGGATGGCGATAGTCGGTCTCAGGACAACTTCGACGGAAACTCTATCATAGCTAAATTAGACCTCACCCAGAACAACTCTACATCAGTATCGATATATGCGCGTCACAGCAGTACAGCAGCGGGCGGCTTCCCCGATAGCAGTGGTGGACCGGTGCTGGCAGTCATCCGAAACAAGACTCAACGCGAATCGGACGACAATTCAGCAAGCATCACACTAACGTCGCAGCTTTCAAAGAACTCGAAGCTCCACTTGTCGGCGACTCATTACGATCATCACGAAAAAATCATCTCACCGGGTGTCGCACCTGGCCTTGACTCAACCATTCCAGCGAATCGTAGCAATAACCATTTCTCCCGAACAGCGTTAAATATGTTCGTCAAATCAGCGTTCATGGTACGACTCAACCTTGCCGCCGGTCTCGGTTTTGAGCAGGAAATAGGTGAAAGTTCAGGACACATTGACTTTACGCCGGGAATCACCGTGCCAACAGGCTACCAGTTATCCCGTGAAGTGGTAAGCGCCTACGCAGAACTCGGGTATCGAGCTGCGACCGGAATTGGTGTGCTCGCTGCAGTTCGAACAGATAACACGGAAATGTCCAGCCGAGTAACGACCGGAAAGATCACATTCGACTATGCCTTCGGCGGAGAACATATACGCATTCGCCTAGAAAACGCTAATGCCTTTAAACTCCCTAGCCTATTTGGTCTTGCGGATCCCCTCGTCGGAAATCCGAATCTCCGACCAGAAACCGCAAAAAGTTGGGAACTCGGCCTCGAACTACAGCCTCCGGAGAGCTCACTGCAGTGGCAGATTGCGGCTTTCCAACAACACTTTGAAAATCTTATCGACTTCGACTTTATGAATTTCAAGACTGTTAACCGCAGTCAGGTTGATATCAACGGAATCGACATCAGCGGCGGTTACGACCCAACTGAGTCGGTCTCACTATCTGCTCATCTCACATATATTGACATCCAAAACCTCAATAGCAACGTAGTTCTAAACCAACGCCCCAATTTTCGAGGGGGCGTCGGACTGTCCTGGAGAATCTCGGAAAAACTGTCTTCGCATTTATCCTGGCAATACATTGATGAAAGAATTGATACTTCGATTCCAACGGGACAAAGATTACTACCAAGTTACTCGAAACTAGATGCAGCTTTCACCTGGAGCCTAAAAAATTCGGTACAGCTAAACCTAGCTATCGATAACCTAAACGATTCCAGTTATGAAGAAGCAATTGGATTTCCAGCTACCGAACGGCGAGTTCGCCTCTCTATTCAGAAGTCCGTAGGCAAAAACAATCAATAGATCAATACCTAGCGAAGCGTGTTCTTAAGGATAAGAATTGGCGGCGCTGTCTCCACCATATCATCAAAAAGATCCATGTGCGCAAACATACCTGTAGGAATGTAGCCTCCACCGAGAACGATATCAATATCATAGTCACTATCGACATCGCCTATATCCATGGTCATCCAACGTCCACGCATCACTTGGCCATTTGTATAAGGAATGAAGTCGAACCCACCCTGACTTTCAAGATACGTAAACGACTCACGTGATCCCGAAGAGAAATCGGGGTAGAACGCGCTAGCAACAATATCGAGATCTCCGTCCTCATCAAAATCTGCAGCTTTAGCTATAAACGCACCGTACATAGGATAGAAGAATACGTCTTCGAACTCATAGTCCCCACGGTTTAAATAAATGCGGATCCCGTGATAGTTCTTATTCGTGTTATAAGGATCCGAATCAACATTGTCGCCGTTTACGACTAGCACATCCATTGCGCCGTCAGCATTGAAATCCTGCAACTCGAAATATGTGTGGCCGTACGCCGGATGAGTTTCAAAGATCGTATGTTGCTGGAATGTGTTGTCGCCTTGGTTTTCAAGAATATGTAGTCCTTCCCGAGCGTCGGCTAATAACACAATAATATCGATCCACCCATCACCGTTAAAGTCGTAGGGTTCTGTCTTTACGGCACCAGGGAGAGCAATAAGCTCCTGTTCTTTGAAGATGCCATCGGGATGGGACTCATACCAAGCCACATTCCCCGCGACGCTACCAAACCCCGAAACAATGAAATCTAGCTGGTCATCACCGTTAAGGTCTAGAACGTTCATATCGGCCATGCGAAACAAATCATCGAGGATGACGCTAAACTCAGCCTCGATCCTCTCCTGACCGAAAAAATCGACCGACGCGATATGAGCTAGTCGGTCGTTTGAGGGGCGAGTAGACATTAGATCACCGATCGACCCTACGTAAGCTGTCTCATCAACGAATTCAATATCGATCGGCGTTAGCGGTCTCGGTGCACGGGTCGGTTCCATGAGCATGCGCCCATCTCCGTCGACTATAGATAATGTCTGTGCAGCCCCGTCGCCAATATAAATTTGCGCCGTGCCTTCCCGAACATGCACGAGCGTCGTAACAGCATTAACAATCGGATAATCGGTTTCCAAAAGATTAAACCGTGGTAGTTGCCAGCGAAGTTCTGGCTTTTCGATCTGCGGCATCGACTCATGCGGTGCAGACTCGATGTAATAGGTACGAAGCGCCTCCCAATCACTCTCCGACAAAACCGCACCAGTCGGCAATACGTTCTCTCGTTCCAGCACTTCGTGACGGGACGACACATTGAGTTGAGCAAACTCAGGATGATCCTGAAGGTAATCAATATCATTTATACCCAACCAGTAGCCCATGTAACCAAGCGCCGCCTCCCAGCTTCGTTTCGGTAAAATGTTGGGGTCGGGTTCAATATGGCAAACATTACAGTACTGGGCAGAAAGTGTTTTCCCCTGAGCCATCAGACGGTCGTGCTCCCAGTCAATTAACCAGCGCTGCGCCAAAAGGCCCATGCCACCTGCACCGATAAACCCGATAATCAGTAATACTGCGAGCCGAGGCATAATCAGTTTCTTTCCTCAATGGGTCCGCAAAGCAAAAGTCTAAACTCGCCTAATATGTGCATCAACCCGATAACCACAATACAACCCCAGAATGTAAGCTTATAGGACTAAAAAATTCAGTTTTAGTCCTATTTATAAGTAGATAGATTATGGAAAATAATAAGGATCTGGCAAATTTATCTATTATTTCCTAAATCACACCGTACAATGTAGATCATGCAGAGAGAGCGCCATCACAGCGTCATTAAATCAGTGCTCTTTAGCTTGGCGAGCGGCTTTCTTGGCAGCTGTGCGTCGTCAGTTGATATCGAAACCGACTTTCCACTACCACTCATCGAACCGCTACCAGTGCGCGTTGGAATTATCTACGACGAACTATTCGTCCGCTATGAGTATTTCGAGGAGATTCCGCGACAGGCAACATGGACTATATTTCTCGGCGATGCCAACCAGGATCTCCTTGATGGGCTTGCTCAATCGATGTTTCTCGAGGCTTATCCCGTCGAATCTTTCCCTCTTACTTCTACAGATTTCTCGCGACTAGATGGGGTTCTACAACCCGAACTGGAGAAATTCGAATTCGATGTGCCGGTCGGTGGGAATGACGAGTTCGTGGAGGTGTGGATGCAATACCGGCTAAAGCTCTTCGACACGGATGGTGATCTTGTGACCGACTGGCCCGTGAGTGGATACGGTAAGGCAGAACTGGGAAATAAAGAGGTGGCGTTGAATCGAGCGACAGTAGTTGCTATGCGCGAGGTCGGTGCGGCGGTCTCAACTCGTTTCGGTGAATTACCGCAAGTTGAATATTGGATACAGGAGAGACGGGATAAAAATGCTCTACCGCCAGAAATCACAGTCACAAATTAGCATTATGATGAAACTTAAATTGTGCCTCTGCCTCGTAATAATCAATGGTATTAGCGCCTGTGGCGTTACAGCACGGATGGAACCCTATAAACAAACTGATAGCGTGATAGCCGATGGTGAACGGGTCGTTATTCTTGCACGCAAACATCATGCGACGCACGAAGCGGAAGTGGAATTCGTCGACTGTATTAGCAACGCACTAGCAAACGGTAGCGAGGGACTAGATGTCTATTCCACAACCGATTTTGAAGATCAATTATACCCTTGGTTTGAACCATCACTAGCGCCGCTGAGCACAAACGATCTGACTGTTTTATTGGAAAGGCCTGGAGTCCTAGATACTGTTGAAAATACCGGCGTTCGCTTCGTCGTGTGGCTCGACGGATCCACCGACAGGACCGCGAGCGGCGGTGGAATTAGCTGTGCTGCAGGAGTCGGCGGTGCAGCCTGTATGGGACTCGCTTGGTGGGAGGATGACGCGCGTTATGATGCTACGATCTGGGACCTTCAGGAACTCAATTCTACCGGAACGATCTACGCTGATTTCCTAGGCCGTTCTGTGATGCCGGCTATTGTTATTCCCATCCCGTTGATAGCAAGACCGCAAGCACAAGCGTGTCAAGGATTAACCGAACAACTTAGAGATTTTCTTACTTCTCCCTTTGGATACGGGGCTGGCCCAAATTTGGGATAGTCATTGTCGATTACGCTAGCCTGTGATGGCCTAATTTCTTTAGAGTTCTTATAAGACCAATTATTGCAATTGCATTAATTGCGATAGGGCTTAAAAAATGCAGCGTAGAAAAGAACTATTGATCGCTATAGTAATGCTTGGTTTCGGCCTTGTACCATTGCCGGCTCTAGTCTATTGGGTTGGCACACACGTCGTTGGCGAATACGCGGCTGAGGGCGGTCTGTGGGCGCTGATCGGATATGTCTGGGGCGATCTAGCAAACGGAGCTCCGCTAGCTTGGGTATTGGTCGTAAGCCCATACCTTATTATTCAGCTACTACGCCTAGCACGCTGCCTATGGCATGATCGAGATGCTTTTCATTCAAAGTAAAATGTAGTAACTGTGTTTGAAATTCGGCCATGCTATCCTTCCACTGGAAGAAAATAACGTGTGAGCCCTTTTCCTAAAGTAGGGCTTGACCAAAATATAATTTAAGGAGAGGCAGTGACGGGAAAAGTGCGGTGGTGGGCCGGTAGCACTCTGTGTCTAGGACTTTGCGCGATAATCACCGCAGCAACGGGTCTAGAGGGTGATCTCATCATGGACGAGAAACACCCTGATATTAGTCAGAGGGTCACTCGGATCATAGAAGATCTACACTACTCTAGACCCCGGATTGATAACTCATTTTCCTCAGCCATTTTAGATCGCTACCTTGATACGCTTGACGGTAATCGGTTGTATTTCCTCAGTAGCGACATCTCCTCTTTCGCCCGTTACCGATATGAACTAGACGATCGCGCTCGAAAAGGCGAGCTAGAGCCTATCTTCGAAATCTTTAACCTTTTTAGACTCCGAACCGAAGAACGGGTTGCGTTCGCGCTCACTCTTCTTGAACATGAACCAGATTTTACGGTTGAGGAATCGTTCCAATTCGACCGTAGCGATATGTCCTGGCCAAATACCGACGAAGAGATCCAAGAAATTTGGCGTAAACGCATTAAGAACGATGGACTGAGTTTAGTTCTGACCGGTAAAACGTGGCTCGAGACAGCTGAAATTCTTCAGGAACGCTATGAGCGAATCCTCACTCGTATCGTGCAACTCAACTCGAATGATGTCTTTGCTACGTTCATGAACGCCATGGCACATACCATGGACCCGCACTCTAGCTACATGTCTCCGCGTGATAGCGAAGAGTATCGCATTCAGATGAGCCTGTCTTATGAAGGTATCGGTGCATCGCTGCAACTCGAAAATGACTACGTCACTGTAACCAATCTCATCCCCGGCGGCCCAGCACAAATTGATGGGCAACTGAAACCCGAGGATCGCATTACAGGTGTCGCCCAAGGTGCCGACGGCGAGATCGTAGATGTCATCGGATGGCGCCTTGACGACGTGGTCCAAATAATACGCGGACCTGGCGGCACGACGGTACGCCTGCAAATCCTGCCAGCCGGTGCTGTTCCCGGGTCTCCGGAGAGATTCCTGGATTTGATCCGCGACCAAGTAAAACTTGAGGAGCAGGCAGCTAAAAGCGATCGACTCGAGGTTAGTCACGAAGGCAATCTCTACAATGTCGGTGTCATCCGCGTGCCTAGCTTCTATCTTGATTACGCCGCACGTGCCCGCGGCGAAGAGAGTTATACCAGCACGACACGGGATGTTTCACGATTAGTCGACGAACTCCAAGACCAAGGCATCGATGGACTCGTTATCGATCTTAGGCAGAATGGCGGCGGCCATCTCTCCGAAGCTACCGAACTCAGCGGATTGTTTATCGAGCGTGGGCCTGTTGTACAGCTCAGACAAACGCGCGGTAACATCGAAATACTCGATGACCCCATACCCGGCGTGGTATACGACGGACCGCTGGCAGTACTCGTCGATCGTTACAGTGCTAGTGCATCCGAAATCTTCGCGGCGGCGATACAGGATTACGAGCGCGGTGTCGTGATTGGCCAACAGACGTTCGGTAAGGGCTCAGTACAAAATCTTTTCAGTCTCGACCAATTCATGCGTGCGCCAGGTTATGGTCAGTTGACACTTACTATTGGTAAATATTACCGCGTAACAGGCGGTAGCACTCAGCACCGCGGCGTCGTCCCAGATATCGAATTGCCTTCGCTAGTTGATACCACAATAGTCGGCGAGAGCACTCGGGACGAGGCGCTTCCCTGGGACCAAATAGAACCGACTCGCTTCCGTGCTGAATCCTCTCTAGAACCGGCAATCCAACTGCTGGAAGAACGGCGATCAGCGCGCGCCTTGAGTGATCCCAACTACAACTATCTGCTGGAAGATGTAGCCGCATTTAAAGAACTTAGGGGCCGTGAAACAGTTTCTCTAAACCTGGCCGAACGGCAAGCAGAGCGCAACAGACTCCAGGAAGAACAACTAGAGCGAGAAAACGAACGCCGCGCCGCATCTAACCTTGAACCATTGTTATCGATTGAAGAACTTGAAATATCGGAACCAGTCGACATCCTTCTCCAGCAAGCAACCGAAGTAGTTGCGGACATGGCATCGTTGGAAGAGACGCCGGCGGAGTTCGCGTCTACTGCCCACGCGTCCGGTAACTGATCGAAGAGTTAATTATCACTCTTTGAGCTACTCTGTAGCTTTAGTCCCTGGCTAGCACGGCTTGCTATTGGTATTGACGTTAATCGTAAACTACAGTGAGTCACTACTAACAAACATCAAGTAAACCTGTGACCCATTTCAAGAAGATAGTCTAACCATTTATTAAGAATAAGATTGTCGTGCCAGCGTCGATCTAGCTCAACTGAATGCGCTTTAGCAATAGCTTTGAGCTGGGGATGACGGTGTTTCTGCCGCCCGCTAATAGCCTCTGCCAGGCTAGCGTCATGATAAATCCTGAGCGTCAGGTCCGGGTCCGCGATCAGCCCAGAAACTTCATCTTCGAACCAATAGGTAAGATTAACAGCCGTCGTATACGGCCCACGAAACAATAACTTCAAGTGAAGATCACAATCCGGAGTTTTTACGGAAATCATCTCTGGCTCCGCAACGGTCGGAACCGTCCGCAACCCGGCACTCAAATTACGAAGCTTAATAAAGTTACTTTCATATATTGTCATCAAAGCCGCGAAACTTCCGGGCCGGAAGATACACTCTGGAACAATGAGACTGTCTGTACGCATTCTTCAATCGTCGTAAATACATAACTCCGAGGATGCCATAAGCGAACTAATAGAACAAAGGCCAACGTAACATAGCTACCATTGCCCAAACCAACTGATATTCACGGAAGAATCAATATAATGAAAAATGTTCGCCGCACAGTTTCCTTAAGTAGCAATTAACAAAGATAACTCAACGTCATCGACCTAAACGCCTCTCAACACCGGTTTCGTTTAGAATCCTGCTAGCAATCTCCTCAATAGAAGATTCGCTGACGTCAGTAAATGGAATGCCTAGCTCTCTGTATAGTGCACTCGATAGTCTTATCTCATGGGAGACTTGCTGCTTTGAGGAATACTTACCTACCGTACTTCGTTCCTGACGAATCTGTCTAAGCCTATCTGGCGCGATTATCAATCCGTAAAGTTTTTTTCGATTTTTGCGCAGTAACCCAGGTAGCCGACACGCTTCCAGCTCATCATCGGTAAGAGGATAATTGGCAGCATAAAGGCCATAGGTAAGGGCAAGATAAAGACAGGTAGGAGTTTTCCCAGTCCTAGAAACACCAAGTAAAATCAAGTCTGCCTGATCATAACGCTCTACGCTATGACCATCATCAGCCTCAATTGCGAAATTTGTCGCAGCCATTCGCGAGTCATAGCTCTTGAGATCATCAATACCATGTGCCCTCCCAAGAGTATGAGAAGAAGGGCTTTGCAGCTCCACCTCCAACGGACCTAAGAATGCTTCGAAAAAGTCCAGTACTAGGCCTTTGGAATTGAGCAGGGGCTTCCTCAATTCTTCATCCACAAAGCTTATAAACACTATTGGGCGAACACCTAGCCGTTCAGCCTCAAGGTCAATATCTGTCGCTACTTGATTGGCCTTGTCAAAGCTATCTACAAATGGCACAGTCACATCTTTAAAATTAACCTCATCAAATTGGGTTAATAGGCTATGACCGAGCGTCTCGACAGTCACTCCGGTCTGGTCAGACACAAAAAAAACGGCGCGATCGATCATAGAAAGATCATCTATTATCATTGATCCCTATCGGAAGAGTATTGCTTGAGAAACGTCACCATCCTATTGGCTAAAAGATTTTAATACAAATGACTAAGAAATCGATCTATCTTTTTGAAGAAGGTAATGCGGAACTTAAAGACCTCCTAGGTGGTAAGGGAGCAAACCTTGCTGAAATGACCAATATTGGGCTACCCGTTCCGCCAGGTTTTACAATCACCACACAGGTTTGTAAGGACTACTACAGTGAGGGAAAATCCCTACCTACCGGACTCGAAGATGAGATCATAACGGCGCTTAGTCATTTGGAACAAAAGACTGGAAAAAAACTCGGCAACACAGCCGATCCACTCCTAGTCTCAGTTCGCTCTGGCGCTAAATTCAGCATGCCAGGCATGATGGATACCATTCTAAATCTTGGGCTGAACGATGAGACAATCAAGGGACTAATCGACACTACGGGTGACGAGCGATTTGCATATGACGCCTATCGCCGCTTCATAATGATGTTCAGTAATGTCGTAATGGACGTCCCAAAGGAAGAATACGAACACCTTTTCACAACATTAAAAAAACATCTAAACGTAGAGCTGGATACCGACGTTGATGCACCTCATCTCAAGCACCTGTGTAATGAATATAAGGCTCTCACCAAAGACCGAATAGGTCAGGATTTTCCGCAAGACGTCACAGAACAACTAAAAACGGCCATCGAAGCAGTCTTTCGTTCGTGGAATAATAAAAGAGCTATTTTATACAGAAAAGTAGAAAAAATTAGCCACGATATCGGAACTGCCGTAAACGTTCAGGCTATGGTTTTCGGCAACAAAGGCAATTCCTGTGGTACTGGAGTTGCATTCACACGTAATCCAGCAACCGGCGTGAACACACTGTATGGCGAATATTTGATGAATGCACAAGGGGAAGACGTTGTAGCCGGCGTAAGAACGCCTCTTGATATCCAGGAACTTTCAAAGCAGCAGCCCAAAATTTACCAACAATTTACCGCTATGGCACATCGCTTGGAAGCCCACTATAAGGAAATGCAAGATATTGAATTCACGATTGAAAATGGTCAATTATTTTTACTTCAATGCCGAACCGGAAAACGAACTAAAAACGCGGCAATTAAAATCGCAGTAGAGATGGTAAATGAAGGGCTAATCACAAAGGAAGAGGCTATCCTCAATCGTATTACCCCTGCCCAACTTGAACAATCAATGCACCCGCGCTTCGTAG
The DNA here is from genome assembly GCA_045561055.1 of Candidatus Rariloculaceae bacterium. Taxonomy (GTDB): domain Bacteria; phylum Pseudomonadota; class Gammaproteobacteria; order Steroidobacterales; family Rariloculaceae; genus SMWC01. The sequence goes on along the minus strand of JBJKYL010000013.1, from coordinate 197,981 downwards.
AAAAACCAGATGAAAAAATCTTCGTTAAGGGGATGAACGCTGGCCCTGGTGCAGCAACTGGAAAAATTGTGTTCGACTCTCAAAAGGCGGCCGAAATCCAAAACGTCGATCCTGGTGCTGAAATTATTCTTGTACGCGAAGAAACAAATCCTGACGACCTAGCAGGAATGCTAGCAAGCAAAGGAGTGCTCACTAGCCGCGGGGGACGGACCTCTCATGCTGCACTAGTTGCACGTCAGTTTGGTGTTCCTACAATCTGTGGGTGTAGTGAACTACAAATCGATTCTAAAAAAGCGACTGTTACCGCTAATGGAATAACACTGCGCGAAGGAGATTGGATCTCCATTGACGGTAGTGATGGCATCGTGTTCACCGGTAAACTTAAAACTGAGCCAGCCACAGCAATTGAAGAGATCTCGGCGCTGATGGAATGGGCAGACTCGTTCAGAAAACTAAAGGTTCGCGCAAACGCAGATACGCCTGATCAAGCGACCGAAGCAATTAAGCTTGGTGCCGAAGGTATCGGACTATGCCGGACAGAGCACATGTTTCTTGGCGACCGCGCTCCGCTGGTCCAACGACTAATTCTTGCGGAGGAGGAAACTGAACGTAGTGCTGCGCTAGATGAACTCTTGCCTCTTCAAAGACAAGATTTTGAAGGTATTTTTAAAGCGATGGGAGGTCGACCGACGACTATAAGGCTTATCGATCCACCACTGCATGAGTTTCTACCGAGCGAAACAGATCTACTCGCTGAGGTCATTCGTCTAGAGTGCAACGAGCCCGAATCACCTAAGTTACCTGCCCTTCAAAAGATGCTCAGATCAGTTCGAGCTATGCATGAAGCAAATCCGATGCTAGGTCTGCGAGGCTGTCGCCTGTCGTTTATTTTCCCCGGCATAGTTCAAATGCAGGTTACGGCCATTATTAGCGCTGCCTGCAAAGTAAGGAAAGAGGGCCTAGGAGTAGAGCCTGAAATTATGATCCCATTGGTCAGTCACGTAAACGAATTGAAATGGGTTAAAGAACGTTTAGAACAAACAGCGCAACAAGTTATGCAGGAAGAAAAAATCGAGGTCGACTACTCATTTGGAACCATGATAGAAACCCCAAGAGCCGCTCTAACGGCTGGGGAAATTGCCACCGAAGCGAGTTTCTTTAGTTTTGGAACTAATGATCTCACACAAATGATTTTTGGTATTAGTCGAGATGATGCCGGAACATTTCTAAGGCATTATATTGATGAGGGTATCCTGCCAGATGATCCAACTGAATCTATCGACCAAACTGGAGTTGGGCGGCTCATAGAACTAAGTATCGATGATGCGCGGAAAATTAAGCCAGAACTGAAGCTTGGCATCTGCGGCGAACACGGCGGCGATCCACGCTCGATAGCATTCTGTCATACTGTAGGAATGGAGTACGTTAGCTGTTCACCAAAACGCGTCCCGATCGCACGTCTCGCGGCTGCACAAGCAGCGCTGTCAAGCGCTTAATTATTTTATAGCCTATCTCGCCGAACAGCGGTTCCGACGTAGCTTGAATAAAGCCTCAATCTCTCCGATTCGCGTAGTAGAGCTATGCACAAGCTTCATAAGGTAGCTACTAAATGGTTAAAAGGTGTTTTCGATAAAAACGCAACTCGCTAATCGAGTCATAGATATCCGCTAAAGCAAGGTGAGTAGAATCTTTTTTAAATTCAGTATCAGTATTTGACCCCCACAAATGAGCCAAGATTTTCAAGGTAGTTACATCAAGATTTCTATAGTGGAAGAAACGCGCGAGCTCAGGCATATGACGTATGAGAAAACGCCGATCCTGACAGATACTGTTACCACACATGGGCGAAACCACCGGGTCAAGGTACTTGCGTAAAAACGTCAGAGTCTGCTCCTCAGCATCGTATTCGCTTGTGGTACTAGCTTGCACCCGAGCAACGAGACCCGACTCGTTATGCTGACGGGTATTCCATTCGTCCATGCCATTCAGTGTCTCGTCGCTTTGATGGATTGCCAATACCGGACCGTCCTCAAGTACAACAAGATCCTTATCGGTGACAACTGTCGCGATCTCAATAATCAGATCCTTGTCAGGATCCAGCCCGCTCATTTCCAGATCGATCCAGATCAAATTATCCTTAGATTTCAATATCACGACCTCCAGGGTCAGATTGTAACAGGCCGATCAGACTACCAGATTAATACTACTTCCCAAGACTCCCCACCCAAATGAGTAAAATCGGCAAGGTCGTTGCACGATATAGACGCCATAGTCTCGTTGAGAATAAGCAAGGGGAGCGAGTCGTCTGCCAGTTACAAAGCCGCTCGTTGAACCCTGTCGTTGGCGATCGCGTGGAGTGGCATATAGAATCCGACCGTAAAGGCATTATTACAAAATTACTTTCTCGAAATTCCACGCTCATGCGTATCAACAATCGTGGCAAACCAGAAACGATCGCTGCTAATTTATCGCAACTTGTCGTCGTGCTCGCGCCGCAACCTACTCCAGACTGGTTCCTTCTTGACCGCTATCTTGCATCAGCAGCGTTATCGGGCCTAAAAAGCGTAATCGTATTCAATAAAGTAGACCTTGGCGAGAACTGTCTAGAGGAACTTACGAACTATCGTAATCTGACCGACCATATCTGCCTTACGAGCGCTAAACAACGATCGGGCCTTATGGCCCTAGCTACATGCATGGCTAAGGAATGTAGCGTACTAATTGGACAATCTGGCGTTGGTAAATCGTCTTTGATAAACGCGTTACTCGGTTCAGCACGTCAAGTCGTGAATGAATTGTCTGATAAGAGCGGGCATGGACGTCATACAACGAGTACATCTGTACTCTATGAGCTACCCGAGAGTGGCGAACTCATTGACTCACCAGGTGTCCGCGACTATGCCCCTTATATCGCGGACGTGCGCGACGTAGAGCGCGGCTTCAAGGAGTTCGACTCTTCCTACAGAAGTAACTGTCGCTTCGACGACTGCCGTCACCTAGCGGAACCTGATTGCGCTATCAAGACAGCAGTAGCAAAGTGCGTCATTACCGAACGACGCTATCAAAGCTACCTAAATTTATTGGAATTAACCGAGTCGCTGCAAGAAAAGCATCGCTAACCGAGAGATCCGCGCATCTGCCGTCCTCCAAGGACATGCATGTGAATATGGAAAACAACTTGACCCCCTGCCGCGTTAGTATTAATAACGACTCGGTAACCTGGCAGCTCAAATCTACAGGCAAGATCGCGAGCGATCAAAAAGAACCGTCCCATAGTTCCCGCCTGATCATCCTTCAGATCGTCGAGGGTTGCTATATGGGTCTTCGGAATTAGGATGCCATGGAATGGTGCCCGTGGGCTAGTATCCTTAAAACCAAGGATTTCATCATCCTCATATAGCCCCTCACAGGCCACATCACCTGCAACTATCTTACAAAAAATACAGCCTGGGTCTCTTTCGAGTCTCATGAATTTTCCGCCGTGGGTTCTGTATCAATTTCGCGACGTCCTGACATAGCTCGCGACAATGTACCACTATCGATGAACTCGAGCTCACCCCCCATCGGTACGCCATAGGCGATGCGACTAGCGCGGATATTATGTTGTTTCGCCATAGCCGCGATAATGTGTGCTGTTGCATCACCCTCGACTGTTGCGCTAGTAGCGAGGACTACTTCAGTAATTGTCTCTTCTTCGAGGCGGCGTTGAAGTAACGTTAAACCTAACTCGGTCGGACCGATACCATCGATCGGTGAAAGATGCCCCATGAGAACGAAGTAACGGCCTCTATAAACAGCCGACTGCTCGATAGCAATGAGATCGGCCGGCATTTCAACTACACAAAGTTGCTCCGAATCACGCCGATGATCTAAACATAGGCCACACACTGATTCCTCCGTCAGCATACGGCAAACTTCGCAATTTTTGATCAAGCGGCTACCTTCTGCGAGGGCACTCGACAGACGTATAGCCCCTTCGCGATCCTTATCGAGAAGATGAAAGGCCATACGTTGTGAAGACTTAGCGCCGACACCAGGCAAGCATTGCAAGGCCTGAATAAGCGTTTGTAGCAGTGGTGAATACCCCTGGCTCACTAGAATGGTAACTTCATCCCGGCCGGAAGTCCCAAACCGCCCGATAAGCCACCCATCTTATCCTGAACGGTCGTTTCGACCTTCTGAGCAGCATCATTGTAGGCAGCCGCGATTAAATCTTCGAGCATGTCCTTATCGTCTTGCAGCAGCGCATCTTCGATCAGGACACGACGGACTTCATGCTTACAGGTCATACGCAACGTTACCATCCCTCCGCCAGACTCACCGATTACCTCTATCGTAGCCAATTCGTCCTGCGCTTTCTGCATATTGGCTTGCATTTCCTGAGCCTGCTGCATGAGTCGCCCTAATCCTTTCATTCGTGCTTTATTCCTTATATTAAATTTATATTGATCATGATTTTATATATCGTTTTAAGTTAATTTACTAATCTTACATATTCGCTATCGGTACGCCCGACATTCACACACCACTAAATTTTAAGGCGTTTAATACCCTACAAATGCCGCACAGCTAAAAATAGCCGGTCTACAGATGAGTGGTTTTATTCTCCGCTGGCTGAATACTGTCAGCTTCTAAGACCGCATCGAAAGCTGCCTGCACTGCCCGAACATTGGGATCCTGCTCTATCGCTTCTCGCGCATTACGTATCCGTTGATCTTCGCCTGCCTCCCGAAGTTCTGCTGGCGTTGCGGCCCGTGTTGAACCAGCTCCGATATTAAGCCTTAATTCCCGGCCTAGGTGCTCCCTCAACGCAGCTTCCAGCCTACCTTTGACCTGCGGTGTATTCAGGTATGCGTTCTCTTCTGCCAGAATCAGCACAATACGGTCATCGGATTGTTTTTCGACCGTACAGTGCTCGGCGAGTTGACGTGCCGCACCGCGAATGTTGGCCGAACTCAACAAACGCTCCCAGTCGCCCGTTTTCGATTTAGCTAAACCTGGGTCCTTAGGCGTCTCTTCAGACTGCTTCAAAGTTTTTTGTTCAAGTTCTGGAGACGCCTTCGATGCTGGTTTTGAAGTACGCTCTACTGTTGGCTTCAGCTCCGGCGGGCGTACCTCAGGTACCGCTTCACCACCGCTAGTGATCATTACGTTGGGTCGAAACGCTAACATCCTCAACAACGTCATCTCCACTCCTGACCGTCGATCACGGCACACGTCCAAATCCTTACGACCTTGTACTGCAATCTGATAATAGAGCTGAACGTCCTCCGCAGAGATAGCCTCAGCAAGTTCCAATAAGGCCTCCTGCTCCTCTAGCATCTCATCGCGGCCGACTAGCTGGATTACAGCCAAGCGCTGCAATTCGCCCATGAGTTCGTCCAGAATAGTCGCGTAATCAGGAGCGAATTCATCAACCCTCGCAATTTCTTTGAGGAGCGCCGAACCATCACCTGTCGCTAGACCTTCGAGCAGGCGGATGACATGCTGCCTATCAATCGTTCCGAGCATCGCATCAGCCGATTCCTTGCTGACCCCACCATCGCCAAATGCGATCGCCTGGTCGAGGAGACTCAGCCCATCACGCATACTACCGTCTGCACCTCTAGCAAGTACGGTCAAACCAGAAGGCTCGGCCTGAACTTCCTCAGCAGTACAGATCTTCTGTAACTGCTCCTGGATCTGCATTAACGTCAAACGCTTAAGATTGAATTGTAAACAGCGTGATAGAACAGTGACCGGTAATTTCTGCGGATCTGTCGTTGCGAGCAGAAATTTAACGTGTGGCGGTGGCTCCTCGAGCGTCTTCAGCAATGCGTTGAAAGAGTGCTTAGACAGCATATGCACTTCGTCGATCAGATAGACTTTAAAACGTCCAGTTGTCGGCGCGTATTGCACGTTATCTAGTAGATCGCGCGTATCGTCGACTTTCGTTCGAGACGCAGCATCTACTTCAAGGAGATCGACAAAACGGCCCTCATCGATAGCGACACAAGCTTCACAAGCGCCACATGGTTCGGGCACAATTCCTTCGGCGCAGTTCAATGCCTTGGCAAGTATTCGTGCTACCGTAGTTTTACCAACACCCCGTGTACCCGCAAATAGATAGGCATGATGTACCCGTTCGGCCGCAAGGGAGTTTACGAGAGCAGTCACGACATGTCGTTGGCCGACGAACTCCTCAAAACGTCGTGGACGCCATTTTCTAGCAAGAACGATATAACTCATAAGACGAAGAACCCTGCCAACAACTAAATTTAGATCCGCGCCAGCTCGGCCCCGGCACCCGACCGGGCCGCTACCGCTGCTCCCTTCCGGGTCTGACGGGGTTCACAGCTGATCGTCGCGAGGGAACCGACGCGGACTAGTCTACTTTAACAGTGAGGTAGTGTAGCCGTACAGACCATAGTTATATCCCGGACTAGATACTGACAACACCCGAAGTAATTTCAACAAATAAACTATAAATACCTGAATTAGCATATATTTTATTAGATACCGCATGAAAGATTACTATAAATCCTGAATTTCAGGTTAGGTATCGTGCCTTAAGTGACAATAAGCACTAAAATCACGCGTCCCGGAGGGATGGCCGAGCGGTCGAAGGCGCTTGCTTGGAAAGCAAGTGTACGTGTCACAGCGTACCGTGGGTTCGAATCCCACTCCCTCCGCCATTAACAAAAATATCTATTTGTTTATAAAAAAAGTTTTAATATATTTGTTTTGCGGTCTTACCGCCGGTCTTATTCCTCAGCACCGAATACGGTCTGTATTTGGCGCTGAAACATGCCCAGCACCAAGCCATTCCCCTTTCTTTTCGGCAGCGCGCCCGAAGCCCAAGTGGTCGACTGGCTTGCCGAGGTGCTTTACCCCAAAGAGTATCGAAAGGGTGGATACGACCGATCAAAGGCAAAGAACCGTGTCCGCTGCCGCATTAGCTATGCTCGTGACGTATCCAAAGACCACCGGCTGCGACGTTTGAAAAACGACCACATCAACGTCTCTCAGTTCTTTGGTTGGGCCGTGTTACAAAAAAAATAGGAAGCACTTATTAAGGTAACTGGTTTACGCGCTGATGCCACGATAATTCTGGGTCAGGAGGAACCTGTCCCCGCAGTTGTCGCCAAGGTTGGAGGGGTTGATGCCTACGGTGTACCGGATGACTTAAACGAGCTAAAGGCTAGGTACCGAGCAGAACGCCTAGCTAGACTGAAGGCCGAGGCACGTGTTGAGGAATTAGAAACCGAAAACAAACAACTCAAGGATCAACTGCTATCCAAGGTAGAATGGTCACGCCGCGCCAGTGGGTACGGCAAGGACGGCGGTCGCGGAAACAAGAAGTGAGAGATCGGTGGGTTTGAATACCTCCCTCTCCGCCAATTAAATCAAGCGAGGTCCCTATGAAGTTGCTGACAATCGGAATGGACGGTGTAAACGCCGACACCTTCAACCGTGGCTGGACGCCTTTCATCAAGTCTTTGATCGACAGGGGCCATGGCCTCACACTCCATGAGGACTTGATCAGTCGGGGCTGGTCAGAAATCATGCTCGGAAAACATGCCTATGACACTGGCGCGCTTTATGAAGGACCGTTGATGGCAAGCTCTCTTAAATGGAGCGACAAGTTCAAACTTGGGGATGTGCCAGCTCTAGGAGTCGACACCAAACCGATTTGGCAAGTTCTGAACGAACGTGGTTATCGCGTCGGAATTATGAACGTACCCACAACCTTCCCGGCTCCTAAAGTTGACGGATTCTTCGTATCTGGAGGCGGCGGCGGAGGCCCAGTATCCAAAGAGGCGTCACCCGATCAATGTCATCCGACCGGCCTTGAAACTGAGCTGAACGATGGCGGTTACATCGTTGACGAACGCAATGAGACCTTGCTGGGGGAAGCGGGCCTCTACGATCCAAAAAATTTCTTCGCTGCGCTCGACAAAATGAATGCTAGGCGCGGTGCGATGTTCGTGCAGCTTGCCGCAAAACACCAAATTGAATTCGGCTTTCTCGTATTTAAATCCTCGCCCGTAACAACCGAAACTTATTTACTTCCTGAACTGGAAAAGAAAAGCCGGAACGATCCGACAGCCAACTATGAGTTCATTAACGCTGCTGAAGATTTCTACCGTGCGTTTGATGCTCATATGCGCACCCTAATCGAGACTTATCCTAACACTGAGGTGCTTTTAGTCTCGGATCACTCTATGGCGGTTCGGAAATTTGCCGTGAATTCAAATGCATTCCTTATTGAGGCGGGGCTTCAAACAAAGTCTAGATCCAAATCTTGGTTGTTTAAAGCCGTCAAATCCTTCAAGCATTTGCTGCCCAAAGGTTTCAAGGCGCGGCTCAAAAAAAATCCGAACATCAAGTCTTCCTATCAGTCCATGGTCGGATTCAACCAAGCCCAAACTAGAGCCTTTTCCATTGCCTATAGCAACGGGACCCATGGCATCTACGTAAACGACAGCGCTAGGTTCGGTGGCCCAGTCGCCCCTGCTGACATCTCTAAACTGACTGAAAAAATCGTGCAACTTTTCAATGAACACTCGCTCTCGAAGCTACACGGCATGCAGGCCCGTGCGAAGGGCAATACCGGAACCGGCTTAGCCGCTCAGAAATTCCCTGATGTGGTGCTGACATTGCCAGACAGTTATCATACTTCCTCCCTCTTTGTTGATTTTGTGACCGAGACACCCCTATCAAGTCGACGCTTTGATCTATACGGAACGAAAAAAGATACACGGTCGGTTGGCAAAGCGCATACGCCGCTTGCGGTCTGCACCAGTGGAAAATGGAACTGTAAATCAACCGAGACAAGTAACTTGACAGCGGTGTATGGTCACATTCAGCAGAGATTTCCTGCCTTGAAAAATAGACAGTTAAAGTCATCGGAGACTCCCAAAACATGAAACGAATCTATCTGACAGGTCACCACACTTTTGGAACCCGTGGCTGCGAAGCCATCGTGCGAAGTACTGTTGGTCTGCTGCGAGAATATTTGGGCAACGTGGAAGTTCTTGTTCCTTCCAGCGGAGGATAGGAACTATAACAGGGCTTTTCGATCGAAAGTCTGAGTATCGAATCAGCTCGATTGCCTGCTTGTTTTATGAAAGAGTGGAGCCGTATGGCTATTAGTGGTTAAACGCTACCAAGTTTTTTGTTGTTTGTGGTTATTGGCTGACCTGGTGATGGGCGATGAGCCAGCATAATTTTCTGTTGGCGTAGGAGGATTGGACGGCTTTCCTTGAATCTGGCTGGGGAATATAGAAGGATCCCACTTCTTTTATGTTTAACCGAACAACATCCTATATATACCTTATAGGATACTGTTCGGTTAGTGGGCAGGTTAGGGCCGCCAGAATCCCTTTCTATTTTCCAGGGTCGATCTAACATATACTTTCTCCATTATCTTTTACATCAACTCATATATCTCTTGCACCAAGCTAAGGAGCTAGCGAAGTTCTATGTCAATATTCGATGATCAATTGAACAAAATACATAATCAGCAAGGTTTCATCGCCGCGCTGGATCAAAGTGGCGGCAGCACACCGAAAGCATTAATGCTTTACGGCGTCGGTGAGGATGCCTACAGCAACGACGCAGAAATGTTCGCGCGCGTGCATGAAATGCGTACCCGGATCGTTACGAGCTCAGCGTTTGACGGCGACCGAATACTAGGTGCAATTCTGTTCGAGAATACGCTGGACCGTGACATAAACGATCAGCATTCAGCGCAGTATCTCTGGGAAACTAAAAACGTTTTACCTTTCTTAAAAGTGGATAAGGGTCTTGCCGACGAAGTCGATGGTGTTCAGATCATGAAACCCATACCGAACCTCGCCGAACTGCTAGAAAAAGCGAAGTCACATAATGTATTCGGCACAAAAATGCGTTCTGTAATCAAAAGCGCTAACGCTGTTGGTATTGGTCATGTCGTCGCACAACAATTTGAAATTGGCAGAGATATCGTTGCTGCAGGTCTGGTACCTATTATTGAGCCAGAGATCGACATTAACGCTGTTGATAAAGCCGAAGCGGAAGTTATTCTCCGAAATGAATTGCTCGCAAACCTTGCTAAACTAGATACAAACGAACGCGTCATCTTCAAACTGACGCTTCCGGAAGAAGCTAATTTCTACGGCTTGTGTCAGGAACACCCGAATTTGATAAAGATGGTAGCTCTATCCGGCGGCTATTCTCGTGAAGAGGCTAATCGACGACTAACCGAAAACAACGGCATGGTTGCGAGTTTTTCTAGAGCGTTAACCGAAGGGCTATCAGCGCAGCTATCTATCGAAGAATTCGAGCAAACACTGGACTCGTCGATCCAGTCGATCTTCGACGCGTCCTGTACCTGAGTAGACTACGTTACTGTAGGCAATGATCCATTCTAGCGAGGCACGAAACGCCGCGTCGCCTCCAAATCACAGTTAAAAGGCGACATATCCATCTGTGGCGAGTAGATCAATGACCGCACGTGAGTCATAGAGCCGACGATATATTCAGGGTCTTCGAGCATAAACTCGACGCTCATCCGCGTACCGCCTTCAGCTAGCTGATAGCGCTCCACGACGTGTTTCATGCCTCCGGCAGGAATTCCATTCTGGTACGGCGACCGGTGATCGGAAAAATTCGTTGTGTCAACGACTAATATATCGTCCTCCCAGTGTCCAACTGAATGCCCTTGATGTGTACGCTCATTAGCAGCAGGATGCTCGCGACCGTCCATGAAAACGGTACGCTCGACGTCAAAATACTGACTTCGAATAACTATCGTTTCTTCACCTTCGTTGAATTCAATCTCAAGCGGATAGAGATCGGTATACACTATCATCGACGGCGTTGGTTTCGAAACGCACAATAGCTCAGGGTTCTCTGACGAATTCTGGCTATAGGCCTCCTCTGCAATTCTGCCTTCCTCGGTCAACGTCAATTCTGCCAACGTAAGCTGATCCAGCCCACCGGGGTAGTCTTCCCCAAGACTAGTTCTATCAACTATCCATCTACCTTCTATTGTAGATGTTGTCGGCGGTGGACCCGAAGCAACTATGCTTCCGGGACCAGCGACAATATCGGCATTCACGACCTCACCGCCCTCTTTCGAAATCCACCCAATCAATCCGTAAGGACGACCGTCAATTGCACGATGCAAACCAACTGATACTTGATCTCCCACGAGAAGTGAGTCTGGCCTCCATCCTCTACGTGTCACAGTAAGAGCAGAACCCATCTGAACGGTCCACTCTATTTCCTCACCTTGCTCATTCGTGGACATAGCGGTGAAATAGGTATGCGGATTCCGCATGCTGTATTCAGTAATGACGCCCTCGAACGTTACTACGTTCTCCATATCTAGTCCGGCATCGCTGTGATGCCCTGACGCTGGAGACATCGGTATGACAACGGTCACTGCAGCGATAAGCAAGTATATAAATAGCATTTTATGGATCTAAACCAGCTAGATAGGCGACTATATTTAACATATCTTCGGCACTAAGGTTCGCCACGATGGGTGTCATGATCGGGCTTTTCCGCGTGCCCTGTTTAACATCCCACAGCTGACGCATCGTATAGCTCGCGGTACGCCCGGCTATACTCGGTATTGCCGCCAAGCCTGTCTGATCCGGACCGTGACATAGACCGCATTGAATCGTCTTACCACCACCGGTCGTAACAAGTTCCTCACCTTTGGCGACACTTCCTACCGGCACATAGGCAACAAAACCGCCACGCGGATCGCGGCTCATTTCAGTGCGTTCGGGATCCTCCGGTACTTCGATGATACGCTGCCCTAACGGTACCGAAGGCAAATCCGGAAGCGGTAACATCAGTCGATTAGTCGTAACGCGTACCTGCGGTGCCTCTTCGGATTCAACTACACGTACCATCTTGCGAAACGGCAAAGAAGTATAGTATTCAACTATCTCTTCTTTCTCAGCCTCAGTCAGATTCGCCGCAATCATCGCCATTTCATTGGTGTTCGCCTTGCGTATATCAGCACTATGACGATCGCCTCGCTCGAAAGCTGCAATCTGTTCAAGAAAATAAGCCTCGGGTAGACCGGAAATGTGAGCGTTCTCCATCTTCCCCTGACCGTTAGGATAGTGGCAAAGCGCACACGCCTTGATGCCATCGGCCTCACGTCCGTTAGCCACAATGGATGGCATTTGCTGATGATCGCCTGGATACCAATCGGCTGGGCCATAGGCAAAATAAGCCTCATTGCGCGTGAACATCAGCTCCGTGCCCGGCAGCGATCGCTTTACACCATCTTCAGGCGGATCGTTGGCGATATAGGCACACTCAACCGGCATGGCAGATCTAGAGCAAGGAGGGGCTACCCGATCATCGGAGGAAAAAGTATCAAGTTCACCATATGCCCAATCAGGCCAATCCGGCCCATGTTCTATCACCGGCTGCGCACCCAGTTTGCTACTCATAACCGTCATACTGACCAACCCGAGAGTCAACGCAGTGAGATGGATATTCATAGGACCTCCATAAAACGATTATAGCCGTAAGTTACTATCTACAATAAAAAAAACAGCGGTTTGGCTAGAACAACTAGCCTCACTGTAGTGATTTAATTAACACTGTATAATGCATTTCTACTAACAATTTACAAACGGTCTTGGAAAAACATCGGTAATGGTCATAACTAGTTAGTTAATCTAGTAGCTCGGTCCTATTGATCGTCAGAGGGGGGAAAATTCCCAAACTAGTTCCTTATAGCTTACTCCGAAAATAAATACTTCGACATGTATAGGAGATAGGTCTTTGCACGAAAAGCAAAAGAATACTGATCTACCAGTTCGCAAACAAAATAAACTTGTAGCGCTTGATGCTGTAGAAGCCGTCGCACGCATTGCCTACAAAACTAACGAAGTTTGCATCATCTATCCTATAACGCCTGCATCGGCGATGGGTGAGTATGCAGACGAATGGGCCACGGAGGACAAAAAAAACCTTTGGGGGATCGTTCCAGACGTGGTTCAAATGCAAAGCGAAGGCGGCGCTGCCGGATCTGTGCACGGCTCCTTGCAGACGGGCGCATTAGCAACAACCTTCACCGCCTCGCAGGGTCTGCTATTGATGATTCCGAACATGTATAAGATTGCTGGCGAGCTTACATCGACAGTCTTTCATATCGCTTCCCGTTCGATAGCAGCTCAAGGGCTGTCCATATTTGGTGATCATCAAGATGTTATGGCTACCCGGCAAACAGGGTTCGCAATGCTCTGCTCTTCCTCTGTACAAGAAGCTCAAGATATGGCGCTAATCAGCCAAGCCGCAACACTCGAATCGCGAGTTCCTTTTATTCATTTTTTTGACGGATTCAGAACTTCTCACGAGATAAACACAATCGAGTCAATCAGCGATGAACAGATCTACGAAATGCTCGATGCTGAACTGATACACGCGCACCGCGGCCGTGCGCTTAGCCCAGAGAACCCCTTTATTCGCGGCACAGCGCAAAATCCCGACACATACTTTCAGGCTCGCGAGACTGTTAATCCGTATTACAACGCTACGCCAGATATCGTGCAGTCTTATATGGACCGTTTCGCAACGCTCACTGGCCGACAATACAATTTATGTGAATATTTAGGCGCGCCTGATGCCGAACGCGTTGTAATTATCATGGGCTCTGGGGCAGATGTCTGCGAAGAAACACTGGCCTATCTAGCGGAAAGCGGTGACAACAAAATCGGTTTAATCAAGTTACACCTATACCGGCCATTCCCTGTCGATGCACTACTCGAATGCATTCCAACAACTGTGCGCAAGATAGCTGTACTCGATCGCACAAAGGAACCAGGCTCGGGCGGCGAACCGTTATACAAAGATGTAATAACGGCGATGGCCGAAGGTATGAGTGATAACCGACTAAACTGCGAAATGTTTCCGAAAATCGTTGGTGGGCGCTACGGTCTATCGTCTAAGGATTTCACCCCGGCAATGGCGAAGGGTGTTTTCGACGAACTTCGTAAAGACCAGCCAAAAAATCACTTCACCATCGGGATCAACGACGATTTAACGCATATGAGTCTTGAGTTCGACCCATCCTTTATTATCAAACAGCCTGGCGTGATCTCCGCCATGTTTTACGGTCAAGGATCCGACGGAACGGTTGGCGCAAACAAGAATACAATTAAAATCATTGATAAAGAAACCGATTACCAAACTCAAGGTTATTTCGTTTACGACTCCAAAAAAGCCGGATCGCAAACTATCTCGCATCTACGGTTCGGCCCTGAAACAATCAACTCACCTTATCTGATTCAGGAAGCTCAGTTTATAGGCTGTCACTTATTTAGCTTTCTCTTGAAAAATGATGTGCTGAACGAAGCGGCACACGGCGCTACCTTCCTGCTAAATAGTCCCTACGGCCCAGAAGAAGTGTGGAGCCGCCTACCCCGCTCAGTGCAGGCAGAGATCATTGAAAAAGAACTACAATTCTATGTAATAGACGCCTACCGAGTCGCCAAGGAAAGTGGGCTCGGCAGACGCATAAGCACGATTATGCAGACCTGCTTTTTCGCAATTTCAGAGGTCCTGCCTCATGACAAAGCAATCGAGAAGATCAAACAAGCTATCCACAACACTTTCATAAAGAAAGGGCAAGAGATCGTAGATAAAAACTTCGCGGCGGTAGATCGCACACTCGAAAATCTACGTCGCGTAGAAGTACCTGCGGAGGTTACAAGCGATTTCGAGATGCCTTCACCTGTTGGAAAAGGCGCACCAGAGTTCGTAGAGAATGTCCTCGGACCCATGATTGCCGGCCGTGGTGATGAGCTTCCTGTTAGCGTACTGCCAGCAGACGGAACCTATCCAGTCGGCACTGCAGCATGGGAAGCAAAAGATTTAACCGAGGAAGTTCCGATCTGGGAGCCGGAAATATGCGCCCAGTGCGGTAATTGCGAAATAATCTGTCCGCACTCAGTCATCCGTATGAAAAGCTACGATGACAAACTGCTCGAAAACGCGCCCGATGGCTTCAAGTCCTTTCCGCTCAAAGGCCGCGGAGAAAGCAAGGACAAGCATTACACGCTGCAAGTCTCCGTCGAGAACTGTACTGGTTGTACATTGTGCGTTGCAGCCTGTCCCGTAGACGACCCGCGTAACCCAGGCATCGGTCGCAAGGCGATCAATATGGGCAAAAAAAAGGACGTACTAGAAACTGAAGTTAAAAGCTGGGATTTCTTCCAAACACTGCCAGCACAGCTTCGTGGTGATCTTGTTAATTTAAGAATGCGCGAAACACAAATGATGACGCCTGCATTCGAGTTTTCTTCAGCCTGTTCGGGCTGTGGTGAAACGCCCTATCTGAAGCTGCTGACGCAATTGTTCGGCGACCATACCGTTGTGGCCAATGCCACCGGCTGTTCGTCCATATTTGGTGGAAACCTGCCAACAACGCCTTGGTCTACGGATAGCCGCGGCCGAGGGCCTGCATGGGCAAACTCTCTGTTTGAAGACAACGCAGAATTCGGCTATGGGTTCCGAGTAACGCTAGACAAACTGACGGATTATGCGCAAAGACTACTCAAAGAGCTCAGCTCAGAACTGGGTGACGAACTGGTAACCGGGATTCTCGAAGCGCCGCAAAATAGTGGCACTGAGATGGATGCTCAGCGTAAGCGACTCGACGAACTCCGTAAAAAATTGCTCGAAATCCCAGACGCAAAAGCTAAGGACCTATATGCGTTAACCGATAACTTGCTTAAGCGATTAGTGTGGATCGTCGGGGGCGACGGTTGGGCTTACGACATCGGGTTCGGCGGGCTAGATCACGTCCTCGCCAGTGATAGAAACGTAAACGTCCTAGTAATGGATACCGAAGTTTATTCGAATACAGGCGGACAACGCTCAAAGGCCACACCACGTGCTGCGACAGCGAAATTCGCAACTGGTGGAAAATTCATTGCTAAGAAGGACCTCGGTATGATCATAGCCGATTATGGTCACGCCTATGTTGCACAGGTCGCTATCGGATCAGATCCGAAACAAACCGTGCGAGCGATGCAGGAGGCCGCGCAACACAATGGCCCCTCAATCGTCATCGCTTACGCAACCTGTATAGCGCAAGGTATTGACCTAACGCATACCGTGGATCAAATGCAGGCAGCTGTCCATAGTGGCTATTGGCCGCTGTACCGATATGACCCTAGATTACTCGAAGTCGGTCGGAACCCGATGCAGCTTGACTCAGAAGAGCCGTCGATCGAATTTAAGGACTACGCACTTCGAGAAAATCGTTATCGCGCGCTTACCAAGAGCAATCCGAATGAAGCGGAGCGTCTCATGGAACTAGCTCAGGCCGACGTGATGAAGCGCTGGAAGACCTATAAACGTATGGCGTACAAGGTGGAAGCGCCTTAATGAGTTCAGGAACTAAGACCCTCAATTTACCGCCGGGCTTGAATCGTCTACCCGAATTCTCGCTGTCGCGAGAAGATGGCTTTGCAAACCAGCCAAAGGACATGCATTGGCTTGAGAAAAACATCCCCTGTCAGGCAGCCTGCCCCGCCCATACAAGAATCCCCGAATACCTTGGCGAAATTCACCAAGGAAATTATGACCAAGCCTACCTTATTAACCTTATCGATAACGTGTTTCCTGGCGTTTTGGGCCGCGTATGCTCGAGACCTTGCGAAGATGTATGCCGGCATGGCCGTGAAGGACTCGGTGAGCCTGTCGCAATTTGTTTCTCGAAGCGTGCAGCATCCGACTTTGGCAGCGGCGAACGCGTCGTACTGAAACCTTATTATTCCGAAAGCGGTAAGAGAGTCGCAGTTGTTGGTGGCGGACCGGCCGGACTTACGGCGGCTCGCGAGCTCGCACTATTTGGGCACAAGGCAACCGTATACGAAAAATACTCAGAAGCGGGCGGCATGATGAACCAGGGCATACCGGAGTTCCGATTGCCACGCGACATTATTCGTAAGGAAATTGAGCAAATTGAGATGCTCGGCGTAGAAATTCTCTGTAACCAAAATATTGGCGTCGACATTACCGTTGAGAAATTACATCAACAATACGACGCCGTTATTCTCGCTGCCGGTACGCTCGATCCGAATATCATCGACATTCCAGGAAAGGAACTAGATGAAATTCAGCATGGCTTAGATTTCCTGCTGGAAGCGAACGAGAAAAGTCATGCGGAAATTGGCAAACGCACTATCGTAATTGGCGGCGGTTTCACGGCAATGGACTGTGCCCGAACTGCGCTTCGCTTGAACTCAGATGCGTCCATCTACTACCGCCGTTCTCGCGATGAGATGTCTGTTCCTGCGGATGAACTCAAGGAAGTCGAGCACGAGGCGATTCCCATAGAAATAATGGTGGGTCCAGTCTCCTATCAGGGAAACGGACGCAAGAATGGAGAACAGAAACTCGTGAAGATGCGATTCATCCGAAACGAACTTGGTGAACCTGATGACAGCGGCCGCCGCCGCCCAGTCGCGATAGAGGACAGCGAATTCGATGTCGAGGTCGATACCGTCCTTCTAGCGACAGGCCAGTGGCAGGATACAAGTTGGCTGGGCAAATCTATTGCAAAACAAGTCCTCGACACAGATGGCTGGATTAAAAATGGTCAACCGATTAAAACCGATGCACCCGGGATTTTTCTCGCGGGCGATTATTCCATCGGCGCTTCAACACTTATCGAAGCGATCGGTCACGCGAAGGACTGTGCTCGAACCGTTGATGAATACCTCGTCGGCGAATCGCGCATGATGGATGTCGCAGAAATCTCGAGTACGCTTGAAACTGGTCGAATTCCTGCAATGGATGAGATCGCGCGCATTCCAATTCCCTCTCTTCCACTTACAGAACGCTCCTTTAAAGCTGAGGTAGAGACAGGTTATACGCCAAACCTCGCAAACGTCGAGACAATGCGTTGCTACCTCTGCCACTACAAGTTTGAAATTGACAATTCAATCTGTATTTACTGTGAGAAATGCCTCGACGTCAAACCTCACGAAGACTGCATCGTCCGCATCGACGAATTACAGTATGATGATGATGGACGTATCAGCGGCTATGTCGATGCAAAAGACAACACACCACATGTATACCCGCTACTCTACATTGATCAAGACAAATGCACCCGCTGTGGCAAGTGCGAAAAGGTTTGTCCAGTGGAATGCATCTCAATTCAGAAAGTAACGCTGAATACCGAGCGAACCTGCAACGTTACTGATAGCCTTAAGATGTAGTTAACCCGAAGCACCTACCCCATTAAATAATAATGCCGCATAAATTTAAGTGCGCTTTCATCGAAAACACCAATGCCAAGGCTCATACGTAAACCCTTCTAGATTACCTCTGGGATACGATAACCAGTAGCCATACTCATGAGCTCTCTGTTCTAGCCAACCAAAAGCCTCGGTGTTCTCAAACGTTTCACTCAAAGGCTCACAACCCGGCGTTCCGACATCGACTGCGCAACCGCTATGATGCTCGCTACAACCCGGTGGGGCCATGACCGATAAAATATCGTCGATAAATTCGCCGCGCTTGAGTTTCGCCCGAATCAGCTCAACTTGACGGTCGTAAGCCCGAAAACCTGAAATCACAAGTAACGTGATACCTTCCTCTGCCGCAGAGTGACGCATAGCCCGCCACGCTACTGCTGCTTCTGGAACAAGTAGGTGCTCGCGCCCATTCGCACTGATATGCGCGATTTCGAGCTCGGTTGCCTCCGCAAATAGCGGCAAACCGCGCTGTTCAGCGAGATCACCACTCGCGCCTAGTTGTTCCAAAGTCGCGCGAACTTTTGACTTCATATCTGGATTCATCTTGTACCAAATACAATTGTAACTGTTATATTAATGACAATAATATAAATAATATATATTATTAAAACAACATCTTATATTTACAATATAATCTATTTTATAGAATTGAACGAGACCAGAATTTTTTCGTCCCTTCTAGCACAGGAGTTCCGAAGATCTAGCCCGACAGGGAGAAGTAGCCCTCAAAAGGTCCGATAAGGTAAGGTGCCCAGGAATAAACAGAGCAACGGCTACTCGGCCACTCTGAGCTATACGGATTAACGAGGACTAAGGACGTGAGCGATTACTCCCTCAAGAATGTCGAACAACAAAGTAACGATGATGAGCTGCGCCTGACGCGCCGTAAGACACTGCAAGGTGCCGGTAGCCTATTAGCTGCAGCTACCTTGCCTTCGTCAGCGTTAGCACAACAGGCTTCGTCAACAACAATACCTCGCCAACCCGACCTGACTGGCCGCCTTGCCCGCTATATGGTCTCTGCACAAGACCTAGAACTACCGGAAAATGTCATACTCGCGACGAAACACCGGATTCTCGACACGTTGGGCGCTATCGTATCGGGCGCACGTTTAAAACCAGGTGAAGTCGCAATCGATTACGTCCGTGAGCAGGCAGGTATTCCCGAGGCTTCAGTATCAACGACTAATATCATGACATCGGCGGTCAACGCAGCACTAGCTAATGCAATGTCAGGTCATGCCGATGAAACCGATGATTTCCATCCATTTACGAAAGCTCATCCTGGCTGTTCAGTTGTCCCCGCAGCACTCGCAATGGGCGAGCGACAGGGTAGCTCCGGTGAGGCACTCATGCGTTCAGTCGTTCTAGGGTACGACCTGTGCTGCCGCTTCCTAGTCGCACTGCGGCCTGCCCTAGTACGTGCAAATCACCGTAGTGCAGAAGGTTACAGTTCAACGTTCGGTGCTACAGCGGCTGCAGCATCTCTAGCACAGTTCAACGAAACGGAGATGCGCTATGCGATTTCCTATGCTGTCCAACAAGTATCGGGCATATGGAGCTGGGTGCGAGATAGCGAGCATATTGAAAAAGCGTTCGACTTTAGTGGTATGGGTGCGCGCAATGGCGTTGCCGCTGCAACAATGATTCAAGCAGGATTCACCGGCGTTCTAGACGCTTTAGAAGGCGAACGGAATGTTTTCGATGCGCTCTCAACAGATGCATTACCAGAAGAGATAGTTGCAGATCTAGGCAGTCGATTCTACGTCGAAGAAACAGCCATAAAGACTTTCCCAGTCGGGTACCCGATTCAATCGCCACTATCTGCGTTCTTTACTCTGCGAGAGGAATACAATCTCACAGTAGACAACGTAGAACATATTCTAGTTAGATTGCCAGAAGATGGCGCAAGAATTGTAGACAACCGCTCAATGCCCGATGTTAACTGTCAACACATTATGGCTGTCGCACTCGTAGACGGGATAATCAACTTCGAGAATAGTCACTCTTTCGACCGCATGTCGGACCCAGTTATTGTAGATGCTCGGTCCCGTGTCGAACTAATAGCTGACCCCGATCTCGTTGTGCTTGAGGCGCCTCGAAGCGGTTTCGTCGAGATCACAACTACAGATGGCCAGATAGTAAATCTGTTCGTAAGTCATGCACCGGGTACTCCTGAGAATCCACTAAGTACCGAGGGCGTAGCCTCTAAGGCTCGTGAACTCATGGCCCCAATTCTCGGCGAGGCAAGAACAGAAGACTTGATAGCACAGGTATATTCACTTGAGCGCCTCGGCGACGTACGTGACCTACGCCCATTACTGACTCTCTAATCGCATTACCTTTGAATACAAGGCAGCGTGTGTTTCAGCGAGTCCTTTAGTTTCGCTCTAGACGGTATTGTGTCAAGCGTTCCTCTAACATCCGCAGCCGTTCACCCTGTTGGCCGTTACCGCCACCAACTTCGGTACCGTCTGGCATAGTAATAAATGTCCACTCGATTAGATTAGACCCGTCGCGCGACGGGCGCCCAAGAATATTTATACGATCGCCGGGTTTAAGCTGCTCGTTTGTCCAGCCTGCACGCCGAAGATTAATAATACTATCCCCCTCCGCCATCCAGGCGTCGGTATCACCAGCTTCATTATTCACGTCGAAATAGATTCTTGAATGAGGGTTCACTGGCCGAAACTCGGTTACTATACCCACAATCTCTATGCGTTCGTCGACGAGATAATGCGCTGCGGGATTATGATGCGGCTGTGCAAGCGTTGAGATTAGTAGTACGCAACTGCCAAGAACAAGTTTTCCAACGTTCATAACTAGACTCTCTCTAGAATTGGCCGGAGATAGATTCACAGGGAGCATTCTCTATTGATACCTCGGGCGTGAAGATTCTCATACGTTCCAATGTAAGCGGTGCGCTGTAACGAACCGGATCGGTTAGTGTAAATAAGAGGTGTAACTTTCGGCCATCGGGAGATAAAGTGTATCTCTCGATACTAGTGCCCTGGCTACTATTGTGAATGCCTAGATTATCGTCGGCAATGTTTGCGCTCACACCAACGGTCTCGATAACTAATGTTGAATCTTCATACCAACCGATAGAATGACCGAGACTAGTCGGGGGGGCTTCCGGATGCTCACGCGTATTCATATAAATAGTGCGATCAGACGCTAAGTCTTCCGTAGTAATAACTATCCGATCAATCGTTTGCTCTATATGTATCGGGTCGTTATGCAAGATCGTTCGAAATACACCGAACGGCTCGCACAAAATAGAAGGGTCATCTGCGTGATCGTAAACGTCCTCGTAGCGACGACCCTCATCTGTAAGAAGATCATTGATCGCTTGCCGGTTAAACGTAACCACCATATCTTGCAATTCTGCCGCCGATAGATGGTCATTGGCTGGATCCTGTAGAAGGCCTCGTAAATAGTCGTAAGTTTCAGGTGTGCAGTTGCAACCGAACAAATCAAAGATATCCCAAGCCGAATGATTGAAAGACGTAACCGTTGAGCTCCATACTCCAGCTAGGACTGGGTTCGAGCTGTTCTGCGCAACCGCAGAAGCAGTGTTAAGTAATATCCAAGCCAGAATAACGACAGTTCTATCTTTCATCATCATTGCCTGCCTACTCCTCCACTATCCCTCGATACCATTCCCGTAAACAACAGTCGCTGAAAACCACGGGCGTTCTGAGCAATATATATATTTCCCCGTGAATCGGTCTCGATTTGGTGACCATAGCCAATCACGCCGTCACCAGAGATTGTAGTTAGATATTCCAAAGTCTCCCGTGAGTACACCATTATCCCATCACCGCCTCCAATGTAGAGGAATTGCTGGTCCGAGTCTGGGGAAAGGGCTACGTTACGCGCAAACTGTTCTTCTGGACGTATGATCTGATCGACGTATTGACCTTCTATCGTGAATATTTGCAATCGCCTATTTTCACGATCTGCAACATATACTAAGCCGTCATTCGAAACGCGAAGAGCGTGTACAACAACGAACTGGTCAGGTCCAGGTCCCGGAGCCACTGAATCAAAGGCAAGGTTTGGGCAATCATCCTTGTCTACCGGTACATTACCAAAAGCACCCCACATACGTTTGAAATGACCGGTCTCAGCATCAAAAACGATAACCCGATGGTTCCCATAACCGTCTGCGACAAATATTTCATTAGTGGGTGGGTGTACGAATGAGTCCGCTGGCCCATGCAAATTCTGCGTATCAGAATTACCTCCGCTCGCATTACTTTCGCCTATCTGCATAACGAACTCACCACCGAGTGTAAATTTTAAGAGCTGATCATCATTAATCGGCTCTAATCCGGGCTCATTTCGTGCAGGGCAGTTATTACCACCTAACCATACATGACCCTGATAGTCGATATGGATTCCGTGGTTTCGTTGTGGCCAATCGTAATTGTCTGTCTCACCTCCCCAAGCATCAATGAACTGGCCGTCTGGATCGAACCCAAGCACAGCCGGCGCGGCTAAAGCCGCGTCAGTTCCCGTGAGAAGATGTGTACGGTGAAGAATCCATGCATTGTCATCGGCATCTATCGCAATGCTCGATACATGACCAAGTTTCCACTGCGAAGGTACTTGAGGCCAATCTACATCTACTCGGAATGTTGGTATCTGAGTGATTGACGATGCATCGGTAGACGAGGTCAATCCGGGCTCAGATGTCTGTTGGCAGCCTAGTCCGGCAAGCAAGGTAGCAGTGACAATAGCTATTTTGCTCAGAACCTTATAGATCATCGCTTTCTCCTTTCGCGTAGCGTAAATACAGCATCGCACTAGAAACTAAAAAGATATAGTCATTGAGCATTCTCTTGTCTCGTTAAACAATACTACTCAGAATGACACCTTATAGTAAAAATTGTAGTAGTCGACCTTGTAGTGATACGAAATTTAGGTAAATCAAAGCAAGAGAATCCTTCTCCATGAACGATATTTTATTATTGGGCATACCCATATGAAGAATAAACATCCGCGCCTTTGGCTAGTTCTAGTCTATCTAGTCCTTTTGACGATGATGATTCCCTGGTACTGGCCTGCCGGCGACACGCGCCATGCATTCGGATTTCCATTGTGGGCACTAGCATCGCTAGGCGTCGTCCTGGCAACCTCGATTCTTACAGCTTATATCTATCTGCGCAGTATTAATAACGATTAGCCCCTCATGACGAACCTACTCCCTTTCGGACTCGGCGCCTGGATTTTTATTTCCTGTTACCTATGTTCCTTGCTACTACTCGGCTGGCTAAGTTTCAATGCACGTAAGGAAGACACATTACAAGACTTTTATCTTGCAGACCGTGGATTTGGATTCGTAGTTCTATTTTTAACGCTTTACGCAACGCAATATAGCGGAAATAGTGTTTTCGGAGTTGCGGGAGCGACCTATCGAATCGGTTTTAGTTGGTTAGTCGCTGTTCACTACATGCTCGCGATTATTGTTTTCTATCTAACCTATGCACCTAAGCTGTATACCCTGTCGCGTCTACGAGGGTATGTGACGCCAGCAGACTACTTCAAAGATCGCTTCAACTCGCCGGCAATCACGCTTATCGGTTCTATCGTGATGATCGTAGCACTAAACAACTACCTACTCGCACAACTCATGACGATGGGACGAGCACTACAAGGTCTAGCTAGCCTACAAGGTGATCTAGCATACAACTACGGTGTAGTCGGACTAGCTTTTATCATGCTCGTATACGGCACCCTTGGCGGTGTCAGGGCTATCGCCTGGACCGACGTCATTCAGGGTGGCGTCCTCATACTAGGGTTCTTCATCCTACTACTGCTCCTACGAGAACAGTTCGGTTCGCTGTCCGCTGCAACACAGACGGTTATTACCTCAATAGACTCAAATAAGATTACAAAACCGAGCACCCTTATGCTACGGGAGTGGTTGAGTTATATCTTTCTTATCGGAATAGGAGCTTCGTTGTATCCACAGGCAATCCAGCGGATCTATGCTGCAAAATCTCGCAAAACTCTGAACCAAAGCCTTGCTATCATGACATTTCTACCATTCGGAACAGCGCTGATAGCCGTTATAACAGGTATCTATGGACTGGCCTACGTACCTGGACTAGAAGGGGCAGCAACAGATCAGGTGCTGGCAAGACTGCTACGAATCATTCAGGAAGGCTCTACTCTCGGTTATGCATTCGTCGTTTTGATTTTTAGTGCCATTCTCGCAGCTCTAATGTCCACGGCGGACTCCGCAATGCTCTCGATATCATCTATGTTCACGAAAGACATTTATGGAACCTTCCTGCAACCGAAAGCGAGAGAAGCAGACCTTACCGCAATCGGCAAACGTTGTTCGTGGATAGTTGTGTGCATCCTTACAATACTTGCTATCCTTTTAAAGGACCAGGCATCACTGGTTACATTAATTGACCGGAAATTCGATATTCTCGTACAACTCGCACCCGCCTTTATGATCGGTATCCACTGGCCCCGACTCCGATCTGAGCCAACTTTGTGGGGATTAATCGCGGGACTGTCGATTGCGCTGGGTCTCGCCTTCGGACCATTCGACTTCGTCATTACCGGCAAGATATGGGGTTTTCATCCAGGTCTGTACGGATTGATTATCAATGCAGCGATCGCCGTGCTCGGCACGATAATACTTGAGCATCGAAAACCGCTACACTTACATCACTTCAGTACCTAGCACTAACCTGGGGTACCGGCCCCGAAATAGTCAGGCGGCGACTCTAGGCATGAGCCACGCGATTCCAACTGATCTACCTCGCCCTCGACCGGGGCCGGAATCTGCAAAGACTCCGATTGGTCCGGTGGACTGAGATCGTCTGGAATCCGAACTGGGGGAATCTGCCCGCTTCCCGTATATCGCTCCGTATCTTCACAACGCAATGCGAAGCGACCCGCACAGCCCCCGAGACTCCAGATTGCAAAAATACCGATCAGAGCCCGTCTTTTCACTACCACTAGGGCACCTTGATACCGGCAGCATGTATAGCCGCCAATACACCTTCATGATGTTCTACTGCGAGTCCGGTCAACGGCAAACGAATACCGGAACCGGCATAACCGAGCTGTGCCAAAGCCCACTTAACCGGAATCGGGTTACTCTCGAAAAATAGGCTTTCATGCAGCCCCCGCAAGGATGCATCAACTACCTTTGCTCTCCTGTTGTCACCAGAACGAGCAGCATCGCAGAGAGCCCGCATCTGTGATGGCGCAACATTCGCTGTCACGGAAATACAACCATCTCCACCAAGTAGCATAAACTCCGCTGAGGTAGCATCATCGCCACTCAAGAGCACAAAATCCGGTCCGCAACAATCTCTTAGTATCTCTACACGATCTACTTCGCCACTCGCTTCCTTTATTCCAGAAATATTACCGTGGAAAGCAAGCTTCTTCGCCGTATTACTCGTTAGATCAACCCCCGTCCGGCCTGGCACATTGTATAGAATTACGGGACGCTGAACAGAATCCGCTATAAGGGAAAAATGCTGAAACAACCCCTCCTGTGTCGGTTTATTATAGTAAGGCGTGACCACAAGAAACCCATCGACGGGCAATTTATCAACCGCTTTCGAAAGCGCCTTCGTCTGCACTGTCGAATTCGAACCAGTCCCAGCAATGACAGGTATGCGTCCGTCCACTAGTTCGCAGGAACACTCGATCAACTCGATATGCTCATCATGGGTAAGGGTTGCAGACTCACCGGTAGTTCCAGCAATCACTAATGCTTCAGTGCCTGAAGCGATATGGAACTCAACTAGCTTTTCCAAATCGCCGTGGTTGATTTGACCATCGGCATCCATAGGAGTAACCAATGCAACTGTACTACCCGTGAACATCTACTCTTACCACCAATCCTGAAGGTCGCGATGGTACTGGCCCCCCGAGACACGCGCAACCTAACTTGTGCGATCGCAAGCTAACTATAGCCATCCGGCCTCGTTGCAGAACTACTATATAGCGGTACACTGCCCTCTGAGGACCCCAACTAGGATGCTCGTTTGATGCAACAACCCATGGTTATTTCCGCGATTGGAGGCGATCGAGAAAGCATCGGGCACAGCCTAACACGCGCTATCCTTGACTGTAGCAATAGCATCAAAGAAAACCATATGTTGAGTCTGGAGTCCGAATTCACGATGCTCGTTAACATTCCCGCGGTTCTTCATATCTCAAACCTACGCGAAAAGTTTATGGAATTTAGTAATCAGATCAATCTTGACGAGATTATGGAGACGGTGAAGAATTCATAATAAAATCATACGTATTAAGTAAAATATCGACAAATCAAACTGTTTCTAAAAGGACCATTCCCCACGTGCTGAAGTCTTTTACCATCGTGATCCTTATACTTTCGTGCGCAGGCGCTGCTGCACAGGGAAGTAATTTACCCGATTTCGGTAGCACGGCAGACTCGGTCATCACGAGAAGTCAGGAAGCTCAGCTTGGACGAAGCGTTGTCGCACAGATTAGAAATGCCGGCGCTATCATGGAGGATCCGCTTTCAACAGAATATATCCAGGCAATTGGGGCTCGACTTGCCGGGCATGTAAATGAAGGTCAGCAAAGCTTCGAATTTTTTATCGTAGACGACCCAGCAATTAATGCCTTCGCGCTGCCAGGTGGCTATATCGGTGTAAACGTTGGTTTGCTGCTAGCTAGCGAGACCGAAAGCGAACTAGCGGGGGTCCTGGCACATGAGGTAGCACACGTCACACAACGCCATATCGCGCGCTCCATGTACGACAATCAACGTAATAGTGTTCTAAATATGGCCGCTATGCTCGCTGCTGTATTACTGGGTGTAGCAACCGACGCCGGCGGCGAGGCTACAACTGGACTACTTACTGCAGCCCAAGCCGCAACCATTCAACGCCAAATTAATTTTACGCGTGCTAACGAACATGAAGCCGACCGTATCGGAATGGAGACTCTGTCCACTGCTGGATTTGACCCAACGGGAATGGCCGGCTTCTTCGAAAAACTGTCGCGGCGCTACGGAGGTTCTCGCTTAACCGTTCCCGCGATTCTGCAAACTCACCCCGTGACTACGGAGCGAATCGCCGATGCACGTAATCGCGCGCGGCAGCTCCCGAGAGTACAGGTCGAAAACAGCCCTAGCTATAGTATCGTCAAAGCCCGTCTCCGAGCACTGCAAGCACCGACGTCAGAATCAGCCCACACGATCTTCCAAACGCGCATAGCAAATAACAGCACAGAATTAGCTGATCGTTACGGACTAGCGTTGAGTCTGTCTCGGCTTGGTAGAGATGATGAGGCGGAGCGCATATTTAGAGAACTCGTAGAAACATCGCCCGGTATTATTCCTTTCAGGATCGGCCACGGTGAAACGCTTGTTAAAAACGGTCAGATCGATAGAGCTCTCGACGTCTACTCAGAAGCAATCGCCCTCTTCCCACGTAACATCCCGCTCACGATCAGCTACGCCGAAACATTGATTCTTGCAAGCGAACCCGCTATAGCTCACGAAATTTTGCTCGATCTACTCAATAACGTAACCCCAACCCCCGAACAAATCCGACTAATCGCACGGGCTGCTAATGCCGAAGGCGATATCGGTAATGCGCATTTTTATATGGCCGAGTACTACCTAATGATTGGTAGCGGTCCTCTGGCTGTGAATCAGCTCATGATGGCACTTGAATCACCAAACGTAAACCACGTAGATCACGCCCGTATTAAAGCCCGGCTTTCTCAGGTTCAAGAGTTTATGGCTCCGGACTAGCAACGGCACTAAAGACACGATACTCCGAATGGAATACAAAGCCCGAGTCAGGCTACCGTCGGTGTACCCCTAGCCCCACAAACAAAACGAAAAAGCCCAAACACTTTGCCTCGGAATAGAAAAGAGTACTAAAATAGTCCCGTTTTATTAGCGACAAGTCTAGTAATGCTACGTATAAGCAAATTAACGGATTATGGTACCCTGGTGTTAGCCCAGCTTCCTGTCTACACCAAGGGCCTTACGAATGCTGGACAGGTCGCTAAAGCTACTCACCTCCCACAAGCAACTGTCAGCAAACTCCTGAAAGCGCTAGTACGTGCTGGAATTGTAGTATCTGAACGCGGCTTGCACGGCGGCTACGCTCTAGCACGACCAGACGATGAGATATCAGCTGCCGAAATTATCAATGCGATTGAAGGACCTTTGGCCATTACGGAATGCAGCTCTGCCAAAGGCCAGTGCAGCCTAGAACCCACCTGTCAGGTCGGCTCAGCCTGGCAAGCTATCAATCTGAGCATCCGTCGCGCGCTTAATGAAGTCAGTCTTGCAGATTTGCAGGCTCGACAAGCACCTATACAACCACCGCGATTCCGCAATGACATCATCAGCCAGTTAATTACACGTTAACGACTTAAAAGGACTGCGATGGCAACAACACCTGATAATTTATCCGACCTAGTCGAACAGAAATACCAGCATGGCTTCGTGACCGATATTCAGCAGGATATAGTACCACCCGGACTAAATGAAGACGTGATTCGGCTAATTTCTAAGAAAAAGAAGGAACCTGCGTTTCTTACCGAATGGCGACTGAAAGCATACCGGCACTGGCTGACAATGAACGAACCAGAATGGGCCCATGTTAACTACGAACCAATCGATTACCAATCGATCTCCTATTACGCTGCACCGAAAAATCCCGATGACGCGCCGAAGAGTTTGGATGAGGTAGACCCCAAACTACTAGAAACGTATGACAAGCTGGGCATCCCTTTACATGAACGAGCACGCCTAGCGGGGGTCGCTGTCGACGCAGTCTTCGACAGCGTTTCGGTCGCGACGACATTCCAGACCAAGCTAGCGGATGCTGGAGTAATTTTCTGCTCCTTCTCCGAGGCAGTAACAAAACATCCAGAGCTTATAGAGCAATACCTTGGTACGGTCGTCCCCCAGCGAGATAATTTTTTCGCTGCATTGAACTCCGCAGTATTTACTGACGGCTCCTTCGTGTATGTCCCGAAAGGCGTACGTTGCCCAATGGAACTCTCCACATACTTCCGTATTAATGCGGCCAATACCGGACAGTTCGAACGAACGCTCATCATTGCAGAAACCGGTAGCCATGTTAGTTACCTGGAAGGCTGTACCGCTCCAATGCGAGATGAAAACCAATTGCACGCCGCTGTAGTAGAACTCGTGGCACTGGATGATGCCGAAATAAAATACTCGACAGTACAAAATTGGTATCCCGGGGACGAAAATGGTATCGGCGGAATCTATAATTTCGTCACAAAACGCGGCGATTGCCGTGGTAAAAACTCAAAAATATCTTGGACTCAGGTAGAAACAGGATCTGCGATTACTTGGAAATACCCGAGTTGTGTTTTACGTGGAGAAAACTCTATTGGTGAATTCTATTCAGTTGCAGTAGCAAATAACTATCAACAAGCTGACACTGGGACTAAAATGATTCACGTTGGCCGCAATTCACGTAGCACTATAATTTCCAAAGGTATATCTGCTGGCCACGCTCAAAATTCGTATCGGGGACTCGTCCGTGTAATGCCATCGGCTAGTGGGGCTCGTAACTATACCCAGTGTGATTCACTACTGATCGGCGACCAATCTGGCGCGCATACTTTTCCGTATATTGAGGCGCGCGAACGCACCGCGCAAATAGAGCACGAGGCTAGCACCTCAAAAATTAGCGAAGACCAGCTCTTTTATTGTCGCCAACGTGGATTGTCCGAGGAAGATGCCGTCAACCTGATCGTCAACGGTTTTTGCCGCGAGGTCTTTAAAGAACTACCCATGGAATTCGCCGTGGAAGCACAAAACCTGTTGAATGTAAGTCTCGAAGGGGCCGTCGGCTAACGGCCGGAGTTATAATAAATGTTGGAAATAAATAATTTGCACGTGTGTGTAGAAGAACACACTATCCTGAACGGCCTTACTCTGTCAGTCAACGCAGGCGAGGTGCATGCAATCATGGGCCCGAATGGCTCCGGCAAAAGCACGTTAGCCCAGGTCATCGCAGGCCGTGAGGACTATCGAATTATAAAAGGTTCTATCACCTATAGTGGCCAGGACCTTCTGTCTATGCCAGCAGAAGACCGCGCTCGAGCTGGATTATTCCTCGGCTTTCAGTATCCCATCGAAATCCCAGGAGTCAATAACACCTACTTATTAAAAGCGGCACTGAATGCGCAACGAGCCGCGCGCGGCGAGAACGAGATCGACGCTTTCGAGTTCATGAAGATAATTAAGGAAAAAATTGAACTTATGCAGATTCCCAAAGAATTCTTAACCCGTAGCGTTAACGAAGGGTTCTCCGGCGGCGAAAAGAAGCGCAACGAAATCTTACAGATGCTAGTCCTTCAACCGACGCTCGCAGTACTAGACGAAACTGACTCCGGGCTCGATGTAGACGCACTTAAAGTTGTCGCTGCTGGAATGAATAGTCTTCGCAGCCCAAATAACGCAATGATTCTAGTCACCCACTACGAACGCCTACTAGAATATGTCGTCCCGGACTTTGTGCACGTATTGTCTGAAGGAAAAATCGCGAAAAGTGGCGATAGCAGCCTGGCAGGCGAGCTCGACAAACGGGGCTACGACTGGGTCCAGAGCAAGCCTGAAAACATATGACACAAGCTTTCCTCCAGGAACAGTTTCGCGCCCGGATCCAAGAATTACCGGGGACTGAAACAATGCGTGTAGCACGCCAAAAGGCGATGTTAAGCTTTAACTCTTCGGGCTATCCTACACGCAAGTGGGAAGATTGGCGTTACACAGACCTAAAAACAATTTCTTCTGCAGAATACGATCCAATCCCAGCTTTACCATCGGCAAATACAATTTCGCATGCAAAGCAGCAGGTAGATAGCCTCGGTTTAGCTAAGGACGCGAAATCGATTGTGTTTATTGATGGATATCTTAAAAACTCTTTTGGACCGCTACCTGCAACGCATGAAATGGAAATTGCGAATCTTTATGAAACCGCCGAGCACAGCATACGATCTTCGACAAGCGCCTTCTATGAAGGTATGCCTCTCGCGGCACTGAATACAGCATTTTCTGCGGGAGGCATTTACCTTCAGGTTGCAGCTGATACAGTAATCACCGCGCCTCTTCATCTGATTTTCGTTGCTAGTAACGAACCATCTATAACTCAACAACCACGTGTTGTCATTAACCTAAAGCCCGGTGCCCAGCTTCAGGTAATTCAACATTTTATCGGTTCCACTCCAAGTATCTCATGGACGAACGCAGTTACTCAGATCACGCAAGAAGTAGGGTCAACACTCCGACTCTATCGCATACAGGACGAGTCTGAAACGCAATTACACACAGAGCTACTGTCTAGTAAACTGGCTGCAGATTCTAATCTTGAACTAGGATATGTGGATCTCGGCGGATCTCTAGTAAGAAACGATGTCCACATCGACCTAGCTGGCCCAGGGGCGAGCTGTAATTTGTTCGGTTTGTCTATCGCCAACAACGGACAGCATGTCGACAATCACATCCATATTAACCATATTGAACCTAGGACAGTTAGTCAGCAAGCATTCAGAAGCATCATCGGTGATCGGGGACGCGGAGTATTCAATGGTAAAGTAGTCGTTCAGAAAAACGCACAAAAAATCGACGCCCAACAGTCTAGCGATAATCTTCTTCTGTCAGAACGCGGCGAGATTAATACGAAACCAGAACTAGAGATATATGCGGATGATGTAAAATGCACGCACGGCGCAACTGTCGGGCAGCTCGATGAAGAACAGCTTTTCTATCTACGTGCCCGGGGAGTTGATGAGACAGCTGCGCGAGGACTACTAACGTTTGCATTCGCAAATCAAATTATAAATCGCCTGCAAATACCTGAACTCAAAGAACGCGTTATGCGCGAGATATTACAGCGCCTTCCGGGGAGACAGCAGTGGGATGAACTGCTATGAGTGTCTCCAGCAACCAAAAAAAACTTGTCGACGCGAAACTTGTGACGGATATTGGATCACTGAGATCAGATTTTCCCGTTCTGAACCAAGAGATCAACGGAAACCCTCTAACCTATCTCGATAGCGCCGCGACTTCGCAGCGTCCAAAGGCAGTTATCGATGCAATGCTCCATCACGAACAGTACAACCACGCTAATGTTCATCGTGGGGTACACCAACTGAGTCAACGATCAACCGACGCATACGAGGGCGCGAGAAGTAAGATTCGTGCATACCTCAACGCAAGAAATGATAATGAAATTATTTTTACCCGAGGCACGACCGAATCAATCAATCTAGTCGCATCCAGTCTCGGACAAACAATACTGAAACCAGGCGACGAGGTGGTCGTTACCCAGTTAGAACATCACTCGAATATCGTTCCCTGGCAGCTGATCTGCGAACGGCTCGGCGCCTGTTTGGTTCCAGCACCTATAACTTCTACCGGAGAGATTGATAGAGAAAGATTTTCTGCCTGCCTCAACAAAAACACTAAGATTGTCGCACTCGGCCATGTTTCCAATGCTTTGGGCACAATTAACCCTCTACGTGAATTAATTGATGAAGCACATTCTGCTGGTGCATTGGTCTCCGTCGATGGTGCCCAGGCTATGCCTCATATGAGAGTAGATGTGCAGGCCTTAAACTGCGATTTCTACTCACTCTCTGGACACAAAATGTTCGGACCAACCGGCATAGGGATTCTCTATGGAAGGCAAGAGCTAATGGAGAAGATGCCTCCTTATCAAGGCGGTGGTGAGATGATACTCACGGTAAGCTTCAACGAGATCACGTATAACACGCTACCTCATAAATTCGAAGCCGGCACACCAAATATTACAGGCGCTATAGGCCTGGGCGCCGCGGTCGATTACTTAAGTAACATCGACTTTGACGCACTGGCTACGCACGAACATGCACTACTCGAACACGCCACTGAAGAACTTCTAAAGTTTTCTGGAGTAAAAATATTCGGTATGGCCGCTAATAAGGCAAGTGTACTGTCGTTTATGTTCGATAATATTCACGCGCATGATCTCGGTACAATAGTCGATCAAGAAGGTGTCGCTATTCGTACAGGCCATCATTGCGCTATGCCGATTATGACATTCTTTGGCGTACCCGCCATGGCACGCGCATCTTTTGCTCTTTATAACAATCACGACGACGTCGACAAGCTTTTGTCTAGTCTACGACGAGCTCTGGAGATCTTTTTATGAACGACCTTCAGGACCTCTATCGTGAAGTCATCCTCGATCACAACCGAACACCCCGTAATTTTGGCGAGCTGGAAGATGCCAACCGAGTCGTAGAGGGCGTAAATCCACTTTGCGGCGATCGCATCACACTCTACGTTAAAATAGATGGTGATACTGTCGAAGATATCAGCTTTACCGGAACTGGATGCGCAATCTCAGTTGCTTCATCATCCCTAATGACTGAGAGAGTGCGGGGCATATCACGACAAGACAATCTAAATCTTTTTAACAAAGTTCACGATATGCTTACCGCAAACGATTACGATAGTAGAAAGGCCGACGATCTGGAAAAACTCGCTGCATTATCCGGCGTTCGAGAATATCCAACTCGAATAAAATGCGCGAGCCTCGCATGGCACGCCCTTAAAAATGCGCTGACCGATTCTAGCGACAACGTTTCAACAGAGTGAGCCATGTATTACCCTCAAAGTGAAACTATCGTATTCTCACGAGAATGTTCCGCAGTAGTTATTCCTGCTGGCGAGGAAGTAACGTTACCGGAAGGAACATCGGGATTTATTACTCAGGCGCTAGGCGGTAGCTTCACGATTTATATCGAAGGCAACCTATTTCGGATCGCTGGTATCGACGCGGACGCGATCGGTAAAGAACCATTGCGCCCCCCTGAAATCCCTTCCAACGCAACTGACGAAGAACTTGAATCGGTTATCTGGCAACAACTCAAAACCTGCTTCGATCCTGAAATCCCTATCAACATTGTCGACCTCGGCCTGATCTACCGATGCGATATCGCAATAAACAATTCGGGACAGCGAATTGTAGAGGTTGAAATGACTCTCACGGCACCGGGCTGTGGAATGGGCGACATTCTAATGGAAGATGTTCGTGAAAAAATAGAGATAGTGCCAACCATAGGCTATGCTGAAGTCAGACTAGTGTTTGATCCACCCTGGAATCAGTCAATGATGTCAGAAGAAGCACGGCTCGAAGCTGGTCTGCTCTAGCGCCCCGCATACGTGAAACGACTGGTATTAGTTCGACACGCAAAGGCGAGCTGGACTGAACTAGGACGTCCTGATCATGACAGAACATTGTCGGATCGCGGAAACCACGATGCCTCACAAATAGGCCAAAAACTAGCTGTTCGCAAAATGTGCCCATCGCTTATCCTCACAAGCTCTGCTACCAGGGCACATCAAACTGCGACTCTGATTGCGCAGGCATTAAAATATCCGACAAAGTCTCTTCACATCGAGAAAAAACTCTATTTAGCACCACCCGAAACGATTTTGGAGGCTGTCTACGAGCAGGCACAAAATTTCTCTGAGATCATGGTCATTGGCCATAATCCAGGTCTAACAGAACTAATAAATCAACTACTGCCATCGTTAAAAGTACGCAATCTAAAGACGAGCGGAATTGTCGTAATTGATTTCTCGACCACAAAATGGTCAAAGATTAAAAAGGTCAACGCGAAACTCGGATTTTACGACTACCCGAAGAATTCTTAACTATCCCATATAGTAGATTGAATTCTACCCTAGAAAGTGATAGCTCTATTGCCAAACTTTACGGCTAACGCACATCACAGAAACAGTAAGCGTAAATATCTCGTGGATCGTTGAGTCGATCAAGCATCTTGAACGGCTCAACTAGAGCACCCACTAATTGCTGGAACTCGAACGGAAACGTGACGTCGAGGCCTAATACATCTATAAGTGGTGAGAAAGATATCGCTAACTGGAGTGCTATACGCTCGGTGAACTCCAGCCTTTTCTCAAGATAGATCACCTCATACTGATCGTTCTCTAAACCAGCAAGCTCAGCTGCAGAAGCTATCGCATCCCCAAGGTTTCCCAGATGGTCTATCAACCCGTGATCCTGGGCATCCGTCGCTATCCAGACGCGGCCGCGTGCGACTTCGTCGATCGCTTCTACTGACTTATCACGATGGCGCGCAACTTTTGAGACAAATTGATCATAACCATGCTGGATCGATTGCCCAATAATTGAAACTAACTCAGGACCCAGTTCGCGCATCGGGTTGAGTTGTCCAGCAATCGCTGTCGTTCCTGTTCCATCAACATTAATGCCCAACCGATTTAAGGAGCGC
The DNA here is from genome assembly GCA_045561055.1 of Candidatus Rariloculaceae bacterium. Lineage (GTDB taxonomy): Bacteria > Pseudomonadota > Gammaproteobacteria > Steroidobacterales > Rariloculaceae > SMWC01. Next base: position 162,396 of record JBJKYL010000013.1, on the reverse strand, counting down.
TGAAATGTCGGTAGCGTCGCACCAATGCCTATTGAGCCAGTGAGCGTCGTCGGACTTGCCCAGATTTCATTAGCGCTCATCGATATCCAGTAGCCGCCAGACGCGGCAACACTACCCATTGATACTACTAGCGGACGACCACTTTCCTGAAAAACCTCGAGTTCTCGAAGGACAACCTCAGAGGCAAAAGCACTTCCACCTGAACTATCCACACGAAGAACTAGCGCATCGACTTGATCGTTATTTGTTGCGCGTCTAATTAGAGCTGCTGTCGAATCACCACCAATCGTTCCCGGGGCTTGTGACCCATCGAGAATCACTCCCGACGCAACAATAACGCCTACACTATTCTCAGCCGCTAACTCCATCCCATTTCTCTGGATAGCTCTAAGATAGAAATCGTGACCAATGGAAGAAAAATTATCAGCATTAGCATCTTCTTCATTACCGCCAACCAATGCCTTGAGTCTTGCGTTGATCTCATCTTGCGCTAACAACTCATCTACGAGACCATAATCAAGCGCCATCCGGGCAGAATCACCATTTGCCTCTTTCAAAAGTTCAACCGCATTATCTGCATATCTCTGTAATGCTGAACCATTGAGCCCTCTGGCCGCAGTAACATCAGCCTGATAGGCATTCCACAGGGCACCGAGATACTCGCTAGCTGCCTCCCGATCATCATCCGACATGCCATCTCGTGTTATCGGTTCGACGAAAGACTTATATTCGCCAACTGTCCACACATTAAAATCAATCGAGAGGTTTTCTATCGCGGTTCGATAGTACGGCATATAACGACTATAGCCATCGATATAGACAAAACCCATCGGATGCATGTAGATCTCATCTGCATGAGCCGCAAGATAATACTGACTACGAGTGAAACCGTCGCCAAATGCTATGACCTTCTTACCACTTGCCTTGAAGAGAATAATCTCATCTGCTATATCCTGTAGCTTACTGAGTCCACCGCCGCTAAGCCCCTCCAAATCCAAGACGAGCAACGCTATTCGATCGTCGTCCTTAGCCACATGAATCGTATCGATCAGGTCTTTGACTAGCACCTCCTGCTGCTGGAGCCCGCGTGCTTTCGCGATTGCACGATCGATTGGGTCGCCGGAGAGTTGCTCTACCAGCGCGCCTTTGGGAGTCAAAACCAATGCCACGTTTTGAGGAACGGCGGCATTGTCCGGCTCCACTGCTGCTAGAACGAATATCACCAACCCCAAAAGAAAAGTAAGACTTAGAACTTTACGCAGGCCATCCAATACCCCCCAAAGGGTCCAGAATAGTCCAATAATCGGTCGCAATAGATTCCACACAAGCCACACCTCTAGAACAAAACGTCGAACGTTACCGTACTACTCTACCAGTACGAGCGACAAAACAGGCCAGTACGCGATAACAAAGACGGTGATCAACAAGACTAAGAAAAATGGTAACGTCGCCCGATATATATCGGCAATGCTCCTCTCGAATCGGAAACTCGCGATAAAAAGGTTCAAACCAACAGGCGGCGTAAGATAACCTAACTCCATAGTCGCTAGAAAAACGATACCCAGATGAATCGGATGAATTCCATACTCTATGGCTACCGGCAGTACTAGAGGGACAACGAGAACGATCGCAGAAAAGATATCGAGGATTGCGCCAAGAATAAGAAGGAAGATAATCAACGCGAGAAGAAAAGACCCTGGTCCTGCAACGTAAGTATCAACTATCGTGAAAAGCCTCTCTGGAACGCCGGCATAAATCATGTAGTTAGTCGAGGCCAGCGACATACCCAGAATCATGAAAATTGCACCAACGAGCACCATCGATTCGCGCATGATTTTAGGGAGACTAGCCCAGCGAACCTCCCGACGGACGATTATTTCTACGAAAACAACATATAGAGCAGTCACCGCGGCCGCCTCAGAAACGGCAAAGTAACCGCTGTAAATACCGCCTAGCACAACGATCGGCAATGGTAACTCCCAAGCTGACTCTCTCAGCGAAGCAAGCACTTCCTTCCCTGACGCATCAACAAGTGATGTCCGGATGCTACGACTAATAAAAAAGCTATAGACACACAATAAAAGCACCATGAGCAACCCAGGAAATATACCGGCAAGAAATAAATCATCGATAGACGCTCCGGCAACAACACCGTAGAGAATCAAAGGTAATGAAGGCGCGAAGAGAAGACCTAGACTACCGGAGGTTGTGATTAAACCTAGGCTAAAACGGTCATCGTAACCAGCCCGCGACAAAGCAGGATAGAACAATGCTCCTAACGCAATAATCGTCACCCCTGACGCTCCGGTAAAAGCGGTAAACAAGGCGCAGGTTGCTAGGCATACCATAGCGAGACCACCGGGCAACCATCCGAGCAAAGCTTGAGACAACGCAACAAGCCGCTGCGGAGATTTACTTTCGCTAAGCAAGAAACCCGAAAAAGTAAACAACGGAATCGCTACAAGAATTGGCATTTCTGCAAGACCGAAAATCTCGATCCCCATCAGAGCAAGGTCGACTTCAGCCCTATAGAAACCTACCATCGCACTCGCAGCAATAATCGCGAACAACGGCGCCCCTAGCAGTGCCAGTACAAGAAGAATTAATCCCGTCAAAATCACGTCTTACTTCCGCGCAGTTCGTTGATAGCCCTTAGCACATAGCGACAGCAAATTAAAAAGAAGCCGACCGGTAATATCAGCTGAAAAATCCATGCCGGCCAGTCGCCCATTAACAAATCGCCATAAAATCTCGATTCCTGAACAAAGCGCCATGAGTGCCAGGCAAGCAAACCGGTAACAATAGCAGTGAATATGTCTGTAGTTAGCGCCGCCAATCTCTGCAGCGGCTTAGACAGCCATCGCATTAGAAGATCGATCTTAATATGCTTGTTCTCGCGACTCGCTGTTATCGCACCAACCAAAGCGAGCCAGAGAACCATCAGACGTATTAAACCGTCCCCCCATACCAACCCAGTGGAGAACACGTTACGTAGAAGGATCTGTGAGCTAGCGAGAACTATTAGGCTCGACAATAGCAAAGTCAGCAGCGCACTCTCTAGCCATCTGCCCCAACGTTCTAAGCGTAAAAGCCAGGACTGAAATCCAGTATTAACGCGGGAGCTATTCAGTTACCCGATACTCCGTCCGTCACAGCAGAGACGCTCCAGCACCTGCGCGGTACTCTTCTAAAAGGGCTAGTATTTTGTCTAGAATATCGGCGTCGATATCGCGGCGATTCCCCAACTCAGGATAAAGGCCTTCGATCGTATTACGCCAACCTGATACTTGCTCTGATCGTACTGGAACGAGCTCGAGACCAGAATTCCAGAGCACAGTCTCCGCTTCCCGATTGTCGATTCGTGTCTGTGCATCCAGGCGACTCATCACACCACTCATCACGTTTCTCACTAATGCCTGATCTGCCCGCAAAAGACTATCGAACACACGATTATCTATAGCAAAAACGCCAAGACTATAGGCAATCGGCAAATCTGTTACGTACTTAACCTTTGTGTGCCACTGTAGCACTAGTGCTACAACGGGAGAAGCAGCAACAACATCTAGTAGCCCCGTCTGTAGCCCCGTTAAAACGTCAGTCGGTGGCAGTGCAACCGGAGAGAGCCCCATCACTTCGAGCGCACGAAAACCGATAGGATCACCTTCCGGGCTCCACACTTTGCGACGCCGCATATCGTCTACGCTACTTATCGGCTCGTTAGCCATGAACTGCGCAAAACCACCCTCGACGAAACCGAAACTTGTAAAGCCAGCCTCCCTCAAACCAGCCTCCAAATCAGCGTCAAGACGCGCGCGAACATAGTCGACTTCATCATGAGAATGAAACAGCAACGGAATACCGTAAAGGTTTAATCCAGCGTAACGCTCTCCAATGCCTCCACTGGTAAAAGCTCCACCTTGCAACTGTCCGACACGAATTTTCCGCAATACCTGCGAGTCGCTCCCCATAACCCCGCCTGGATAAAATTTGATCGTAACCCGACCGTTAGTACGCTCATGGATAGTATCCGCACCAGTCCTCATTTCGCGCATCCAGCCCGACCCGTCAGGCGCGACTGTAGCAACCTTTATTTCCTGCCCGTTCGCAGAATTGCCCAACAAAACTACCAATATTGAGCAGAGAAACCGACTACTAACTTTAGAAGCATGTCTGGTCATCGTAAAACTTACTAAAAGTAGTCCGCAGAGGAGGCTAGGAGCGCTTCGGCATCCCGTTTCGCAAGCACGTTTAGCAGCGTGCGCCCGGGTACCTCAGCTGGAGCGAGAATGACTTCTCTTAGCAATCTATCATGTAACTCTTGATCGAACATCATTCGACAATAACGGCGTGCGAATTCTACCTTTGCGGACAAATCTTCCCCGTTACTCATTTCAATAGCTCTTTCAAAATGTGCCCTCGCGATATCGGGACGTCCACCAAACGCCGGAGGCCGTAGAGAGTTCAAAATACCGAGATAAACATGCACCCCACCATTGTCATAAGTTTCATCGATTTCAAGTAAACGCCCCATCGCAGCATGAACCCAAGGCAACTCGCCCACGGCACTCCAGTCAGCGCTTGTAGCATCTAGATGACTCAACCAACTAACAGCATAGGCATAAAGCAACTCGACACGTTCCTCATCGATATTACCGATTTCGGTAACAAAAAGATCGTACTCTAGATTCGACCAATTGCAGGAAGGCGGATAGTCGATACAAATTGCACGTTCACCGTAACGACGAGCCTTAGCGGTCAATATCGCACCATGATTTTCATCATTGGCGAATCGCGAGCCATAGAGTGCGAATAGCTGCGCGCCTGCGGCGAGAAGCCCGGAGTTTTCAGGATTATCGATAATAAGTCCGTCAACGATAAGTAGATAGGCGGGAAGGCCGGCACCAACTATCGCTGGATCGTCCTGGTTAAGAATCACAGCGGAAAGGGTGTCTGCCGCAACTCCACTAACGGCTGACACAATGCAGCCACTAGAACCGAACAGGGGTACCGCAGCCAACAACAACACACTACCCCTGCTTAGAAAACCTCTAGAAAGGCATGCCATCAGACTAACATCAGCAGCGTACCCCGCCCCTCCTGATTAAAGCTTTTCCTTAATTCGCGCTGATTTACCGCTACGCTCGCGAAGATAATAGAGCTTCGCACGTCGCACAACACCACGGCGTTTGACTGTGATATTCGCGACGGCCGGACTATGCGTTTGAAATACGCGCTCTACCCCTTCACCGTGGGAAATCTTACGCACGGTGAATGCCGAATTAAGGCCACGGTTACGCTTAGCAATTACTACCCCCTCATAGGCCTGAAGCCTCTCCCGTTCACCTTCCTTTACTCTAACCTGAACGATGACTGTATCGCCAGGCGAAAAATGAGGGACATCAGTCTTGAGTTGTTCTTGCTCAATCTCATCGATTACTTTGGACATTGATTCATCCTTAAACGTCGATAGTATCTATCTCGCTGTGTTCATCTATAAATTCGTCCAGAAGATTTTTCTCCTCCGGCGTCAAACCTCTATCTTCCAACAATTGCGGTCGGCGCATCCAGGTCCTTCCAAGCGCCTGCTTTAGGCGCCACCGCCTTATCGCTTCGTGATGCCCCTGAACTAACACCTCTGGAACGCCAAGACCATCAACTACCTCAGGACGAGTGTACTGAGGATAATCCAGTAGTCCAGTCACAAACGAATCTTCCCGAGAAGAATCCTTGTGGCCGAGCACGCCAGGAAGAAGCCGGGCGACCGCATCAATAACGACCGCTGCTGCTAATTCGCCTCCACTGAGTACAAAATCGCCTAAAGATAATTCTTCCTCGACTTCTTTTGCAACAATTCTCTCATCCAGCCCCTCATATCGCCCCGCAACCAACAATAATCCGGAACCCGACGCAATTTCCATAGCTAGTGCTTGGTCGAAGACCCGACCCTGGGCACTAAGTACGAACTCCCGGCTTCCTGCTGGGAGTTCACGCCGCGATTGGTGTATAGCATCACGCAACGGTTCGTATTTCAGTACCATACCCGGGCCACCACCGTAAGGCCGATCGTCCACTGTACGATGAATATCGGAAACAAAGTCCCGCGGCGAGACCTGCACGACATCGATCAACCCTTTCGCGCGAGCCCTACCGATCACACCATGTTGGGTAACCGGCTCTACAATCTCAGGAAGCAACGACACGATGCTGATCTGAAACATTTCGAACCTCTAGATAACTAGTACGTTGGGTCCCAATTCACAACTAATAGACGTTGCTCTAGCTCTACTTCCTGCACAACTTTTCCTTCTACAAAGGGTATCAGCCGCCGCCGATCTCCGACAACTACCATCACGTCGTGACCACCCGTCTCGAACAAATAATCCAGACGTCCAAGAATTTGTCCGGAACTCGTGACAACTTCCATACCCTCGAGGTCGGTCCAGTAGTACTCCCCGGGATCACACGACGCGAGCGCTGCCCGTTCGACCGCAACCTCCGCGCCGACTAATTCCCTTGCCTTGTCTCTAGTGTCAACGTTTTTCAGCTTCGCTACTACTGAACGTCCGTGATTCTTGCCCTCTTCGATCTCAAGAATCTTTTCATCATCACCACTACGTAAAATCCACGTCTCAAAACTGATAATTTCATCTCGAGGATCGGTATACGAAAAAACCTTGACCCAACCTTTAACGCCGAGAAGGCCATTTATATGGCCTAGTGTTACCAGTTGGTGAGACACCCCGCTCACTGCGGTTGCTCCTCGGGCCTACGCCCTAACTAGGCCACCTTGCTGCCCCGTGCCTGTTTCACTAAATTGGCAACGCGGTCAGACGTTTGTGCGCCCTGAGATACCCAATAGTCAGCCCGTTCCAGATCGAGCTTAAGTTTACGCTCTCCGCCCGCCGCGATCGGGTTGAAGTACCCTAGTCGCTCGATGTAGCGGCCGTCACGACGATTACGGCTATCGGTTACAACAATATGATAAAACGGTCGCTTCTTCGCGCCACCCCGAGATAACCGGATAGTAACCATAGACATATACTCGTTGAAATCTATTCAAAAACTAAAGCGGTCATAAATAACAACCGCTCGGGAAAGTGCGAATTCTACCGAAATTAACAGATAAGTGAAGGTTCCTTGCTACCTAATTTGCTGACAATCAACGTCTGCCTCTCTGCGGCGGGCGTCCCTGGTAGCCATGTAGCTCGCCCAGGAGCTGTTTCATACCGGCCGGTTTGGAGGCCCGTTTCATTATCTTCGTGAGTTGCCGGTGTTGTTTTAGCAACCGGGTTACGTCCTGAACCTGAAGCCCCGAACCCTGCGCTATCCGGCGCTTCCGCGAACCGCTAACAAGTTCCGGCCGGCGGCGTTCCGCTGGAGTCATCGCATCGATAATACCTATTTGGCGCCGGATTTGAGACTCTTGTAGGCCAGTCTGCATAGTAGCTGCATTTATGCTTGGGAAACTGTCGAGCAGTGAATTCATACCATCGAAATTTTTCAACTGCTTGAGTTGCGAACGAAAATCTTCAAGATTCATCCGCCCACCACGACTTACCTTTGCCGCTACTCGCTCTACAGCGTTCTGATCCACATTTCGCTGGACAGTCTCGACAAATCCGACAACGTCACCCATACCAAGGATTCTCGACGCCATGCGCTGCGGATCAAAGGCTTCAAGCGCATCAAGTTTTTCACCCGTACCTAGAAGTTTAACCGGCAAACCCGTCACTTCCCGAACTGATAAAATTCCACCGCTACGCGCATCACCATCAGCTTTAGTCGCAATAACTCCCGTAAGCGGCAATGCTTCGTGGAAAGCTGAGACCGAGTTAACGACATCCTGGCCGCCCATCGCATCAAGCACAAACAGCGTCTCGTGCGGTGAGATCGCCGCGTGCAGTTCCTTTGCCTCCGCCATCATATCTGCGTCGACATGTAAGCGTCCCGCCGTATCGACAATCAACCAGCGATACTTATCACGATGCGCTTGAGCCAGCGCCGCAACAGCTATATCTATCGGCGAACTTAATTCACAGACAGCAATGTCCATACCAAGATTGTCTGCGAGCTTCGCCAACTGTTCCCTAGCAGCCGGCCGATAAACATCCGTGCTCACCAAAAGCATTTCATTGCCACGGTTACCAGCCAGATATTTAGCTAGCTTCGCGGCGGTTGTCGTCTTTCCAGCCCCCTGTAGCCCAACTAGCATAATAACAGTCGGGTTAGCTTGACGAACTATCTCTACAGTATCCCCTCCAAGCACAACAACAAGTTCATCGTGAACAATCTTCACGAAGGCCTGACCCGGATTAAGGCTTTTTGTAATTTCTTCGCCGAGCGCACGCTTACGTACACGTTCAATAAAGGCCTTCGTGACTGGCAGCGCCACATCTGCTTCAAGTAGCGCCATACGAATTTGGCGTACCGTATCCCGGATATTATCTTCGGTAATACGACCGCGACCGGTCACGCGGGAAAGAGTTTTGCTGAGGCGATCAGAGATTGAGCGAAACATGGGATCTTGGAGTAGTCTTCGAAGAAGATTTAGCTTAGCCTAACATGACCATATTACCCTTAAAACAGCAAAAAAATCGGCGATTTGTCAGATCATCGCGCTAAAGCCTTGACACCCACTTAAACATTCGTTCAGTCTAGGCTTATCTTTTGTAACAGGAGGACCACAATACTTGAGTGACGACGTTCCCTTAGAGCTATTATTTGCTCTTCTAATTATCCTACTTTTTCTTTCGGCATTCTTTGCTAGTACAGAAACCGCGCTCATGCGCCTCAACCGATATCGGCTGCGGCATCGGGCAAGGTCTGGGCAACGCGCAGCAAAACTGACTGAAATTCTCCTCCAGCAACCCGATCGTCTAATCGGACTTATTTTGATAGGTAACAACGCTGTAAATCTCTCGGCAGCAGCGTTGGTAACTGTTATCTCCATTAGAATTGGCGGGGAGTCAGCAATCTTCGTGGGCACAATGATTCTAACCATTGTCGTGCTGATTTTCGCGGAAGTAGCACCAAAGACGATCGCGGCTAGAAATCCGGCCCAGTTCGCCTTACCCGCAGCCCTGATTTACTACCCGCTAATGAAACTAGCCTACCCGATGGTCTGGCTGATCAACCTCATGGCGAATGGTTTATTGCGGCTGTTCGGGGCACATAACGCCCACGATAGCTCTAACGACTTGAGTACAGCCGAATTGCGAACAATTGTCACCGAAGCGCGAGCTTTAATCCCAGACCGGCATCAGCGTATGTTACTCAGAATTCTAGATCTCGAAGACGTCGGCGTGGACGATATTATGGTGTCGCGGCAGGAAATCGACGCCATCGACGTCGACGAACCATGGGAAGATAATCTAGAGATTATTCAGAGCAGTCGTTATAGCCGGCTACCCGTTTTTCGGGGTGATATCGACAATATTATTGGTATCGTACGTATAAAAAATATTCTAAGTCATCTCACCAACGGCACGCTAACAGAAACAATACTCCTAGACAAAACTAATGAACCCTTTTACGCACCTGAAGGTACACCGCTACACATTCAACTCGCTAGTTTCGAGCGTTTGAAACATCGCGTAGCACTGGTTGTAGATGAATATGGCGATGTCCAGGGACTTATCACTACCGAGGATATCGTTCGCGAGATTGTCGGCGAATTCGGCTCCGATCCAGGACCGGAAACCCCTGATATTTTTCGCGAGAGTGACGATAGCTTCGTTGTCGATGCGGGTTCAAACGTGCGACAATTAAATCGACTCATGAACTGGAATTTACCAACCAATGGGCCAAAGACACTGAACGGGCTAATAGTCGAACAGCTCGAAACAATTCCCGCATCGGGAACAAAACTAACAGTTGCCACCTACCCGATCGAGATTCTCGACGCGACTGAGCATGCAATCAAGAAAGTCCGCGTTTTAGTTCCAAAGAAAATTGCGGAAACACAATAGGCTCCATAATAATGTCGGAATCCTTAAACCGCCAATAGTTATGGGAAAGCGACATCGAGCGCCTGACTCAAACGCTCAACCGCGATCACTTCCATTCCCTTGACGCCTTCCTCCGGTCGATTACCGCGAGGTATAAGCGCACGCGTGAACCCATGTTTACGTGCTTCGGCCAATCGTTCTTCGCCGAAAGGTATTGGACGGACTTCACCAGTTAATCCAATCTCACCAAACACCACGAGATCTTCAGGTAACGCACGCTCGTAAAAACTCGATAATAAAGCTAGCGTCACCGGGAGATCAATTGCAGTTTCAGCTATCTTGAGGCCGCCTACAACGTTGGCGAACACATCGCTGTGACTTAATGCTATACCGCAGTGGCGGTGCAGGACTGCTAGCAACAATCCTAACCGTTGCGAGTCTAAACCCTGTGCTACACGGCGCGAATGACCGCTATTACTCTCGTCAACTAACGCCTGCACCTCGACGAGCAACGGACGGCTACTCTCGCGGGTAACCAAGGTGACACTTCCGGGCACAGGCGATATTCGCCTTGCGAGGAAAATTGCAGAAGGGTTTTTTACTTCCTTGAAACCCTGCTCGCTCATCACGAAGAAACCGAGTTCATTAGCCGCACCAAAACGGTTCTTTACGGCTCTGATAACCCGAAAACGACTACCAAGATCACTTTGAAAATACAACACAGTATCCACCATGTGCTCTAGAACTCTCGGACCAGCAAGCGTTCCTTCTTTAGTCACATGACCAACGAGAACTGTCGTAACACTCGCATGCTTAGCGAAATGCACTAACTGGGCTGTGCATTCACGTAACTGACTAACCGAGCCAGGCGCCGACTCTAGCTGGTCGCTATATAACGTCTGAATAGAGTCGATAACTAACAAACTTGGTGGTGCTAACTTAAGCTGACTAATGATTACCTCAACACTAGTCTCAGCCAGCAAATCCACTATTGCTTTACTCACAGACAAACGTTCAGCGCGCATACCAATCTGATCTAACGATTCTTCACCTGTTACGTAACAGGCAGGACGTGACTCGCTAACGTTTGCCACAGCACTCAGCAACAAAGTTGATTTTCCAATTCCGGGATCGCCACCAATCAAAACTACTGAGCCTGGCACCAAGCCGCCACCGAGCACCCGGTCGAGTTCCGCTAGACCGCTACCCATGCGCTCGACATCAGTCACATCGACCTGATCGAGTCGCTTCATATGAGAATCGCTCGCAATGACGCTAGGTAGTCGTTTACGACCACTGATATCACGGGTCTCCGACAACGCGTTCCAGGCTCCGCAGTCTGGACACTGGCCTTGCCACTTCAAGTGCTGGGCACCGCAACCGTCACAGATATATATCCGCTTCGTCTTAGTCATATGCGCAGGATAGCACCTACTAACACGATACCTTGGCACCAAAATACGGAAAATTGTGATTTTCTTTTCACAAGGTCCACATTATCGCGCAGGGTTCAACCCGACACGACAATATGCTTTTCACCCAGAAACAAAAGGCAGCAGCGCAAATGAGGCGCACGCGTTATTTTGGCAGGCTATCGGAACTCAAGCCTAACGACGCAAAAATGATGTGTTCTATCCCAAAGAGGTTCTAGACCAGATCAACTAAACACGCCCTCTCCGTAAGCCTCTGCCACGAGGTTCTCGAATTTTGTGAACTCGCCCATAAAAGTGAGGCGGAATTCCCCCACTGGACCGTTCCTCTGCTTACCAATGATGATATCAGCAACACCTTTGCGCGGCGTATCTTTATCGTAAACTTCTTCTCTATAGATAAAGAAAATCACGTCGGCGTCTTGTTCAATCGCACCTGATTCACGCAGATCCGACATGACTGGTCGCTTATCGGTTCGCTGCTCAACACTTCTATTCAGCTGAGACAAAGCGATAACAGGGACGTCAATTTCCTTCGCCAAGGCTTTCAGAGACCGAGATATCTCAGAAATTTCGGTCGCGCGATTCTCTTGCGTACCCGATACCTGCATGAGCTGCAGATAGTCAACAACGATTAAGCCAAGATTGTTTCTGCGCTTCAAGCGACGGGCGCGTGCGCGAAGCTCTGTTGGCGTCAGAGCAGGTGCATCGTCGATGAATATAGGCGCATTCGACATCAAAGAAACGGCAGAGTTGACACGTGGCCAGTCGTCGTCCGAAAGCTTGCCAGTCCTAAGCTTAGACTGATCCACGCGACCAATAGAGCCGATCATCCTAAAACTCAGTTGTTCCGCAGACATCTCCAAACTAAAGATAGCCGTCGGTATCTGATGGCCGATAGCGGCGTTCTCGGCAATATTGATTGCCAAGGCAGTTTTTCCCATCGATGGACGACCCGCAACGACAACAAGATCTCCCCGCTGTAAACCTGCCGTCTTCTCATCCATGATGGCGAAACCTGTTGGAATCCCAGTAATATCGCTTTCGGATCGGCTGAGCGTATCGAGCCGGTCAATCGAACCCGAGACGATTTCTTTCAATTGCCTGAATCCTTGACCTGTACGCTGACCTCGATCAGCGATGTCGAAAACTTTCTGCTCTGCAAGATCGACAAGTTCTGAGACGGGTCGCCCTTCACTCTCGTGCGCACTAGCCGCAATATCACCGCCAATTTGAATCAGATCTCTGAGAATTGCTCGCTGCCGAACAATTTGCGCATACGCACGAATATTAGCAGCGCTGGGTGTTGCCTGAACAAGCTGTGCTAGGTAATCCCGACCACCAGCAGCTTCAAGCTCTCCCTCCTGCTCCAATTGCTCGATTACAGTCACAGCATCGGCAGGTTCGTCGCGTTCGACTAGCGTCCCAATCGCTTCGAACACCAAACAATGATCATGGCGATAGAAATCGCCGGCAGAAACAGCATCGGCAACCTGATCCCAGGCACGCTGATCTATCATTAGACCGCCCAATAGAGATTGCTCGGCTTCGGTAGAATGCGGTGGTATCCGTATGACGTCCGAGGCGTCCCGAGAAAGATTTTTTGTTGCGAACGCTTCGACCATTAGTTTTAGCTATTTTTTCTACGAGCTTAGCATACTTGCTTCAGAGGTCCGGACTATCCTTCTGCTCATACTCTTCAATCCCTATGCTTTTACCGATTTCTTCAGTTTTCGCCTCTTCCTCTGGATCGATCCAGACCTGCCCTTCCTCACCTTCTACAACCACAGTCATCGGTACATTTACATCCGCATGGAAGTGGAGTTCAATCTGATGCTCCCCTACAGCACGAAGTGGCCCATCAGGCAAACGAATTTCGCTACGTTCAACATTGAATTTAAGTTCCTCGCATACCGCAGCGATGTCAGACGTACCAACAGAACCGAACAATTTCCCCTCCGGACCAGCATTAGCTTTAACACGCAGGACCTGGTTTTCGATCTGCTTCGCACGTGACTGTGCCGCCTCGAGTTCCGTATGGGCCTTTGCCTCGATTTCGGCGCGCCTTTTATCGAATTTTGCGATATTTTCTGGCGTGGCAAGCGTTGCCTTACCTTTCGGTATCAGGTAGTTCCTCCCGTAGCCAGGTTTAACCCTCACTCTGTCACCGATGCCACCAACGTTCTCTATTTTCTCAAGCAATATGATGTCCACTTCATTAATACTCCTATCAAGCTACTTGCTGTAATGGCGCCCGCAAATCAAACCAGTTATCGACCAATCCCAAAGAACCAAAGCCTAGAATGACTAATCCCGTTAGTGGGGTTACTAATAAAACGTAAGCAATTCCGAGCACCATCGGATGCCAATTTTTTGCCCGTGCCCACGCATGACTCACTGCAACACCCTGAAACCAGAATCCGAACAAAGCCAAAGGGAACAGATTTTGAACCACAGCCGCATCGAGCACCAGACTAACCGCCATTATTAACGTAGCTGGAATTCCGAGTACGCGCCCCAGCCGTAACATCCTAAACTGCCTACCAAATTCTCCAGTCGGTCCATTAAAACCACTCCACCAGTAAGCCAGTAGCAACGCGACCGCCAGCTGCGAAAAAACAACAGCTCCTAACACACCAAAAAGCAGTGTATTCCAACTTTGTACTATTGCTAACTGAGCATCTGTCGCGCCGTTTGCCCTTAAAACACTAGCTATTTCCTCAACCACACTGCCAACTAATACGCCTGGATCCGGCCAGACTATCAGACCCACTATCACTGCCAATACACAAATCAACAGGCTACCCTGAAACGCCAAGGTCAGGGAGTTAGCCCAGCGAACTAGGACTCCCAGAACTACACCAGCGAAAACAGTTACTGTGCCTAAAACGGTAAACGTACCGATCTCTGATGTAGATAGCGCTCCAAGCGTGATTATTCCTCCGGTAGCAGCTAGAGCGCTAGTACTAGCAGTCAACCCACCAAGTCGGATCGTCTCCAAAGCTAGCAATGCCGTCGAGATAACCGGTAAAAAAGGCGCAAAAGCAATTGCCACCAAAACCAGTCGATAGCGCCGTTGTGTCACCCATTGTACGAAGACCTTCATCAGGCTAGGTCCGCTCACATGGACCGTCTCCGCTAATGTTGGTCGGTATACGGTAACAGAGCAAGAAAACGGGCACGTTTTATAGCAATCCCTAGCTGGCGTTGATAGCGAGCACGGGTACCCGTGATACGACTTGGGATAATCTTACCAGTCTCACTGATATATGCTTTCAGCGTCGCCAGATCCTTATAATCAATCTCTTCAATACCTTCGGCAGTAAAGCGGCAAAATTTCTTGCGGCGAAAATATCTAGCCATCCTCAGCTCTCCTCCCTATTCTCTACAGGTTCTCCGGAACCCTCCTCGACTACCTCTTCATCAGTTACCTGAGGATCAGTATCCTCCGACCGTTTCGGTGCGACTTCCTCAGATAGAGACTCTGGGGCCGGGCTTTCTTCCGCTACTTTTTCTACAACCTTTGGTGCTCCCTTTTCTAACTCTGTGTCATCAGCCCCTGGCTGTTCTAGTTCGGTCTCGCCAGCTTCGACGGATTCCGCTATAGCCAATGCAGCTTTTTCCGCGGCAACCGCGCGCCTCTCCTCTGCCGCCTTCAAACGGACCTCTTCAGCGGCAGCTGCCTGCGCTTCCTTAGCTAGTTCTTCTTCTCTAGCTTGCGCCATAAAGGAGACCTCCGTGATCGCTTTATCTCGTTTGATAACAAGGTAGCGAATCACGGCGTCGTTGAAACGGAAAGCGCCTACCAGTTCATCGAGCGCAGCTTTAGAGCACTCTATGTTAAACATTAGATAATGGGCTTTATGAACTTTGTGGATCGGGTGCGCGAGCCGCCGCCGTCCCCAATCCTCTTCTCGATGAATATTGCCCTCGGCAGTCTGGATCATACGCCGATAGCGCTCCAACATCGCCGGAACTTGTTCACTTTGGTCAGGATGGACCAAAAACACTATTTCGTAGTGTCTCAATATAAGCTCCCTTCGGATTAAAGCCTCCCAGACTATGCTGGTGAGACAAGGAGTGAATGACTATTAGGCTCGCGATCCTACTTTAATGGTGGCAGGAGCTCAAGCATCACGTCATCACAGCCCGCGACTCTCTATTTGCCTATTCAGTTCAAATAGCAAAATTCCGGTCGCTACCGAGACATTAAGGCTCCCGACTGTTCCCTGCATAGGAATAGATACTATTTCATCACATAGTTCCCGTGTGAGCCGCCGTAAGCCCCGTCCTTCACCTCCCATAACTAGCACAATCGGGGATTCCAATCTCGACGCGTAGACAGATTTTAACGAATCTGCCGTCGTGCCAACCACCCAAACACCAGCATGCTTGACCCAGTGAAGCGTAGCGGCCAAATTGGCTACTCTAACGAGCCTTACCGTCTCGGCTGCGCCAGTAGCAACCTTCAGTGCTGCAGGCGTCAGCTTCACTGATCGGTTACGCGGTACTATTACTGCATCAATTCCAGCTGCATCAGCCGTTCTGAGACAGGCGCCCAGATTCCGCGGATCCTCAATGCCGTCTAGTACTAGGCCACGGAACGCCTTACCTCTATCGATCACGAGCTGCTCAAGCTCGCGGATACCCACCTCCTCCAGTCCCCGGGTCTCGATTAGGACACCCTGATGTGCGCCACCTCGCGCGAGTCGATCGAGATCCGCTCGGACCACACGTTCAACCGGTACGTCTAGTGCCTCTAGTGCCCTCGCCAACCTAGGTAAATTACCAGCAGCAGACCCGCGTAGAATTTTTGCACTACGAATCGCTTCCGGACGCTTGTCGAGCAATGCCTGGACCGCGTGAGTGCCGTATACACAACCTTTGTTAAATCGGCCACGTCGCTTAGCCACATTAGTTCCATTTCTTTCTAACAGGGATGTGCGTTTCCGGAGTTATCATTACGAAGTCAATTTTACAATTCTCAACATCAACCTTCACTAGCTTCACCCTGAGCTTATCAGTCAATCGGTACGTTGCACCGGAATGCTTACCAACTAGCTCGGTATTACCAGCTACCAGATGGTAGTAATCTCGTGGCAACGCGGTCACGTGCACTAGACCATCAATTTGCAGATTCGGCAACCGAACGAACAACCCGAACGGCGTTACACTGGAAACAAGCACATCAAATTCATCACCAATATGCTGCTCGAGATACGCACATTTTAGTCGTTCCTCTACCTGCCATACGGCCTCGTCTGCTCGCCGCTCTGTTCGGGAACAATGCTGCCCCAGGTCCTCCATATGCGCTAACTTATAACGAAAACCCTTAGCTTTACCGTGTCTCGCTAGATGTTTTATGGCGCGATGCACAAGTAGATCAGGATAGCGCCGTATTGGAGACGTAAAATGCACATAACTCGGTAACGCTAGTCCGAAGTGGCCAATGTTACGCGGTTGATAATGTGCGCGACTCATACACTTAAGAATTACAGTTTCAATCAACTCTTCTTCAGGTCGGCCAGCAGCCTTCTCTATCACGCGACTCAGGTCGCGCGGCTGAATCTCACCGGGCGATGACAGTCCTATACCCAGCCCCTGAAGAAAAATGGCAAGCTCTTCGACACGATCGGGATCCGGACCATCGTGTACGCGGTAAAGGCTTGGTATACGAGCCTTACGAATGTACTTTGCAGCCTCTACATTCGCTGCAATCATGCACTCTTCAATGATCTGATGAGTAACCAACCGACGAACTGCGTACACATTTCGCACGCGCCCACGATCGTCGATCTCAATCTTGGCTTGCGGGATATCGAAATCAATCGCGCCGCGGCCGCGTCGGCGTCGTGCAAAAACACGATAAATACCACTAAGCGAATCAAGCTGCGCTTTGAACCGCGCACGCTTACCTTTGACTTTACCACTCAATATACGCTCAGCTTCGTTATAGGTCAGCCGCGCAGCCGAACACATAACACCTTCGTAGAATCGCGAACGCTTAACTTCACCTTTTTTCGAAACCTCCATATCACAGCACAAACAGAGCCGATCGACATTCGGTCGAAGGGAGCACAGTCCATTTGACAACTCTTCAGGCAACATCGGCAAAACACGATCAGGAAAATAGACAGACGTACCCCGAGCTTGTGCCGCTTCATCCAACGTCGAGTCAGGTTCAACGTAGTGACTTACATCCGCAATAGCGACAATCAACCGCCAACCATCGCTACGCTCCTCACAGAACACAGCGTCATCGAAATCCTTTGCGTCCTCACCGTCGATCGTTACTAACGGTAGCTTGCGGAGGTCTACACGACCATGTTTTGCGCTCGCAGGGACGTTATCCGGCAAAGTAGCGACATAGCGATCTACAGCATCGGACCACTCCTCAGGAAGACCGTGAGACAGGATCGCGACAACAGTCTCGATTCCCGGATCGTCGAAACGCCCAACGACCCTAACTATCTGTCCAATAGCATCCATTCTACCAGTCGGATACGTGACGATTGTTGCTCGAACAACATCACCAACCTTAGCGCCCGCGGACTGTCCTCGAGGAATCATCACTTGGGCATTGGGCTCTCCTTCCGGCACGACGATATCAATACCCTGTTTGCGTTCGAATTGACCAACGATCTCGGTCGTCGCACGTTCCAGAACTTCTACTAGACGTCCTTCACGACCACGAGGGCTTGAGTTAACACGTACAGCGATTCGGTCCTTATCCCATAACGAACTCATCTCACGTGCTGAAAGATAGATGTCTTTGGAACCATCATCTGGTTTGAGAAACCCAAAGCCATCACGATGAGATTGAACGCAACCGGTGACGAGATCCAGGTGCTGAGTAATGCAATACTCGTCCTCTCGGTTACGTAAGAGTTGTCCGTCGCGAATCATCGCACGAAGACGCTTCTCGAGCGACTTGCGATGGGGATCGGTTGTGATTCCAACCTGAGCGGCCAGAGTTGCTAGCGCCAGTGGCCGGCCCACCTTTTCCATAGCTGCCAGAATAGCGTCCCTAGACGGGATCGGATGCTCGTATTGCCGCTTTTGCTTGCGGTTTACCCGCCTAGTTCTGCGAACCACTATGGTGGAGTCCCGCGACCCTCGGGAGAATGATTGAGTGACATAATGTAAGGAGTTTACACCCGAATGTGATTTTGCACTGGCTAAATCTTGCTGAGAACAGAACTGTTTGACAGCACTAAGTTGTGTCAGTACATTCGAGCGGCTTCCCCCTTGGACAGGCGGCGGAATTGTTAGACACGCTGGCTTTAGATGTTATTAGGGCTAAGTATGCAGGTGTAATAAAACTTATAATCAGACGGTTACCTGCGGTAGGTAACCTGGGGGGGTTGATAACAACTTATCGTATTTGTAGTAATTGGGGGTAAGGATTGCCCAGGTGGCGGAATTGGTAGACGCGCCAGCTTCAGGTGCTGGTCTACGTAAGTAGGTGGAGGTTCAAGTCCTCTCCTGGGCACCAGTTTTTAAAACTTCCGATTGCAATTTATTACAAAAACAACCTGACTCGTCTGGCAAATCACTATCGCATTTGTGGCCCAGAGGATAGCGTATGCAAGCTATTCATCGTAAACCAAAACCTATTCGAGCATCTGTCGGAATCTAGGCGCGGCTTGAATATCCGTATGGTAGCTAGCAGCCATCTGGTATCGGCCGCCTCTTTTGACGAGCACTCTACTCGCGTAAAAAGGCTTTCCGTCAAGAGGTTGACCAATCATCACCATCACCACGGCATCGTCTAGATCAACCAGTTTCATTTGAAGCACTGTAGACTGCGCACTTTTCGCCACACCCCGCTCAATCCTTGCGTACGTGCCGTCTATACGCACTTGTTTAGGATTTCCTGATGGTCTGCCGTTGAACTGACCAACGTTCTCATCGGCTACATAGTAAGCCCAACCATCTTCAGCGCTCATATTCATGCTAGCCGCGGCAATCTCCTGGCCTTGCCATGACTCCATCGCTGCCTGAGCACCAGGTGTAGACGGATGATTCGGGATTATCGTACAGGGATTCACGCAATCCGGAAGTTGTTCGTTAGGTAAAGTATCACGATAAGCGCCATTCCGAGAGGCAAACTGTGAACTCACGTCTAGTTCATTGATATGTACGAGTCTCCAACCGTCTGGACGGTTAGCCCAGACCCGTAGCCCGCGAACTGTGCCGCTGAATACCTGTAATACACCAACCTTTCCGTAAATCCGCTCCATGATCTCTTGCTCTTCACCGTTGCTAGTTCCCGGCACCGGCATTAGCCGAACAACATCAGAACGAAAAGCATGACTACCATCTTTAAATACCCAGGTGAATTCGGGATCAAGCAACTGATCGACTGTCCGGGCATCATCATCTGCGAGCGCTTCGTCTAGCATCGCATTCGACAGTAATAAATCGGTACTTTGCGCTTCACTAATCGCTGGCGTTAGCACAGCCGAAAGGCTTATAAACACTGGAATAGCCATTGCTATAATTGAGAAAAATCGGCTCATAGAAAATCCTCCGGTCTCTATTGATTACTACGAGACTACTAAGCGCAATAAATACTATCTGTCAATGACAGTTACCAAATCAGCTATCTAAGCGGATCAGCACTACAAAATCTCTTGTTCACATTCCTTCTAGAGGGCTTGCCAACAAACGAACGCGGCACCAACTCAAAATCGATTACTGATAGATTGATTCAGTATTTCTCAGCCTGCACTCGTAACGCTCACCATCCGCAATGCCCGGCAAAATTGTATTGCCTGGTTGATAGAACCAGGTGTGATTCCAGATTGCTGGTTCCACCAAATTCTCTGGATCCGTAATGACGATTTCATAATGCAGACGAGACTCATCTTCGCTCATTGTGTATCGCTCGAGCATCGAAACGTCCTCACTCATCGGCGTACCATCTTGGTCGAGGTATGGCCACATAATCTCTGTCGTCTCAACAACGAGCGTATTCCCTTCCCAGCGGCCAACCGAGTACCCGAGATGACTTGGTCCCTGAGTTTGGCCGCGCACCTCTTCGCTCATGTAAAAAACACGTGTCTCGCCCCATTCCTCAATCCGCTGAACGATCCGATCACCTTCGTCAATAAGTTCTATCGGATAGGGATTTAGTATGGCGTTCGGCATGCCCGGCGGTATGCACTGTAAACTAGGGTCGTCGGTTCTGGCGTCATAAACGTCTACAGCTGCTTGAGCTACCGGTGTGAGCACTAACGGACTGCTGAGCTGGTATCGATGGGGATCCTGAAAACTCCATACCTTGAATATTCCGGTACTAATTTCATCTCCCGCATTAGTGCCAACCGCTTCGTCCACTGATGACGCAGTACCGCGCAGCGACACCTCCTCGCCATTAGGTAATAGCAGTGTTCTCGGCGAACCAAATATCATGCGTTCCCCTCGCAACCCAGGTCTACCAACTACTCTAATACGCGACCCAATGGTCACCAAATCTTTTTTATATCCGGATCGTGTTAGTTGGCTAGTCGTATTGCCTTCCGTTAACCATTCTTCAACTACACCTTCAGCATTCACAACTTCGATAGCAACGCCTGTATGAGGATTGCTCCAAAAAATTTCAGTTACAATCCCTTCGATCTCGATCCTGCCGTTGTTATCGTAGAACGCAAAAAGGGAATGATGCCCTAACGCAGAACCGGATAAAACAGTCAAAATCGACGCTGTAATCATTAGCCTCATTAGGTTCTCCAGTTTTTTCAATATTTATTCAGTCGACAATAACTAGGCATCTTACTACTCTCTAAAGGTCTTCAGGAAGCACTATTCCGAACTCTAAGCGTTTCACGCGCCAGAGCGCTAGCATCGCATCCATACGTTCGGGGTAGCGAAACGCCAGATTCACCGTCTCGCCCGGGTCGGCCTCAAGATCAAACAACTGAAATTTCGATTCATCGAACGGCGGGTTCAGCGTGACTATCTTCCATTGCCCTTGCCGAAGAAAAGCTTTTCCGGAGTGATATAAAGTTGTTACGTAATTTTCGTCATGGACCTGGGATTCAGCTCCCGCTAAAAATTCAACCATGCTCTCGCCAAGCATGGGAACAACAGATCCATCATTTGGGTAGACGGCACCACCTAACTCCAGGAACGTTGGCGCTAAATCCATCACTGTTAAATAGGTCGCATCGATTGCCCCACTGGACGCTACGCCTACACCAGCAGCGACCATCATCGCTGAAATCCCACCTTCTCTTGTAAAATTTTTCCAGCCGCTAAAAGGAGCCGATCCCGCTTCCGCCCACGGAGCACCATACGACACCCATGAACCCACCTTCCCCATATTTTCATAGCTATTATCGTATCGCGAGCGCAAATAACGGCCTTGAGGGGTGTCATTATTAATCGTATCTCCACCATCCGGACCATTGTCTGATATAAAAACGATCAACGTCTCGTCATACACACCGTGCATCTTCAAAGTCGCAATCAGGCGACCAATGTGGAAGTCCAAATTTTCAACCATAGCCGCATAAAGCTCCATCTTCCGAGCCTCAATTTGCCGCTCCACACTTGTCAGCTCAACCCACGGTTCGACGCTATCGTTACGAAGTGGCAACCTAGCTGATTTAGAAATGATGCCGATCGCCTGCAATGTCTCGAATCGTCTTACCCGGAGCACGTCATAACCTTCGTCATACACTCCATGATATTTATCCAGGTAGTCGTCAGGAACCTGCAACGGCCAGTGGGGAGAGGTATAAGCCGCGTAGGCAAAAAACGGCAGGTCATCATCAAGACCTGACTCAATAAATTCGATCAACCGATCGGTATAGAGGTCGGTACTGTAACGGCCCTCAGGATAATCTACTAGATCGTCATCCTCACGATACAGCGACGTGTCCGAACGGGACGAACCCTTCCGAAAATGATTAGCAGCCCCACCCAATAGCATATAAGACCGTTCGAACCCGGCTGCTTTGGGACTATGCGCCGCTGTGTCACCCAGGTGCCATTTCCCCGCAGCATAGGTATGGTAACCCGCGTCCCGCAGCAAACGTGGCAGCAATTCAACACGATCCGACAAATAGCCCTCATAGCCTGGCAAGTTTTCAAGCACGGGGCCTGCAGCGCGCTGTCGCCCAACGCCGGCCACATGGTTATTGTTACCGCTTAAAAGCATCGAGCGAGTCGCAGCACAAACTGGTGCCGTATGAAATCGTGTGAACAAGCGCCCTTCGTCAGCTAGAAAATCAATGTTGGGTGTCTTTATTTCGCTACCGAATGCACCAATATCCCCATATCCCATGTCGTCAGCCACAATTAGCAAAATGTTCGGCTTATCTTGGGCAAGAACGCTGCCAGCCCATAGAAAAATAATTAAAGGAAGTAT
Organism: Candidatus Rariloculaceae bacterium; assembly: GCA_045561055.1. Taxonomy (GTDB): domain Bacteria; phylum Pseudomonadota; class Gammaproteobacteria; order Steroidobacterales; family Rariloculaceae; genus SMWC01. Next base: position 139,642 of record JBJKYL010000013.1, on the reverse strand, counting down.
CTTGATTCTCATGATAGCCTTACCTAAACCTATACCGTATAAGCAAATCCGTAGAAGGGAAACAAAAAAGACGACCCACCCCCAGGCCTGATCTCCATCCGGCATTATTTTCTTATAAGGTAATTCTGCACCTATGGCTCGCCTAAATCCAATAGACTAATTCCTTTTAGCACTAGCGAAATAGCTCATCTCACAATAACACTAGATTCAGGAATAGAATGAACTAGCAATTCATTATGCAGCGGTGAACGCACGAATGATCGACTTACAAAAAATATCGGGCAACTACGATGGAAGTTAGAGAAAAAAATAGAATTGTAGTTAATAAGTTAGTAATCCAAATCGGCATCAGCGTTGCGTTGCTATTCTCAGCGGTTTCTAGAATCGCTAGCTCTCATCACTCCGTTAGCGGATTCTTCGATATAACAAAAACCCTCGAAATCGAGGGAGTGCTAACCTCGGCCACCTGGCGAAATCCCCATACAGTATTTCAGGTCGACGTTGAGGATCCGTCGGGTGAAATCACAGAGTGGCATGTAGAGACCGGCGCTCTAGGCCTTCTACAACGAAACGGTTTGGGCCGCGAATTTGTGAGTATTGGCGACCGCATCAGGATTTTAGGAAACCCGTCGAAACGAGGCGAGCAAGAGATTTGGGCTAATAATGTGTTACTTAGTAGCGGCGAGGAAGTTCTGGTATCGATTATGTCCCGTCCCTATTTCTCACTACAGGAAGGTGGAAAATTAATAGAGCCAATTTACGATGAGGAGATTGAACTAGCGGCCAGACGTAACGCTGACGGTATTTTTCGAGTGTGGAACCCGGATAGCCGAAACCGAACTCCATTTCTTGACGGCAATTATCCGTTAACCGCAGCGGCAAAAACTAGCAGGGAAGAATGGAGCCAAAGCCAAACCCCTGAAGATATCAAACACCTAGGATGTACAGAATGGAGCATGCCGAATTTAATGAGCAACCCAGCATGGATGGAATTCGCTCATCATGGCGATGACATCGTGTTGCGGTTCTTTTATAACGACATTGAGCGAATCATTTATATGACCCCTAATGCATTAGCGGTTCCTTCTCATTCTTTGATGGGTCACTCGATCGGCCGATGGGATAATAATACCCTGATCGTCGATACGACTCATATTCACGCTGGACGTTTGGATTCCAGAGGAACCCCGCAAAGCTCTAGCATTCATATAATCGAAAGATTCACGCCTAGCACCGATGGGGAACGACTAGATTATGAAATTGATATTGAGGACCCTGAGAACTTCACCGAACCGTTTGCGCAAAGTAGGTATTGGGTCTGGCGACCAGAAATTGAATTAGGGCTATACGCTTGCGGACAAACACAGCAACTCCAGCCTTTTCCGAAATAACTCCGGGAAGGACAGCTATGCGAAAAGGGCTAGCATTATTGATAATCTTATTGGTGCCAAGTATCGCACCAGCTCACCACTCGCGCGCCGAATTCAGGGGAGTCGAAACAGTAGAGATCGAAGGCGTGCTAACCAAGATCATCTGGAGAAATCCGCATATAGCTATGTATCTCGATGTCACCACAAACACTGGGGACGTTAAGCCTTACAGAATAGAAACTCACGGAGGACCATGGGTGTTCGATCAAGCCGGTGTTTCTTCCGAGGAATTTAAGGTCGGCGACCATCTCCGCGTGGCAGGTAAACCCTCGACCCGCCGTAATACTTATTTTCTCGGTCTTAATGCACTACAAACGGATGGGACTGAAGTCATTCTAGGTCACGATATTCCGCGGTACTGGAATGGGCCAGTTCTCATCGGCGGAACTCAAAACGCTGAAGTTTTTGATGAGGTCGTGGATGCTTCTTCTGAAAATCTTGGCTTTTTCCGAGTATGGAGTATAGAAGGCGGATTCAGTGGTAGATTGATGAACTTCCCCTTCACTGTAGCAGCGATCGCTGCGCGAGCCGACTATGACCCTCTAGATAGCCCGATTAGCCGTTGTGAACCTCCTGGTATGCCTGAAACGATGACAATGGCCGCACATTTCGACCTAACAGCAATCGACGGTGAAACCCTGCGACTTCGTGCCCCATGGTTTGACACCGTAAGAACCATTTATATGGGCGACTCATTAAACTCGACTGACAAACCATCAACATCTCTTGGTTTTTCAGCCGGTCATTGGGAGGGAGACAATACGCTGATCGTTGAGACAACAAACATTGACCATCCTTATATGCGCGGAGATGGCACACCACAGAGTAAGGCCATCAAAATAACCGAAAGATTCGCGCTAGCGGATGACCAGACTAGGCTGAACTATCATATGATCGTCGTCGACCCGGTCAACCTCACTGGACCGGGGATTCTCGAAACAAATTACGTGGCATTAAATCGGCAGTACTTCGCTATCGAGTGTAATATATTTGCCGAGGACTCAGCATTTCCCGTCAACTGAAACAATAACGTTGATACAGTCAAAATTTAGCAACCCAGTTTAATACAGCGATTACCTCATATGGCTGTCAAAAAACGCTATAGAATCAGAAATGGCCTCAAGCTGCACCTTGTCTGGGGCATAGTTGCCCGCGCTGTCTCGCTCCACATATACAAAACCGTGGACGTCATGGTCGTAGGTCTTCCATTCCACATTCTTACCCGCCTCTAAGAGGAGCTCATAGTTAACTCGAAAAACTGGTTGATTGTGATCTCGGCTCCGTCCTTGAACGAGTATAGGGGTATCAATCGGATTAATTCTTGCCATAGCAACTTCCCGATCTATCGCTTCGTATGTTGCTTTCACCGCGACTTGGAGGCTTTCAGCATCGTAGCTATCTGATGTTTCAAGGGCTGACATTCCATCTTCACCATATTCCTCTGAACCTATTTCCGAGAGTGACGCTACCTCACCACGTGCCATGAAACTAGCAGAAGCGGGTTCAGATGCAATACCAGCGGCTAATCCACTATAAACGCTTGTTATTTTCATGAGCATTTCACCGGCATGACTAACACCCATCCACCCCACTCTGTCGGAATCAACGTAAGGTAAGGCCCTAACATATTCGATGATCCTAATAGCGTCTTCGTATTCCAATGGCGCTCGATTAAATACTGGTCGACCCGACCAGGGCTGAGCCACCAACGACTCATTACCATATACGGGCACCTCTACCTCGGACCGGTAACGCAACCATGCAACCGCATAACCAGCAGAAAGAAACTGCTCAAGCGTCCAACTCCGATTATGACTGTAGTCCTTAATATACTCGTACCCTTCGCCTCCATTACCAGAGGAAAACAACACAACAGGAAAGGGTCCATCGCCGTCTGGCTTTCTAAAGCCGATAGGCGTGAGAAGCCCATCATCAGTTGAAACAAAATGGTAAGTTACAGGGATATTTGATCCTGAGATCCCCTCGGTATGGTGGATCAATCCATCTTGGGCACCCGCTAAGCTCGATGCCATCATCGAAAATAGCAGCCAAATAGATAAAATTAGTATACGGACGTTTCTCATTATCCTTCCCCCAAAGGCTACAGATAAAACCATATTTTTTAAGACATAGAGCTCTACTTAAAATATACGTAGTTCACATTTTGATATCAGAAACAACTATTCTCCGATATGTACGTCTGCTAGCTCTCTTAGTTCGCGCATAATTTCAGGATCTTGGCGATCCTCCTCCGAAAGTGCTGCTCGCCGAAAATAATTTTGTTCATATCCAGCCGGTTCATAGACCATCACCGCATGAACATCTTCTTCACCGATAACTCTACCCGCATGGTGCGATTTCGGCGGGATATACACCAAATCTCCGGAACTAATTTGCTGTGTTTCATTATTGACGGTCCATTCCATCACACCAGAGATAACGAAAAACACCTCGCTATGGGAGAGGTGGGTATGACCAGGGTAGCTGGAAAACCCTGGCGAAAAAATCTCCTTAATAATGCTGTAACGACCTTCTGTCTGCTCGGCTGTGAGCATAAACTCGGAAGCCATAGGGCCTCGCTGGAACACTTCAGCGGAAACAGACTTATGAAAAACATGTCTTCCGCCTGACTGTATCTCTTGAGTGAACGCTTTAACCGCTATCCCCATCCCCAAGAAGGTTAGCATCAGCCTGAAAACTAAATAAAATTTAGTAATCATTTCTTCTCCTTATTTTTCATCTCAGTCTATAGACAATAAGTCTAGCCAAAAAATTTTGGCTGCAGACCGCATGCGCCGACGTATTTTATTTTTGATAGTATGTATTGAATAGGTACGACTCTCAATTAGAAACAATTATCGGTATACCGAGATAACGGTATCCCGCAGTGTGCACTCGAACGGCCTAACCTCAATACCTGGCCTGTACACCCAAGTATTTTCCCAGATTGCTGGTTCCAACAAATTCTCTGGATCTGTAACGGTAACTTCATACTGAAGACGGGTCTCATCTTCACTTAGTGTATACCTCTCAACCATCGTGACATTTTCACTCATTGGTGTGCCGATCCCATCTAGAAAGGGGAAAGAAATCTGCGTCGTATCAACGACGAGCGTATCTCCCTCCCAACGACCAACCGAATACCCGAGGTGACTTGGTGCCTGAGTTTGACTACGCGCCTCTGCACTCATATGAAACACACGCCGCGCATCCCATTCCTCTATCCGTTGGATAATTCTATCTCCCTCATCAATCATCTCCATGGGATAAGGATTTAGGATTGCATTGGGCATACCCGGCGGCACGCATTCAAGACCTAGGTCATCGGTTCTCGGGTCGAAAGCTTCTACAGCTACCTGAGCTGCTGGTGTAATCACTAACGGACTACGAAGCTGATAAAGGGTATTAAAACCCCATACCTTGAACATACCACTGCCCATCACATCGACCACGTTAGCCGTCTGATCTAACGATGGCGAAGTCCACCGCAGCGGCTCCTCACGATCCGATACAATCACCTCATCGCCGCTGGGTAAAAGCAGATTGGAAGCAAATATAGCGAGTTCACCTCGACGGGAAGGTGCTCCGGCTGCTTTAACGCGATCACCTATACTCAGGGACTCCGCAGTGAATTCACGCCGTACTAAACTATTCGTCGTGCCTGCTTCCAGTTCCCACTCCTCAACTATTCCTTCAACATTCGTCACATCAAGCGTGAAACTAACATGAGGGTTTCTCCAGTAAATCTCAGTGACGACCCCCTCAACTTCTACTACCGTGCTTCGGTCATAGAACGCCGTAGCAGAATGGTGCCCTAGTGCCTGGACCGAGAACACTAGAAACACGAGTGATACCATCATTGATCTCATTATCACGTCCTACCGAGTCTAGACAAAAAATATTTTTTAATACCTTATATTACACCTAGATGTGCTTTAGAAATCTTTTAGTCACTTTATTTAGCACTATGCGCACTCACAGATCAGCCAACCTATTACTCAGAAACACAATACTATGAGCCGTATGAACCGAATGATTTTTCCAAAACAAATATGAAGCTTAATTCGCACTATTACTAGTTTTAAATATTTTCTAGTCTAAAAAAATTACTTGTATGGTGCCGATGGACGGATTCGAACCGCCGACCCACGCATTACGAATGCGTTGCTCTACCAACTGAGCTACATCGGCACTGGGAAGAAGGATTACCAGGCGCACTATTTTTCCTGACTCGGGTCCCGCCTGTCTTCTGAGATATCGGCTGGTAGCACGCGAACTGCTAACAGTTTTTATACGCGTAACTAATTCTTCAGTTACCGATCGCGAACACGAATCACTACTTCGACTCCAGCCTGCTCCGTTCCAGGTGGTAGCGGTGTCGTGACCCGCATTGAAACTGCGCGAGGATCGATATCAACCAATTCTCCAGAATCAACGTTATAGAAATGGTGGTGAGGACGAATGGTCGGATCGTAGTACTGACGGGTTGGATCCACATTAACCGTTCGCAACAATTCGCGCTCACAAAAGAGATTGAGCGTATTATAGACCGTAGCCTTCGAGATACATGAGCCCATTTTCTCAATTGCCGCAAGGATCTGATCGGCAGATAAATGCCGTGGTTTCGAGAAGATAACTTCAGCAACATCGAGCCTCTGAGGCGTCGGCAGCACACCGAGCCTTTTAAGTTTCTGTGAAATTTCGTCTCGGGTCACGAGATTATATATAAATCAATCACTTGAGAAGTATACCCCGTATAAATAGTAGATAACAATGGGGATTACGATATGCACCGAACTGATCCAGTTAACCTAGAACCGATTCCAACTACTGCACAGGCATCTTAGATACGAAGGTGCCAATTTCGAGCTAGCTAAATCGCTATTTTTAAAATATTAGTTCTGCTTTCTCGGCTGCAACAAAGAATCAAGTATTAAAAGTCCCGCACCAACGGTGATAGCGGAATCCGCCACATTAAATACCGGAAAATACCACGCCCCGTAGTGCAGACGAATAAAATCAACGACGTGACCAAGCAATATCCGATCAATAACGTTCCCAAGTGCTCCTCCCATTACGCAACATAGCCCCGCTGCTAAAATATTTTTTCCACGGGGAGGCAAACGCCAAAGCCATACCAAGATTCCAATACTCACACCAAAGGCTAAGATAATGAAAAACCAACGCTGCCATCCGGAAGCGGAACTAAGAAAACTGAACGCGGCGCCAGTATTATGTAACCGCATAATATCCAGAACCGAAAATATTACGACTGATTCAAACTCCGTGAAACGCGCCGTTATAAGTTGTTTGGTCCATTGATCTAATGCGAGGATCAATACAACCAACCACAACCAGCTGCGTGTTCCAGCGAAAAATACCCTATTGAATAAACTTCTCATTGATTGTTCCGCATCATGCGAAAATCCGAACCTCACCTAAACCTTCAACGTTACCGACACAGCGCGAACAGAGTTCCGGGTGTTCACTATCAGAACCGACATCATCACGTCGATGCCAGCATCTTGTGCATTTCTCGGCATCAGTGCTCGTAACAGTCATCCAGAATGGGTTACTCTCCTCATTTGCTAGCACAGCTCCATCCGGACGATCACCTTCCAGATAAACACTCGCGGCCGAAGTAATAAACACGAAACGCAGCTCATCGCCGAGATGTGCAAGCTCGGCATATAATTCATCGGCGCAGTACAGCCGAACCTCTGCCTCTAAAGGAGACCCAACTTCGCCGACTTCACGCAGCCGTTCGAGCTCCTTCGATACAGCTTGCCGGATATCGAGTAACGTCTGCCAGTTTACGCCCACTTCTCCATTTTCTTGGGGAAAATAATACCAAGTTGACAGGAACACCGAAACGGCTCGCTGACCAGGCAACTCTCGCCAAATCTCTTCCGCCGTAAAACTTAAGATTGGTGCCAACCAACGAACCATAGCTTCGACGATGTGCGACATAGCTGTCTGCGCCGAACGGCGAGCTGCACTATTAGCCGGTGTCGTATATAAACGATCCTTAATAACGTCGAGATAGAAACCACCCATATCGAGCACACAAAAGTTGTGGATTTTATGAAAGATATGGTGGCACTCGTAAACCTCATAGGCTGAAACAATTTCCGCCTGCAGTTCAGCAGCGCGATTTACGGCCCAGCGATCAAGAGAAACTAGGTCGTCGAACGGTACCGCATGAACAGTCGCATCGAAGTCATGTAGGTTCCCGAGTAGAAACCTCTGCGTGTTTCGCATCCGGCGGTATGCATCTGCTATCCGTTTCAGTATTTCGTCCGAAGCGCTCATCTCAGCACGATAATCGGTGGCCGCAACCCACAATCGAAGAATATCTGCGCCTGAGCTTTTATAGATTTTCTGCGGGTCAACGACGTTACCAACCGATTTAGACATCTTGCGCCCCTGTTCGTCGACAGTGAACCCATGGGTCAGGACACTTTTGTACGGCGCACGACCATAGATCCCTACCGAGGTGAGCAGGCTAGATTGAAACCAACCACGATGTTGATCGGAACCTTCAAGATAGAGATCGGCAGGCATTCGCACCTCATTACGCAGCGCGCCGACAACATGATGACTTAGACCCGAATCGAGCCAGACATCCATGACATCCTCAACTTTTTCATATTGCCCGGTGCTATCACCAAGCATCTCTCTAGGGTCCAGCTCGAACCAGGCGTCGATACCCTGTTCTTGAACACGCTCGGCTACTTGTAAAATCAGCGCCGGGGAGTCTGGGTGCATCTCTCCGCTGTCTTTATCAACAAACAATGTGATCGGAACTCCCCAAGTCCGTTGTCGCGAGATACACCAGTCAGGACGGTTTTCCACCATGCCCCGAATCCGCTCCTCTCCCCAGGAAGGCGTCCACCGAACAGTACCAATCGACTCGAGGGATTTTTTCCGGAGGTCGTCCAGCTCCATTCCGATAAACCACTGCGGCGTAGCCCTGAAGATCACTGCAGTCTTGTGACGCCAGCAATGTGGGTAGCTGTGTTCAACGTATCGCTGCTTGATCAAACTACCATGTTTCTGCAGTAGCTCCAAAATGAGCTTGTTTGCAGGCACGATATGTTCCCCCGCGAAGAGTGGAGTACTTGCAAGATACTTACCGTCTCCCCCGACCGGACACTCGAGTGGAAGACCATACTTTGCTCCCATCGAAAAATCTTCATGCCCATGCCCTGGTGCCGTATGCACAGCACCGGTTCCTGCTTCGGTAGTCACATGATCGCCGAGAACGACAGGAACAATACGATCAAAGAACGGATGCCTAAGCTCGAGTCGCTCAAGTGCCGCGCCCGAGACTACGGCAACGGTCTCCCATTTATTAGCCCCGTAACGCTCGCGGATACCAGCGGACATCACGGTTGCGACTAGGAGAAACTCGGGTCCGTTACCCAAATCCACATTACACAGGCTGTAATCCAGATCCGCATGGAGCGCGACGGCCTGATTACCTGGCAGCGTCCAAGGCGTTGTAGTCCAGATAGGGATCGAAACTGGAATATCGGACACGAACTCGAAACACATCCTCTTACCGATTTCATTCGTATCCATAACAGTGAATCGAACGTCTATCGCGGCTGATCGCTTGTCTTGATATTCCACCTCTGCTTCGGCAAGGGCAGACCGGCAATCTAGACACCAGTGCACAGGTTTGTAGCCACGATAGACAAGCCCTCGCTCAACGAGCTTCGCAAAAGCTCGAATTTGTTCCGCCTCGTACAGCGGATCCATCGTTAAGTAAGGTCTATCCCAATCCCCCAGAACTCCTAGACGCTTGAGATCGGCACGCTGCCTGTCAACCTGAACGGTAGCGTACTCACGACAGGCTTTACGAAACTCACGCGCATCGAGTTTATCTCCAACTTTACCTCTCTTGCGCTCAACCTGATGCTCTATAGGCAGGCCGTGGCAGTCCCAACCGGGGATATAGGCAGCATCATAACCGGCAAGGCAGCGGGACTTTACAATCATGTCTTTGAGCACGTGATTCAATGCGTGCCCGAGGTGAATATCACCGTTGGCATACGGTGGACCGTCGTGCAGGACAAATTTCGGTCTATTGGCAGAGGCTGTACGAATCTGACCGTAAATATCCTGACTCTCCCACCACTCGAGCATCGCCGGTTCCCGTTGCGCAAGATTTGCCCGCATCGGGAAACTCGTATTCGGCAAATTGAGCGTGTTTTTGTAATCCGTCATCTCATAATTTCACAAAAAACTGGGGTGGATTAGGCCGCTAATACCGCCCGCGCGTCAACTACATCGCTGTGCATCTGCGCCACCATAGAGTCAACGTCCGAGTATTTACGCTCTTCTCGCAGTCTCTTGACAAAATGGACCGTGATATATTCCCCGTAAATATCTCTATCAAAGCCAAAAATAAAAACCTCCAACAATGGCTTGACCCCACCCACTGTCGGCCGAGTCCCGACACTGGCAACACCGTCTAGCATCTCATCTCCGATTCCGCCAACTCGGGCAGCGAAAATACCGTCGACGGGGGTTACGCGCCGATTCAAGTTCACGTTTGCCGTAGGAAAACCGAGATTACGACCAAGTCCGAGCCCTCGAATGACGGTTCCCGACATCGAGTAATTCCGACCTAACATCCTGCTCGCAGTATCAAGATCCCCAGTTTGCAAGGCAGCGCGTATCACGGTACTACTGATCCGCTCGTCATCTAGATAAACTGCGGGTATTGCAGTCACCTCAAATCCGTTGGCTCGGCCAGCCGCGTTTAGATCCTGTAGCGACCCTAAACGATGCGATGCGAAACGAAAATCGTGACCGACGACAACATGATTAGCATTGAGCCCATCGATAAGTAGCTCTCGTATGAAGCGATTGGGGCTCAGATCACGGATATTATCAAAGCGAGGACAGAAAAATTCGTCTACGCCAAACTTAGCAAGCAAGTCCATGCGTTCCCGGAAACGCGTGAGACGCGCTGGTGGGTTGACCGGTGAAAAGAATTCTTTCGGCATTGGCTCGAACGACATCACTAACGTTGACAGATCAGCTTCCCGCCCTAGTTCCACTAGTCGGCGGAGTATCTCCTGATGACCTAGGTGAAGACCGTCATATGCTCCGACAGTTATAACTCGCGCTATCCGACCGGTGCGTTTTAGTGAATTTAGGTCGCGGTAAAGATACATAGAACCGTCAAAAGTCAAAACAGGAAGTTACACAATCCTACTTACACGGAGTTTAGCCGGAGTCAAACCAACGAGATAGCAAGTCATGAAATAGGTAGCGATTCCACCAACGACACATAGGGCGAGCCCAGCAGCACGATCCAAAAAGGACAATGCAAACCAATCTCCCCCTTGGTTCCGAACCCAGATAACAGAAATAGCCATGACCACACTGGCAATGCCAACCTGCACGGCGAAACGTCCCCATCCTGAGCAGGGGCTATAGACACCAGCTCGTCGCAAAGCACGATAGAGCAAAATCGCATTGAATAGCGACGATATTGTTGTCGCAAGTGCAAGGCCAACATGGGGCGCGTAGAAATCAATTCTGACAAGCACAACGACGAAAATTACGTTTAGTATCATATTAGTCACCACCGCTATTACCCCTATACGTACTGGCGTACGGGTGTCCTGACGTGAGAAAAATCCTGTAGAAAGTACCTTGACGAGGACAAAACCAAGTAAACCCGCCGCGTAAGCAATTAGCGATGCTGTAGCCATTGTTACGTCAATATCATTGAAGGCACCACCAAAGAACAACGTTGTCAGTAGTGGTTCTGCCAAGAGCAATAGCCCGAGACTAGCTGGTACGGCAATCATCACTACTAGCCGTAGCGCCCAATCCATCGAAGCAGCAAATGCCTGGGGGGATTCTTTCGCGTGATGCTCGGACAACTTTGGCAACATTACTGTCGCCACAGCAATCCCAAAAACGCCGAGCGGAAACTCCATCAGTCGATCCGAATAGTACAGCCAGCTAATACTCCCCGCCGCGAGAAACGAAGCGATAAGCGTGTCGAAAAGCAGATTGATCTGAGCAACGGACGAACCAAATAACGCGGGCAGCATAAGCTTGAAGATTCTACGTACGCCTGCATGCGCCCACCCCCATTTCGGCCGTGGCAGAAGCTTGAGGTTAATCAGGAACGGAAGCTGGAAAACTAATTGCGCGACTCCGGCTGCAAATACCCCGTACGCGAGCCCCATTGCCGGTCGCTCCATTGCCGGCGCGACCCAAACAGCGAAACTGATCAATACGACATTTAGAAGAACTGGAGTAAAGGCAGGCACAGCAAAACGCCGATAGGTATTTAGAATCCCTCCCGCAAGAGCGGTTAGAGAAATGAAGAATAGATAAGGAAAAGTGAAACGAAGCATGTCGCTCGCAAGTTCTTGGCGACCACCATCTCCCAAAAACCCAGGCGCGAAAATGACAATTAGAACCGGCGTAGAAAGAACACCAAGCGCGGTAATAACAAAAAGCACAAAACCTAGCGTTCCGGTCACCCGGTCCAGAAGCTCCTGAGTCTCTTGTCGAGATGAACTCGTTCGGTACTCCGAGATCACAGGCACAAATGCCTGTGAAAAAGCCCCCTCAGCGAAGAATCGCCTTAACAGATTAGGAATTTTGAATGCCACGAAAAAAGCATCCATTACGATTCCGGCTCCGAACCAGTGGGCGAAACCAATGTCGCGACCAAGTCCGGTCATGCGAGATAAAAGGGTCATTGAGCTCACAACAGAGGCGGATTTCAAGAGTCCACTTTGTTCCAGCTTCGCCTCTGTATCTTTCACATCTTCGTTCACTGCCTACCTGACTCCGTGTTCAATGCGTAATTCCGCCACTTAAGCTCGTCTTAGCTTGACTTGCGCTAGACGTCTCCCAATAATACCGCCCTTCCCCGGGCACCTGTCCGTTTTTAGCCTCTCAAGGAACAGAGTACAACTCGTGGCCAATATCCGATCAGCAAAGAAGCGAGCCCGTCAAAACGTCGTCCGACGTAATCGTAATATGGCGTTACGGTCTCGACTACGCGGAGCTTTGAGAAAAATACTGACTGCCATCAAGGTAGGCGACCAAAACGCCGCGAATCAAGTTTACAAAGCCACAGCGCCCGAGATCGATCGGTTAGTAAGTAAAGGAATACTACGGAAGAATCGGGCCGCTCGCTACAAGAGCCGATTGAACGCTAAGATCAAAGCGATGGCCTGAGTTAAGAAATTACTCTCCCGATTCCTTAGCGATCAATTCTAGGTAACTCATCACGTCGCGCTTCAAAACTTCTGTTCCTTTACCTGTGGCGGCGCTGATTGCATAGGCTGGTCCTGACCAGCTAAGCTCGGATACCAACTCTTGAAGGCAGGGTTCCCAAGCATCCTCTGAATAGAGATCCAACTTGTTGAGGACGAGCCAGCGCGGCTGCTCAGTCAACTCCTTTGAATAGCGAGCCAGCTCCGCTTCGAGTGATCGAACATCGTTGACCGGTATACGTCCGTTGGGACCGACAGATACCTCGACCAGATGTAGTAGTAATCGCGTTCGCTGTAGATGCTTCAGAAACTGGACACCGAGGCCCGCTCCCTCGGCCGCTCCTTCGATCAAACCTGGGACATCTGCCATGACAAAACTACGATCAAGCTCTACGCTAACAACCCCGAGATTGGGGTACAGAGTAGTAAACGGATAGTCGGCTACTTTTGGCCGGGCAGCTGACATAGAGCCGATCAATGTCGATTTACCCGCATTAGGGAATCCTAACAAACCAACATCAGCTAACAGTTTTAGCTCGAGGGACAGATGACGCGCCTCGCCGACCTGACCCTGAGTAGACTGACGCGGCGCCCGGTTAACGCTACTCTTAAATCGCGTGTTACCTACACCGCCCCGCCCGCCGCGCGCAACAAGTAGTGTCTCGCGCTGATCTGTAAGGTCGCCAAGGATTTCATCCGTATCGAGATCGACGACAATCGTACCCTTCGGCACGCCGACAAAAAGATCCTTCCCAGAAGCTCCCGTCCGTTCCTTTCCCGCGCCGTCGCCCCCAACCTTCGCGCGGAATCGCCGTCTGACGCGGAAATCAACAAGCGTATTAATGTCATCTCGTACAACAAGCTGTACGCTACCGCCATGCCCCCCATCACCGCCATCGGGACCTCCTCGCGGAATATATTTTTCACGGCGAAAGCTCACACAACCGTTACCGCCATGCCCGGCTTCGACCCAGATATCAGCTTCATCGACGAATTTCATCGCAATATTGTAGGTCGGATCGGCGTGACCAACTCACAGCCCCAAAGCTATGCACCGCTTAGTTAGCTTAGCGTCTAATCAATCGTGACACTAACAAACTTACGGCTGTTAGGCCCTTTTTTTTCGAACCGTACTCTGCCCTCGGCTGTTGCGAAAAGGGTGTGGTCCTTCCCCAGCCCTACATTCAGTCCCGCATGAAAACGGGTTCCACGCTGCCGCACGATAATATTCCCAGCAAGGACATGCTCACCGCCGTAACGTTTGATACCAAGCCGTTTTGACTCAGAGTCACGACCGTTCTTAGAACTACCGCCCGCTTTCTTGTGTGCCATCGTTTCTCTCCACAGAAATTCTTGACGTAAACTCGACCCTAAGTTTTCTTGGCTGTCTTCTTGGCTGTTTTCTTCGCTATCTTCTTGGCTGTCTTCTTGGCTGTTTTCTTCGCTATCTTCTTGGCTGTCTTCTTGGCTGTCTTCTTCGTAGCAGGCTCCGCCGCTTTGTCCGGCGCCCCCGCCACAATCGATGTAATCTCGATCTCGGTAAAATACTGCCGGTGGCCCTTGGTTCGCCTATAGTTTTTGCGACGTTTGAACTTCAGGACAACAATCTTCTTGCCCCGTCCCTGCTCAGTCACTTTCGCCTTAACACAACCACCAGGAAGAATCGGCGAACCTAACTGAACGTCCGTACCCTCACCCACGAGTAACACATCGTCAAATTGCACAGTCGTGCCTTCCCGCGCTTCGAGGCGTTCGACTTGCAGCCGATCCCCCTTCCTCGCGCGATATTGTTTACCGCCTGTTCGAAAAACCGCATACATTGAAGCGCAAGCTCCTGCTTGACTATTTTGACTTACGTGAAGCGCGTCAGAGAGGCGCGCAATTGTAGTGAGTTAGCCGGGTCGGGTCAACGAGCCAACCTCTATTCTATATAGATAGAGGGCTAAGCAAAACATCTATTATCGGAACCAGGCCATCAAGATCGCTAAACTGATATCTATCAGGCATTATTTACTCTTAATGCACGTAGCCGATTCAAAACTCACAGCTCCATCTCTGGAAGAGTTCAGGGAACCTGTCGCGCACGAATGGGCAAATGTCAACCGACTGATTATCCAGCGGCTTGGGAGCGATGTAGCCTTAGTTAATCAAGTTGCGCACCATATTGTTCACGGAGGCGGAAAGCGTTTACGCCCACTAACCACGCTTCTTGCCGCGCGTGCCTGCGGGTACGAAGGTGATGAGCACATACTATCGGCAGCCATTATCGAGTTTATTCATACAGCAACCCTGCTCCACGATGACGTAGTAGACGACTCTAGTCTCCGCCGCGGCCACAAGACTGCCAATGAAATGTTCGGCAATCAAGCGAGCGTGCTTGTTGGCGATTTCCTATATTCGCGTGCCTTCCAGATGATGGTGGAAATTGAGGAACTCAGAATTCTCGATATTCTTGCAAATGCGACTAACACAATCGCAGAAGGCGAGGTTTTACAGCTGATGAACTGTAATAACCCAGACATTACTGAAGCAGACTATATCGAGATCGTCTATCGAAAAACTGCGAAATTATTCGAAGCCGGCACTCAGATTGGCGCGATCCTGGCAAATTTAGATAACATCGGCGAAAAGGCACTCATCGCTTATGGTCGCCACCTAGGGCTAGCATTCCAACTCGTCGACGACGCACTCGACTACGATGCGACAACTGAGGAACTCGGCAAGAACATCGGCGACGACTTGGCTGAAGGAAAACCGACACTACCGTTAATCTACGCGATGGATAACGGTAGCGCAGCCGAGCGTCACTTAATTCGAGAAGCCATCGAGACAGGCGGAACGCAAAACCTAACATCAATCCAAATTGCTATTGACGCTTCCGGTGGGCTTCGCTACACGACGGAGCGTGCGTTAAGCGAAGCGAAACTTGCAGTAGAGGCACTAAAAAGCCTTCCGGATAGCAAATACAAAACAGCATTGTCTAGCCTAGCGTACTTTGCTACCAACCGTCGTTACTAGTTGCATTAACTGAAAATACATAGTTGTATTTGCGTTAGTATCGATTTGTCATCGCCTGATCCTGATATAACAGTCGCGCTCCAAATGGGCTACGAAACCAACTTATAATAGAGCCGTTAAAGGGAGTGTTATCTTGAATACATCCGAACAAACTAAGCTGGCAGCTCAAGTACGTTCTGCTAACGGATTTGAGCCTATCCCACCTTTACACAGCAAGATACCTCATATTACCGAAGCTTATGAGATTCAGACGATTAACCGAAATATCTGGCTCCAGGCAGGTCGGAAGCAAACGGGATACAAGGTGGCATTCACAACGCTCGAATCGCAACGACTCTTTGGAACCAAAGAACCAGTCTACGGCACGCTCTTTAAAGACATGGAGTTTGCCAACGGCTCAACGATACCAGAGGGCAGTTTGGCCAACCCGAAACTAGAAGGCGAGATAGTCATGGAACTATCTCAGGATCTAACTGGCGATGCATTCGACGAAGCAGGTGTGCGTGCCTCGATTGGCGCCATTTATCCAGCTCTAGAGATTCCTGACAGCAGCTTCAGTGGTAAATTCAACGCCGTTGATATGGCCGCGGAAAACGCAGCTGCCGCAGGTTACGTATTAGGTGAGCGATTTCCGCTAAGGGCCGACTTTGACCTATCGAATATTGGTCTTACGATGTCAAAGAATGGCAGGATCGTCGACTCTGGTACAAGCGCTAATTGTATGGGCAGCCCCCTTAACGTCCTAGTCTGGCTAGCAAACGCGCTGGCCATAGCGGGCCAACAGCTCCGCGCTGGGCAAATAGTGTTCGCCGGTAGTTTGATCCCCATTATCCCAGTGCTACCCGGCGATTCATTCGAAGCAACCGTGGAGGATCTAGGAAAGGTTCGCTGCCAATTCGACACCGCATAGATCGCAGGGCGGAAACCCGTGTTAAATCTAGGAACAAAATCTTCATCGCAATTCTTAGATCGCTTCAGATAGTAGATCTTACACTTAACAGTACCGGCACCTTATAGGCATCATCTACTTCGGTAGTGCCTTAAAGCGAGCCATCTGCTCGTCTGTCGCGGGTTGCTGATAGTGCTCTTTCCATTCGTCGTAGGTCATGCCGTAAATCTCCTGACGGGCCTCATCAAGATCCATTTCAAGTCCCCTCTCCTCTGCAGCCTCGGCATACCACTTACTCAAACAATTTCGGCAGAACCCGGCTAGGATCATCAACTCTATATTTTGCACATCCTTACGTTCGTCTAAATGTTTCAACAGACGTCGCAGAACCGCTGCTTCTAGTTCTTTATTTGTTTGAGTTTCCATATCCTTCTCCCATTACGGTTTATCACGTCATGCGTCGTGCAGCGTCTAGAATATCTGTCCATAGGTTATCAAATCCTGCTATCGCCGCCCGGCGTTCGAACTTTTCCACCAAACGATGTGCCTGATTTACTGAAAAATAATTACGCCAATCACCAACTATCCCCTTACGAATGAATGCAGGCATATCATCAGGACGTCGGCTAGACCAGCGCTCTAGATTCTGACACATCTCGTCGAAACTACTGTGATAATCAATTTCAGCCAACTTAAATTCATCCTTTGCGCTTGGGAGATCTAGAAAGGACGCAATCTGCGCTATAACCTTTTTCGAATCCAGCTTCATACTTTCATAAGTTAGAAATAGCACATTTTTATCTTCGCGATGCCCGAACCACGATGCCAACGAATCAAAATAATCACCCCAGTCAACCTCACCGGCTAGAAAACATTCGAAGAAATCATCAAAGGTACCTCTGGAAAACTGGTAGTGACGTTCAAAACCACGCGTGTGGTGATAAAAGGACACAGCACAGTCGAATGGATTTCGCGCTACGGTAATGTAGCGAGCTTTCGGATTCGTAACCATAAAATCTAACGTGAAGTGAGTCTTGATAACCCTAGGCATAGGTAATGCCTTTGCGCACTCAGCACCTACCTCCTCGAGATGCGGAATGCTGTTCCCAATCTGATGGTCCGCTGGTAGCGGCACACCTCCATTAAGAAGAAGGTACACGATGTACTGCACCCATGTGGTCCCACTCTTAGGGTAGGTTGCCACAAAAATATCTCCCGCCTGAGCCTCATATGCTATCGCCGACGCGAAGTTTTCAGCCGGAAAACCTAGTGGCATCCGGAACGCGCCATTCATTCGGTAAGTGGGTTTCATGCGTATCAATTCACCCTCTCGAAAACGTTCAACCTAATCTTTAACCTGTTAATAAACGGCTAAGCTTTTGTATAATCATTAGAAAGCAGCCTATTTTTCGGATTATACTCGTTCATTGAGCAAGTCAATCATGCATAATGAATAGCATTGATGAAACTACGAAAGGATCACGGTACAAATTGCCTCGAAGCACTAAAAAGCCAACAGTAGTGACTCAAAAGGTTGCGTTTTCTCTGCTCCTATCCGCTAGCATACTGCAACTGGTATATGCACATACGCCGATCTGTGACTGCTATGACAACGGCGATGGTACGATTACATGCGAGGGTGGTTTTTCAGACGGCGGTACCGCCGCGGGCGTACCAATGCGTATCCTTAATGGTAGCGGAAAAATATTGATAGAAGGAACTATGAGTGATCAAAGCGATTTTACCTTTACCAAGCCGCAAGAAAACTTCCATGTGGAATTCGAGGGTGGCGATGGACATATCGTTCAGATCGATGGTCGTGACATTGAGGAATAGAGCAACAAAGGCCATGCGCCCGACCCGCCTAAAGCCTGCAATTATTCTGTCAGGTACATTACTGTTCGGCGCATTCGGTTCCCCAGCATTCTCGCATTTCCAACTTCTTTACACCCCTGATGCGGCACTCACCGAATCGCATGCGCTGCCGCTCGCACTAGTTTTCTCTCATCCCTTTAACAACGGTTACACAATGAATATGGGAGAACCAGAAGCTTTCTACGTTATCAGCCAGCGCGGCTCAGAAACCGCACCGCGCGAGACAGATCTTTTACAGTATCTTGAACCTGTTATATGGTCTGGCGTTGATAGCGCGGCAGCCGCATATGTCGCCTATCCACCGAGAAACGTTACGCGCTCTCTGGGTGACTACACTTTCGTCCTTCATCCCTCCCCTTACTACGAAGAGGCGGAAGACAAGTACATACAGCAGATAACAAAAACCGTAATTAACGTCGGCGGTATACCGGGTAACTGGGATAAGCCTCTCGGTTTACCGGTTGAAATCGTTCCGCTTGATAAGCCTTATGCCAACTGGGTTGGCGGCGTCTTTCGCGCTGTCGTGCTAGCGGAAGGACAGCCGGTCCCCCATGCCGAGATAGAAGTTGAATATCTAAATCACGAACCACAAATTGAACAACACCGCTTCTCTGCCAACGCAAAAATAATCCCGCCACAAAACTCATTCATCACGCTTAGCATCAGAGCTAATGCACAAGGTGAGGTAACGATCGGATTACCGAAGGCAGGATGGTGGGGGATCTGCGCACTCGATCTAGACAACGAGGTAAAGCACAACGAAAAAGATTTATCCCTCGATGCTGTACTGTGGATAAAAGCCACAGAAATGAGTAACTAACTATTCCGGTGACTTCCACGACTTATTATGTCCGACCATCCGGAAGTCGCCTCGAAGGAGTTATAATATTCGCGGCGACAATAATCATAGGTAGCGCCCTAGGTTTTTACCTCGGAAGCCGTGAGCAAACCGGACAACCTGAGGCCATCTACGACTGGCAGATCAGCGCATTTAATACTTTAACCGGCGCGGATCAGGCAATCTACAACTCGCTTTATACGGTCAAGGACGAGATTCCATACATCTACGATGACATCAATCTTTTTAACGAACCGGGCGTAAAATTTCGCTGGCCAAACCTTCAGGACTTTCAAGATTATTTGTTGCCACCGTTTTTCCAAGATACAAGCTGGGAACAGAACGGTTCATTGAAATGGTCACTACACGAACCACTTCCAGAAGGTGAAATGCAGGGATCCACAATGTACTTAGGAACAGATGGGCAACTTCCGGATCAGGGTTCCTTCCTGCTCGTTATCCACCATGTCCATGCTGGATTTACTAACACGAACTCAGGCCTTGTCTGGTGGAGACCGAGTAATCATGCGGAAATGCCAGAGAGCGGATTTCGCGATTCATTGATTCTTCAAGGTTGGCGTGAAGTCGTCGCCTACAGTGGTGATCAAGAAGTTGAAAGGATCTTCGGAGAGTAACCGGTGTTTCTCTATGTTTATGATATCTAAGAAACTCGGAATCGCTATCAGCTTGTTACTAGCTATAGTCGGTAATGAAGCGTGCGCTCAAACACTGCGTATAGGTATTACGCTACATCCTTATTACAGCTTCGTCGCTAATATTGTAGGTGACCGTGCAGAGACTATCCCGATGATTGATGGGGATGCGAACCCGCATGGCTATACACCGCAACCGGCCGATATGATGCGTACGACATCAATGGACGTCCTCGTCGTCAACGGTATCGGCCATGACTCTTGGGCGTTCGAGATTCTTGATGCTGCTGGTATGCGGGATAAGATTCCACTGATATATGCCAATGACGGCGTTTCTCTTATACCAGTAACAGGAGATAACAGCGGCGAAAAAGTGGTCAATCCACACACGTTTATATCCACGACAGCCGCCATCCAGCAGATCTATTCTATCGCGCGCGTACTAGGCGAACTAGATCCGAATAACGCCGATTTTTTTCGTAACAACGCACGTCAATACGCACTAGAAATCCGCAAGCTACGCGCAGATTTCGACACTAAAGTCTCAGGCACGAACCTATCAAACTTTGTTTCCGCAACCATGCATAGCGGCTATGACTATATCCTCCAAGAACTTGGCCTACAGGTATCGGCGGTCATAGAACCACGGCATGGCGTAGAACCAACGGCGCGGCAAATGGCTGACACTATCGACCGGATCAACCTCGCCAATGTAAACGTGCTGTTCGCCGAAAAATATTTTGCTAGCCGTTTATCAGACACGATTCAGGAGGCGACCGATGTCGGAATGTATTCGATATCTCATATCAGTAGCGGTCCCTACACGTCCGACAAATTTGTCAATGAAATGCGCGAAAACTTAGACACACTGGCGCAAGCTATTAACGACGTCGCTCAGGATGCATCGTAATCGAATCGTAGAAATTATTAGGAAGCTTTAATGCGAGGACCATCAATCGAGTTTGAAGACGTCAATCTAAGTCTCGGTAGCACTCGGATATTACAGGGCGTCAGTTTCGCCATTCGGTCCGGCGAGATCCACTGTATTGTTGGGGCTAACGGCGGCGGTAAGACATCGCTTGTCCGTGCGATGCTGGGCCAGATGCCCCACTCAGGTAAAATTTTAATCCAATGGAACGATAGCCAAGCTATTGGCTACGTCCCGCAAACCCTCAATTTTGATCAAACACTCCCGGTCACGGTACTCGATTTTATGGGGATGGCTCGCCAACGAAAACCGGTTTTCTTAGGTATCACTCGCCAACCCCTTGCCGAGATTAACAAAGTCCTAGACCGCGTTGGGATGGGGGAGAAGGGGAAATCGAAACTGGGCAGCCTCTCCGGCGGGGAACGTCAGCGTGTTCTATTCGCACAGGCATTGATACCCGAGCCTTCACTACTCGTACTCGACGAACCCATGACGGGACTAGATCTTGAGGGTAGAGAAATCCTAGAACAGCTGATCGTAGAGTTCTCTCAAACCGGTGGGACGGTCGTGTGGATCAACCACGATATCGCTCAAGTCCGCGAGCTCGCACAAACACTAACGTATATCGACCGAAAAGTTTTCCTGGACGGTCCGCCACGAGATGTCCTAAAAAGTACCATCGCCGGACAACTCTTCCCAAATCCTATATTCCAAAACACTTCCGACGTAGAAGCAAACTAAGACGATGGAAGCACTATACGAAATACTGCGCCAGTTCGTCATTGGTCTAGCCAACGACGGTGTAATCCATTATACGTTCAGCTATGCGTTCGTCGCGAACGGATTTCTCTGTGCCCTTTTGATCGGACCACTTCTAGGTGGCATCGGAACAATGGTAGTAATCAAGCGTATGGCGTTTTTTTCTCAGGCCATTGGTCACGCGGCATTAACTGGTATCGCTATCGGTGTGATCATAGGCGAATCCTACACAGCTCCTTATTTCTCAATGTTCAGCTTTTGCATTCTGTTCGCTCTATTTCTTAACTTCTCTAAGAATCGCACGAAGATGTCTACGGACACGTTGATAGGCGTCTTCCTGTCGATATCGCTGGCAATAGGTGCCACTGCGCTCCTCTGGGTCTCGGCACGAGTGAACACGCATATACTCGACACGGTTATGTTCGGCTCGATACTCACGGTTAATGATACTGACATGAACGTCCTTATGGCGACGGCAATTATTACTGCTGCGATCGCTATACCACTCTACAATCAAATGCTGCTGGCTAGTCTTAACCCAAGTCTTGCGCACGTCCGTGGTATTAATGTTCACTTGCTAGAGTATGTGTTCGTATTACTTATAACGATCTTGACTGTTGCCTGTGTCAAAATTGTAGGTGCCGTATTGGTTGAAGCCCTACTACTTATTCCTGCTGCAGCCGCGCGCAATCTCAATCGAACGATTAGAGGATTCGTCACCTGGAGCATTATCTTTTCCACTACTAGTTGCCTGATCGGTATCTATGCACCGATGCGATGGAATCTACCGATACCGTCGGGTGGGGCTATCATCCTAACGGCAGCGATGATCTTTGTGGTTACAATGATCATCCGCATGGTCCTCCCCCGTTACCGGGAAGCCAGCGTGTAGTTTTCAGCATCTATATCAATGATTAGATTAGCTATCACATTATTCCCTGGATTTATAGCGCTTCTCATTTTGCTATCCGCAAAAGTGCAGGCAGCCGACACGATTCTGACCAGCATGCAGGCAACCTATTCACTGGCAACTGCGTTAACGCGTGAAACTCCAATCGAGATAATCAACGTCCCTGAAGACGGCCGGCAGATGTCAATACTAAGAGATTACATCGCGAGGCGTACGGGTAGTCTGGAAGGTGCTTTTGCCACCGCAACTGCTGTCATATCACTCACGAATGTACTCCCAGGAGACCCGTTGTATCGTTTCGCTCGAGACGTCAACATACGCGTCGTGAATATTGATGCCGCCTTGCCCTGGTCATTAAATCGAGCCGGAGTCGGGCTAGCGGATTTACCAGTTTCAAACGTCGACTGGGGTACTGACACGAATCCAATCAACTCCATCGTTGCTCCTTATTTCTGGCTTAGCGTGTCTAATTCGATACGTATGGCCGATAACATAGCGCACGATCTAATTAAGCTTTTCCCTGACCATATAAACACGATTCAAACGAATCTAGATAACTTGAAGCGGTCACTTCTCAATATGCGTAACGAGTACCAAGGAAAACTTATCGAAGCCGGTAACGATACAGTCTTCGCCCTCACTGGAGACTTCGTCTACCTAACTAATGATATGGGCCTGTATGTGGACGGCTATTTCATTAAGCAGGACATACGCTGGACCGAGGAAGACCTAGTCAGGTTAACCGGCCACCTACTAGAACGGAATATTCAGGTCGTTCTCCACAAGTGGGAACCTAGCGACGCAATTCAGAATGCCATCAAAGCCGCGGGAGCCATACTGGTCGTACTGAACTCGGCTGATCCCGGCATCGTCGAGAACCGTCTGCTGGTCAACGATGGCCTGCAAAAAATACTACGTAGCAATCTCGAAGCGATAAGTAGCGCGCTTGCCCGATAAAGACATAATTTTTCAGGCTCGACGGTTTCGTCACGGTTGCCTACTATGTATTTAGGGAAATTATGGGACTCTTGTCCAGATAAAAATCCCTTTCTTAACTACAGAGAATAGTGATACAGCTACCATTCCCGCACACCGCGGTCCTTTAGAAACGGAAGGTTTGGGTGTACTTAACAGAAAATTGAGACTGCGTCGACGCGAGATCTCGGAATGTCCTCATTGCACTGAAGCCATGATTCAACACGATGAAAAGATCTTGGCCCGCACGCGGATTCCAGCGTAATCTACTATTGACTCCCGCAGAACCTGATTCATTGTCATACTGTAGGAGATTCGCCCAAGACCATCGGGAGTTAAAGGAGAAATCAACGTTAATCCGAATCTGCCGAGTAATAAAGCTTCCTTCCAGCAGATCAATGTCGTTGTACTCATACCCGAGGCCGAATCGCAGCCTATTATTCGGCCGCCATTCCCCACCAACCGAAATCTCAGATCTATCCCCGTTAAAAAACTCTCCGTTCGTGATTTCGAACATCGGCCCGAAAGCTCGCTCTTGAGCACCCGTTGCTTCGAATCCGAAACGAGCAAACTCGTAATCCCCAACCGGGATGACGACGCCGTCAAATATTTCGAATGGTTCAAGCAAAACTTCACGTTCGTACGAAAGCTGCATTCCGAATTGATCACCGTTATTAGTTTCTAGCTCGAACGGCTCAATAAAAACGAGGCGACTCTCGAGACCGCCCGAAATCAAAGCATAATTGCGGGAGATCATCTGGCTCTCAATGGCTCTAAGCCAACGATGGTTGGTAAATCGATTCGTATAACCGATGCTTACATCCGTATTTTCGATACCTTTTCTATTAACAAAGCCTAATGCCGGATTATAGTTTTCTTCGATATGTTGATATTCAAACTCACCTGAAAAACCATCGTTATTGGGAGACTCTAATCTTATGCCCCAAGCATCCTGATCAGTCTTCACCCCTTGAGTATCGCTACTCTGATACCACGCCTCTCCCTCAAGGCTATGGCCAGAAGGGAGGTTCGTATTCCGATAGCGAAAGTCCGCACCGAATACTGAATTACTCATGTTCGTTCGCGGATCGCCGTCCGTCATAATAAGACCCACGCTGGATTCACTTAGCACATTGGCCGCAATTCTTCCAACGAACAGATTGCTACTATTTATATTCTCGAATCCTTCTTGCTCTACCCCAAGCACACCGATATTGAAGCGACCAACACGACCGGTGACTTTAGCGCCAAACTCCATATCCACTGGCTGCCCACGGGAACTTAGGCCAATTCGACGAGAATGGAAGGGTATAGCGTTACGGTCTAGCCCACCGAACGAAAAGATATCAACGTCCTGCAGGAAAAAATCTCGCTTTTCTGGAAAAAACAGGCTGAAGCGCGTTAGATTCACGCGTTGGTCGTCGACTTCGGTCGATGAGAAATCCGTATTAAGTGTCAACACACCGGTAAGCGAAGGTGTGAAATTGTAGAACACATCGAGCGCAGGCTCCGTATCGCTCTTTTTTACCCCCGCCTTAAAGTCTTTCGCCCCGCTAGTAACTAGCGACGGAACAATATCGAGCCCCCTGCCCTGACGCAGATCTGAAAATCCTGAAACTACTCCAATTGAACCCGGATCAACCGCCCGGTTATAGGAAGACCAAGAAATACGCTCTTGTTTACGGGCTATTACTCTCTCAGCTGAAAAACCCCAATCGGTATTGTTTACCTCGAAGTTTAACGTCTTGAATGGGATCGCCATCTCAGCAACCCATCCTTCATCGTTAATCCGCGCACCATTAAACCAAATGCCTTCCCATTCACGATTCAACGTTGTCGCGCTCTCAAAGTAGCCATCGGCCCGTACGCCGTTCGGGTTAGTTTGAAACCAATATCCAGTGCGTTTGTTGTTAAACGGGTCTAGGTAAATAGCAAAACCATCATCCCAGCGCCCACTGCCACCCTGAGCCAGTTGAAGTGCTCGAATTTGGTCCGGTTCGCTATCCCACATCCTTGCTGCTACGTAAAGGTTATCTTCATCGTAAGCGAGATACACCTGCATTCGTTCTGTTGGTTCGGCATGGTCGATGGGGTCGTATTGATGGAAATCGTCCAAAGGGATCACCTGGGCCCACACCATATCGTCCAATACGCCATCGATAATTGGTGCCGTAGCTATGCGCGAAATCACCGCACGTTTGTTATCCCTAGAAAATGCGCGACCAGATGTGTCCTGCGCAATAATGGGAGTTGCCACTACTAGCAACACAAATACAAGTGAAATAAATCTAATCATTAAAAAGTCTAGCGGTTTCCAACCGAGACAATCGCGAACGCGATATTTAAGTAACAGTCTGCCAGAAATATCCGGCAAAAAAGATTAATTATCAGTAATAAAAAGCAAACAGCTTTAATTAATTGTGTGTCATCCTGACAACCTTTCTTATGCTTATTTTACAACATCGGTCCTCCCTTATACACCACGAACATTCTGTTATCCTCACTATTGCCTGGCAACCATCTGAATCTATATTGCTTGGCAATATTTAATTTAAAAATCAATAATATAGGATATCTTCATGATGACACGCTGGATTTTGACCACTGCACTCCTACCGCTGCTTTTCGGACCTCTTTCGTCCTGCACGACATCAGACCCTATTCCTCCCCCTGAGGTACGCATTGAGCGTGTGACCACAGTTCCAGACGGACTCCGGCCACCTATCCTCGGACCTAACGCTGGCGTCGCAGCGGGCCATCCGTTAACAACAGCCGCAGCGCTAGAGGTATTGCATGACGGCGGCAACGCCTTTGATGCGGGTGTCGCTGCACTACTCGTCGGCGGTGTTGTAGAACAGGACCTCTACAGTCTCGGTGGAGAAGCTCTGGTACTCGTCTATCCAAAAGCTGAGGGCCGAGTTACTTCGATCACTGGACAGGGTTGGGCAGCACAAGCGGCAACGATCGAATGGTATCGCGCACGAGGCAAAACGTTAAATGGCGAGGGGCTCGACCCGGCGGTTGTTCCGGGTGCTATTCACGGAGCACTAACGGTACTAGAACGTTGGGGGACTATGAGTTTCGAATCGGTCGCAGCGCGAGCAATAGAATATGCCGAGAACGGCTTTGCACTTATCCCACGAACGGCGCAGGCATTGCAGCGGGAATATGCATTTATTCAGCAATGGCCAGACAATAAGAGCTTCTGGCTTAAACCAAACGGCCTACCTTATGTAGCCGGCGAAGTCATCAAAATGCCCACATTGGCATATACGCTGCAGAGAATGATCGAGGCTGAGCGTACCGCATCATCGAAAGGACGTGAAGCTGGGATAATTGCTGCCAGAGATCGATTCTATAAAGGGGACATTGCCGCAGAAATGACCGCATTCCTCAAATCCCATGCTACACCATTCGAAATGGCTGACTTTGCCGAATTCTACGCACGGGTAGAAGAACCGACTAGCACAACTTACCGGGGGTATACGGTTTACAAACAATCTTTCAATAGCCAGGGCCCCTCACTATTACAGATGCTTAACATCCTCGAAAACTTTGATCTGCAGGCTATGGGGCATAACAGCGCAGACTACATTCACACGATAGTCGAAACCATGAAACTCGCCTATGCCGATCGCGATACATACTACGCGGACCCAGACTTCGTCGAAATACCAGCCGTGGGCTTACTTTCGAAGGACTATGCGGCAGAACGCGCGCAACTTATCGACATGGACAAAGCATCCACGACACATATCGCTGGGAACCCGCTCCGTTTTGACGATGAAGTCAACAACTGGCAATTCTGGGTCGCAGGTGTAAAGAAACCCTACGACGATCAACTCCTAGCAGGTCTCGACTATCCGAGCGCGTGGAAAGACACAACTCATATCGCGATCATCGATAAGGATGGTAATGTGTTCGATAGCACGCCTAGTGGCGGATGGATTGGCGGCTCCGTAATACTTGGTGCTACTGGTATTGCGATAAGTGTCCGGGGAGAGCAGTTTTGGCTAGACGAGACGAGAGCTGCGCAGCTCAGGCCGCGTTCACGTCCACGTTATTCGCTTACACCAAGTATCGTGTTGCGAGACGGCGAACCGTTTTTGGCAATTGGCACCCCGGGTGGCGACAACCAGGAACAAACTATTCTGCAGACTTTCCTAAATATCGTTGAGTTCGAAGATGCCTGGTATCCGAATATGCACGACGCGATCGCGTTACCGCGCGTGCAGACTCTACATTTTTACGAATCGTTTTGGCCCCACGATACTGGTTTCAACCGGCTCAATGCCGAATCAACCGTGCCGATTTCGACATTGCGTGATCTCGCTTCGAGGGGCCATGAGGTATATCAAGCTCCACCGCTTGGCCTAGCGGGCTGCGCTTCGATCGTAATGCTCGATCCAAATACGAAGACCCGCATTGCAGGCGCGGACCCGCGCCGTGACTGTTACGCCGCGGCCTACTAACATCAACAAAAGATGCGAAACCCGTAAGATAAGCTACTGTCTTTTATAGACAAATCCTCTTTCCTGCTCGAAAGCAATAGGAACAATTACACAATAGCCTTGAGGCTATCCATGGCGATTTTGTGTTGAGAGATCGTGACGAAGGGCTTGTTGAGCTACCATAATAGCCAGTAGCAGGTAAAGTGGAAGCCTGGTGTCGACCTGACTTAGAATACGCAGCTGGTTAAGCTCTCGCTTGGAACACCATCAGAAACTTTAGTAAAATAGATAACTAAAGGAGTTTGGACTTATGACTAATCACAAATTTTTGCTAATTGCGGCTAGCTTCACCGCGTTGCTCATTAGTGCTGCGGCGTTCGCCCATCACGGTAGAGCTGCCTACGGCGAGCACATGGTAAAACTCGATGCCACTGTTACCGAGTTCAAATTCATTAACCCGCATTCGCAGGTTTACTTCGACGTGACCCTTGAAAATGGCGAAATTCAACATTGGTCGGGCGAGCTAACCGCTCCGAATAAACTAGCACGAGGCGGCTGGACAAAGAACACACTCGTACCAGGAAGCAAAATTCGTATCAGTGGGGCCCAAGCCCGAAATGGCGGTCACGCGGTTCATATTAGGGAAATAATCATGCCTAATGGTGAAAACATCGCGCTTTGGGAATCAATCGACCTGACGACTGGTGAAAGCATCGGAACACACTCGTTACGATAATATTTATGAGCGTAGCTAAATCGGCATACTCACCCGTTAGAGTAGTAGCTACAATCTCTGTAAATGCAACGAATATCTCATCTCTGCGACTCAAATCCAGAAAGACCTAATTACTGCTACGGAGAGTTAATAGCATGCGCCTAATAACAATAACGATTTTACTAGCCGCAGTGGCGCTTGGGTTTTCCCAAGGCAGCTCCGCCCAGTTCGGTACCGGATCTCCAACGACAGTTACCCCCCATGTAGACGGTCCAGCGCCTGCTCGTGATCTCACTGGAGTCTGGACGAGAATCAGCCCTGAAGGGACTTTCCGTAGCGGCTCAACCTGGACACCCGAGCCACCGATTCTGACGGAATGGGGACAGACACTCTTTGAACAGGCGAAAAACTCTAACGCGGGCGCCTTCGCATTGGGCGAAACTAACGATCCGGTCCTTACTCGCTGCTATCCACCCGGGGTACCGCGTGTCTATTTCCATCCATATCCCTTCGAAGTCGTTTACACAGAAAAAGAGACCATTCTACTCTATGAGTACGACCACACTATTCGACGCATTTATACGGACGGGCGCGAGAGCCCAGAGGACCCCGTAATGCTGTGGCTCGGAAACTCAGTAGGCGAATGGCAAAACGATACGACCTTCATCGTGACGACTGTCGGTATCGACGAAAGAACATGGATGGATCGTTCTGGCTACCAACACAGCGACCAATTGAAAGTAACAGAAGTTTTCCGCCGCATTGACAATCTCAATCTCGAAATCGATATCACAATGGAAGACCCAATCGCGCTGGCCGAGCCATGGATTGCAGAGACGCTTTACTATCGGCTTGCACCTGTAAACTGGGAGTTAAGCGAGATTAGTTGTTCGGGCGACTACCTAGATTTTAGCTCGTTTGAAAGTTTCCTTGACGAAGATGTAAATTAAGGAAAAGGAACCCGCCGTCGAACTGATAATTCAATAGCTGAGTCCGCGAGACAGATGCGTACGAGTCTCGATTTAATCGCCCGAGTGGAGCGTTAATTAGGAATAGCTATCCACAAAACATTATCGAAAACAGCTATCGCCTGTTTTATATAGCAATAGCCAACAATAAGTTACTCAGTCAGATGCTCTATTTTTACCTAACCAACTATCGACAAACGTTACCGTTCGATCAATGTGTGCCGACCGCATCCCCTGGGCCGACGCTAACGTCTGTATAAGTCTGTCAACGCGCTCAATGTAAGGCGCCCCAGCTAGCAATGCGCGCGCGGCCGATGAAGGTTTCTGTAACGATAACGCTGCATTCCCGTATTTCTCGAACGGTACGAGATCGTTACGATCACCGCCAAGACTAACGCAGAGCTCAGCAATCAGATTATAAATCTCGGCAGACACTTCTGTATCGGAATGAACGGCCTGCTTAATCGGAATCATCTTCTCTTCCTGCACACAGCGGTAATTACCGGTCATAAGCATGGCCCATTTAGCAAGTGGCACAAATAACGACTCATGCACACGTAGCTTCACAGGCAACTCGACTTCATTACCATCAACTTCGTAACGAATGTTTTGAATATCGTCTTCGATCTGACGGAGAAGCGCGGTATGTTCGTCGGACTCGAAACGGGCCGCTTTGAAGTTGGTCGGCAGTCCTACCTGAAGCACATTACATTTCTCGTCCGGCGGCCGGTATGCCTGTGGATCCGGGCTACACAATGTTATTAGTGCTGGATTAAAACTGTCCCATACAGAAGCATCTGTATAGCAGTCCCTGAGAACATCCGTATTTATGCTCGGAATTCGCTTTAAGTAAGCGAGCGGTGGCATATTCATTATCGACATACACGGTTTAGCCGCAGCACCAACCTTCTGAAGTAGGTCCTTCACAGCGGGAAACCGGTACTGTGGCTCCTGCATAGCCAAAACAACCAGGTCATAATCAGCAGGATCGGTATCTTCTGGAGCACCCGCCGAGACCCTACCAACCATTGTCTTACTATTGAGCTCCACTGGCGAATCAATACTGCGAACCGGCAGACGAACAACCGCACCTTCACTATTGATGAGCTCAACCTCTTCCGGAAGACAAATCAAGTGAGCCGAATGGCCCGCGAGCGCGGCTTTCGCTGCAAACAACGAACCGTATGAAGCACCAAGGAAAAGAATATTGTATTTATCAGACACGTTTGAGCACCATCTAAAACTATCGAACTACGCAACGCAGTACAAAATAGTTCTTAAATAAATTCCATCGCCCACATTAGGCAAACCATAAGAAAAGAAGCAATACCTCCAACGAACGTAGCTCCTCCGTAACCAAGAATCGCGTCATTAACAGGTACTCGGCTAAGTGAAGTACAAACCCAAAAGTAACTCGAGTTCACGTATTTAATCATAACCGAACCGCTGGCTCCGGCTAACATCGCAGCTTCAGGAGATAAATCTAGGCTACCGAGCATAGGTGCTACGAGAGACGCTGCTGTAATTACGCCAACTGTAGTGGAGCCGGTAATCATGTTACCAATAATTCCGACAACGAATGGCAAAAGAATCGAGGGGAGTCCGTAAGAAGCAAAGAAGCCGCTAATATAGTCGACAGCAGGAGTGGCCTTCAAAATTTCACTCAGCGAACCACCAAGACCTGTTACCACAAGAATCATAGCGGACACTCTTAATGCCTCTTCCACCCATGCATTCTTGGAGTCCTTACGATGTTCCGGAGTTTTTATATTCCGGTAAGCAAGAATTACCCCAACACTTAGTGCCACGACCGGCCAGCCTATATAAGCTAATCCTGAACGAATGATATGTCCCTCGTCGAGAAATAACCGCGAGATACTCTGGGCAGAAATCAACAAAATCGGCACGAGTATTGGTGCATAGGACCCCAAAGGACCTGGCAACTTTCCTTCCGCATCTTCCTCTAGAAAGTTTTCGCCAGCATACTCGTCCGAGGGCATCGTCTTAATCCGAGGACCGACGATGTACTGACCCCAAACCCAACCAGCCAGTGAGCCCGCGAGACAGGCCACGGTACCGCAAATAATTGTCTTACCTATATCTGCACCGACGAGAGCAGCTGCAGCTAGCGGACCTGGGGTCGGCGGGACGATCGCATGAGTTAACTGCAGCGAACCAACGAGTCCGATCGACATAACACTGACCGTGACGCCCATCATCTTAGCGGCAGAGTGCACGAGAGGATTTAGAATGACGTAGGCTACGTCAGAAAAAATCGCGATACCTAAGACGAAGCCGGTCAGCGTAAGCGCCAACGGCATTCGTTTAGTGCCAACGGCCTGCACCATAGTGCGAGTAATCGTTTGTATAGCACCAGTGTGACGTAACGCCTCTGCGATAATCGAGCCAAGCACAATTACTACCCCGATCGAACCAAGCGTCGAACCAAAACCTGTCTCGAACGCGTTGATAAAATTATTTTGCTGCACGCCGGGTACGATCCCGAACAACAGTAACGGAACCAGCAACGCGAGAAACACATGCCAGCGCCACTTCGCAATAAGGAATAACAGGAGCACGATGACACCTAGAAAGGCGAGGAGCGCAACCAACGGACTAGTGGCAACTGCTGTATTTGGATCCATACCTCTCCTCAGTCGTTAACCGTTAGGGGCTAATATTAATCGCAAATGGCAGAAAGCTAAGCGCCGCAAGCCAGCCCGACCGCCCGTCGCGCCATGACGTTAACGAGGTGGGCTCGATATTCAGCGCTAGCATGAAGATCCTCGTTAAGATCGTCAGAAGAAATTTGAATCTCGTGCAATACCTCAGGCCTAAAATCAGCCATCAGCGCCTGCTCCATCTCTGCAACACGAAAAGCCGAAGCGCCAGCACCTGTAATCGCGACTCGAACCGCAGAACCAGTTTTCGAAACCATAACACCTACGATTGCATAGCGGGAAGCGGGATTCGGAAACTTAACGTAACCGGCACAGTCGGGAATAGGGAAGCTAACCTGTTTGACTATTTCCCCAGACTCTAAAGCCGTCTCAAAAAGATTGGTAAAAAAATCGTCGCTCGCAATCTGACGGCATGTCGTGATGATAGTAGCGTCTAGTCCCAGGATAGCGGCAGGATAATCAGCAGCTGGATCGCTGTTAGATATTGAGCCGCCAATAGTACCCCGATTCCTCACCTGGGAATCACCAATACCACTGGCTAACGCCGCCAGTGCGGGTATGTTCTGACGTACATCGGGTGACCTCGCAACAACATCATGAAGCGTCATCGCACCAACATGAATACTCCCGTTTATTTTTTCCAACCCTTTGAGATCATCTAATCCCGCTAAGTCGATAAGATTTGACGGCGCTGTAAGCCGCAGCTTCATCGCGGGAAGTAGTGTCATACCACCAGCCAACCACTGCGGATCATCCGCGGCCTGGAACAGATTGGTAGCCTCTTTCAATGAAGTAGGCCGGTGATAGTCAAACGGATACACTTCAATCGCCCCGAACGGCAGCAGCAGCAGCCTTTATAGATTTGACAATATTATGGTAACCGGTGCACCTACATAAATTACCGTCGAGCCATTTACGAATCTCAGCCTCGCTCGGATCCGGATTCCGCTCAACAAGGTCTACTGCACTCATGATCATCCCAGGCGTACAAAAACCACATTGTAGACCGTGATTTTCGTGGAATGCCTGTTGCATCGGGTGGAGTGTATCTCCCGATGCTAAACCTTCGATTGTAGTCACATCAGCATCTCTAGCAGTAACAGCAAGAATCGAACAGCTCTTTACCGATCTACCGTCCATGTGCACGACACAGCAACCACATTGACTAGTATCACAACCAACGTGCGTTCCGGTCAGTCCGAGTTCCTCGCGTAGTAACTCTACGAGAAGCATACGGGAATCGACTTCAGCGGAGACCGATTCACCGTTCACTGTCAATGAAATTGAAACTGTCACTCATCCCATCCTTAAGATCTAATTCGTAGCCCAAAAGCCCCACAAGCACCAAATAGCAACTACTAATACTACCCCTGCAAGCGCTACAAAAGCCCAAGCTTTTCGGCTAGGTCCCACGGCTATGTCTGGCACTATACGCTCTGCGCTATCATCAATATCGTTAGTCAATCGATTAAAAAACTCGTCCGCTATTTTTCTTGTTGCGGCAACTACTAGGCGAGAACCGAGTTGCGCGAGACGTCCCCCTACCTGAAACTCTGCCGAATAACGAAGCACTGTGACTCCATTTTCATCGATCAACGTTACGTCTGAAAAACCTTTGCCAAAACCAATGGCGCCTGCCTTCCCTTCTCCTTCCAACCGGTAACTATTCGGCGGATTTGAATTCGTAATTTCGAGCGTACTCGTGAAGGTCGCTTTGACTGGACCGATTGCGGCTCTGACCTTCGCACGATATCGATCGTCCCCTAGCTGCTCTAACTCCTCGCAACCGGGGATACAGCGACGAAGAATCGATGGATCTAGGAGCGCATCCCAAACTTCTTGACGCCCCATCGACAAACGATATTCACCAGAGATATCCATCCGAAACTAATTTATTGCTCTTCTAGCATGCGTCTGAGTTCACTAATATCTAAATCTTCGCTATGTCTTTGTCCGAGGCCGACACAATCCCATGGCAAAAGCGGCGCATCTGGCGACCAGACCCAGGTCCGTCCGATCTTGATCGGTTTTCTATAGTTCACGGGATCGTCGACCACAACCTCCATCTTTAAATCATTATCACCTGGCTCACGCCAATAGCGCTCGGTCACATGAGCATCCACACTTATTGGATAGCGCTTCTGGGCAATGACAACGCCTCCCGCCAAACTCGAAGTTTCTATGGTTAGTATGTTATCGATCCAATATCCGTGCGAGTAACCTAGTGGAGAATCGGATTGATCCTCAGAAAATCCTTCTAAATTCATGTGCACGGTGCGTATCGCATCATCGCGTTCGTATCGCATCTCAATATTACCGTCGTCGAGCTCAAGCAGGTCAACGGTCGCGACGCCGGGCGTAAACAAAAGCGGTGGGATCCCTTCTAGTGCGCAGTCATCCCACTGTCGCGGATCCCCATAGTTAGGATCATAGTTGTCGTAAGAATCCTGGCCTAGCTCGGTAAGGAGATATTCTGCCGGCTCTTCTATCGTCAATACACCTACATATCTACCGAAGAAATCCGGTGGTTGCGAAAAAACAATAGAACTGAAGAAACCACCCATTACTGCTACAAGAAAAAACGCTACTCTCTCTGATAACAATTGACCAATAAATATTTTCATGGCATCACATAACCCATCTGCCCTGGAAACTCATTTTCTAAATCTTGTAAAACGGCATGCGACACAACAAAACACTCGCCTCTATTAAGCTTTCCTTCCATACCCACGCACGTCGGAAGCCTATCTCGCAGTCGTCGCATGATCGGCGTGTCTCCCCGGATACCGTATGCGACGATAAGTCTCGATGATTCTGTATCACTCGTTCCATGCACCAGCATAGCGCGAAGTCGCCCACGATTCGGTGTCCGTGACGCTAAGATCGCGACGGAGACTCGATCTCCCGAACTGAGTAATTCTGGCGTCCAGCCTTCGCGGCCTAGCGTCGACGCAGAACTGAGTTCTATAAGCCATTCGGCGTTACTCCCGTCCTCATTTTCGAGCGTCAGAAACAGCGCGCTGTGAGGATTGAGCATCCTATAAAGATCAATCGTACCGTCATAAAATTCAAGCGACTCTATTTCGCCTGCAAGTCTCTGCGCAAAAGAATGGTGCGATATTGCTAAATCAGAAAACAGAACGAGTCCACTGGCAATAACTGCGAGTAGAAACCTATTTTTCATATTCCACTCTGCACGAAGATTCATTAATATTTACTCACTAAATTCGGAAGCATATTCACAAATGTGATCACTTATTATAACGGCAAGCAGGAAGTAGTACCGTCTTGATGATATTGTAGATGGACACAATTTTGCAGAGCCGATGCGATTTTAACGCAAGTGATAATATTTTATCGTTTACTCATTACTATTTTGAATCACGCTCTCTGATTGTAGTGAGGGAATCGTGTCAAACTTGATTATGATATGAAACTTTGTAGCTATACGCTTGATAACATCGACTCTTATGGTGTAATCAACGAGAAAGGAATCGTTGATCTGGGTAGCCGTATTGGCGATCAGTATCCGACCCTAGTGAATCTCATCGAAAACGATGCGCTTGACCTTGCTGGAGATACCGCCACCAATACAATCCCAGACTTTCAACCTACCGACGTGGCATTTCTGCCGCTTACCTCAGAACCAGTTAATTTCATCTGTCATGGCTTGAATTACCGTGATCACCTTCAGGAGTTGGGACGGACAGCGGAACCCTATCCACGCGGTTTTTCCAAGAGCCGGCAAGCCATTGTCGGACATATGCAGCCGCTTGCCATGCCGACACTCTCAGTCCAATACGACTATGAAGGCGAGTACTGTATCGTGATTGGCAAACGCTGCCACCGCATCTCCAAAATTGATGCCATGGAATACGTTGCGGGATATACAATCCTAATGGACGGATCCGTTAGGGACTATCAGAAACGCACAACGTTCCAGGGCAAGAACTTTTGGCGATCCGGAGCTGTGGGGCCCTGTATGGTTACACGCGATGCGGCACCGAATTGGTCGAACACGCGATTGGAAACACGTCTTAACGGTGAGGTAATGCAATCAGCTAGTATTAGCGACCTAATTCACGATGTTCCGAGCTTAGTATCGTATTTCTCAGGTATTGTAGAACTCCATCCGGGGGATATCATCTCCACGGGCACAACAGGCGGCGTAGGTCATGGACATAATCCACCTATCTATCTGAAACCCGGGGACACAGTTGAAGTAGAAATCACAGGAATCGGCACGTTGAAAAATACTGTTGAAAAGCTCGACAGTAAAATAAATCAGTGAGGTACGAATAGATGAATACGTCAAACACCGGCGTCACTTATGCACTAGGCCAACAGAAAATGGCTCCGCTACAAATACGGGTAGTTATTATTTGCTGGATCCTGAACACACTCGACGGTTTCGATCTGTTCATTATTGCGTTTGCTGCACCAGTGATTCGCACCGAATGGGGTGTCACACCAGAACAACTCGGACTCTTATTTAGTTCTGGCGTTGCCGGAATGACTGTCGCCTCTTTTCTACTTGCACCGCTCGCAGATATCTACGGACGACGCAATACAATTCTCGCGTTCTTAGTGGTTATAACCGTAGGATTATTCGCGACGGCTGCAGCGCCCTCGCTCAATTTAGTTATCGCCGCCCGCTTCCTGACTGGGCTAGGTATCGGAGCAATTCTCGCAAGCCTGAACACACTAGTCGCGGAATATTCATCAGAGGAGCGGCGTAATTTCGCGCTCAGCTTTATGCATCTCGGCTTCACGGCCGGTGCAATTCTCGGTGGATTAGTTGCGGCGAGTATCATCGGCGTCTATGGTTGGCGCTCAATCTTCGTGCTCGCTGGTGTGGTCTCGACGCTGATGCTTCCGGTTGTCTTTTTTGGCCTACCAGAATCGATAGACTTCCTACTTACAAAACAACCGAAAAAAGCACTTAAAAAAGCAAACGAAATTCTCGCTCGTATAGGCCGGACTGCGTTAACAAGCTTACCGGCGAAACAGACAGTTGAGAAACGTCCGAAGCTATCTACACTATTCTCACCCGCAACGCGGCGCTCAACTTTTGCTCTCTGGGGCGCTTTCTTTTGCGCATTTGCAACACTGTTCTTCTTCCAAAGCTGGTTACCGACTATTCTTACGGAGGCTGGATTAGCCCTCTCACAGGGTATCTCCGCAAACATCTTCTATGGCATCGGTGGTGCTGTCGGTATGCTACTGCTCGGCTATCATTCAACGCGGATAGGGCTCTTCCGAATGATCAAATGGTACTTCTTTGGCTGCATGCTAGCCATCGTGGCGTTGTCGTTCGTCGGAACACAACTCAATCTGATTATCATCCTCGCAACGGCAATTGGTTTCTTCGTTTATGGTTGTATTGCGGGTCTCTTCGCAATCGCTGCACGCCTCTACCCCGCGAACATTCGTACTACTGGCGTCGGTTGGGCAATCGGAATCGGGCGAATAGGCTCTACCGGAAGCCCAGTCTT
The DNA here is from genome assembly GCA_045561055.1 of Candidatus Rariloculaceae bacterium. Taxonomy (GTDB): domain Bacteria; phylum Pseudomonadota; class Gammaproteobacteria; order Steroidobacterales; family Rariloculaceae; genus SMWC01. Next base: position 101,796 of record JBJKYL010000013.1, on the reverse strand, counting down.
CGCTGGACTATTATTTGCCGCCGGCTGGAGTAGTGAAATAGTCTATTGGGTCTTCGCAGTCCCGCAGATACTGGGATTACTATTGATGTTTTTGATCAGGCTACCCGAGACCCAGGAATCTACCGCCTGACGCTACGCGACCGACCTATCCTCATTGGAAGATTCATCCCGCGCGGATTGAATTAGCTGCCATATTTGACTCGATGTTGCAGGCATTGGCACCTCTTCTATACCGATAGAAACAAGAGCATCGCTGGCAGCATTAAAGAACGCGCCTAACGCCGCAGTCGTCCCACTCTCACCGCCACCTTTTATCCCTAACGGGTTGCTGTCCGTAGCCGTCGGGTTTGACCCAATAGTAAAGTTAGGCAAGTCATCGGCTCGCGGCAGGCAATAATCCATGAAGCTTCCGGAAAGTATTTGCGCTCCCTCGTCAGCATAGACGAAACTCTCACACATCGCCTGCCCAATTCCCTGGGCAATACCGCCGTGACTCTGACCCTCCAAGATCATCGGATTAATTTCCAAGCCCGCATCGTGAACGAGCGTATGGCGGAGCAACTCGATTTTCCCCGTTTGTGGATCAATCTCGACTTCAGAGCACGCGCAACCATTCGGATATGCCGGCAGCCGATCATGAATCTCCGCATCGATTACTAGAACCCTAATCCCGTCATCATTTGCTTTTATGTCCTCACACGAGGCTACCAACTCGAACAAGCCAATTACTGAACCCGTATCGTCACTACGGAACCCGCCCTGTTCAAAATGAATACTAGACTCTTCAGCGCAGAGTCTCTGTGCGGCGAGCGGCATAGCCTTCTCAATGAGCGCTTCAGACGCTTTAAGAATTAACGTGCCAACTAGACGCATAGATCGATCCGAGTGCGAACCGCCGCCAACCGTTGACTGATCCGTGTCACCGGTCACAAGATTGATCGACTCCACAGAAATACCCAACTGGTCAGAAAGCACTTGAGGGAAAACCGTAGCATGCCCCATACCCATACACTGGGTACCAACAACTATCTCAACCCTATTATCACCGCGAACTGTAAGTCTTATCGATTCATGCGGAAAACCAACTGGAATTTCCATGAAGCTTGCGAGCCCGATACCACGAAAGCGCCCAGCAGCCAACGAATCTGCGCGCCGCTGTTCGAAACCAGTCCAATCAATTTTCTCCATCGCTAGATTCATCGTTTTTTCGAACTCACCGGAATCGATAACGAGCCCCGTCCTTCCCTGATAAGGCAATACATCGGGGCTAATCAGATTGTTACGTCTTAATTCAATCCGATCGATCCCCTGCTCTCTCGCATAAATATCTAATAATCTCTCGAATGCATACACAAGCTCGGGCCGACCAGCACCGCGATACGGACCTGTCGGAACGGTATTTGACAGTACGCCCCGAACACGCGTATGCGTAAGAGGAACATCGTAGGTCGACGTCGTAAGGCGCGCCACATTTTGTACTGGTGCATACGAAACAGGTGCGGCACCGATATTAGCGAGAAAATCCAGTTTCACGGCTACGAACCGATGCTGCTCGTCGAAAGCGAAGGAAAGATTTAAAATATTATCTCGGCCTTGCGTATCACTTTGAAAAGCCTCGCTACGCGTCGACGTCCACTTCACCGGTCGACCGATACGCCGCGCGGCCCAAGGTAACAAAGCGAAATCGGGATAAAGAAAATTTCGTGGGCCAAAACCACCGCCGACATCTTCTGATACGACACGTACCTTGTCAGGAGAAACACCAAACACATGCGCCAAACCATTTCTCAAACGAATGGACCCCTGGCTACCGGCATATAAAAAGTACTGCCCGCTTTTTTTGTCGAAACTACCGATGCCACTCCTGGGTTCAGTTTGCCCACCTACCACTCGGTTTGTGACGAATTTTTTCTCAATAACGTGTGCCGCATTCCCAAAGGCCGCGTCGACTATCACTTCTTCGTCCCACATATGCGTATCGAGACAAACATTTTCAGGCGCACCATCCCAAATCAGATCGGTATCAGACTTCAATGCAGCTTCAATCATGGAATGCGCGGGCAGTTCATGATAGTCCACCTCAATCTGCTCGACTGCGTTCCTCGCAACATCAATAGATTCCGCAATCACAATCGCTACAGGCTCACCTACATGACGCACTTTATCTATGGCGATAACGGGCTGCCCGTCATCAAATACGAATCCACCACGGCCCGCGAACGTCTTGAAACTTGGGTCACATCCGTCTGCCGGATCGGCAACATGAGGAATGTTACGGTGACCGTCTACCTTCCAGTGTTGACCTGTCAGAATCGCAACAACGCCCGGCAAATGAGACGCCTCGCTAACATCAATATTTTCTATCGTCGCATGAGCGTAAGGGGACCGAAGGAGCTGGGCGTAACACTGGCCTGGAAGATTAAAATCATCGCTGAAGCGGCCTTGCCCGGTAATCAAACGTCGGTCCTCGCGCCGAAGTAGCGATTGACCTATCGCGCGACCGTTAGATTTAATTTGCATTATTTTTTATCACGCGTCTTTAATCTATACGCTCCATCTTCTGCTCTACTATCTAGTTGTCCCCCATTGTTCAGAACCTCTAGCTCAAGCACGATTTCTCTACCATCCTGCGAACCTAAGCTACGAAGTAACCCCTCAAAACTCTTCGGTCCATCACGAAGCGCATCCGCTACTGAGCTGAACTGCTTCTCGGTCGATGATAAATTCGGCGGGACTGGCACTAACCAATCGTCATTGCCACGCTGAGCAAAAGGAATAGTCAAATCGAAGCCAGCTTTGGCGCTGACTCTTGCTTTACCCATCGAGGGATCTACGGGTGGCAACCTCATACCTTCGAACACCACGAAGTCGCGGTCTGCCTGAAATCGCGATGCTAACGCCCATTCCATCTGCGCATCATCAAAAATATCGATATCCTCATCAACGATAAAGACGTGCTTCACATTCATGAAACTACCCAGTACTGCGGCAATTGCGTTGCGCGCATCACCAGGTGCGCGCTGCCTGAGCGCAACGCGAGCATGAAAGCAGCCGCCGCTTGCAGTCGTCGCATTAACTGCGATGGGATCGCGAACCGCAGTACGCAGCGCCTCCCAAATTCCGAGCTCAGCCTTCAACGAAACGAGCTGCGAGGTGTCCGTGCAGTCGAGCCGCCGACCAGCGATCGTCGTCGTCTGAAATAGCGCATCCTTACGTCGTGTAATCGCCGTTAAATGAAAAACAGGGTTCTGTTTTACGCCACCGTAGTAACCGAGAAATTCACCGTATGGACCTTCTTTTTCAACGTGCCCCTCTGGGCTTAAGTAACCTTCAAGTACGTACTCGGCATCGGCGGGCACGCGTAAATCGTTGCTAACGCATTTTACAACCGGCAAGGAGGTGCCCCGTAACTTCGCCATCAGTTCTAGTTCATCTCCCGGTGCACGCATCGCCCCAGTAAAATGATCAATTGGGTGAGCGCCCAGGATGAAACTAACTGGGAGTGGTTTACCTACCTTAACGGCATCTTCGTATATCGCTCTCAAGTCGCTAGGCGCATTCAAGTCGACGCCACATTCTCTCCGCCCGCGCAACATAAGACGCCTGCAACCGATATTATGTAATCCCGTCGCAGCATCCTGCACAACGTCAATAGGTGAGGACAGATATAGAGAACCATCGCCGCTATGTTGGAACGGAACTGGGAGCCGCGTTAAGTCTGCCTCATCCCCCAACCACACCTCCTGCTGAACTGGTGCTTTAGATGACTCCAGCTCCACGAGAGTTTGTGGTGTCTTGAGGCGACTACGAATCTCATCAAGAACATCAGCTTCCTCAACACCGAATGCGGCTGCAATTCGCGACCGGGATGCCATGACGTTCCCAACAATATCAACCTGCTCTGCACCAACATTGTTGAATAACACTGCCCGCGAGTTACCCTCAAGACGCACCGCAATATCAGCGGTCTGGATCGCCTCATCGCAAATATCCAGCTCACCGAGTTCCTCCAACTTGGTGATGAAATTCCGTAGACGAAACTGCTCGACATCTGAAGATTTGTCAGATGATTCAAATGGTTTTGAGTCTTTCAAAGACACTATTACTACCTAGCTAGTCCCGCTAATCAGTTTGCGCACGGTATCAACGACGAGACCCTCATTCAAAGCAAAGCTCCTAACGGTATTGACTCGCCATCCACCAGCATGCATTGGCTCGTTCGCCGCAATTGCTTCAGCTTCCTCGAGTGTCTCCACCATTAGCAGCAGCATCCCCTCCTGATTTGGCGTCCCTTCTTCAAAAGGACCTGCCAAGAGAAGTTTTTTCTGTTCTTCCAGCTGCCAAATGTAAATAAACGCCTGCCGGCGCATCTCGTCCATTTCCGCAGTCCCGCGCTTTTCCAACATCATCGGCGTCGGCTTCATAAACACACCGAAAAGCCTAATACCGGGTTGCCGAGAAGCAAGGATTTCTTCCAACGGAGTTTCTAAGTCAACCATAAGTATCCCTTAATTTTTCACTGGCAATAACTAGAGTAACCGCAACTTCTATAAGAGCTGCGGCAGTAGCATATTTCAAATCAATTAGTTAGCCTGCAGCGCCAAGCGAACAGTTATAAGGCTTGATTTCTTCGCCAGGCACCCATTCATAACTAGCGCTACCAAGAAAGGCAGAACCCTCATAGGTCAATGGATCATTGGACGTCGCCTCCCAGGTCATTCCACGACTGTCCTCGCTAAAAGTGAAGCGCTCAACAATCGTAAACTCATCACTTTTAGGCGTACCGAACTCATCGACATAAGGCCAGCTGATATTCGACGTCTCTACAACAAGCGTCCGTCCTTCCCAATGCCCGACTGAATACCCCATTAATGAGTCAGGTTGCGCTTGCGGGTCCAGGTCGCTATCGATGTGAATACTACGGACACTGTCCCATTGCTCTATACGAAGAATAATTCGACCATCTCCTTCTTCGAACGCCATCGGGAAAGGCGTATCCATCACAACCGGCATCCCCGGAGCAATACAGCGAAGTGCCGGATCATCAACGACCGGATCCCAAGCCGCTCTGGCTGCCAGAGCGGCTGATGTAAACGTGCGTTCAGGGTCCTGATCGTTCGGCCCGCGCGCGCGCGACCAAACACGGTAGATACCTTCTGGCTCAGCACCCCCAGCAACCGCAACGGGATCTGCTCCATCACTTCCACCAGAAGTTACGCGGTCCGCAAGTCCGAGTCGATTGGCAAAACCGGGATCTAGCAGAACCTCCCGACCATCCGCCAAAATCGCGTTAGTAGCGAGCACTTCATTTCGTCCCAGCCGCGAAAAGGCACCAGAAAAAGTAACCCGATCGCCCACTACTATAGCTTCAGCAAGTCCTAACCGCTGTAAGCGATTGACGGGCGCTGTCTCGATATTCCAAATTTCACCGTCGTCGGTACGAATTCTGAAACCCGCGTGTGGGTTGATCCAGAACGTCTCAATCAGCTCGCCCTCGATATCACCAACATTATTAGTGTCATAGAACGCACTGAATGCATGATGGGCTAATGCTGCGGTCGAACCGAAAACTACCATTAAAAATAAGCCCAAACGAGTCATATATTTCTCTCCACAACGTATTATTCGATAATTAATTATGTCTAGCCTCTCGGCTACGCCAATTCGCTTCCCATTCTGCCGCGAGCTCAGCTGTAAGGTCTGGAAATTCTAGCGCCAAATCATTAGTTTCGCCGCGATCGGTTGCCAAATTATACAATCGCCACGGTAATCCGGCCCGTTCCCCTGATAAACCGGCTACCGGACTTAGCTCTATATCATTAATGATTTTATAGTCACCGCGAATTAGAGCGCCAGAAATGCCACGATACCAACCAAACGGTTCGGTCGGCGGATGAACTACCTCTGTCTCGCCTACTAGCATGGGTAGGAACGACCGACCGAGAATACCGTGAATGGAACGTCCACGATACTCACCCGCACCGGGATGCTCGGTCCCGCCGATCTCAAGAAAAGTTGGCAAGATATCCATTACAGTCAAGAACGTATCGCTGACTCCGCCGGCAGGCACCACACTCGGGTAACGAACGTACGCGGCAGCGGTTAACCCACCCTCACTCAAGGTCGCTTTAAACTGTCGAAATGGCGCGCTCGCCGCTTCGCCAAAACCTATGCCATGATCGATAAATGAATTACCACGACCAAAATTTTCCAAACTATTATCAATCTCAGAGGGATCAAGGCCGCGGATATTTTCTTCGGTCGGTAGCCGGCCTGTAGACACTCCGGATTCGGCAGCTGAACCACCATGGTCCGACATCAGCATGACCACTGTGTTTTCAAGCTGTCCAGTTTCTTCAAGGTAATCGATAACTCGACCGATGTTCATATCAGTATGCTCAACGATAGCCGCGTAGATTTCCTGAGCACGTGAATAGCGCCGCTGTTCAACTTGGCTTAATTGATCCCAGGGCTCCGCAACCGGAACGAAAGAATCAAGTGACAAACCTGCTGGCACGACCCCTAACTCACTCGCTCGCCCGACGCGTTGCTCACGAAGCACGTCGTAACCGTCATCGTAACGGCCAGCGTGACGGTCGAGCCAGTCGTCTTGGTGCCATGAGCGGCCAATGGGGAGCATTGAAAGATAAGTATGCAAACCAGGGTGAATCTGGATCACTTGCCTGTAGATGCTCGAGCGTTTTATCAGTGAAATAATTAGTCGTATAAAAGTCATCCGGTAGTTCGTCTAGCGCTACCGGCCGGCCGTCCTCCTCGTAAGAAATCGGGCGTTGATTGTTGCCGAAATAATCGGCTGATGCGGGAAGGAGTGCAAAACTACGGTCAAATCCACGCCTTGCTGGCGAGTGCTCTAAACCCCCTAGATCCCACTTACCCGCCATAAAGGTTTGGTATCCGGCATCCTGCAGGAGCTCCGCAATCGTCGCGTATTCCAGGCTTAAATAGGACCCACGAATACCCGCCGGCCGCTCAACATCTCTCGGATAGATACCGATACCATTTGCGATACTCGTGCTTGCCATCCACATGATACGAGCCGATTGACAGTTCGCGGCAGCATGCAGATTGGTTAACCGCACGCCTTCAAATGCTAGCCGATCGATATTTGGTGTCGGTATCTCGCTGCCGAACGCGCCCATATCTGTAAAGCCAAGATCATCAAGGACGACAAAAAGGATATTCGGCTGACCGTCCGTAGCGGCTACTGTTTCAGGATCTACGGAGAAACTAATCGGTGTTTCTGGGGTGCAAGCGCACAGCGCACCCAGCACCAAAAATCCAAATACACTCTTTACTAATGTCATCATATGACTCCTCACCTATTATTATTTTGCGAGCGCTTTACACCAGGAAGATAACAGATCTAGTTTGCAAGGAGTTTACCTATAAGCAAATATTGATGTGCGCATCCAGCTAATTTTCTTAGATCAGATTGCCCGGTGATCAGATTGCCCGGTGATCAGATTGCCCGGTGATGAAAAACACTTTTTGTTGTTTTAAGCCAACAATATTTTTCTCTCTCATGAGACTTCTTCATGAAAGTTAACTATTATTTGATGCAATACGACTATAGGTCCAATCAATAATACATATACAATCTGGACTAAATAATTTTAAAATCTATTTAGACTTACATTTAATGCTTTGATAATCAGCGTGGGAGAGTTTTATGTTTACTTGCGGGCATTTACTTAGAAAATCGGTTATTGGGATTCCGTTCGCGATTACACTAGCGTTCGGTTTAACAATCGCTCCGACAACGAACACCCAAGCACAGATAGGCGCTTCAGAATCTCTTGAAGAAGTCGTGGTCACAGCCCGAAGACGACAAGAGACTCTTCTTGATGTCCCTGTTGCGATTTCGGTACTAACCGCCGATTTTGCCGAAGAAGCGAATATCTTGGACACTTTCGATCTCTATGCCGAAACACCAGGCGTCGACTATGAGCAGACCCGGGAACGACAAGGCGGCAGGACAACGATGCGGGGCATTAACCCGGGATCGCAGAATCCAATTAACCAACTCGTTTCCATCTTCATCGACGGCGCTCCCCTCTTCGGTACAAACGCCTCGATGGCTTTTACCGATCTAGAGCGCGTTGAAGTCTTGCGTGGCCCCCAAAGCGCTGCTTTTGGCCGTGCGACATTCGCCGGTGCCGTCAACTATGTGACGCGAGATCCGGGCGAAGAGTTTGAGTCTAAAGTGAAGATGACTGTTTCCGACCAGAACCGCTCAATACTCGGCGCGGCGCTCGGTGGTCCGATCACAGATAACTTAGGCTTTACGTTAGATGTTGCGAATGAAACATTCGACGCTCCTGACGAGTGGGTTACTACCGACGGCTATAAATTTGGATCCACGAGCACCAAGTTTGTATCTGGCAAACTGAAGTGGGCTCCTAGCGATTTCTTCGACATGGAGATCATGGCGCAGATGACGGATGTGGATGACGGACCGGGTAGTGAATATCTGATCCCCGGGGATACAGTACACCTTTGTAACAATCACACCCTAGCTAACGGTCGGCCTTATATAAAAGGGGAGTTCAACTGTACGCTAAATTCAGGTCCGAACCCGCGGAATCATGACCTCCGTAGTGAATACACGAAAGGCACCACCGATTACAACAAGGCAATGGGCAGAAAGCATCACGAACCCCGGTGCAATTCAGGATCGCGAGAGGATTTCAGGTGAATTTAATTTCAACCTGAGGCGGTGGCTCTTTGGTACAAATCGTTGGTTCATCGACAGAGGACGTCGCAAGGCGGTGGATAGACTCCGATATGTCGGATGCAAAAACCGCAGGAAAGAAAGGTTTTAGTTCCCGAAATACCGGCAACAATGGGCAATCGCCGTGGATCTGATAAGGAAACCTACCTTGACGTGCGGTGGATCTCGCCAGGAGACCAGCAACTTCGTTGGTTGGTTGGATTTTCTAGTTTCGACTTTGGCTATAGCGATGCTGCCATCAACGAGTTTATGGACGTTGAACACCCGGAACACGGTCTGGCTTGTCTGCTAAACGACTGCAAACCATTTGAGCCAGCCCGACGACAGAACGTCGATACCAGTGCGCAAGGTATCTACGGTAGCATCACCTACGATGTTAATGATCGATTAACCCTCGGCGCTGAGGGCCGCGTTCAAAGAGACGAACAGTTGACAAGAGATATTGTTAGCACTGAAACAATTGTTCAGGTAACGGATTCATTCCAACCACGCCTGTCATTTAATTACATGCTCAATGACAGCTTTTCTCTTTATGGCCAGCTAGCCCAGGGTGGCGGTCCTGCCACTGCTACACCGGAGATGATCAATCCAACAGTTCAGGCTGCGAGTGAAGCCGCGAAGAAAGCAGGATTTATCAACTATACCGCTGCTGATTTTGCGAAGGCCAAAGAGCAAACGCTGACTAACCTTGAGTTTGGAGTTAAAGGCTCCGCGTTAGACGGTAGACTGCAACTAACGGCCGCAATATACGCAATTGACTGGCAAGATATGATGATCAACGAACGGTTTATCTGGACGGGTGAAATCGTTACGGAGGCGGGTGGCTGTGCGGGTAAACCAACCACAGTTTGCTGGAACGATGGTACCTATACTAACGGCCTTATCTACGACGAAGACTATACCGACATCAATGGAGTGCGAAAAAATTCTGGCACGGGCGACCTGAAGGGTATCGAGCTTGAGACTAATTACGTGCTAAACGATAACTGGTCATTCAGGTACACCATGTCACTCCAAGACAATAAATATGGTCATAACTGTGACTATTCCATGGTCGACCGCTTCGGTTACACGGCAACTGGAACAACCGAAAGGTGGCGCAGGGTGTTATGACGTCATCGGGAATGAAATCGAAAGAAATGCAGAGCTTCAATATTCGCTTTCAGCTCAGTTCACAGCGCCAGCGGTACTAGGCGGTGGTTGGGAATGGTCCGGACGATTGGGCACACGTTATGCCAGTTCAAGATACTATGATGTCGCCAACCTGATGTCGCTACCGGCTTCGAACACGGTCACAGGCCAAGTCCGCTTTACCAATGACAACTGGGACGTCATTGTGTTCGGCAATAACCTCACCAACTCAAGTGTACCCCTTGATGTTGATGATTATAGAGACCGTACTGGCAATGTAATTGCGGGGGGGTGGATGGACCCAAAAAGCTTTGGCTGATAACACCTGGCGGTACCGTCCACGTCTTCCTCGAGAAGTTGGTTTACGCATAAACTACACCTTCTAAAGGCTACAAATAATGTTAGCTTCTTTTTTCAGCTAACTAAGAGTAGAAAAATGAGGACCCCGGTCGGCGCTAGTCGGCCGGGGTTTTTTACTTTTGGTAGCGGAGGAATCTAGACCGGTACTCGGCGCATTGGACAAGCTTTCACTTAACCGTCATTACTCGACAGCCGCACTGTGCGAGAAGGTAAATCTGGATTCAATATAGCGATCTAGTAACGGAGACCATGGTTGATTACTTTCATCCGCGATTATGAGGGCGCTTAACTCTTCGACGACCTTCTTGTAATCGCCATCTTCGGCAACGTTTCTTGTTTCATCCGGGTCAATAGTTAAGTCGAACAGCATTCTTGCTGTCACCTGACCCTGCTCATCACGCCAGTCTGTGTAGCGAAACTGTCGTGTCCGCGCAGATGCGCCATCGAAATAACGGCTTATCGCTACCGTTCTAACTTCATCAGCCACATTGTCGAGTACAGGAATGAGACTTACTCCATCTAAATCTGGTGGAGCAGATAATCCTGCCAGGTCTACAAGCGTAGGAAACAAATCAAGAAGACTTACGATCGCATCGACCCGAGCACTTGCCTTACTTGGAGTCTTAATGATGAGCGGTGTCCGTAAGGCAATATCGAACAGCGTGTGCTTATTCCACATCGTATGATCGCCGAGATTCCAACCATGGTCACCGAGTAGAACAACAACAGTTTCATCATCAAGGCCTAAGTCCGTTAGTAGAGCAGAAAGTATTTTTCCAACCTGGGCATCAGCGTAACTCACCGCCGCATAGTAGGCATGGATAAGATTTAAAGCCTGAGTTTCGTCCAACGGTCCTGCTGCTGGCACTCCCGCATAGGCCCGTAGTTCCGATGAATTATGAATAGGATTAGAGGGGACCCCATCTGGGGTTTGGTGATAGGTAGACGGTAAGGAAAAATCTATTGCGTCGTACAGCGACCAATACTTATCAGGAGCGGTAAAAGGAAGATGCGGCTTACGAAAACCGACCATCATAAAAAAAGGCGAACCGAGTTCCTGCAATCGCCTTAGATCATCGATTGTCTTCTCGGCAACCTTGCCATCCGGATACTGATCATCATTGACCTCCAGGCGCTCGAAGGTCGGACCGGTCACTCCTGGCGGATTGTCACGATAGGCACGTTGCAAATCATCTCTGCGTGGATTCCGTGATAGGGAACTTGTCCAATCGCCGCTTGGATTCCACGCAGACTCGCTCCATGAGCTTGCAGAATCAGCGGTAACATCAAAGACCTTACCGTTGCTAACAGTGCGATATCCATGCGCTCGAAAATAACCAGGCAAAGTAGAGGCAGTCGGTAGGTCTTCATCTAAACGCGTATTGAAACTCAGAAACCGTGCGGTAGTGGGCTTTCTGCCTGATAAGAAAGCGGCACGTGATGCACCACAAACAGGTACAGCAGTAAACGCATTTTCGAACACCACTCCTGTTGTAGCGAGCCTATCGATATGCGGCGTATGTACAATCTCGTTTCCATATATCCCTATCTCTGGCCGAAGATCATCTACAATGATCACAAGCACATTCGGTTGTGCTGACTCCTGGGCAACAATTATCTGAGATAACGCTCCCATCACCACGATTAAGCTTAGAGTCGAAATGCTGTTCATCCTACGATTTCCTTCAATCCAATCCGAGCACTGCTACAGGACTTGATAAACCGAAACTTAGCATCAATAGGTCAATCTGATCTATACAGGGACCTTGGAATGACCCCGATAAAATTTTACGTTAATAATATTTAAAACCTTTAATAAGAACATGAACGTGGCTTAAGTCCTATTTTATTGTATAGTCAGATTTAATAATTACAGGGTATCGTGACCCCAAACAAGCGGCTTTTCTATCGAACGATAATCCTCTACCTAGGAGAGTTAAAATGCCTGCTGCTGTAAATCGACTAAACATCGCACGTGTACTGACGATTATCGGATTCTTGCTTGGCCTACAGAGCATAGGTTACACGTGGGGGTCATATCGGCGATGCCGGAATGATACTAACTTCTGAGAGCCGTCTTCCCGTGGAACACAGCTGGCACCATTTTTTCCGAGAAGTGTTCGGTGATGCTGCGGCAATGATCGTTGTGCTTCTTTTGTTATATGTGCCACAGCAGCTGCGCCAACCGCTTGTCTGGGTGGTCAATGTTAATTCTACTATTAGGGTTCTACGCCCCTCTTCTGGGTTGGAACACCATTCATGGCCGAACTCGCCGCACCGAGTTTAGGGTCAGAGATCATCCACTTGACGATGGCATTACCACCAATGATTGGCGTTTTCCTATGCAGGAGTTATTACCACCAATCTAACAACTAGATCGTTCATGTAGTCGATGGAGATAATGGCGGTTACTCCAGTCATGAGCAATGTGATGAATAACGTGGAAGAAAATTTCAATTTAGCGTTACCTGGAGCTACCCTGATAGCTCTATTATTCGCTCTTCCAGGCCTTCTCTTTGCTCAAACCCCAGAACGGCCCGATATCCTGTTCATCGTTATCGACGATATGAACGATTGGATCAGTCCACTGGACGGACACCCGCAAGCTAAGACACCTAACATGGAGGCGGCTAGCCGAACGAGGACTACTGTTCACTAACGCTCACGCTCCCGCGGTAGTGTGCAACGCTACTCGAACAGCTTTCCTCACGGGCTTACGTACTTCAACGACAGGCGTCTATTTCAACCAGAATGACTGGGAAGAAAGCCCAGTCGCAACTAGCGTACGTACCCTACCCGGCTATTTTATGGACTCGGGTTATCGCACGATTGGCGGAGGCAAGATATTTCATACCGGACACAACGATAGAACAGCCTGGAATGAGTATTTTCCATCGTTCGACCAAGAACGCTTCCCCGATTTGAACCCCGATGGTGAGCTGCCATTAAACGGCGCTAGTTTTGGCGGCCGGAACAATACTTTCGACTGGGGCCCGATCAATGCCTACGACTCGGAAACTGGAGACGGTCAATTAGCCGATTGGATGGCGGAACATCTAAATGAACCAACTGATATGCCCCGTTTCGATGCGATGGGGTTCCGTCGGCCACACCAGCCCTGGTACGTACCACAAAAATACTTCGACATGCATCCTATAGAACAGATAGAGCTACCTCCGATAATAGAAAATGACTTGAGTGACGTTCCCGATGCCGCACTGCGAGGTAATTTCGTCACAGAAGGTAGTTCAGTCAGTGGCCAGACCAACATGGCACTGCACCAATTTGTTCTCGCCACGGATCAATGGCACGAAGCCGTACAAGGCAATCTGGCCAGTATTAGCTATGTCGATGCAATGTTAGGGCGCGTTCTGGATGGGCTCGATGCCAGCGGCCGAGCCGACAGTACGATATTAGTCGTTTTCGGTGATCATGGCTTCCACGTCGGTGAGAAATCATCCTATGCAAAGAAAACGCTGTGGCGCGAATCGACGCGGGTCGCAATGTTTATCGTGGCTCCAGGAGTCACACAAGCAGGTACACGAACCGACATACCAGTTAACCTTCTTGATATTTATCCAACGCTGGCGGAACTGGCAGGCCTACCAATACCCGAACACGTCGAGGGCACTAGCCTTCTACCACTGTTGAAAAACCCGGACACCGACTGGCACCAGCCGACGATTATAACCAACGGCTATAGAAATCACGCGATAATCGGAGACCGCTATCACTACGTTAGCTGGTCGGATGGTTCAGAAGAACTCTATGATTATATTGAAGATCCTCATGAATTTTACAACTTAGCAAATCATCCTCAGTTAATTAACATAAAATCAGAACTCGCATCATGGCTGCCCGATGATAATGCCCCAGATATTAGGAGTCGTTGAACTCCACAAGCACAATTTTTAAGGAAAAGCCGAATGAACAAAGTAAATAGACGCTTTCATGCCGCACTTCACGTACTGACTGTGAGTGTATTGGTAAGCTCAGTTGCATATGCGCATCACGGCACAGCTGGTCGATACGAAGATCAGCTATCAGAAATTTCCGGCACAGTCATTCAGTTAATGTTTATCAATCCCCACGCGCTACTCGCTGTTGAAGTAGAAGATGAAGCTGGCAATCCGGTGCGCTGGATGGCCGAATTCAATAACCCACCGCTAATGGCCACGGAAGGCTGGCACAAAAATATCCTGAAACCTGGTGATAGAGTGACAGTTCGCGGCTTAGCAATGAAGAATGGAGCCCCTAGTATCAGACTTTCGCGTGGTGCCAACGGAGCGCAGGTTATCCTCACGGACACAGGTGAGGTCATATTTACTGAGGAACCCCCAAATCGATGAATAACAAAATATATGCGCTGCTAATCAGCTATGCGTTCGTCGCCGCTTGTACAGGGCCGAGAGACGAGCCCACTGACTCTGCCGCACAGAACTTAACGGATCCTCTAGAGGTTGAACAGCAAGCCGCACCGTCCGCAATTCAAAGCAGCGGTATCACTCAGATTGCATATTTTAAAGCCTCTAACCCTTCGTTCGGCGCTAATTTCGGTTCGGGCGGCTCAGCTATTGGTGATAATGCAGTGTCGCTGAGTGACGACGGTATGACACTCGCCGTTGGCGCACCATTCGAAAGTAGTAGCTCATCAGGTATTAACGGCGACCAAGACGACGAATCCTTGTTCGGTTCTGGCGCGGTCTATATATTTGCTAATGAAAGCGGTAGCTGGGTTCGGCAAGCTTATATTAAAGCGTCTAACCCTGGCGTAACCGATAACTTCGGATTTGCTACCTCTCTGAGCGCTGACGGTAACACACTAGCCGTATCAGCTCATTTCGAGTCTAGTGCAGCGACCGGTATCAACGGAGATCAGAACGACGATTCAATCGGTCAGTCTGGTGCTGCCTATGTTTTTGTCCGCAACGGAACGACCTGGACTCAGGAGGCCTATATCAAAGCGTCAAATACTGGGCATGTGGCCACAGAAGTTCCCGCAGACGCGCCGCCGTTGGCAACTGAAAATTTCGGAAATATAAATGCTGGCGAATATTCCTATGAAAACTCCTATGGTGAAGAATTCGACGACGGTGATCAGTTCGGCGCTGCCCTGGCACTGAGTGATGACGGTAATAAACTGATCGTCTCTGCCACAGCGGAAGATAGCAATGCTACCGGCATGAACGGCGACCAACTCAACAACTCCAAGCGATCGGCTGGTGCTGCCTACGTATTTGAACGTGAGGGAGAAACTTGGACTCAAACAGCCTATCTAAAGCCATCGAATCCCGAGGTTGATGCATTATTCGGTTATTCGCTAGCCATCACCGGTGATGGCCGGCGTGTCGCAATTGGTGGCTACGACGAGGACGGTTCGCCTGCTTCTACTAACGAGTATCAAGATGGTTTAGTCCGCGGTACCGGCGCTATTTATGTATTTGACTTTGATGGTGATACCTGGGATCAGATCGGTTATCTGAAGGCTTCTAACGCTGAGCGGGGTGATTCTTTGGGTGTCGCAGTAGCAATCAGTGATGACGGAAAAACAGTCATCGGAACCGCCCAAGATGAGGATGGGCTAACGACCGGAATCAACAATATTCCCGGCCCCGACTACCAAGACGACATCCGACCAACGACGGGCGCAGTGTATGCGTTCGTTGAAAATAATGATGGTAGCTGGTCACAGCAGGCTTATATCAAGGCTTCTAATACTGGATCAGGCGATGTCTTTGGCTCCCGGCTTGCCGTCAGTGGTGATGGAAATGTGCTAGTGGTAGGCGCTCAATATGAGGATAGCTCCGCGCAAGGAATTAATGGATTACAGGATAACGACTCTGCGCAAGAGGCGGGTGCCGTGTATGTATTCACCCGAGAAGGTCAAACCTGGCTGCAAGAAGCCTACGTTAAAGGCTCAAATACAGAAATGTTTGATGAATTTGGAAGCTCGGTTAGCATTAGTAAGGATGGTTCCGTTTTTGTCGTAGGTGCATATTTAGAGGATAGTAATGCCGTTGGAGTAGATGGTGATCAGGATGACAACTCGATACCCGACTCAGGCGCTGTGTATATGTTTAGCCGATGATTAACCGATTTATAGAACAGACAACTTTAAAGATAATTAGAAAAATGGCTACTTAAAAAGCTTCTGTGCCTCTATGACAATACACTAATGTCAGAGACGCACGATATGCACTAACTCAGCTAGTGACTAATATAAGATTAAGGAGAACATCCTGATGTCGATTCTAAAAAGCTTCAGATCCGTTATTTGGTCCATCGTTGGTGTATTCGGCGTATTCCTTGCAGCCGTCGTTAATGCCCATCACGGTGGCGTCACTAATCAAGCGCTATATATCGCACCTAATCCAGACGATCCAGTTGAGGTCGAAGGCACAATCACCGATGTTTTCTGGCGTGCTCCACATATACGTTATCGTATGGAGGATGTGGACGGAAAAGTTTGGGAGCTCGAAGCGAGCCCAAGCCCCACCACATTCCTTCGAGCTGGTGTTACCCAGGAAGAATTTGTGCAGGTTGGAGATTTTGTTAGGGCGGCGGGCTTTGTCTCCAGACGTGATCCATCAGCCTTAGGACTAACTAACCTTCTATTGCCCAATGGTTTAGAACATATAGGCGGGATGGCTGGCGTAACGACGGCACGATGGGGTCAACTCTGGGAACCTAGCGAGATGGCGGCTACCGAAGCTAGAATCGCAGAGGACAGAGCGAATGCAGACGGCATATTCCGTCTATGGAGTATACGGCAAGCCTCGCAACCACCGCTCTCTGCATATCAGCCATATCTTTCAGACCAGGGCCATGCGATCGCCGCCACGCTAGATCCGGGGGGTAACGATGCTACCGAACTGCAGTGCCAGACTGGCATGCCGACGGCAATGTTCGAACGATCTAGAATCCTAATCGAAAATCAGGACGATATAGTCCATATTTGGATTGAACAGTACAACACGCATCGCTACGTCTACATGAACGCTGAGACCGCTCCTGAACCGACCTATTCGAATGTTGGCTACTCGCTAGGCCACTGGGAGGGAGATGATCTCATTGTGAACACAAGTCATATCGATCATCCCATTGCCTTAGAGGGTTCAATGCCACAATCCGATCAAATGACTTATCTTGAACGATTCTCGACACGGGAAAATGGGGAGTGGTTAGACTATACATTTACAATGACAGACCCGGTCATGCTGGCAGAACCCGTGACGCTAGAGATGCCCCGTAGATGGATACCTGGAGTAAACCTATACGAATTCGATTGTGTGCCCGAATGGGAACTTTAAAACTCTTTAACAAGTAAGGCTCGTATATAAAGGATATCCGTGCATATCCAATTCGATAATAGCGATCTTTTCAGGGTGACTTTTACTTAACTTTCGAATAAAAAAGTAATGAATAGATCAAGAATAATTAGTCTTGGCCTTTCCTCGTTTTTCTGTCTAGCTTTTTTACAAAGTTTCCAGACTCTGGGGCATCATTCTCGCTCAGGTTTCTTACTGGATGAGACAATCGAGATTGAGGGCACAGTCACCGAAATAACTTGGCGCAATCCGCATGTTTACCTCGTGGTAAATTCCACTGAACAAGGTAGCCAATCTGAAGAATGGACGCTGGAGTCACACTCCGTTTCTGGGTTGGAGAGAAACGGCTGGAGTAGAGACGCATTAAAACTAGGAGACCACCTCGTCGTCGTAGCGAACCCGAGTCGTACTCAAGGCATAAGGCTCGCGCTTCTCGACTCGGTCAGACGCGACGATGGGACGTTGCTCTACTCTTTCCAGCAAGCAGTACTGCCAACGGATCAGCGAGATGAATCCGAATCTGTGACCCTTGAACCTTCCACCGACTTCTCGGGGACATGGACAAGGTATTCCGGTTTACCTCGGGCGGAAGATCTCAGAAGGATGCTAGTGAGCAACTTTGAAACCCCGTGGGCAGACATGGCGCTCACGCAAAGGGGGCAGGAATTGACGGAAGATTATGATGCCAATACTGATCCATATTTCGATTGCGTGCCGATGGCGTTACCAAGAATCATCGATTGGCCGTTCCCACGCCTATGGACCCGAACGGAAAGTGAAATTCGCATCACTCAGGACACGACTGGCCAGGTTCGGGTCATCCATCTGAATGGCCCGTGGCAGCCGCCTAATGACTACGAACTGACCGAACTCGGTTATTCGGTCGGCCACTTCGAAAGTGACGATACCCTCGTGGTGGAAACGCATGCATTCCGGGCGATGCCCTGGGGTATAGTCCGAGGGATCAATTCCAGTGATCAAATGATAGTCACAGAGCGCTATAAGTTAGTTGACGGTGGGCTGCGTATGGATTACTCGTACACAATAGAGGACCCCGTATTCTTGAGAGAACCCTTCACTCTCAGAAAAATGACGATGAAAGTTCCGGATTATGAGTTCAGCAGTGAAGTCTGTGACGAAGAGACTTCACGACGCCATTTGCAATTTGAAGCCGCATTCGCTGGACCCTAAACAATCTCACGGCGACATTAGGGCAATCGCCTCTATCGACAGGTCAAGCTAACCACCGACGAAATTCTACAAAAGTTTCGCGTTAAAGTTGCTGGATCTTAATATTTCTGAACCTAAGAATCCCGCCACTATCATCGACGTACTGGAACGAGATATAACCATCGGATCGATGCGCGCAGGGCTGGTCGCAAACATAATCGCTGTGCTCGATTTCTGCGGTAACGATGTCGTTTAACGTGATAGTAATATGCTCTCCTTCGGCTCTAATCTCGTAGGTATTCCAACGCCCCAGTGAGGTAATGTGTTCGGCTGGGGATCGATGACGGACTATACCACCCGTACGGTAGATCTGGTTCGGCCGATAGTCGTGAATTTGCACTTCGTAACAGATCCTACCGCCGTGCTCTTCTGGTGCTGGACAACGTATATAAACGCCGCTATTAACGCTACTCGAAACCCAAAAATCCAGGGTTAAAACAAAATCTGCATAGGGCTCTTTAACAACCATATAGCCCCTACCTTCCGTCGCCTCGACGATGTCACCAACGGTATGCCAATTGGCATCGCCGGTAAGGATAAAGCTATCCAGGTTGCTGCCATCGAACAACGTAACCCAATCATTCAAGTCCTGCGCCCGTACGGTGAAGATACCGGAACCTACTACAAAGGCCAGAACCAACGAAATCACTTTCAATTTATATGCCATTATTATTCTCCATAGCACTGTACGAGCCAGAACATTCGGCCTTCGGCTAGTTTCGTCTTAACAGCAACAAAACAACCAGCCAACAGGCGCTAATGATCAGCGACGATACCCGCAGTCGATACTACAAACTGAAGTATCGCAGAGCTCAATTGCGTATCTTGGGTGCCGATACTCGGATTGGGCGAATAGTGATTATGTCCGATAAGCTGGACGACTCTCGGCATCTCCCCTTGTTTCTTGGCCAACTCGCCCATCAATGAAACAAGCGATAAATCTACTCCCGGATTATCAAATTCGGATACCGTTAGCATGACAGGAATACTCGTACGCTCAACATTCCCGATCGTCGATATATTGGCCCATCGCGAGAGGTCATCCCCAAAGTAGGCGATACGATTTTCGCCTGGGTTAGCCGTATCGGCACCATAATTACCGGAAACCAATATTACGCCGGCAGCTTCCGGAATTCCCGAATCCAATACCCCCGGTCGAAATGCATAGGTCGCTGCATGGGCGGCGGCGGCCGATTTACCAACGACAAAGATCTGATCAGGATCACCGCCGTAGTCGCTAATATTAGCTTTAACCCAGGCAACCGCTGCACCTACATCGTTCGCTCCGTCAGGCCATTTAGCCTCTGGTGCCAATCGGTAAGTAGCGTTGACACCAACGAGTCCTAAACTGGCAAAGTAGTCGGCAACATTACGACTACCATCCTTGTTACCACGCACAAATCCGCCACCATGGAAATACATAATGACGGGCCGGCCGTCTCCATTGCGATGCGAATCAGTGTGTACATCGAGCATGTGCCGTTCGTGAGGGCCATAGGAGATATTTTTGACAACATCAATCTCTTCTAGCTCATAAGTCCTTGGCTGGTCAGCATAAAGTGGGTTTGTTTCAGCGAAGGCGACGCCTGCCTCATAAACCCGACGAAGATCAGCCGCCAGATCCGACGGCATATCGTCGCCTACCTGATGCGCTTCTTCGCGTACTCTTTCGTCCTGAGTACCCCAGCGAAATTGCTGTCTAGCCGCCGTCGCGTCAGAACAAGCTGTTAATGACACTGCCCTATTGTGGTAGACGGTAGAGAGCCATGCTGGACTGTTCGAAATGCCGCGCTCAGTGGCAAATGTTAGGCACAGGTTAGGACTAGCGGTTGGAATTACCCTACCGCCGGCACTGATAGACCAGGACTGCTCCGCTGCTCCCGAGCAAACCCGAATGAATAGTCGACCACCCTCAGAAAGATTATCAGCGGTCAAACAAGCGTTTTCGTATTCGGGCGCAAGAATCCTATCAGGAGCAACCCACTGGAATAGCTGATCAATGTTGTTCTCGAGATATTTGCACGCCCGAGAACCGATCGGGTTATCGCGATTAATATTCTGGCGAGCACCAGGAATATCGAGACAGTAGCCTCTCCCTTCGTCATCGAGACTCTGAAGATTCCTGAGAAACATCCCCTCAGATGGGGTTTCAATGTGCACAGGAAACTTAAATTCAGCCAAAACCGATACGGGCAAAGCCATACTGATAAATGCAATTAAGGCAATATATTTAGGGGAATGATTACGGTATGACATTTTTTATCCTCGGTCCGTTGTTTGTAATCGCCAGCACTCACCCCTCAAAAGCCATCCTAACGAGGCTTATCAACCTGGCAAGGCGTTGGGTCCCACCCAGAGTCGTCTGGCTCTCTCTTATATTGGTTAGTGGTGACATGCTGCCGAGCTAGAAACTCTGGGTCATCGATCAATGTTGTCACGACGAGCCATTCGTCACCATTTGGCTCTGTGAACGTGTAAAAATATTCCTCAAGAGTCGTACTACCGCTGTAGGGAACTCCATTTTTCAACAGATACCCTGGAAGCAGGCGAGAGGTAGACGCAACCAAGTATCGAACTGCATTAGGATCGTTCTGATCCGCGTTACGACTACCCTCTGGCGCACCTTCCCTTCCAACCCATGCTGCTGCAGACCGCCCCTGTAACGATGGTTCTACCTCGGAAGCTGACGTTTGCGGAGCGAATTGTAGAAGACGCGTCTGAGTACCAGAATCGGTATCAATCTGTAGCGTATTGTCATCCGCCCAATGTATATGAAAGCGGCCTGGTATACGCATGATATTACCAGCGCCATAGGCACGGCAGGCATGGCCATTGGCAGCATCAGCCTCAGGATTCCAAGACTCAAGAATTCGGCGCCCTGTCTCATTAAGTGGGATCTTGGCCGTCGCCCCCTTCGGCGGCATTCGCATTCGATAGTGCCAATGCTGTGTCACAACTGAGACCCAGTAGCCTGTCAAATTTTGCGACTCCGACATGCGCTGACGTCCGGTGATCTCGCCTCCGTCTTGCGCAAAGGCCGAGCACCCTGCAAAGCAAAGCAACAGTGCCTGGATAACCCCAGATCGGAACGAAGTTATAGTACTAGTCGATATCACCAATCCACTCCCAACCATCGCTAGGCCGCCTCAACTGGCGAAGCAAAAGACGTGGCGCTCCCGGGGTTCGTGCTGGATCTCCAGTTGCAATAACGACGTCTTTCGGACGGAGCGTCGTTCGGGTCATCTCAGTACCGGCCAGCCGATTTGCAGAAGTCCATTCCAATGACCACGTCTGCAACACACCATTCTCATCCTCAACATCGATTCTTAAGAAGGAATGCGGATTACGCCATACTAGTTCCTTAACTGCGCCTTGGACTTCGATTTGATTGCCTTGCAGGTAAGTCGCTGAGAACGAATGGTGTGCCAGTACGCGTCCAGTAATTGCCAGAAAAACAATTCCGCCAATCACAAACGGTAGCATCAATCTAAATTGTTTCATCAGAAAACTCCCTGCTTAATCACTGCCCCACCAGGCTCAAATAGGCTGCTTCGACAAACATGTCTGTTGTCCATGGACCACTATCACTTCCATAGCGAACATCATAGCCTTCGGTTGGTCTTGCTTCGAGCACATCGGCCAAGGACATACCCTCGTTAATCATGCTCTGAACACGGTCGCGGATAATTGAAATCATATCCCGTTGCTGTGCCACCTCTGCAAAATCAGAGATTCTGCCACGGCCTGGGATCACCAGCGTTCCGCCTTCAGAACGCTCGGAAGGCACCGCCATATCAATCACCCGATTTAACGCAACAACCACTGCCTGAATACTGCCGCCGGCCTCAATATCGATAACGGGATAGGTTTCCAAATTAAGCGCAGCGCCCGCCGCAATGACATCCGATTTTCGGAATAGCACGATCGTGTTACCGTCGGTCGTCGACGGTTGGTGCATCATCATCACTGGCTCGTCGTTAAAATACAATCGCTTCAATGGCGTCGAGAATGTATTATCCGGCCACGAATTTTCCTCTCTGACTAGCGCCTCATCGGAGGGTGCCGCCATCTGATGAAACACGGTGTAGTAGGAGATGACAGAAGATCTGTCCCCACCGAATTGGCCCTGCACAGAACTACTTCCGCTGCCGCGAAACGGGGTCGCTAACCGTCCAGCCGCCGAAATCGTCCCATTGCCACCGGTATAATCCTCCGGGTAACTGGTATTAACGATGTAGCGGATTGGCTCGCTCGTGATCGTCTCGACCGCTGCTAATACCTTATCGGCCAGCGCAGCACTACCGGTGTCCACCATTAACACACCTGAAGGACCGACCTGCACCGCAATGTTGCCAGCGGAACCCGCTAACATGTAGACGTTACCTTTGACGTGGAGAACCTCTATCTCCCCTTCAGGCACCCCAATTACTGACGTCGGCCATATCTGTGCTTGGGCTCCAGACGCAAGCAAGCTCGCCAGACATAGACTGATCGTTAGGCGGCTAACTCCGAAACGTGTAACTTTCAACATATCACTAGTTGCTTCGAATATCGGCGGGATCTAAAGTTAACGAGGGAGCAGCCATTGTTTCCATCTTTCGGATGTAGTCCGGGTACATAGACTCTGCTCCCCCTCTTCTCGCTTCATACGGCGTCGCGAAAGAATCCGATCGCTCGGGATCGTACGCCGGCATATATGACTGTCCGGGCAAAAAATGCGCCGTAGTGCCTTTTGGTACCGCAGTCTCCGTTGCCTCTTCGCAAGGGTATGGATCCATGTTCAGCCCGGGATCCCTAATCCACATCAGCGAGCTACGGGTGTAAGGCTCCGTCATGTAGATCGGGTCATACATGATGACAGTCGCCTGAAGGTAGTCGCCCATTCTGCGCCAGTGTGTCCTCAGGGTTGTTTGATCACTGCGCGGCAAGCCCCAACGTCGAACATAATCTTCCTTGACATGCGTGGTGGTTGTCACCAGGACATCGCCTTGCCATTCACCGGTCGTAAAGCCGCTCCATGTATGTGGCGCGTTCTTCGATGGATGTGGGCGGCCATCCATCCAGATGGTCTGTTGCTGCCACTGCATGTAGATGTGGCCAAGGTATGCATCAACCCCTTGCGTTGCGGCATCGTATTGTGACGAGAACCGTACTTGAGCTAACGGACCTTCCAGAGAAACGTCCCAAGCGTGCGGCCGGCAGACCCACTCAGCCATGTCGAATTGGTCAGGCGACCAGGTCTCTGCTCGCGATTTACCATCGTCATTTAGCGGCACACCAGCAGCATCGCCAATCATGCCGCTACCGTCCTGATTGTGAGGCAGAGGACGCCACATATTATCAATATCAACTTGTCCAGATACTGGCGCACTAACTAGTGCAGAAAACCCGGCGACCACCAATAGCGAACATGGATCCCAATAAAATCCGAATCGATAAACATTCAGCATTATTGCGTATTTCTCCCCGTTGAGTTTAAGCAGCTTTTGACTAAACCTAAGACGCTACTATTTTAATTATATTAAACACCATAATATACTACCCAGCATCAGTTACTACCTCATTAAAAAAAATAAAAGAATAGATTGATATAGGCAACATTCAATAACATCCAATCTAATAAGAAACTTCATAGCAATGTGTAACGTGATTATTTAACTCCACCGATGTAGGCACAGTTGAGCAGTGCCCATAACCTTTCGTTACTGCTAACTAACCCTTGGTAATGACTGGCTCTCAAATTGTATACACATAGCCAATCTCTAGTAGAATAATAAGATCACTTTGAAAAAAGCACATCCGTAGAAAAATTATGCTATCCATACCCATTCTGATGGAGAAAAAAATGCGAAAGTTGATGTCACCGCTTCTAATGCTTCTCTTCTGGTCACTTACAACAGAGGCCCAACCCCAATTTGAGGTTGACCCAACTTGGCCGAAACCTCTCCCAGAAACCTGGATTAATGGTCAAATTGGTGGCGTGTGCGTCGACTCTCACGATCATATCGTTATTGTGGACCGCCGTAATATCAACGACGAAGAAATGCAAACTGGCCGACCAGCAGACACGCTTATGATGTTTGATATGGAAGGCAACCTCGTGAATTCATGGGGTGATCCCAATCTCGTACCGCAAGCTGTACACGGTTGTAGTTTCGACACCGATGACAATGTCTACATAGGCGGTAATCAGGATGCTATCGTCCAAAAGTATAGTCATGACGGTGAATTGCTATTGCAGATTGGCACAAAACGATTGTTTGATACTGAGGATGGTACTCGGGAAACAGAACTTAAAAATTCTAGCCGCACCCTACTACACCGACCCTCTGGTGCCGTTGTTGACCCAGAAAATGGGGACATCTATATCTCTGACGGTTACGGTAATAAACGCGTTGTAGTATTTGATTCAGAGGGAAACTATCTCCGCCAATGGGGACGCCACGCTACCGCACAAGAACGGAGTAACCCACCACCAGGTGCCTTTGCAGAAGTCGTTCACTGTATCGCCATGAGCAACGAAGGACTTATCTATGTCTGTGATCGACAGGCTAGTCGTGTTCAGGTTTTTGATAAAACTGGCAACCACATTAGAGACATCCGCGTTGCTAGGACTGACGATTACATCGAAGACCCAATCAACCGAGGAACGACCTGGTGGGTGGCTTTTTCACCAGACGAAGATCAAGAATACCTTTACATCATGAACGGCGCTCAAGAGCAGGTACACGTCTTAGACCATGAGACTGGAGAAAACTTGTCACACTTCGGACGACCGGGACACCAGCTCGGCTACTTTACTCATGGTCATACCCTTGATACCGACTCACATGGCAACCTGTACGTTGCCGAAACGTCTAGTGGACGAAGAGTCCAGCGTTTTAATCTCGTATCTGATTAACCCTATACGCTGTCTAGAACTTTTCGTCCTATAACTAATGACGGAGAATAATTAATGAAAAACGTAAACATCTGGTTAGGACTCCTCCTACTTTGCTTGACATCAGCTGTTTATGGACAACATATGGATATCTATTGGATCGACGCCGACGGTGCCGCAGCCACGCTGATCGTGACGCCGGAGCGCCAGGCGATCCTGGTAGACGCCGCATTCGACCGGCCGGGCGACATCTACTCGCACCGCATCAAAGCCGCCATGGACGACGCCGCGGTCGGACAGCTCGACTACTTCGTCGCGACTCATTTTCACGGCGATCATGTGGGCGGGGTTTACGCGCTAGCGGAAATGGTGCCGATCATCGAGTTTATCGACTACGGAGACAGCACCCTGACTTCCGGCCGCCAAGTCGAGAACTTCGAGCGTTACCTGACCGCAGCGGAGACCGGAAAGAGAACTTCAGTCTCGCCGGGAGATATCCTACCGCTCAGCGGCGTCGATGTAACAATTATAGCCGGAGACAAGCAATTCCTTGGCGCACCTCTGGCCGGATCACCGGGTCCGAACCCCGTTTGCGAAAATACAGATCCGAATGGCCTGTACTGTAGAGGCGACGACTGCGCGCCAACCGGGCTCGATACGGATGGCGAGGACATATACAGCCTAGGCTTCCATCTCTCGATGGGCGACTTTCAGTACGTCAACGTCGGCGATCTGTCGTGGGGTGGTTTGCACACACTTGTCTGCCCAACCAATAACGTTGGCACAATCGATCTACTCGACTACCCGCATCATGGCAACAATATTGCGCCACAGTTCGTATGGTCGCTGGCGCCGATTGCTGCAGTCTCCAGTACCGGCGCGACAAAGGGCGGTAATCCCGACGGTTACGAAACAGCCGCGGCAAGCCCCGGTCTTGAGGGCTTCTGGCAAATGCATCGCGCGACAGGAACGGACGACGCCCATAACACCGAGGCCCGAAAAACTGCTAACCTAACTGTGGAAAACGATCAAGCTCACTGGATCAAAGCGGAGATTGAAGCAGACGGTAGTCGCTTCACAATCACCAATGCTAGAAACGAATACTACGAAACTTACACTACTCGATAGAGGTATAGCCTAATGATTGGTAATACGAAATTTCTTAGCGCAACACTCGGTTGTTTTTGCACTATTGCGATGACTGTAATTTCTGCGGAACCAGTTCTCTACGAAGTCGACCCGCGACATACGTTCCCGACTTTTGAGGCAGACCATCAGGGTGGACTCTCTATTTGGCGCGGAAAAATTGAACGGACAGCCGGCACGATAATCCTTGATCAAGAAGCGAAGACGGGCTCTGTCGACCTAACATTCGATATGGATTCCATTAATTTCGGTCTAGACGACATGAATAGGCATGCGAAAGCCGAAGACATCCTCGACGTTGCCCAATTTCCGACAGCTAGCTATACCGGCATCATTTCATCGTTTACGAGATATGGCGATCCGACCGGAATTGAAGGCGAACTAACGCTGCACGGCGTTACGAACCCGCTATCACTAACGATTGAACATTTTCGATGCCAACCACACCACCGTCGTGCTGAAGAAATGATTTGTGGAGCTGACGCCTCCGGCACCTTCAATCGCGACGACTATGGCGTTACCTACGGCATAGAGAATGGTCACCTGATGTATGTCAACCTAAAAATTACCGTAGAAGCGAAACGCATTGATTCCGAACAACTAACATCTAACTAGAGTGGCTCCATTGAATAACAATAGACGAGATTTCCTGCAGAAAGCATCACTCGCTTCCCTAGCTTTCATCGGGCCGGGGCGCACAGCATGGTCCCAAAGTGAAACAGCATTCCGTCGAATCACAACCGAAGAAGCCTTTATTATCCCGGAAATAACCGCGGCTATACACGAACTAATGGCAACCGGTGCAGCGGATGAACCGGGTTATACAACCTTCTATAACCGTATTATCGGTACGCCCTTCGCAGGAATCTGGGATCGGCTTGCCGATCTGGAGGGCGAGCGGCTGGATGCCATGGATGCGGCTGGTATCGATATGCAAGTCTTATCGCTAACCTCACCTGGAGTGCAGGCCTTCGGCGCAGAGCAAGCAACTGAGCTTGCCCGCCTTGCCAATGACCGTGCTGCTGAAATCGTTGAGAAGCACCCAACACGATTTGCGGCCCTAGCGACACTCGCGCCACAGGATATCGAGGGTGCCGCACTAGAATTAGAACGCGCCGTTGGGACCCTCGGCCTTCACGGCATTGTTATTAATTCGCATACGAAGGGCGAGTTTCTGGATAACCAAAAATTCTGGCCGATACTGGAAAGTGCGGAAGCCGCTGGCGCACCTGTTTACTTGCACCCGCGTACGCCGCCGGCTGGCATGTTGGATCCGTTTACGGAATATCCGTTAGAAGGCGCCACCTGGGGTTTTCATATGGAAAGCTCACTGCACGCCGTGCGGATGATGTTAGGTGGCGTATTCGACCAGTTCCCCAATCTCACCGTGATTCTTGGACATATGGGAGAAGGCGTGCCCTTCTGGCTTGACCGACTCGACTCGACGTTAAGACGTTTCTATCAGTCGCCTAACTGGATCGCACAACGCATGCCGAGTGAATACTTTCTCGACAACTTTGTAATAACAACTAGTGGCATGAACTCACCCCCTACGTTGAATCTCTGCATGGAAGTACTTGGCGCAGACCGAATCATGTTCGCTGTCGACTATCCCTATGGCATCAATGAACCATTAGTTAAGATGATCGAGGATGCGCCGCTATCAAGTAGCGATAGAGCAAAAATATTTCACCGCACTGCCGAGCGTGTATTTGGTATTTAAGTAACTACAGACTCTCTGACTAACCTATCGAACGTAGCGTTCGTCAGGCGTCGGGTTCTCTAGCGCTACCCAATGGCGCGTCAAAGTTACTGGCTCCGAAAAGTTAACAGGATCGACAATGGTCATGTGATAATCGAGACTTGTCTGGTCGTCACTTACGGTAAATCTCTCAGTAATATGCACATCTTCACTTAACGGAATCCCTTCGCGATTAAAGTAAGGCCAATTAAGCCGAGTTGTCTCAACAATTAAAGTCCTACCTTCCATCCGTCCGGTCGAGTAACCTAGTGGTGAGTGGGAAGGGTCCTCTAACCCCTCTGATTCCGGGAGATAGATAGTTCGTACGACATCAAACACGCCTTGCTCGTAACGAATCGTGTCACCATCGTCAAAGAATTCGAAATTATTGCGACTGTTCATAAAAGCGGGCATGCCAGGTTTTTCAAGGCGACCAATCCAGCTGTTTTCCTCATCGAACTCAGCCTGTCGGGCTATCCCAGCTTCAGTCAATAGCATATGCAGACTACGACGATCACCACCGGGACCCTGCACAATGCTCCACATCCGAAACAATCCTCGATTCTCCGCCAACCCATCCGCAAGCCCCGAACCAGCTTCGAGAAAATTTTCCATGCCGCCGACGATTTCGGTCGACCAAAACGGCTCTAACGTGCGATGAAAAATAGCCTGTCTACCATCAACCAATAGCATATGTGTGCCGAGGATTAAGTCTTCGCGACGGGAGGAACGCTGACCAGCAATCGTCACCTCATCCCCAATATCGAACAACTCGTCGGTGACGCCAGCTTGCCGTAAATTGTTAGCGGCACCATATACCTGGACGACGAGCGTCTCCTGTAGTCCGTCCGCCCCAGTAACAAGCAATGTCAGCTCTGGATGAGGATTAGTCCAACGCGCACTAATGAGCTCACCGGTAATCTCTTCGACTTCATCTGAAAACTCAGCTCGCGAATGGTGCGAAAAACCAAGCGTCGGCGCTAACATAAAACAAAACAGAACTATTAAGACCTTCATAATTGATAGTATTCCCGCTAGATTTTATAAAAACCGAATTTCGGACTGTGAGTATAATTATAGATTATTATTAAGATAGTTTATCTTGCCTCATATACATTGGAGTTATTGGAATGCCAAAAAAAATTATCGCTAATGTCACAGCACAAAAGGAATTAAACGCTGGTTTAACTCCGATGCGTTTGAGCGAAGTCGTAATCTATACGCAGCAATTCAAAACGATGGTCGACTGGTATGAGGTATTCCTAGGCCAAGAACCAAGCGTTCTAACCACGGACTCCGGTGCCGTCGCATGGGAGGGAAACAAAGGAGTCGCCTTCTTTAGAATCTATGCAGATTTTCCATGGACCGAGGTCTTCGGAATATTTGAGTTTCCGGAAATGGATACATCCGATCGAGATAAGGTCGGTTACAAAGGCCCTGGAATACACCATTTTCAAGTACGCATCCCTGTCTTTGACGATTTTATGAAGAAATACGCAGCACTAAGTAAATGCGGCATCGAACCAACGCAGTCATTTAATCACGGCCCAGGAACGAGTTTTTATTTTCAGGATCCGGACAACAACTTTGCAGAAATATCTACGCCGAATTTCGATAATCAAGAGGACTATCTCGCATACTTTCAGACAGAGGCTTACCAGAAAAATTTCGATGGCGTCGAGGTCGATCCAGCAGAATTTCTAAAAAAATACCAAGAAGGAGTGCCGCGGGAAGACCTAGTTCGTATCGAAGTCTAGAGTGCCAAGTATGGCCGAGCCCAGGTCGGTGCTAACTAGCAGAAGTCGATCTCTCAATTAAATCTACAAACTGTTTTTTTAGAATAGACACCAACGAAGAAATAGCTGGCTCCGGTACACTCCTCTTCCTATAAACAATGCCGTGCGATGCGCGCCAGAGTGGCTCTATATCAATAGCTAGACATCCAGCACCTTGCGCTATCTCTAAAAATTGTTTAGGAATGCAGGTAAGATAATCACTATCCTCCAGTATTCCGAATATCGAAACACCAGGACTTACAAAAATACTGATTTCGGGGCTGGAGTGACCCTGTGCTGAAAAAAACGTGGTGAACCGATTGTTTCCAAGGTAATCTCCTCTGAGCGTAATCCACTGATAGGCCACCAAGTCTGCCGCGATTACCTTAGATTTTTTCGCGAGCGGGTGATTCCTACTCGCGACAACGACAAACTCAAAATCAGTTAAATGCACAGAAACCAATTCAGGATGATTTGGAAAATCCAGATCACCACATAACAGATCTATCTTTCCAGACATTAGTGCAGTTAAATGAGTCTCAACAACACCTGTCACTAAATCTAACTGGAGTTTCAGATACTCCCGTTGTAATTCGAGAATCGCTTGCGGAAGAATAACTCTAAGCCATGCGGGCCCAGCACCGATTTTAAGGGAGCCACCCGAACCCATCTTGGTCGCTTTTATCTCATCAAGCGCGTACTTGGCTTCGAGCTCCATTAGCCGAGCGCGTCTTTGGAGAATCTTTCCATAGCGCGTCAACGCAACTCCATTTGCCGCTCGCTCAAACAGCC
Source organism: Candidatus Rariloculaceae bacterium (assembly GCA_045561055.1). Lineage (GTDB taxonomy): Bacteria > Pseudomonadota > Gammaproteobacteria > Steroidobacterales > Rariloculaceae > SMWC01. Next base: position 70,661 of record JBJKYL010000013.1, on the reverse strand, counting down.
GCTCACCAATTTGCTCTTCGAGTAGACCCATACTGCGAGATAGGGCTGGTTGACTGATACATAGCTCCTCTGCGGCCGCGGTAAAATGCAGATGCTCCGCAGCGACAAGAAAATATCTAATTTTTCTTGACTGGATAATGGCTCTCGATTCCTCTAATTAACTCAGAATCAACAACCATATCATAACTTGAAGTTATGATATAAGATTATAGTCAGTGATTTATCTTGGTATGCAGTCAGTGATCACTTCACCATCTACCAATGCTATAACAAATACGTATAAATATAGGGTCTAACGCTGACTCCAATTCTCTTGCCATTCAGCGGCAAGTTCTGCAGTCAATTCGGGATGCTCGGCGGAGATATCTCGTGTCTCACCACGATCAATTGAAAGATCGTAGAGCTGCCATGGCGATACACCGTCGGCATTTAACGATTCTCCATTAACAAGTTTGAAGTTACCGCGAATCAACGCGCCGAATTCGCGGTTCACCCATCCAGTAATATCAGTCGGGGGATGAACTAAATCGGCTTCACCGATCAGATGTGGCCAAAACGATCGACCAACGATACCTTTAATTTGACGCCCCTTATACTCAGACGCGCCGGGGTGTTCAGTTTCCGCTATTTCAAGAAAAGTTGGTAATACGTCCATAACAGTCATGTAGGTGTTATTCACCGTACCGGCCAGGATCTGCGCCGGATACCAAAGGAACGCGGCAGCAGTCAGCCCCCCTTCCGTATGCATTCCTTTATAACCCTTGAGCGGCGCCGTCGACGCTGAAGCAAATCCGGGCCCATGGTCGATATAAGAACGCTTACGACCGTAATTCTCGACGCGACGGTCAAGATTCGGCACGTTACCCGTCTGTGCACCTTCCACTAGACCAGCCGCACTGTCGGAACCACCATGATCGGAAGAAAACATGATCACGGTATCGTCAATTTGACCGCTTTGCTCTAAATAATCTACGAGCCGGCCGACACTCATATCCATGTACTCAACCATACCGGCATATATCTCCTGGGCACGCGCATGCTTCACTTTGTCTTCTGCACTGAGTGTTGCCCAGGAACTTTCGGAGAACGTATAGCTATCTGGGTCAGCATTCGGCGGCAACACGCCCAGTTCTTCGGCTTTCACCATGCGCTCTTCGCGTAATACGTCGTACCCTTCATCGTATCTTCCAGCGTAACGGTCCAGCCAAGCATCAGGAAGTTGTAAAGGCCAATGCGGCGCGGTATAGGGGACGTATGCGAACCAAGGCTCATCGCTACCGTGGGCCTGTAGGTACTCGATCATTTTGTCCGTGTAGTACTCGGTGGAGTAAAAGTTCTCAGGCAAGTCATCAATCGTCACTATGACACCTTCGTCCCGATACGGTGTCGGGTCCTCCCAGAATTTTTCTGCAAAATGACTAGCCGAAGCGTCAAGGAGCACGAAGGAACGATCAAATCCACGCGTGTGTGGCGTATAATTTTCGCCAATACCAAGATCCCATTTTCCCGTCATAAACGTCGTGTAACCAGCGTCCTGCAGAAATTCTGGAAGAATTGCCCAATCCTGTCGCAACAGATGCCCACGCCTACCGCTCATAGGATTCCCAATGAGTTGCAGTGATCTTCCTGTTCCAGTGCTGGTCATCAACATCGTGCGGGTAGCCTGGCAAGAACGGTCCGTGTGAAAGTTCGTCAACCTAACGCCTTCGTAAGCTAATGCATCAAGATTAGGCGTTGATATTTCGCTACCAAATGCGCCAATATCGGTGAATCCCAGATCATCCGCGACAATGTAAAGAATATTCGGACGACGGTTTTCTTGAGAATAGGCTGCAGGAATACTGAGACCAAACACGGTTAAAAAAACAAGCCAATACCTCATCTCATCTCCAACAAATTGCTGATTTGGCGAACTATAGTATTGAGAAATTGTCCTCTGAGGACCCTAACTTTATTGTAGGTAGCGTATACCAGACCAAAAACAATCGCTATTTTTAGTAGCTTTAATTTCTGATATCGCTAGCTATCGGTAACGTTTTTTTTATCTCGATACTCATAACATTCCAGTTACCCTAAACTAGCAGTGCACTCTCTCTACTTTAGAAACTGATAACATTGATATAAATAATTTTTGACTCAAAAAACCTCAAACTAGCTAAGAGGCAGTGCAATAACAATTCTCGGGAGTAGCAGATGAAAACATTTTTTCGACGCGAAAATTACTTCTTTTCTCTCATTGGACTAGTAACACTAAGCTCACTTCCTCTAGTCACCTATGCACAGGATATAGCTGTACCCGAATACACCGTTGATCCATTCTGGCCGAAGGTTCCGTTTCCAAACGCCTGGCTAATACAAGGCGTGCCCTTCATAACTACAGATAAGAACGATCACATATGGGCCGTAAGTCGTGCTGATGACATGCGCCCTGACGAAGCAATGGCAACTTACTCACCGCCTCGTGGCGACTGCTGTATCCCGGCACCCGAAATAATCGAATTCGACGCCGAGGGGAATATACACAATGCATGGGGCGGTCCTGGCTTTCATCCACAGTGGGCACGACGTCCACAGTCAGTTGTAGTCGATAGTGATTTCAACGTCTGGGTTTCAGCGTTCGGACAGGGTGAGGGCTTGATGAAGTTTACACGCGAAGGAGAATTTCTCTGGGATGCTCCCTTTCGCGGCCCGAGGCCCGCACCAGGCGAAATACCGATACCGAGAAACTTTCAAGACAATCAAGCGACTGACGTACTCGTAAACGGGGTGCACAACTTCACGCTCGATAACGAAGCCCGAGAGATTTATCTAACTGAGGGCAAACGCGTGCTTGTCTATGATATGGATAACGGCGATTTTAAGCGCGGCTGGGGCGGTCATGGTATGCCGCTAAGCGAGATCAGTAACGAACGCACTCCGGCATATGATTGGAATGGTGGCCCACCGCCTTATCAAGAAGCGTTCGCACCAGCTCTTCACTGCACTATGATTTCTAACGACGGTTTGGTCTACATCTGTGAACGCGGCATGAATCGCATTCAAGTTTTCACAAAGCAAGGTGAACACGTTCAAGACATCCATGTAGCACCGAACACACCGGCACGTGGTCCGATGTGCGGTGGGCCCGGTCATGCAACCCTACCAATGTGTGGAACAACTTACAGCTTGGCGTTCTCTCACGACGACGCACAGAAATACATGTTTATCGCTGATGGTACAAATCATAGAGTATGGATTCATGACCGCATGACGGGAGACCACGTTGGACAGTTCGGTAGCCCAGGAAGAAATGCGGGTCAATTCTATTGGATCGACGGTATAGCGAGCGATTCGCAAGGCAATATTTATACAGGCGAAGTACTGACGGGTAAGCGCGTACAAAAATTTATACTAATGGAATAGAAGCCCAACTATTTTTAGTAAAAGAACGGTACCCAAAACGATACGAAAGACGATATTAACTTTGCGCTGAGATTAATCTTCTGCTGCGACCAAACAATCGTAGACGCCGACCTCAGCGTCGGGGTACCAGACCCAATGCTTACCGAAAGTCATTGGTTCAATTAGGTACACCGGATCAGAGATTGTGATGCTGTAATCTAGCCGGTCCCCTTGTGGACTTAGCTCAAAACGCTCGATAGATTCTAACTGTGTACTTGCCGGAACACCCTGACCGTCGAAATGCCCCCAGTTAACGTGGCTCGTATTAACGACCAGTGTGAATTCGTCCTCCCAGTACCCTAACGAGTAGCCGAGTAGCGAGTTTGGCTGTCCACCTGTGGAAGCATTAGGCGACATATGAATTGTCCGATAGGTATCGAACTCCTCGTTATGCCAGAGAATATTCTCACCGTCCTGCAGAAATTCAAACGGATAGGGCGCTTCCATGATAAGTGGCATACCTTTTTCAGCACAGTTTTTTAGTGGATTGTCACGCACCCAATCAAAATCATCGACCGCTACAAGTGCGGCTTCGGTAAGATTAGCGCGACCTGCAGGTGTTCGGCCGATATTTCTCGGCATGAGCATGGGGATGTTGTCGACTGTACTCCAGACCCGAAAGATCCCCAGCTCCGGTGAAGAGGTATCGCCAAGCCCTGCACGTCTACTTGTAGACATTTCGATCGTACGGTCAGTCCATATCGGCTGAACGTTGCCACCTAACAGGACTTCTTCACCTTCCGCGGTCAAAAGGTTACTGATATAGAGCCCATAGTCTACTCGAACAGAAGGATTTCCAGCCGCCCGAATAATATCGCCAACTTGGATAAAATCAGGATCAATCTGCCACCTACGCATATTGCTAAGCGCCGTAGTTGCCATCTGCCAATCCTGTACTTCACCATTTTCTGTCGTGACACGCATCGCTATTTGTGGATGCGGATTTCGCATCAAGATTGACGTAATTTCCCCTTCTACCTCAACGACGGTTTGGGAATCGTAGTTACCAGCAATAGCATGATGAGCACTACTCACGATAGGCAAACTTAGGATGCCGAAAAAAACAATTTCAGACGCAAGTGATTTAACTAGCCGACACAAAAGCATTCTGATGGTCATCTCATTCGCCCAATTTTTTGATCCAGACAGGGTTACTGGCAACTCACTAATTATAGCCATAGCTTCCCAAATAACATAAGCACTTATACACACCATGCTTTCCTTTCTTTCAACTATTGGGGAACAAAAAACACGGAAAACCCTCTGACTATAAGGCCTAGGGCTGTCTACCCAATACGAAAATTCTGCTGTAATGTAAAAACGATTTTATCTATATAGAGGATAAAACGAAGATCCCTTTGAGTTCCGGTCTGAAACCACTAGATATGCACAAACCATAGTGTCTATACTCTATCCACGTTTCGTGACAATATGGGTCTGTCTCACGGAAACAGTATTAGATGATCGTGAGACGTCGATTCACATCAGAAATCAGGCATACTGAATCAAGATCGCGAACAACTCTCCCGAAGCTGTCCATCATATAATTGATTCTATTGTTTCTTCTTGTAACGGGGTGTAGCTCAGCCTGGTAGAGCACTGTCTTCGGGAGGCAGGGGCCGGAGGTTCAAATCCTCTCACCCCGACCAATAAAAACAATAGGTTATTTATATGTAAGTCCCAGTATCGCATATGGTACATACAGGTGGCGTGTTTAAGCACATTAACTATATGCAAAGAATACCCATAATTTCTCGACTAATCTTCTACTGGTTAGTAGAACAAGAGTAATGAAGAATAGGAAATTCTTTCCAGAACGAGCTGTCTACATAACCAAAAAACCTGAGGATTCAGAAATGAAGGCATTGATAATCGGTGGCACCGGACCTACTGGACCGCACATCATTGGTGGATTAATCGCCCGGGGCTACGATGTCGTAATGCTGAACCGGGGAAGTCGTGACTCAAACGCGATTCCGCCAAGCGTTGAACGAGTCGTTGGCGATCCGCATTTTACCGAAAGCCTTGAGGCGGCGCTCAGAGCACGGACATTCGACATCGTGATAGCCACATATGGTCGACTACGCTACGTCGCGGAAGTTGTTTCAAAGAAGACGGACCGGCTTATTTCGGTGGGCGGCATGGCGAGTTATAGTGGGTTCGGTTTGCCTGGAACGCCAAAAGAATATACTCCATCAGGGATGCCGATTCCCACGTCTGAGGATGCTCCCTTAGTCGAGACGGAAGAAGAGAGTCGCTTCAGCTATCTAGTTCGCACGACCGAAGATGCGGTCATGGCACAACACACGGCGGGGACAATGAATGTCACCCATTACCGCTATCCACTTGTGTATGGACCTTGGCAAGTTGCCCCGACAAGTTTTTGGTGGGTAATGCAACGCTGTCTCGACCAACGATCCTACGCGATATTGCCTAATAGCGGGCTGGCGATAACCTCTCGAGGTTATTCGGAGAATTTAGCGCACGCGGTTCTGCTCGCGGTCGATCAACCTCAAACTTCAGCGGGGCAAATATATAACTGTGGCGATGAGCGCCAGTTTTCTTTCGCCCAATGGGTCGGCCTGATTGCAGAGGCGATGGAGTGGCCGCTGGAGATCCTGTCGGCGCCTGATCAGTTTGCGTCACCAACCCGTGATCTTATGCGTGTCAATGGCCGGGGGCTGCACCAGTATCTTGACGTCTCCAAGATTTGCCAACAGCTAGGTTATTCGGATCGAGTCAACCCATTAAACGCGGTACGCCAGACCGTGCAATGGTTTAAGGACCATCCGCTGGATGACGATTCCGTAGCGAGTCTGCGGGCCCACTATGAGGTGGAGGACCAGTTGGCCGGGATTCTCCGTGATGCAAACGAGCGCATGGGCGCATTACCCCACATTGAATCACCGTTCGATCATTCTTACGCGCATCCCCGCAAACCAGGCCTACAACGCGACCACAAGAACCGCTAACTGGCCTCCCCAGGCAATGCGCCGTTCTACTTCGCGAGCAGCGAAGCCGCACGTCACATACCGCAAGCAGATGCGGCAGTGAGAATCAGTTGTCGCCTAGAATATGTTGTACCAGCAATAATAATTAAATATTTTTAATACAAACTAGTCCAACGTACGCGCTAAGGCTGCAAATCGACACGATATCCGACTGCCATACGCAGAAACCTGGAGATTTCGATCATATCAGCGCCAATGAACCTAATGGTGTGCGAATCGACCCGCTCAACGTTTGACAGATAGGACAAGAGCTCCACAGCCCGATAGTGTTTAAGGCTCAGCTCAAGCTCAACCGGCGTATCGAGCACATACGGTTCGAAATCTTCAATACGTTCGATGGCCGAATTCGTTGTAGCACGGATGACTTCGTAACCGGCCTCAGGTGTCAATGTTTGGGCTGAATGAAACCCTCTCGCCCATTTCACGACAGCGCCTTCGATATCACCGATTATCGAGCGGCTCTCCTCGATTGTGACATCATCACCCGAGACCATAATGACCGGCACGCCGAATTGCCCCGCAATTGCCGCGTTGATGCTGCCCTCGGACATAGACATACCATTCAAACGCAGGCCCGTTATGTTCGCACTCGACATTGTGTGCGCACGGACACCCTGTGTGTTCGCGGTACTGGCGTGATAACCAATAAAGATAACGCCATCGAAACTCTCATCGATTCCTTCCATCATTCCGAGCTCGCGTGGCCAGGAACGCACGACCATAACGTCATCTGGCAACCTTTCGATCAGTAAATTCTGACCATTACCGTGAGAATCGCTGATCAAGAACTCTGTCGCGCCGGCGGCTCTTGCCGCCTCGATAGTCGCATTGACCTCGGCGGTGAGGAACTCGCGAAAGCGTGCATATTCGAACCCACTCGGATTGAGCTGATCCGAAGTAACGACACCAACTACGCCTTCCATGTCGGCGGATATATAAATCTTCAGGCCGTCCTGAGCTAACGCGTTAGTTGTTATTACTGCCAGCGCAAAAAATGGCATTATTTTTCTGTGTTTCATCGTGCTTTTCTCCCAAACATGATAGAGAGGGCCCAGGGTGCGCTACAGCCTACTCTATAGAACGACACATGTTGCTCCAATTGAAGCAACTGGTAAAGCCAATGATAGCCGAGTGTGGACATAGGGCCCGTTCTCGCCACGAGAGTTAACTACCCTACTTTTCTTTATCCCATCTTGTAGTTCGGCTAGTGGAAACCTTTTTTGCGTTTCGTCACAGTGTGTCTAACTTCTTTTTTTACATGTAGTATTAATCCGCTAGTTTTCTCTTGACGAAAGACTCGTCGGATCGATTCAATAAGAGATAAGCACAAGCAAAACACTGCGGAAAAGTGTGTAGCCTAGTCTACGCACACCAGACTTGTAATTTTTCAGCACCGGCTAATGAACCCAAACTATGGCTAATAACAAACTAGTTTTTAATGAGGACGATCCACTATTGCTCGATTCACAGCTGAGCGAGGAGGAGCTCGCAGTCTCTTACGCGGCGCGCAAATACTGCCAAGAAAAGCTGGCACCGCGTGTGCTGGAAGCTTTTCGCGAAGGAAAGTCGGAGGAGCGTGAAATATACCGAGAGATGGGTGAACTCGGCCTGATTGGACCAATGATTCCCGAAACCTACGGTGGGGCGAATCTGAACTATGTTTGCTATGGCCTTATTGCGCGTGAAATCGAACGTGTCGACTCCGGCTACCGCTCGATGATTAGCGTTCAGTCGTCACTAGTTATGTTGCCGATTCATGAGTTCGGCAGCGAGACAATGAAGCAAAAATACTTGCCTAAGCTCGCAACAGGTAAGCTAATTGGTTGCTTCGGCCTGACCGAACCCGATGCCGGCTCAGACCCGGGTAATATGATCACTCGTGCGAAGAAGGCTCCGGGAGGCTGGACACTGACTGGTGCGAAAACCTGGATCACGAACAGCCCGATTGCCGATGTCCTCTTAGTTTGGGCAAAGGACGAAGAAGGCGTAATCCGCGGATTCGTCCTAGAGAAAGGTAGTAAAGGTCTATCTACGCCGACGATTCACGGCAAGATCGGACTTCGGACTAGCATAACGGGTGAAATCGTGATGGATAGCGTCTTCTGCCCGGAAGAGAATGCTTTTGCCGACGTTCGCGGGCTGAAAGGCCCGTTTACCGGCCTCAATAGCGCACGCTTTGGGATCTGCTGGGGGGCTATTGGTGCAGCTGAGGACTGCTACCAGCGTGCGCGAAAATACGTGCTCGATCGTAAGCAATTCGACAAACCACTGGCCGCTAATCAGTTGGTACAGAAAAGACTCGCCGACATGTTGACGGAGATCACACTCGGCCTACAGGGATGCTTGCGGCTGGGACGCGTGCGTGACGAAGGAAGCGCGGCAGTTGAACTGACGAGCCTTTTCAAACGTAATAACTGCGGTAAGGCTTTGGAAGTCGCACGAACGGCGCGCGACATGTTGGGCGGCAACGGAATAAGCGACGAATATGAAATCGCTCGCCACCTTGTCAATCTGGAGGTGGTGAATACTTATGAGGGCACGCACGACATTCACGCACTGATCCTCGGTCGAGCAATTACCGGCATTTCGGCCTTCTAGTCGCCAGCTCGCTATACCGGGCGGGATAGCAGCGAGTCAAATACCGCGAGCGGATGCCGCCGTGGGGATCTGTTCTCGGCCGCGAAACAAGAATGACTATTCGCTGCTTCTAAGCTCCTGGATCCGCTCTCCCAAAACAAGGAAGGCCGCATTTTCTTCAACAGACAAATCTCTGGTCAGAAGATTGTCGTGTTCGTAGGGGTCTCTTTGAAGATCGTAAAATTCTTCTGTACCACGGTGTCGCAGGAGTTTGTATCGATCGCCGCGCATGGCATAGTCACCATCCGCTACCCCAGGTATTCCGCCGATGAAACGATCAGCGTAGAGCCATTCCCGCCCGGTCGGAGCATCGGGATCCGATAGCACCGGTAGAAAGCTGATGGAATCGTGCTTGACCTCGCCGGGAATCTCCTCCTCAGAATCGATACCCGCCATTTCCATGAGCGTGACAAACAGATCCGTTGTATTTACCAGCGCCTCGCTTACGGCCCCACTGGCTACGCCCGGGCCTGTTACGATCATGGGCACATTGATGCCGCCCTGGTAGACAGTTCCTTTAGCGTGTCCTGATCGGACCGGCGCAAGATCGTCTCGGCTTATGATGCCGGAGCCGTTGTCACCGATAAAAATTACGTAGGTGTTGTCACGTACTTCTGGTTCGAGTGATGCCAGTAGCCTACCAATCTGTGTGTCCATAGCTTCGATCATCGCCGAAAAGTAGGGAAATGTCTCGGCAAAGTATTCGGAGGATTGTGGTGGCGGAAGCGACTGAGGGTCTATATGCGAATAATCCGACTGCCACCCGTCTTCCGGGGGCAGATGCAACGGCACGTGTGGAAGATTGAAGGCAAACCAGAGAAACCAAGGGTTATCGCCCTGTTGGTCAATCCAGCGGATGGCGTCGTCGGCCTTATCAGCCGGTGCATAACCTGTCGTTCCGCTGACTTCACCATTGACGACCTTATTCCAGGTGAAGTACGAATCAGTGGTTCCCGTGATTATCCCCGAATAGTGATCGAAACCAACACGATTAGGATGTTCGATCCACCCATTGGAGGCACCAGCGAGGTGCCACTTACCGATAGCCGCTGTTGCATAAGCGCCCTTCAGAGCCATAGGCAGGGTGAACTCCTCGGACATGAGCGCGGGCCGGACTAAGGGGGTCACCGTGGTCCTGGGGGGACGTTCGGAAGATGCCCACGCGGGCTTATCCGGCGCGGCAGCCATAGGAAAGGCCCCCGCGACCGCCATACCGACACCGGTCCGGAATCCATAACGGCCCGTGATCATCGTCGCGCGCGTGGGCGAGCAAGACGGCTGCGACCAGACATTAGTGAAACGCACACCTTCTCTGGCCAGCTCATCGAGCGCGGCCGTGGTAGGTGGTGTATTTTCCCCCACACCATAGGAAGCTAGAGTTTCCACGCCCATATCGTCACCGATGATAAGAAGGATATTCGGTGCCGCAGCCACATTGCCCGACAGCCCAAACAGAAGAAACGACGCAGCCATCACATAGTAACTTTTGTAGGCAGACAGCTCGACAATTCGTGGGGTACGTTTCATGATTATTCTTCCAAACAAGCTGATGATCATCTCGAGCTGAGGTCGTGGTGACGCCGCAGTAATATCTGCGAGGCTAACTCCACGTAAGGACTACCTTCAGCAAGCAGTTCTCGCGTCTCGGCGGGGGGGAGACTCGGCGGCGCATTCAACTCGTCCAAATCTTCATACAAATCAACCGAATACATCGTGCGCGCATTGCCAGCGTAAACAATTTGAGTCAACAACATCGCTTCGGACCCCGCCTCACGTTGAAACGGATACCATTTCTCGCCGTACCAATTAAACAGGTCGGTGAAGTGATCTCTATGCGCTACCCGCGTCCGAACAACGGCGAACTCGTATTGTTTACCCTCCACCCGCGGAATACTTGCCGGGTGGATCCGCAACACCATGTTCCGTCGCGAGACCAGCGTGTCGTTGACACGAGCAGTCCACTGAGCGGCCTCATCGGATACCCACGGCAGCTCTTCCTCTCCCACCCGAATGATCGGCGTAAAAATATGGAAGGTATCCAAGTCGCCGATCTCAACCCGCCAGAACTCCCTGGCCGACATACCAGCTTCCTCTCGCGCTGCGTTCATCTCGTGCTGCAGCTCTACCCATTCATCGATCCGATTGGGCTTGACCGTCACGATACGCAAGTCCAACAAGCCGGGGGCTTGTCCCTGCGCAACGCTCGGATCGGAACCGATGAGCATAGTCAGACCCGCGACAAACAATGCGACTCGACTCATGATGCCCTTTCTAATTAGCCTTTCTGCTAAACCCTGACCCATACCATTTATCCCTATTTTAATTATTTCTCTTACTGTATCTCTGCTTTCTCATCCCCTTCCCTACCGAAAGTTGAACCGCAAAAACACCATAACAAATTCTTCCTAAAACTTTTGGCCGGCGATTACCGGTTACCGGTTACCGGAAGGTGTAGTCTACCGGTTTTAACTTAGTCCCACATTTTTTCGACACCGTCAGACGTCGTGATGAATCCGAGCAGGCAGCCGTTGGAGCCGTCACGGAGTGCGTGGCATTTTACGTGGATCTTGTCGCCTGGTTGGAGCTCGTCCGGCGAGATTCCGGCCCGGGCCAGCGTCGCGGCTCCCGCAGCCTCCAGGGCCCAGGTCTCCGTTTCGCCGCTCTCGCTCTCGACATCCATGTACACCCAAGCGTGGGGATTGATCCAGTAGACGTCCATGACAGTTCCGTCGAACTCAACCCATTCGATCATCTGATAGTTGCCGTGGGAGTGGTGCCCCCAGGCGGTGATCGCCAATGCATGCGCTACAATAATGGCAATGCCAAATCTCTTCAGTTCCATCTCTTACTCCTAAACTCTTCCTTTTCTGACCTTCACACAGCCAGCGATCGTTCGTACCTTCATTACCTCGTCGGTGTCGGCCATTCCCCGCCTTCTCGGACCTTTCGCGGTTGACGGAAGCTATCGAAGAAAATGGAATTTCCAGACTCGTCGATGAACGCCAACGACTGCTGGAACATCCCTCCCGGAGGCTGCCCCGGGTTGATCCTCGCCTCGATGACGTAAAGCTTGCTTTCAAGCAGGTAGAGGCCCGCGAACGTACGTGTTCCATCGGGATTGGTCGTGTGCAGCTGATGCCCGTCGACGCGGCCAATGTAGTGGTAATTATCATACTCGACGCTCTCCGCCGCTTCTCTGATCTGCCTTGCGACATAGGCTATCGAGGCACGCACGTCCACCTCACCGTAAACCCCTATGTAGAGACCACCTGTCTCCTCAATGCGCTTTTCATGCAGCGCCAACGAGTCATAATAGTCCACCACGGTCAGGGTGAAGGTGCCTTGATCGGTAACGGCCTTATGGACCTTGGCAGGCACCACGATGCCGTACTCGGTCTCCCAGTCGATCGTTTCGATATCGAACGTCCCGCCGGGTGCCATGATCGTAAATTCACCCTCCTCGCTAGTGAAGGGGGCCCAGCGTTGGGCTATCGTCGAGGTACTGAATAACAATATCGAGCCCAGTGAGATCAGTTGAAAAACGTACATGTTTGAATCCTATTAGAGGTCTCTATTTTGTCAAAATTCTGCCACAAACCAAGATTGTTTTCCCATAAAAGCATAGCGCTTTAATCCACCTGACGACACCAGCGATACCGAGTTCGAAACCGGTCGCAATCGATAATCAAAAAACATACGATACGATTCCGTTTGGTATTTGTAAGAAAACATAATGCACCCCAAAACCATACACGATCGTCGCTGGGCAACGTTAGCGGTGTTGTCGCTCAGCCTCCTGATCATTGGGCTCGATAACACGATCCTGAACGTCGCCCTCCCCACATTGGTGCGAGAGCTTGGCGCCACCAGTAGCGAGCTGCAGTGGATATTGGATTCCTACATGCTCGTGTTCGCCGGTTTACTGTTGACGATGGGAGCGATTGGGGACAGGTTTGGCCGCAAAGCCGCTTTGAACTCAGGATTGATCATCTTTGGCGTGGCGTCAGTCTTCGCAGCGTTCTCCGACTCGGCGAACTCGTTGATTGTTGCCCGCGCCTTCATGGGGATAGGCGCAGCACTGATCATGCCGTCTACGCTCTCGATCATCACGAATGTCTTTTCCGGTAAGGAGCGTGGTAAAGCCATTGGGGTGTGGGCTGCCGTTGCCGGCCTCGGCGCCATTCTTGGTCCTGCCGTGGGCGGATGGCTCCTAGAGCATTTCTGGTGGGGATCAGTTTTTCTGATAAACATCTTCGTAGTCGCGATAGCGATAGCAACCGGGTTCGTGTTAGTTCCTGAATCGAAGGATGAAGAGGCGACGCCGCTCGACCTTGTAGGGGCCGGTCTATCGATCATAGGGCTGGGTGGCTTGGTTTTTGCCATCATCGAAGCGCCGGCGCGCGGTTGGACCGACGAGTTGGTTCTGATTTGCTTTAGTCTCGCTCTCGCGATGCTGACGTTAATGCTAATTTGGGAGAAACGAACCACTTACCCGATGCTTCGGTTGGAGTTCTTCCGCAACCCGCGCTTCAGCGCAGCGAGCGCGACGATAGTCACAATTTCGTTCGGGATGCTCGGTTCCGTGTTTCTCCTGACTCAATATCTCCAGTTTGTGCTTCGCTTCTCGCCGCTCGAGGCCGGCATTAGGCTCCTTCCCATGGCATCGCTTGTCGTCGCCGCTCCGGTGGCTGCTAACGTCGTCGAGAGGGTTGGAACCAAGAAGGTAGTCGTAACCGGGATGATATTCATCGCCGTTGCGTTGGGATGGCTAGCTATGGCTACGATCGATTCAGGCTACGGACACGTCGCTGTTTCGTTGCTGCTGCTGGGAGCCGGTTTAGGGGTTGCAGGGGCACCTGCAACAGATTCGATCATGGGATCGCTTCCACTTGCCAAGTCAGGAGTCGGATCGGCAATGAACGACTCCACACGCATGGTCGGAGCATCCTTAGGTGTCGCCGTCCTCGGCAGCGCGCTCGCATCAACCTATTCGTCTGAAATGGCGTCGGTTACAGGGTCGCTTACAGCCGAGCAAGCAGCGCTCGCCAGTGACTCAATTGGAGGCACGCTGACGGTGGCCGTGGAGCTAGCCAGTGCCGGCGTTGAGTCGTGGGCAGCGGCAGCATCATTGGTAGCAGGCGCCAACCAGGCCTTTGTTAATGCAATGTCAGCGGCGGCCTTGATTGGGACCGCGGTAGCTATCGTCGGCGCCATTATCGCCTGGCGGTACCTGCCCGCCCTCCCGCTCGACCCTGAGGAACGAGATCGACTGTACGAAGATCGCAAGAAAACACCCACCCAATCATGACTGCCGAGATCTGGAACCCGGTACACCCGAGAGACTAAATAGTCGACGAAAGCATCGTCGAATCGACGTCGGCGATTTTGAACGAGCGGAGAAAGGCGGCGCTCAGTATCGAGGCTATCTAAGCGGAACAGTAAAAAATGGCAATCGTGTTGAGCCTATTACGGGCAGATTTTTGTGTCAGCATTATTAATATCAATCGCTTGAACAGCTGCTTTAGATCGATAAGTCGGGACTTCATTATCCGTAAGTCAACGGTAAGGCCAAGATCGGTGCACAGTAGCGACGCTATTGGTATTTCCAACGGTGCGTCATCCCGCCGCCCCTTTTCCGCAGATTTCAGTTGGTTCAGTAACACCTAACGCCAGTCAGCTTCCCACTCCGCAACGAGCTCGGCCACAAGGTCCGGATTCTCGGCAGCAATGTCGTGCCGTTCTCCCGGATCGGTCTCAAGATTGTAGAGCTGCCAAGGTATCGTGCCCATTCCACCGGGCGGCGGCGTGTTGACAATCTTGTAGTCGCCGCGGATCAGCGCGCCCCCGTCGCGACCGATTGTCCAACCGGCTGCATAGTCGGGGGAATGCACGCGGGCTGCCTTTCCAGTTAAATGTAGCCACGCTGAGCGACCAGCGATGTCGTTAATCTCGCGTCCGTCTCTGTATGGGCCGGCACCCGGGTGTTTAGTCCCCGCGATCTCGAGAAATGTGGGCAGGATATCCATCACCGTCATGAACGCGTTACTCACGCCTCCTGCGGGCACCGCACGCGGATAGTAAACGAAGGCCGCAGCCCGCAGACCTCCTTCTGTAACAGAGCCTTTCTGGTACTTGAACGGAACCGTCGCGGCCCCCGCAAAGCCGCGTCCGTGATCGATGAACGATCCCGGTCGGCCGAAGTTCCCGATGCGGTTGTCGACGTCACTCAAATCTTGCCCGCCATCCCTACGCGGCGTACGACCCGTGTCGACTCCATGCTCGCCGGGAGAAGCACCATGATCGGCGGAGAACACGATTACCGTATTGTCGAGTTGCCCGCTCTCTTCCAGATAATCGATGACCCGTCCAATACTCATGTCAAGGTACTCGACTACGCCTGCATAAATTTCCTGGGCGCGGGCGTAGCGACGCTGTTCCTCGTTCGTCAAATTCGACCAGGGCTCGATGATCGGTTGATAGCCCTCAAGGTCGGCGCCGGACGGAATCACGCCGGCATCCACGGCTCTCGCGAAGCGCTCTTCCCGAAGCGCATCGTAACCGGCGTCGTAACGGCTAGCGTAGCGATTTAGCCAATCTTCCGGCAGTTGCAACGGCGAGTGCGGTGCATTGTAGGGCATGAAGGCGAACCAAGGTCGGCCACGCTCGGTAGAACTCAGGTACTCGAGCATCTTATCGGTGAAAGCCCGCGTCGCGTAATAATCCGCAGGGAGATCTTCCCGCCTCAGGGCTCTTCCGTCTTCCTCGAAGTCGTCGCGGAACCGGTCAGCGAAGTAGCCGCTGGTATTCGTCAGAAAGGAAAAGGCTCGGTCGAAACCACGGTCGGTTGGCGTGTAGCCCGCGAGGTTTCCCAAATCCCACTTACCTGTCATATAGGTTGAATAGCCGGCGTCCTGTAATAACTCCGCGATGGTTGCGTAGTCGAGGCCGAGAACGCTGCCACGAAAAGCCTCGGAGATGGGTTCTCTTGCGGCTGCCGAGCTGACGCCCGCCATCAGCATCAGGCGCGTAGAGCGACAGGCGGAAGCTGCGTGCAGATTGGTGAAGCGTAGTCCTTGGTAGGCGAGCCGATCTAGATTCGGCGTCGAGATCTCGCCACCGAAGGATCCCAGGTCAGTGAAACCCAGATCGTCCCCGACGATGAAGAGAATATTCGGTCGCTCTGTCTCTTGCCCCCAGCTTTGAGTTGAGATCAGAAGCAAAACAACACACCAACAGAACAAGTCCAGAAGGCTACGCGATGCGATGGATTTCATCACTACACTAAGAATCCAGTAAAATCATTGCAATTAATAGTGGACTGACAAAGATCAACACCTCTTACTGTGATCGGTAGTAATTGATCAGCTACTTTATACATGCAAGTCTTATACATAGATCGCTGGCCATCTTTTGAGCAAAGAGACAAAGAGCACGCCTATTTTTTTCATTACGCGTGATACTCCTATTGGAGTTATCCCAAAGTTACCCCACTTCCCTAGTGGATTGCAACAGATTCTGGTGAAAACAAATAGACGTAAAAATGATATAATACAAAGAGTTATATAGCTTCTCTGATCTCTACAAACCTACTTGAACATGAGAATGGTGGGGGCACTAGGATTCGAACCTAGGACCAATGGCTTAAAAGGCCAGTGCTCTACCAACTGAGCTATACCCCCGAGATGGGAATTCGCCGCAAATTTTACCGTAATGTCGGCGAGGTCGCAGGCGGCGAAGAGATCATACGCGATAGCGGGTTGGATCTTCCATGCCCGCATCAGAAAAACCCTGCCGACGGAACCGGCAAGAGTCGCATTGTCCGCACGCTCTGCCCTCGGCATCAGCGGTATAACATGACACAGTTAATGCATAGTCGACGCCCGCATCATAACCAGCTTGTATGATCTGCGCCTTCGTTAGGTTCACAAGCGGCGCCTCAATGGTAACTGGCCTACCTTCAACCGCCTGTTTAGTCGCCAATGCGGCCAAAGCTTGAAACGCGTTAATAAATTCAGGCCGACAATCCGGATAACCTGAGTAATCAACAGCGTTAACGCCAATCATGATGGTCTTTGCAGACAACACCTCTACCCATGCCAGCGCAAGCGCTAGAAAGACTGTATTACGTGCCGGCACATAAGTAATAGGAATTCCATCACCGCCATCATTCGGAACATCTACCGTTGAATCGGTCAAAGCGGAGCCACCGAGCTCACCGATCGGAATCTCCATAACACGATGCTCTATAGCTCCCAACATTTTTGCGACCCTGGCAGCTGCTTCGAGTTCGGACCGGTGTCGTTGTCCGTAATCGAAGCTCAGTGCATAACACTCAATATCACGTTGCCGCGCTAATCCTAGGACTGTAGCCGAATCAAGCCCTCCGGATAAAAGCACGACGGCTTTACCGCCGCTAGCGCTAACGTCCAGGAACATCCCCCCAGAGAACCTTATGCAGCTGTATCTGGAGTCTCACGGCTAGTCTATCTTCAAGTATCCAGTCAGCGAGGCTTTTGGCCTCGAGCTCGCCGTAACTAGGCGAGAAAAAAACCGTACACGGGACCCGAAGTCGGTCCCGCAGTGCTGCGGACGCCCAGTCGTAATCTGCACGGTTGCAGATCACAAGTTTCAGAGAATCGTGTTCGGTCAGACAAGCCAGATTTTCCCAGCGATTGCGGTCAAACTCACCAGACCCAGGTGTCTTAATATCCATGACTCGGCTAACGCGCTCATCAATTTCGCTCACGTCGATCGAGCCACTCGTCTCCAAACTAACATTGTATCCCGCGTCGCAAAGAGAATTAAGCAGTAAATGACAGCCAGCTTGAACTAGCGGCTCCCCGCCTGTTACACAGACGTGAGGCGTGCTATACCGAGTCACCTCTGCAAGAATCTCATCAATTGCCTGCCACTGACCACCCGTGAAGGCATATTCAGTATCGCAATACTGACAGCGAAGAGGACAGCCGGTCAGGCGAATAAATACCGTCGGGAGGCCAGTGAATTGAGCTTCGCCCTGAATCGATAAAAATATCTCGGATACTTTCAGCCGCTGTGAAGAATCCTCTTCGCTGAGTCTAACCGCCACACTCAACGCTGCTCCTGTACCAAACGCTCGAGCCGCTGACTCGCTAATCGCGCTGCAGTGGTATCCGGAAATTCTCTGGCAACGCGCGAGAGCGCATTGCGCGCGTCATCCCACTGCTGCAGCTCGTAATTACAAAAGCCGATCTTCAATAGCGCGTCCGCTAATTTCGTCGAATTAGGATAATCATCAATAACTAGCTGGAATGTAGGTAGTGCTGTCGTGAACTGACGCTGTACGTAGTAGGTTTCAGCTAGCCAGTATTGTGCGTTATCCGCTAACGGACTTGACGGAAACACGGCGAGGAATTGCTCAAAAGCTTCAGCCGACTCAACATAGCGGCCATTCTTAAGCAAATCGAACGCTAGTTGGTAATTATCCTGATCGCTACCAGCCAAAATAGGAGGCCGCGGAATAACTGATATGGCGTCTTCGTTTTGTAGATCCGAGATTGCGACTGGTGGCGGATCGATCGCTTGAGCCTGCGCGATTTCAAGGGTTTGCAATCTGCCATCCACGTCGAGATAAAGCTGACGCTGACGATTCGCACCATTTTCAGATTCATACTGCAAGGTTTCGATCTCACCAAGCAGTGCTTGACTCTGGGTTCGGAGTTGCGCGACTTCCGCCGAGAGCTCGATCAAACTTTGATTATCTACGACCCGCTCTATTCTGATCAACCGCGCTTCAAGGTCCGTGAGTTTCAGATAAACCGGATCCTGTGCGGACGGAGTAGTAGAACAACCAACTATTCCAAGTGACATTGCTGCCACAAAAATATATCTAGCATGTAACATAGCGGACATTGTCATCCACCTCACCGAATTATTTACTTAATATGCCAGTTCAACACGACGGTTCAAGGCGTAAGAGTCATCGTCGCTTCCGAAAGCAGCCGGACGTTCCTCACCGAAACTCACTGTATTGAGCTGTTCCGAAGCGACACCCTGCAGCAGTAACACCCGGCGAACTGCCTGAGCTCGCCTCTCACCGAGCCCAATATTGTATTCGCGACTACCAGTCTCATCAGCATGACCTTCCAACCGAACCCGGACATCCGAATTGCTCGCAAGATAATCCCCATGAGCGGCAAGTAACTCATTGAACTCTGCTTGGATATCACTCTGATCGAAATCGAAATAAACCACAAGGCTGGACAACAAACCTGGTGCGTCCGGTCCTGGCACTATACGAACGCCATCAGGACCTCCAACACCGGCAATCCCTGTCGTGCTAGTTCCGGAATCCTGGTTAGCTCCGACTCCTGCTGTATCACCGCTCGGTACAGAGGCCGCAGTGCTATTTGGTACAGTCGCAGAATCGCCTCCGCAGCCACCGAGCGCTACTCCCGCAACAATCAAGATCAGCAACCAAACTTGTCTCACCATCACAAAATTCCTTTATTAATTCCTATAGCAGTATGTTACATCAGTTAACTAGACTTAACTCAAATCTAAATTCTTGGAAATGGAGACCACGCTGGCTCCCTTACGTCACCGGCAACCGAAGCAATTTGGCGATGAATTCGGCCGTCTGTACTAACCGAAGATAGAACACCTGAACCGCCTTCCTGGGTCGCGTAAATTATCTGGGCACCATTCGGCGCAAAACTCGGTGATTCGTCCTGACGGCCATTGCTCAAGACCTGTGTTAAACCAGTACTGGGATCGACGACCGCGATACGATAATTACTTTGAACGCGGTGGACAACGGCTAGCTGTGTTCCATCGGGGGAGACTCGCGCACGGGCGTTGTAGCTACCCTCATAGGTCACCCGCTCAACGTCGGCTCCAAGGTAGGTTTCTACGCGGTAGATCTGTGGACCACCGGAACGGTCGGAGGTGAAATAGATGCTTTGACCATCGGGCGCCCAAGCCGGCTCAGTATCTATCGCCACGTTACGGGTTAACCGAGTAAGCACCTGACCTGCTAGATCCAGCATATAAATATCCGGATTACCCTGGTCCTGAGATAAGGTTAGTGCCAACATCCGCCCGTCCGGTGAAAATACGGGCGCGCCATTGATCCCCGCTCGCGCTGAAACTCGGTCGCGGATTCCAGTGCGCAGCGTCTGAACATAAATCGCAGACTGCTCTCCTTCGAAAGACACATAAGCGATCTTGCGACCGTCAGGCGACCAACTCGGTGACATCATAGGATCGGGAGAATCAGCCACCTCTTGCGGATTTGCGCCGTCGGCATCGGCAATGATTAATCGATATCGGCTGGTATCGCCAATCCCTTCCTGACTAACGTACGCAATCTTAGTACTGAATACGCCGGGAATACCGGTTAGAGTCTCGAAGATCATGTCGGCAATTCGATGACTATTAATCCGAAGCTCATCCCCTGATGAATTTAACCGGTATCCCAACAGATGTTCGCCACGCAACACATCGTAAAGCTGAAAAATTACCGTGTACTGATCAGGTCCGGCCGGCAATATACGTCCGATAACAAGAACATCGACATCCAGAATCTGCCAATCATCAAAATCGACATCTTCTGGCATGGTTGGACGCGACACCATATCTCGTTCATCAAGCGGATCGAAACGCCCACTCTGCACCAGATCGGTCGCAACCAAACCTGATACATCAAACGGCGCCTGACTGCCAACAGATCCCTCCCAGCTAAACGGCACGATGGCCATCGGCACGGGGCGAGCAACACCCTGTGTGATTTCAATACGGAGCTGCGCATTGGCAATCGAAAAAGCCAACATCCCGGCAACCATGCATTGCACGACTATCCTTGTCGGCAAAGTTCTCGTCATAAAATTCCTCACTAGCATCGTTTATCTCAAATATTCGGCGTAAATACGACATTCAGACTTCGCTCAAACAGTGAAGGTAATGGCGCTGGCGGCAATGGCGATGATCTCAGAACGGCTGCCTCAATGGAGCGGATCACGGCTTCGTCACCATTACATCGGCCTATCCGCACATCGACAATGTCACCACTAGGAATCTGGATCACGTGCACCTCGCACTCGAGACCGGGCTGTGCGCTTACCGGTTGAATCCAATTTTGCTCGATTCTATTCACTATCAATCTAACGTATTGGTCTAACAGACCCGATTCTTCAGCACGGCGGCGCTCGTCTTCCTGCGCAAGCACACGCTGCAACTCGGCCTCCATCTCAGCCCGTTGCCGCGCTTCCTCAGCCTCACGAGCTAGTCGCTCGGCCTCTTCCCGTTGCCGCTGTTCTTCAGCCAATCGCTCGCGCTCAGCTTCCTCACGCTGTCGTTCCTCCTCCTCCCGCTGCCGCTGCGCTTCGGCCTCGCGTTCGCGGGCTAATCTCGCTTCATTTTCAGCCTGCAGTCGCTCAGCCTCTTCGCGCTGCTGCTGAAAATCAGCCAAACGCTGCTGTTCCTGTTGCTCTTCGCGTTCGCGTTCTATTCTCACCTCCTCTAGTCGCTGCTGCTCTTCTTCGAGTAGTCGCCGCGCTTCTTCTGTCTGTTCACGCGCGATCCGCTCTTCTTCCTGTTGATGAAGGATCTCAGCTCGCTCTAACTCTTCCTGTCGTTCTATCTCCTCGAGAATTAGTGTTTCATCAACAACAACCGCTTCAATAGCAACCTGCTCACCCATAGGAGGAAGCACGGGACGACCAGAGAAACTCAGACCCAACGTTAGCGCAAACGCTATTACAGCGTGCAGTCCGGCAGATAGACCTACGGCAACTGAGTGTTCTCGAAGATACGATCCCATAACACTACTTTTCTGGCCCCCTTAAGGTACCTCAGTCTCGATCCCGGCTGGGTCAGTAAGAAATCCAACCGCAGATGCACCGGCCTGCTGTAGCAGCACCATTCCGTTAACTACCCGACCATAAGATACGGCTTGATCGGCTTTAACCAACACAGGGGTCTCCACATTCCTTCGAAGAACGGCAGCAGTCGTGATAACTACAGTTTGTGCATCAACGGGTGAATCTTCATCGTCGCCAACGTTGAGATAAAACAGCCCCTCCTCGTCGATACTCAAAACTAACGGCTCGTTATCACGTAAAAACTCTGGATCCAGTGGCTCGGCTGCGGCGTTCGGAAGGTCTACAGTTATCCCTTGCGTCAAAAGCGGTGCCGTGATCATAAAAATAATCAGCAAAACGAGCATTACATCGATATATGGCACGACGTTGATCTCGGCCATCAGCCTTCGATGGCGAGCACGACTCATGTTCTTCCTACTTCGGCCTGCGACGCGTAACGCTGTAGTATCGCAGAAAATTCTTCCATAAACGTATCGAATCTAACCTCTAAACGTCCCACTTTATCGGCGTATCTATTAAACGCAATGACGGCAGGAATAGCGGCGAACAGACCCATCGCAGTCGCAATCAGCGCTTCCGCAATGCCTGGCGCGACAAGAGCCAGTGTCGCGCTCTGTACATTAGCTAGCGACGTAAATGAATTCATAATTCCCCAGACCGTACCGAACAGTCCTACATAGGGACTCGTCGAACCAACTGTAGCGAGAAACGCAAGGTTTTGTTCAAGCCGATCAACTTCCCTTACTTGTGACACACGCATTGCGCGGCGTGCACCCTCGAGGACCTGATCGCCAGTTAGACCTTGCTGTTCATGTAATCGATTGAAATCACGAAAACCAGACTCGAAAATCCCAGCCATCCCCATTTGATTGTGGCTGTCGCTAGCAATATCTCGATACATCGACGCTAGATCACCGCCCGACCAGAAGCTCGACTCGAAGTCATCGGCAGCAGCCACCGATTGTTTTAGCATCCGACTTTTCTCAATAATAATCGTCCAGGAAGCAATCGATGCGATAAGCAATCCCAGCATCACCAACTGCACGACAAGACTCGCATCTATTATTAACGAGACAATTGAAAGATCCACATTCATTCGATTAGCTCACTCATTAACGCGGCAGGCACACGCCGAGGTTTATGTTCTTCAATATCCATACAAGCAACTTCGGCAACACCGCGACATAGGATTTCGCCATCGGGTTCACCGCGACGGACCTTCTGCTCAAAAATAAACCGGGCTCCCTTCAACTCTGACAATTCAACCGTGACATATAGCATGTCATCTAATCTCGCAGGTTTGATAAATTTTACCTCCGTACCCACGAGGATGAGAAGAATTCCTTCTTCCTCGCGCATATCGTTGTGGTCGATTCCATGTTCACGTAACCACTCGGTTCTTGCGCGTTCCAGGAAGCGAAAATAACTTGCGTTATAGACCACGCCCTGAGCATCTGTGTCCTCAAGGTAGACCCGGACTGGGAGTACAAATTGACTCATCATAGCAACCTAGGTTAGTCGAAGAGTCCCGGCCTATCCGGAGAATTTGCTTGCTTTGGCAAATCAACACCGAAGTGGTTGTATGCGTTCGGGGTCGCAATCCGGCCGCGTGACGTACGCTGAAGAAATCCCTCCTGGATCAGAAATGGCTCGACTACATCCTCGAGAGTCGTCCGTTCCTCCCCAATTGCGGCAGCCAAATTATCGATACCAACCGGCCCACCGTCGAATTTTTCAATTACCGTCAATAGCAATTTACGGTCCATCATATCGAAACCGCGCGGATCGACCTCTAACAAATCCATCGCCGCCGTCGCAACATCACCTGTCAGATGCCCAGCCGCTTCTACCTCCGCGTAATCCCTTACGCGCCGCACTAAACGGTTCGCTATTCGCGCTGTACCTCGGGAACGACTAGCGATTTGTCGAACGCCAGAATCTTCAGCCGGTATATCAAGTATCGAAGCTGTACGCTTAACGATCTTCGCAAGCTCATCAGTCGAATAGAACTCGAGGCGCTGAACAATACCGAAGCGATCGCGCAATGGTGACGTCAGTAGACCTGCACGGGTCGTAGCACCGACTAGAGTAAATGGCGGCAACTCGAGCTTAATCGAGCGCGCACCAGGACCTTCACCAATCATGATGTCTAGATGAAAGTCTTCCATCGCCGGATAGAGAACTTCCTCTACCACCGGGCTTAAACGATGAATCTCGTCAACGAAAAGAACATCATTCGGTTCGAGGTTCGTAAGCAACGCGGCAAGGTCACCGGGACGCTCGAGTACAGGCCCTGATGTCTGGCGGAGATTTACGTTTAGCTCATTGGCAATGATATGAGCAAGTGTTGTCTTACCGAGCCCCGGCGGCCCAAAGATCAACGAGTGATCAAGAGCTTCACTACGGTTGCGTGCAGCAGCAATAAAAATATGCATCTGTCGCTTGACACTCTTCTGACCGATATATTCATCTAAGGATTTCGGCCGCATGGCACGATCGAAAACCTGGTCTTCGCTAGAGCCTGCGCTCTCAACTATGCGCGCGTCGTCATTCATCAGTTAATTTCTACAACCATTATCTATCATGGAGCTGCTTCAGCGCTTCGCGAATTAAGTCCTCGGTCCGCAGTCCTGAGGTATCAATACTCTTTAACATACGTAAGGCCTCGGCAGACTTATAACCCAACGCCATCAAAGCACCATGCGCTTCACCCTCTGAACCCACGGACTCATTTACCTCAATACCATCCGATGACTCTTGTACTGGTAGACGATCGGCCATCTCAATGAGCAGTCGTTCTGCTGTCTTGTGTCCGATTCCAGGCAATCGTTTAAGCGAAGCCACATCCCGATCAATTACACACTGACAGAATCCCTCAACACTGATGCCTGACAAAACACCAAGTGCAGTTCGTGCGCCTATTCCGGAAACTTTCAACAGGTTTCTGAACAATGCGCGTTCAATCTCAGAAGAAAAGCCGTACAAAATATGTGCATCATCGCGAATAACAAGGTGCGTCACTAAATTTAACGATTCACCAGATTCTGGCAGGTTATAAAACGTCGACATCGGCGCCTCAAGCTCATAACCTACCCCGCCGACATCGAGCGTTAGCTGCGGTGGTCGTTTCGAAACAAGCATGCCTCTGAGAAATCCGATCATAATTAAGCCGTAACCTCGCGATAAAGCGTCTGCGTATTTCGCTCGTGTGAATGGCAGAGCGCAACTGCAAGGGCATCTGCCGCGTCGGTCTGCGGAACCTCCTTCATCGCCAGTAGCATTTTAACCATATGTTGGACCTGGATTTTATCCGCCCTCCCGGATCCGACAACGGCTTTCTTGACGTGCCGGGCCGCGTACTCGAATATCGGCAAACCAGTATGAAATGTCGCGCACAAAGCAGCCGCTCGCGCCTGCCCAAGTTTTAGCGCACTGTCAGCATTTTTATTAACAAATACCCGTTCAACCGCAATCTCAACCGGCTCATACTCAGTCACAAGATCACCCAGCTCACCAAATATCTGACGCAGTCGGCTACTATGGTCACCGTCTGTTTTAATTATTCCACAGTGGACAAGAACGGCCTGATCTCGACGAGCATCAACAAACCCATATCCCGTAATCCGAGATCCGGGGTCGATCCCGAGAATTCGAATAGTGTCTCTCATCTAGACCCGTTCATTACATCATGCTCACGATTAGCTAAGCTCCGAGGAGTTCTGGCGGGATCTCCGCATTCGAGTAGACCTGCTGGACATCGTCTAACTCATCTAGCGCATCGAGTAATTTTAATAGAGTTTCAGCCTGGGAGAGTCCGAGATCCGCGCTCGTCGACGCCCGCATCGTAATCTCCGCCTGCTCAGGAGCGAAACCCGCACTTTCCATCGCGTCTTTAACATCACCAAATTCGTTCGGAGCGCTAAGCACATCAATAGAACCGTCATCGTTAGTTATGACATCGAGGGCCCCTGCCTCAATCGCCACTTCTATAATTTGATTTTCGTCAGAACCGATCGGAAAGCTCAACAAGCCGGTATGTGCAAACAGGTAAGCTACCGCACCATCCGCACCAAGATTACCGCCATATTTAGAGAATGCGTGCCGAACCTCAGCTACTGTACGATTACGGTTATCAGTCAAGCCATCGATCATCACCGCAACACCGCCCGGACCGTAACCCTCATAACGTACTTCGTCGTAAACGGCACCATCATCCTCACCTGTACCGCGTTTAATCGCACGATCGATATTGTCTTTGGGCATGCTTTGGGATTTGGCTTTTTCAATCGCGCTGCGCAGACGCGGATTAGACGTAGGATCACCGCCGCCGACTCGCGAAGCAACGGTAATTTCACGAATCAGTTTGGTGAAGAGCTTGCCCCGTTTAGCGTCTTGAGCACCCTTCCTAAAACGGATATTCGCCCACTTACTATGACCAGCCATCCTGCTCCCAGCGCACGCTTGGTCCTTACCTGCTCAAATAGAGGTTGGAACCAGCCGCATGGTCTATCCCCGTTGTGAATCGCCCCGCAACCCTAAGAGCGGCAACCTATAATCTGCCGCCTAGCGCCTATAATAGCGGGATTTTCGCTATCAAACAGCATGGAAAGTAATTAACGGTTAATTGAATGGATAGCTCGCTTGTCAGCGGCTAGGGCCGCTTCATGGATCGCCTCAGTCAGAGTCGGATGCGCATGAACCGTTCGCTGCAGATCCTCGCCGGAAGCCGAGAATTCCATTGCTAACACGGCCTCGGCAATAAGTTCCCCTGCCACCGGGCCCACGATGTGCACGCCCAGAAGTTCGTCATCGTGCTCAGCCGTGATGAGTTTAACAAGACCGGCTGTCTGCTCCATACCTTTCGCACGACCATTAGCTGCAAATGGAAAGGTACCAACCTTGTAAGCTAAACCGTTTGCTTTAACCTCGGCCTCGGTCTGACCGACCCAGGCTATCTCTGGTGCCGTATAAATTACCGACGGAATGGCATCATAGTTCACCTCGCTGATCTTACCGGCGATCAAATCCGCCACCATCACACCTTCCTCGGTACCCTTATGAGCTAACATTGGTCCCCGGACAACATCACCCACTGCCCAAACATTCGCCGCCGTGGTTTGACACGTTTCATTGACCTCAATGAATCCTCTTTCATCGACCGTTACACCCGCGTCATCAGCCAGCAACCCGTCCGTGAATGGGCGCCTACCGACGCAGACAATCAACTTATCTACTTGCAGAATTTTCTCACCACTACCATCCTCGTAACAGATGTCCACTCCTTTTTCACCCGCAATTGCGCCCGTCATCTTCGTACCGAGACGGATGTCGAGACCCTGTCGTTTAAAATGCCGACCCGCTTCTTTCGCAATTTGCGCATCAGCAATACAAAGAAATTCGTCAAGCGCTTCGAGGATCACAACTTCAGCACCGAGGCGCTGCCACACGCTGCCGAGTTCGAGACCAATTACCCCTGCCCCAATTACACCGAGACGTTTTGGCACAGCATCAAACTCGAGGGCACCCCAGGAATCGACGATACTAACTCCGTCAAACGGCGCGATAGGCAACTCGATTGGAACGGAGCCACTCGCAAGAACGACATTCTTAGCATTTAACGTTTCTGTTCTACCTTCTGTATCCGTAAATTCAACCAGGTGATCTGAGAGAACACGTCCGTGTCCCTGCAACGCAGTTATACCATTCGACTTGAATAACGCTTTGATCCCACTCGTTAACTGCTCAACGATCCCAGCCTTACGTGACTGCATCATTGAAATATCCATGTCCAGATTGCTCACGGCGATTCCGTGCAAGTCAAATTCGGACGACGCACGGTGATAAAGCTCGGAAGATTCGAGTAGCGCCTTGGAAGGAATACAACCTGCGTTCAAACAAGTACCACCGAAGGCGCGGCTGCCATCATGGTTCTGCCATTCATCTACACACGCAACACTTAACCCATTCTGCGCCGCACGAATAGCAGCTGGATAACCGGCTGGTCCAGCGCCGATAACGACAACATCGAATGCTTGTTCGCTCATAATTTCATTTAATCCTGCAAAACTGGCCGGGCAATTGCGAATTACACCACAACTCCTAGCACCGGTGATACGCGCCTAAACTCGAGTTCACTCCAGTATCGTCCGTTTTCCTACTCGTCGTCAGTGGCGGTTTTACGTAACAGAAATACGATTAGATCACGCCGATCGCTAGCTGAACTGTAACCACTAAAGGCCATATTGTTGCCTGGCAGAAAATCAGAAGGATTCGCCAGCCAGGCATCAAGAGCCCTTGGCGTCCAAACGATTTCCGCTTCCCGTAAAGCAAGCGAATAATCGAAATCGTCAGACGCTGCCGATACCGTACCAAAGATCCCATGCAAATTGGGCCCAAGGATCGATGGCTCACCCTCAGCCAGGGTGTGGCAAGCCTGACACGCCAAACTCAGAAGCTCACCACGACTTGGATCCGCTGCAGCAAACTCTGGCGTGCGGAGATAGGCAGCTACCGTCTGTCCCTCGCCACCGCGGAAAACCTCAGCTGTTAGAGGGAGCGCAATCAGTGTTTCGCTATTTGTCGATCCTGGAGGCTGGCCACAGCCAGCCAATAGCAAAACAAAAAAAAAGACTCGAGGCATAACACAGACAATTATATAGCGATTAACCAAAACGCCCAGCATACAAAACAGTGAAACTATGAACGCGAAGGGTGTGTATCGATGCCTATGCTATTACATCAAACAACGACCGATTCGATAGCGTGTAGAGATTAATATCGGAACGTGCGGCTGTACTTAACCGAGAATGTGGACCGCTGTGATTCTAGGTGAGCAAAGGCTGACGGCGAATAAGACTGTTGGTTCCAAACGATATAGAGATCCTCCCCAGCACGCGGATTCCAACGCAAACGGCTATTGACACCGACGGTATCTGACACGTTGTCATACTGGATGAGATTAACCCAAGACCATCGAACGTTAAAGGCTAGATTAGCGCGCAATTGAATTAGCCGGGTCGTAAGATTTCCACTAGGCAATTCAATATCATTGTATTCGTAGATCGCTCCTACGAACCAACGATTACTCGGTCGCCATTGCATCTCAAATTCTACCTCAACCTTAGTGCCACCATAGAAATCGCCTTGCCCAACAGATATTTTGGGTGCCAAAGTGCGCTCCCTTGCAACCTCAATATCAAGCGCGTAGGAAGCATACGAATAGTCACCTGGAGCAATAATAATTCCGTCTGATATTTCAAAAGGTTCAATGAGGACCTCTCGCGCTTTTTGAAGTTGGATGCTATACCTATCCCCTCGATGCGTCTGGATACGAAACGGTCTAAAAAACACGCTCTGTGATTCCAATTCACCTGTGCTTACATTGCTAAACTGCTGTAATGAAAGAAAAATCTGATTGCTGCGAAACCATGGATGTCCGGACGGCCGGTATCGATGCCCGCCAAAAAACCGTTTGCGCTCCACGTTGGAACGATTGACAAAACCAAGCGCCGGATTGAAATTTTGTTCTAAAATCTCATACTCTATTTGTCCGTTAAAGCCCTCGCTCGAGTCAAAACCGAAATCGAATCCATAATTGGATTGGTTCCCCGTAACACCTTCTGTGTTGGACTCTTGGAACCAGAAAGTGCCTTCGGCAGTTCTTCCTGACGCTAGTCGCGTGTTTCGGTAGCGAAAATCGACACCCGCTAGAGAATTATCTAGATTGGAACGAGGATCACCTTCCGTAGCGATCATCCCAACAATTGACTCCTCAAGAACATTCGCCGATACACGCGCAACGGAAAGTTGGCTAGCTTCTACAACCCCTTTACGCCCCGTATAGCTATCTTGATTGACCCCTAGCAGACCTATATTAAGCGGCCCTACGCGTCCGCTAAGTTTCCCACCAACATTTAGATCAACTGGCTGGCCTCCATCGGTTAGCCCCATCCGACGTGAAAAAAAGGGCATTCCGTTACGCCCTTGGGGACCGTAAGCAGTAACTGGCCCAAATGAAAATATATCGACGTCCTGAAGGAAGAAGTCACGTTTTTCGGGAAAGCGCGTAGAAAATCGGGTTAGGTTTACTTGTCGGTCATCAACCTCTGTCGCCGAAAAATCAGTATTGATTGTCAGAACGCCCGTCAGATTCGGCGTAAACTTGTAAAACACATCTAATGAAGGATCAGTCTGTGAATCGTCAGCGAGGGTTACAAAATCACGGCTACTTGAGGCACTAATAGACGGAATAATGTCTAGACCCTTCCCCTGCTGAAGACCAGAAAAGCCTTGCATAACACCAGTCGAACTGAGATTCACGTCTCTATCATAGGAAGTCCATGCTATCCGTTCTTTTTTTCGCGGAATCGACCGTTCAACGTTGAACCCCCAATCGGCATTATTTGGATCGAAATTTAGGCTCTTAAACGGAATCGCCGCCTCTGCCACCCAACCATCGTCATCGATAGCTGCTGCCGCATCCCAGATTCCATCCCAGTCTGAGTTAGTCCTTTCAGGCCCACTGTAAACACCATCGCGCCGCACACCATTCGCATTGATCTCGAACTTGTAACCCGCCCGCATATTGTTGAAGGGATCAATAATCAAAGAGATGCGGTCGTCGAGATTAACCGCTTGACCTTGAATCATCTGCCGGGCTGAAATTTCAT
Organism: Candidatus Rariloculaceae bacterium; assembly: GCA_045561055.1. Classification (GTDB taxonomy): domain Bacteria; phylum Pseudomonadota; class Gammaproteobacteria; order Steroidobacterales; family Rariloculaceae; genus SMWC01. The sequence continues at coordinate 40,043 of JBJKYL010000013.1, read as the reverse complement.
CAGGAGCACTGTCAAACAAGCGTGCGCCCAAATATAAGTTGTCATCATCATACGCCACGTAAAAAATAGAGCCCTCACTCGGCACACCATTGTCATCAGGCTGGTACTGATGCAAATCCTCTATGACCGTAGCACCGACCCAAGTAGCATCGTTTAAGGACCCATCCAAAACCGGCGGCGTCGACGTGCGGACGATATCCGTTATTTTGCGTTCTTTCCGTTCTTGACCAACAACCGAGACGGACGACAGAACGAGGCCTAATGCAAATATGCAGCCAAGCATTTGTCTAATTACGTTGTGTTCTTTACTTCCCAAGGTTTTGTTCCACTTATCTTCCCTGTTGCATCAGATTAAAGCGGGCAACACTCGAAAATCCGCTTTAAATGTGTAACCACGAAAAAACCTGGCTAACGCCCTGGAACCCCCCGATCCGTAAAACTCTCGTAATTAAACATCCGGCCTCCCACAACTACTAGGCCGGAAAGCAATTAGAACAGAAATCAATCTTATTAAGAAGCAAAAATACATTAAGAATTGTTAACCCATGCTGGTCCGTCACGGGCTCGAGACCAAAACTCTAAATAGGCACTCAAGTCACACTGAATCGATCCAAATTATCGCACCACACAAGTGAAGCTTTCAGCCTCGTCGATGCTGCCAGTGCCATCGTAGCGTGCAACCTGAGGATACGGGCATAAAGGACGCGTACGGACGACATTATTATCTTCGCGCTGTGTCGCAATAATCGCCTGCGGCGCGTCACCTTGTTCGCGCCATCTCTCGAGCACGGCGAGCGCGTCAAACTCGTCGGGACCATAACCGCCACTACAATGGCCCATTCCGGGAATCATGTAGAGCCGAACACCTTCCTCGGTCATGCTCTCACCAATCGTATCGACAACCTGCTCGTAATAATCAGTAGATCCCATTGGGGGAATGTTCTGATCTGCCCAACCGTGATAGATCAAAAGACGGCCACCTCGACTGATAAAAGGTTCAAGATTAGGCGAAATCGCCGCAAGGACACCATCATCCGCGGCGCGTGCCACATCCAGATGCGACGCAACGTCGATCGAACGATAATCCCAATCCTCATCCGGAAACACAACATGCTGTAAAAGACTAAGGTACATCGGGTTAGGTTCCGTTCCTGCAACCCTGCCCCAGTTCATCTCGCTACCAGGTTCGAGGCCTGCTGTTAGCACCTCGTCCGTGCGTGGATCCACTATCGTCGCATAGATCTTGCTCGCGGCCACGACTTGCAATTCGGTTAGACAATTTCCCGTTTCACTTCCTTCGCATTGCAACACGACGGGATCGAAATCACAGTCAACTGGTTCACTAATGAGCCCATCTTCAAGACCATCACGCGCATCACACATTTTCATCGCCGCTCGATGGATCAATTCGTATTTTTCTGTCGGGATAAAACTCTCTGGCGTTTCATGAGTCGCTTTAATCATACCAAGCGTTTGAAATGCCACATCAGTGCGGTCATAGCCTGGCGCCCCAGCGATAATCGCATCGAAATCCTCTGGATAACGCTGCGCCTCCATAAAAGACTGTCGTCCCCCACCAGAACAACCATTAAAATACGAATAGTCGGGAGCTATACCGTAAAGTCTTGCTATGGTGGCTTTACCTTTAACAGCAGTCTCGTGAATCGCACGGTAACCGAAGTCAATAAGCTTTTCCGGATGACCGACTGCGAAGCTCGCATCGGTTGTTGTATGTCCGGTATCTGTCGAGGCCGTCGCAAAACCTCGGCCCACACCTTCTGCAAGCGCATGATATTGAATCGAACCGCCCCAACCACCATTACCAACTGTCAGAAACTTACCGTTCCATTCCTCTAGCGGCAACCAAACTTCGCTCTTAATATCAGAGTCTGGCGTCGGAGCAATCGTAAGCTCGACGCGACAGAATTCGGGAAGATCAAGCAGTGTCGGCTGGCTATTCGGTGGAGTGAAGCTTCCCGCTGTTACCGGCCTAGCCGACGTAACTATTGTCGCGCTAAGGTCCAGTGATGTAGTCAAATTCTCACAGGCACTAATTGACACCTCCTGCGAATGAGCAGACATCGCAAAAAACACGACATAGCCGAGAGCGAAAGTTCTCATCTTTAATAAGTCACAGAAATCATTCTCAAAACTACGCCTCCTTCCGTTCGACCGCGCTGAATTACTTCCGTGTGACATACACGTAGTAAGCGCTAAGCACAGTGTCATAACCCATTATCGCATCGCGGCTTTCACCTACTGGATCACCTCGAAACCAAGTATGTAGTGCGATTGGACCCTTTTCGAGAGGAAGAGTGAAAACCGCCGCCGTATCACCCGGCACTACTTCCACAGTTAGTCCCTCGAAACTGTATGGTGTTTTCTCGCTAATTGGTAAATGCTGATAATCATTGATATAAATACTCGCATGGCGAATTGGCAATGCACCGTGTCCTTCCGGGCTACCGTCCGTAATGGGCCGGTCGAGCTCGCGAGGCCAACGTCGTAGCTCGAACTCATAGACACCTGTCTCAGCAACTTCCAGCAGCCAGTAACCACTTTTTTCCACTCCAAACTCAACTTGTACCTGCTGGTCCACGAACACATCGAGCCACTCAGTCGCGTTTAGCTTCGATGGGTTCTCGTACTCACTACCAATAATCACCCGCTGAGTCTCATTAGCACTTGACTCCACTTCATCCCACCAACCGTAAAGGTGCTCACGCATTCCCTCAAGAACCTCAGGATACTGTTCTATCACATTGGATTGTTGCAGCGGATCGGACTCAAGATTGAAGAGTTCTCGGTCTTCTAGCAGCCTCCATCTCTTCCATAGAACCGCTGCTCCATCCCGCCGCATAAGCGTCTGAGCGTAAGGGGTAGGATAGTTGACGAAACCCGGCATACGACTGTAATTGATAATTAACGTCCGATCTTCGGGAACCTCAGTCTCACCTCGCAAAACGTCCGCGAGACTCATCCCATCAAAGTCTTGATTGGACTCGACTCCTGAGAGATCCACAAGTGTCGGAAGAATATCCTGCATCTGAGTCAGACCTCCGATTTCTTTAGGCTCAATGAATCCACCGTTCGGCCAACTGATAAATAGTGGCACACGATGCCCACCGTCCCAAAGCTCAGTCTTCTGCCCACGCATTCCGGCGTTGTAATATTGCGGCCCAAAGATACTGCCATTATCCGTCATGAAAATTAGGATTGTGTCGTTTCGGAGACCCTCTTCTTCAAGGAAACTCACGAGTTTACCCATGTTCGTGTCAATGTTTCGAATCATGCCTAGGTAACTACTCAGCTTACCTTTTAAGTCATCGTTGATGTCCGCGAACTCTGGCCCAGCTAACGTCGCCTCAATCACAGCTACATCCTCATCTTTAGCAATTAATGGCGCATGGGGAGTAGCCGTTGAAATGTAAGCCAGGAAAGGCGTCCCCGTATCTGCCGATCGCTTCATGAATGCCATAGCTTCGTTAAAGAAGACGTCTGTGGTGTAACCCTCAAATGGCTCGAGATCACCATTGCGAATGTAAGTGTCATCGAAATAATCATTACCCCAGTAGTCCGATACGGCACCGATGTGGGATGACGGAAACCACACTGTGTCCTGGAAGCCGCGGTCCTCCGGCCGAAACGGGTAGTTCGCGCCCAAATGCCACTTTCCGTAGATTCCTGTAGCCCATCCAGCATTTTCGAAGAGGTTTCCCATAGTGGGGATCTCGGGCCTCAATAACGCGCGGCCACTACTAACATTGATTACTCCATTTCGGGCGGCGTCTAGGCCGGTGAGCAGTTGCCCTCGGGTCGGTGCGCACATAGGCGAAGAATGGAAGTCAGAAAAGCGCAGCCCTTCACTGGCTAGCTGATCTAAGTGCGGTGTTCTCAGGATTGGATTACCATGGGAGGACAACTCCGGGTAGCCTTGATCATCAGTCATAACAATAATAATGTTCGGCTTCGAGTCTTGGGCGGTCGCGGCACTCGCAGCAAAGAGCGCTGACGACAACGCAACCACGAAAAAATACTTGGCTTTTTTCATCATAACTATCTCTGATTTTCTTGGTAAAAAACGACCTAAGGTATTATTGTCTATGAAATTGAGCATAACAACCTTTGAAAAGCTTGATTCGTAGCAACAATTTAACCATAGACATATGGCGCTGCTAACTCTCAATCCTACGGTAGACCCTTTATGATTTTCAGTAACCAAATATACGTAATTGGTAGCTCAAATACAGACATGATCGTTAAGGCGGCCAGACTACCCGCGGCCGGCGAAACATTGTTGGGGGGTGATTTTTCGATGGTACCCGGCGGCAAAGGTGCTAATCAGGCTGTAGCGGCAGCTCGTCTGGGCGGGCAGATTATCTTTGTCGGGAATGTAGGGAATGATGTTTTCGGCGAAGGCTCAATTGAAGGCCTTCGCCAAGAAGAGATTAACTGCGATTTTGTCTGTCGCGATCAAGACCTGCCCTCGGGCGTTGCATTGATTGTCGTCGACGAGCGTGGCGAGAACCAAATCGTCGTCGCTTCTGGCGCGAACAATACATTGACCGCGGCACAAGTCGATGGGGCAATGAAAGATGCACCGGAAAATTCTATTATCCTAATCCAGTTGGAAATTCCTATTTCGACTGTGGCGCATGTTGTTCGAAATGCGGAGAAAAACAGGTTACGGGTGATCCTCGATCCAGCACCGGTCCCACCGGACGGAGTGCCGCCGGAGATTATTGAAGGCGCTTATTTGATTACACCCAATGAAATCGAAGCACACGCGATGACGGGCGTTAAAGTTGTCAATAAACGCTCGGCAAAAGAGGCGGCAAAAGTGCTGCTTGCTGCCGGGCCGCAAAACGTAATTATTACGATGGGAGGCAATGGCGCGCTGCTGGCAAATTCAGCCGGATACGAATATTTCGCGCCTTCGCAAGTTGAGGCTGTCGATACGACGGCGGCGGGCGATTGTTTTAACGGCGCCCTCGCCGCAGCCCTTTCGAATGGGCGGTCATTTGAAGAGAGCATTCAATTTGCCTGCCAGGCAGCCGCAATATCGGTCACTCGTCTTGGAGCACAAACTTCCCTACCTTATGCAGACGAAATTTTAAACGCTGATGGAGTGAAATAATGTTTATCATTGAAAGCTACACACTCGCCGTATTCTTATGTTTTCTTACGATGATTTGCTGGGGGTCGTGGGCTAACACGCAGAAATTGGCGAGTAAAAGTTGGCCATTTCCACTCTTCTACTGGGACTACGCCATAGGCGTGGTGTTGACGTCTTTATTATTCGGTCTGACTCTCGGGAGCTTCGGTGATACGGGTCGGAGCTTTATTCCCGACTTACTGCAAGGGTCATCCACATCACTCGCATCCACCTTTATTGGCGGTATTGTTTTTAATCTGGCGAACTTACTGATTGTCGCAGCGATCGACGTAGCCGGTATGGCCGTGGCGTTCCCAGTCGGCATTGGTATCGCTCTAGTATTAGGCGTTGCCGTCAACTATATGGCGAGCCCGGTCGGAGATCCCTTCCTTTTATTTGTTGGTGTCGGCCTGGTGGCGCTCGCGATTATTCTTGACGCTTTAGCCTATCGCGGTTTGTCCTCCGGCAGACAACAAACACCAACCAAGGGTATCGTGCTGGCGGTTGTCGGCGGCGTGTTAATGGGTTTTTTCTATCGTTTTGTCGCGGCGTCAGTATCGCTTGATTTTGCAAGCCCCGAGCCTGGGAAACTGACTAGTTATTCTGCGGTCTTTATTTTTTCACTTGGGGTTTTTGCTTCAAATTTTCTGTGGAACACTATCTTCATGAAGCACCCGGTAAAAGGCAATCCTGTTTCGTATACGGATTATTGGCGTGGTGGAACGACTCGCTTGCATTTAATCGGCGTATTAGGAGGGGTAATCTGGTGTATCGGGATGTCCCTTAACTTTATTGCCTCGGAACAAGCAGGGTTCGCCATTTCCTATGGCTTAGGGCAGGGAGCAACTATGGTGGCGGCTATCTGGGGTGTATTCATCTGGAAAGAGTTTGCTGGAGCGCCGGCCAACAGCCAACGCCTGATCAACGGCATGTTCTTGAGTTTTATTGCAGGTTTAACCCTTATCATCCTCGCGCGTATTTAATAAACGTTCTCGATGATATTCTGCCGACAAGACAACCCTCGTTTCGCTGTCATTGGTGAGCCTCGAAGCCCTACTAGATTAGTTGTCATGTTCCAATAAGATTTGTTCGAACTCTTGAAAGGACAAGTTATCTAAGCAAACAAACTCTTCAATCGTCCACGAAACGGGATCGAAAACCTTTCTTGCCGTCCAGGACCTTGTGAACGCAACTGGATCATCGACCATAATATCGACAATCAGTTGACCACTATCACTACGCGAAAAGCGTTCCTCTACTCGCAGTTGGTCACTATGAGGAACGCCACGCCGGTCAATCCAGGTATTGTCGTTGAAATTTATAGATTCAACTACCAGCGTATCGCCCTCCCAACGACCGATAGAGTCGCCCATCCACGATGGCGCAAGGTCATCGCGATGTTGGCGTCCGTCTGTGTAAACAGCGCGAAGTAGTTGCTGATATTCGTAACTGATCAGTACGCGTCCGGACGTTTGAATAATCTCGAAAGGACGAGGATGAAAATAGATTCTCGGTGTACCGGGAGGTAGACATTGATAAACAGGGTCGTTGGTTTCTGCCACCGTTACACCATTTTCACCATACGTTGGTTTCGCGGCTTGGTATCTCTCCATCGCCCAATCTGTCATTGGTGGTAACTCTTCACTAAATGCGTAGCCCTCATAGGGCTGGGTATTCGCACGCATCCAGACACCCACCAAATCGCCAGGCTCATCAGAAGAAGTAGCTACCGGTTCTGACATGAGCGGGGCCGCTGGAACCGTGGGCACCGAACCGGAATTTACACCTACTAAAATGACCCCGTTAGAATCAATTACTCGATGAAGCCGTAAAGACGGAGCTCCGTTTCGCGCGGGATTACCGCTAAGCTCAATAACATCTCCGGAACGAAGAATATCTCTACTCCAGTTTACGTTACCGCCGCCCCCAGCCCTTGCTAGTCGATTAGGGCTGGTTAGTTCACCCGACCAATTCTCTATCTCGCCGTCGTCTTGAACTACATCAACATAAATCAACACGTGAGGATTAGTAAATCTGAAGTCAGTGACGACTCCGACTACGGTTTTTGTCACATTGTTGTCGTAAGGAGAACTACCATGATGTGCCATAGCTGTTGCGGCTATCAGTGTACTTATTCCCGCAAGAACAATTTTTGCTAGTTGATTTTTCATCTTTATCTAACTTCCGAATCGGCGTAGTGAACGATCAAGTCAATGCTGATTGAAATACCGTTACCCCAAAGCGCTGTAACGTCCTCAGATAATAACAAAAGAGTAATTGGCGCCCCGAGCAAGATTCGAACTTGCGACCTTCCGCTTAGGAGGCGGACGCTCTATCCAGCTGAGCTACCGGGGCAAATTTAATACCAGTAGCTTAAGCCGGTATAGATATCGTGCGCTGTCCTTTAACTAGTACCCTCATGCACTTACTCCTTGAAAATTAGCCCTGGTCAAGTGAGGTCTTTTCCGTCTACAGCCTCTAATTAAAAAAATAGCTACCGTACACAATCATATGGCTCCGGCATCTCACCCAGAGCTAACCAATATCGGTCAATCCTTGCCGGCTCTGTAAAGGTCTCTGGATCTGTAATTACGGCAGAATAGTCTAGCCGCGTTTGGTCTGCGCTTAGAGTCATCCGCTCCACGACCTCGACTCTGTCACCAATATCGAAACCAAAGAAGAAATAGTTCGCAGCAATTTCAGTAGTGTCCACAACCAGCGTATTGCCCTCCCAGCGACCCACCGAATACCCAACGTTACTGGGTGGCATATCCGCCACAGTTTCAAGGGCGCGGTCGAGATAAATAACCCGCTCGACGCCATACTCATGCGCGACAATCTTGATATTCTCGCCGTCTTCGAAAAAATCAAATGGATGAGGTGTGATCATCACCGCGGGCATCCCTTTAGGCACGCACTGCATGTCCGGATCATCTAGCGCATCCCAGGCGGCACGCTCCGCCAATCTCGTTTCGTTAAAAGGAAGATGGAGGTTTATTGCGCGCGGTGCTGTATCGTCTTCGTACACATAGCTGCGATTAGGCATGCTCCAGGTACGGTAGAGTCCGCGGTTTTCCGTTTCAGCATCAGCGACATCAGACTCACCAGCAGCCCAGTTAGCGAGACCACCGACACCTTCCTGATTGAAGTAGGGCACGGCCCCACCATGCAAAACAACCTCCTGTCCGCTCCCAAGCAATATGTTAATACCGAGAAAGACAAGATCGCGACGTGTGGATAGCGAACCGGCAATGCGCACCTGGTCACCCAGCACAAAGTGGTCGGCCGTTACTCCTGCCCTTGTTAGGGTATATATGGTGCCGAATGCCTGTACTTCCCAGGCTTCTTCGATACCTTCTTCGTTAATAACCGACAGCTCGAAAGTAGGATGGGGATTAGACCAGTTCAACCCGACGAGCACACCCTCAAGCACTTGAACTTCCTCAGCAAACTCGGCGCGTGAATGGTGCGCAAGCACAGTACCAAACTGCAGCGCAAGAATGCCCACGGCAATAACAGCCTTACTAAATTGATCAACCAACATCGCTACTCCCAATAGAAAATGGCTCTCTAAAACTGTCGCACTATAAAACTGTTTCGACCTCACGCGGATAACGGATACGTTCGACGAGTTCTCGCACCGCAGTTGACGGCGGCGGCGTCGCTCTGCTTACGATCACAGCGACGAAAAAGTTCAAGCACATACCAATGGCGCCAATACCTTCGGGCGAAATCCCGAAAAGCCAATTTGCTGCCACGTTTTCCGACCACGGCGCACCCGCCCAGGGAAGGAAAAGACCCTTAAAGTACTCGATGTATCCGTATGTGAACGCCAGACCGGTCAACATACCAGCAATCGCGCCCTGCTTATTAATCCGACTAGAAAAGATACCAAGCAGTATTACAGGGAATAGCGATGCGGCCGCAAGTCCAAAAGCGAAGGCAACTACCTGGGCAACAAATGCCGGCGGATAGTATCCGAGAAACCCCGCAATGCCAATCGCAACAGCAGCCGATACTCTTCCTGCCAGAAGTTCTCGGCGCTCTGATATGTTGGGCATAAATACCCCTTTTAAAAGATCATGTGAGACAGATGCTGAGATTACTAGCAAAAGTCCGGCCGCCGTAGATAGAGCAGCAGCAATCCCTCCTGCCGCGACAAGCGCTATAACCCATGACGGTAATCCTGCAATCTCTGGATTAGCAAGCACCATGATGTCTGGGTCGACGCTGAGTTCGTTACCGTTCCATCCGTAACCAGACGCCTGTCCGGCAAAGTCCGGGCTCTGATCGTTGTAATACTGAATTCGACCGTCGCCGTTGAGATCATCAAACTCTAGTAACCCAGTAGCTTCCCAGGTTCGGAACCAATCCGGACGTTCGTTATAAGCAAGATTTCCAGTCGGAGCACCAACGGGTCCAGACTGAATCGTCTGCGTTAGATTTAAGCGCGCCATCGAACCGACTGCTGGTGCAGTCAGATACAACAAACCAATAAATAGAAGCGCCCATCCCGCGGATAGACGTGCATCGCGAACTTTCGGCACAGTGAAAAATCTTACGATGACATGAGGCAATCCTGCCGTACCAACCATAAGCGCCGCTGTGATGCAGAACACGTCTAACTTACTCTTATTACCTGATGTGTACTCCGAGAAACCGAGCGCCGTGACTACCTGATTTAGCTTGTCCAACAGGTACACTGACTCACCGCGAACCTCACTCCCGAACGCAATCTGTGGAATCGCTACGCCTGTTAGCTGAAGCGCAATAAAAAAGGCTGGCACGGTATAAGCAAAAATCAATACACAATACTGAGCGATTTGCGTATACGTAACCCCCTTCATCCCGCCCATCACAGCGTAGATGAATACGATGCCCATGCCGACCATGAGGCCAACGCCTATCGGTACTTCTAAGAACCTCGAAAAAACGATTCCAACGCCGCGCATCTGCCCGGCAACGTACGTAAACGAAATAAAAATCAGGCATATAACCGCGACAATACGAGCTACCCGCGACTCGTAACGCTCAGCGATGAACTCGGGGACCGTAAATTTTCCAAATTTCCGAAGATAGGGTGCTAGCAGTAATGCCAGCAATACATAACCACCAGTCCAACCCATTAGATATACTGAACCATCGTAACCAAGGAAAGCGATCAGTCCTGCCATCGATATAAACGACGCGGCCGACATCCAATCCGCAGCCGTTGCTATCCCGTTCGCGACTGGGTGAACGTGCTTTCCGGCCACGTAAAAATCCCCAGTGTCGACTGCCCGCGACCAGATTGCGATACCTATATAAACGATGAAGCTCGCGCCAACGACGAGGTAAGTAAGCGTCTTCAGTTCCACTTCGAACTACTCCTCGTCAACGCCATGCTCACGATCGATTTGGTTCATTCGCCATGCGTAGTAAAAGATTAGTACAACGAAGCAAACAATTGATCCTTGCTGGGCGAACCAGAAACCCAAATTAAAACCAAATAGTTGAATACGGTCGAGTGGCTCCGCAAGTAAGATGCCGAAACCGAAAGATACAGTGAACCAGATAGTAAGACACAGAGCGACGAGACGAAGATTAGCTCGCCAGTAGCGCTGTCTAGCTTTTTTAGTTCTCATCAATGGCCCCTAAGCTGAAAGTCATAGTCTAGGGATCGAGAACGCGTAATGCTAGCAACGCCAGCCACTATGTGAAGATATAAAAAAAGACGGTCGTTCAGTAGTCAATTTCGGCTGTTAGACTCTTATTTCGGTTTTATTATGACAGTAATCGCACAGTCGTACGCACGCAGCTCAGAAACCCTCAGTAGACGTAAATAGGCCAACACGCAAGTTGGTTGCCCGGTATATGGTCCTCCCATCGACGTCCATTTCAGCATCGCCAACACCCATAACGAGCTTGCGTGAAATAACTCGCTTCATATCGACACGGTAAGTAACAAGGTTGCTGTCGGGCAGAACCTGGCCTTGAAACTTAACCTCCCCGACGCCGAGCGCACGACCTCTTCCAATGCCGCCGATCCAAGCCAGGTAATAACCTACTAATTGCCACATGGCGTCGAGCCCGAGGCAACCCGGCATCACCGGATCATTACGAAAATGGCACTCGAAGAACCAGAGATTCGGATTAATATCGAGTTCAGCAACAATCCTACCTTTATTGAATCGCCCACTGGTATCATCGATATGGTTAATCCGATCGAACATGAGCATATCCGGTGTCGGCAAACGCGCATTACCGGGACCAAAGGTCTCGAATTCACCAGCTTCAATAATTTCCTCACGGGTATAGCTCGACTGCCGCGGCTTACCCTGCAGTGGGGGATCTATATCGTTAGAACTATCCATAGTGTATCCATCTTAATCTGGTTGCGGAGCATACGTGTTAGCGAAGCGGATGTCCCCCATTTAGGAGTACTATTGGCCAAAGCCGCAACGCTCACCCTATTATCGAGCCACAAAGTACTAATAACAGTGAGATGGTAAGCCCCAGGGTAGCGCAGACTAGTTAATCCAGTCTCAACGAGACTTGCTTAATCGCTTCTTACAGACGCTAGGCTACTCCGTAGCAACAACCACTGGCCGTCACTGTTAAGATTGACAATATGCCTGATTCTGTTTTGTCTAAGCTTACCTTACCAACACCAAAGCTTCGCTTGGCGCCGGTCACCGAACCCGTCACAGGTACAATTATCTCAAACGACTCATGTATGCGCGGAAAATCTGCGAGCTTCGTAAAGCATACGATGATCGACATCTCTGGAACACTACTCGAGAACAACTTCCTGGTTGGCCAGGCCTTTGGCGTTATAGCACCAGGTAACGACGATAATGGGCATCCCCACAAAGCACGACTGTATTCTATGGCCTGTCCGAGCCACGGCGAAGACGGTGCAGGAAAAATCATTTCTACGACAACAAAACGCGTTATAGATGAACGTGTAGCAACTAAAAAAGGTGATGACCCTAACGGCCACTCTCTTTTTCTCGGAGTCTGCAGTAACTATATGTGTGATCTTCGCCCAGGAGATGAGATCAAGGTGACCGGACCTAACGGCAAACGATTTCTTCTACCGGTTGAGCACGATTCTCATAATTATCTGCTCGTCGCAACCGGTACTGGAATAGCACCATTTCGCGGAATGCTGCTTGAGTTGTTAGAGGGTTCCAGCAAGCCAATCTCAGGGCAGATTCATTTGATTATGGGAGCGACTTACACAACTGATCTACTTTACGACGACTTATTCTTAAGATTAGCTAACGAGCATGAAAACTTTTACTACCATAAGGCCATTAGCCGTGAACGTCAGGCGGACGGCAGACTCGGCCTTTACGTGCATCACTTGCTAAGCCAACGCTTCGACGAATTCTCCGATCTACTCAATGATCCGCGGACAATCATCTATATTTGCGGACTAGCGGGGATGCAGTCTGGCGTCTTTCAAACGTTAGCTAAAAATAATCTTGCCGACGGCTATTTCACTGTAAAAAATGAAATGGCGAACCAGCATCCAGATAACTGGGATCTACACAAATTACGTCGCTTCGTGCGTTGCCAGGAACGCTGCATGGTTGAAGTGTACTGATTCAGTCACTATCGACTACATAATCCCTCTGCAACCGTTGGCCGAAGCCTGTCAAGATCTCGTAGCTGATCATTCCAGCTTTCTTCGCCATGTCATCAAGCGGTATGTGCTTACCAAGAAACTCCACTCTCGCCCCCGGAAAGACATCGCGGCACGCTACGGCTGAAACATCGAGTGTGACGAGATCCATCGACACCCGACCTACGATAGGGACACGCATATTACCCAGGTACCCCTCTCCACAATTACTTAACGCGTGCGGAATACCGTCCGCATAACCCACGCCAACGGTAGCAAGACGTGCTGGCGCATTGATCTGGCGTGTCGCACCATAACCAACTGATGTCGTTTTCATTACTTCCTTAACCTGCAAGATAGTCGCCTCAAAAGTTACTACTGTCTCCATTGGGTTAGAGCTTGTAGAAAAAGGATTCCCACCGTAAATTGCAATACCTGGACGTACAAGGTCGCCGCGAAACTCTTCGCCTAAGAGCAGCCCGCCTGAATTACCGATAGATGTTTTTAACGGCGGCAATCGGTGACATTGCCTAGCGAAGATTTCAATCTGATCCCAATTAATCTGGTTATCGGGATCATCCGCACATACGAGATGGGTCATTAGATATGCAATCTCTAACTCATCTAGTGCCACCTGGTTAAGTTCATTACCATCTATTCCTAAACGTGTCATGCCCGTGTCAATATGTATGACCGCCGGGTAACGTTTCGCGTCGACAAACTCAGCCCAGCGTACTATCTGCTCTCGTGAATTTAAAACTGGAATAAGTTTGGCTTCCCGTAGCAAACTTTCCTCTCCTACTTGAGCCCCAGCGAGAACATAAATTTCAGGCGCAACAAACTGCTGTCGTAAAGCTAGGCCCTCGGCGACTGTCGCAACAAAAAACTGCCTACAGCCTTCGTCAAAGAGGCGCTGTGTAATCGGCTGGATTCCGAGTCCATAAGCATTGGCTTTTATGACGGCACCGCACTTGCTCGGCATAGCGGTATCTCGCAGAAGACGATAGTTCCGCGCTAGCGCATCTAGGTTGATGGTCAAAAGACCGGCACTCGAAGTTGTCATCTACGAAGTCACGGGGATATTTTATTGGAATGCAATTAAAGCCATTGCTGGCAATCCATCCGAGCCCACTCTACCATATTGGTATTCTCCATTTTTGGAGGAACATACCTATTTTAACTTGCCCGGAGCTCTATCATGGAACAATCGTTTCTTGCGTACCGTCTCCATCTCACAGACGGAAAAACCGTTGGCAAGATGGAAACGCTAACCCGGAATGGACCGGAACCAGGCGAGCTCCTTGTCAAGGTTGAGTATTCTAGTATCAACTATAAGGACGCGCTTGGCGTTACCGGTAAAGCTCCTATCGTACGCAAGTTCCCGCTCATCGCAGGCATGGATCTAGCGGGCGAGGTTCTCGAGTCGGAAAACGATCACTTCCGTCCGGGCGACAAAGTAGTAGCAATAGCGGGTGGCCAGAGTGAAGTTTGCGACGGCGGCTATACAGAACTCGCTAGCGTCAGCGCCACGAACGCTGTCGTTTTGCCCCGTACGATTGATACGCGCACCGCAATGATACTCGGCGGCGCAGGATTTACCGCAGCATTGGCAATCCATCAAATGGAGCGTAATGGTCAAACCCCAGAACAAGGCCCGATTATCGTGACTGGCGCAACCGGCGGTGTCGGAAGCGTAGCGATAGATCTATTGAGCTCACGCGGCTATCAGGTAACTGCATTGACCGGCAAGATCGAGCAGCAGCCCTATCTAAAGTCACTCGGCGCAACCGATATTATTGATCGAAACACGCTGAAGTTCGGTGACCGACCACTTGAAAGTGCGAACTGGGGCGGCGCGATCGATAATCTGGGCGGAGAGACACTGGCCTGGCTGACACGAACCGTGGGACAGGATGGTAACATTGCAAGTATTGGTCTCGCCGCTAGCCCCGAGCTTCAAACGACGGTAATGCCGTTCATACTCCGCGGTGTCAATCTGCTCGGTATCAATATAAAAATAACGCCGGAATTAAGAAGCGAGCTTTGGCAGCGTCTCGGAGAAGATCTTAAACCGCAGCATCTTGATAGGATTGTGACTCAAGAGCTCGCCCTATGTGAACTTCCTGGCTGTTTTGATGCCTATATTAATGCGGCAGTTACGGGGCGGACTTTGGTGCGCATGTAGAACTTATAAAAGCAAAGAGGATCAGCATATGAGAACTATCAAAATAGCATTTCTTTCTATTGTATTTAGTATTTTTAATACCTCTCTTGCTCAAACTAATATCAGTGCAATCCTTGCAGATCCTACTAGGCCAGTTGTTGACCGTGAACGTGATGCCAGCCGTAAGCCGGACCAGGTCCTCGCATTCTTCGACATCGGTCCAGGAGATAAGGTCGCGGATCTATTATGTGGTGGTGGCTATTACACTCGTATTCTCACACCGTTAGTTGGTACCAGCGGTGAAGTCTATGCGGGTAACAACCCGTTTTTTCAGCGCTTCGGGGAAGAAACACTGACCGCTTTGTTAGGCGAACCAGGCTTCGAGCGAGTTCATCGAATCGATGGACCTGTAGACGAGCTAGCTTTGCCGACGAATGCTTCTATGGACGCCGTCATCATAGCGCTTGCCTACCACGATCTGTGGCTCACTGATGAGAACAGAGATGAACTTAACCGGCGCGTGTTCGACGCTCTGAAATCTGGTGGTGTCTACGGAATCATCGATCATAGCGCTGCTGCTGGTAGCGGAACGGATGTGATCGACTCACTTCATCGCATTGAAGAAAACGTCATCATTGACGAGATTTCAACTGCCGGATTCTCTCTAGCCGCTAGGGGAGATTTTTTGCGTAACTCAGAAGATGACCGCTCTTTGCGAATCTTCGATCCGAGCGTACGTGGTAACACCGATCGTTTTGTGCTGCGCTTCGAAAAACCCTGATTAGCCGGTAAGAAATAGCACTTGCGGGAAGCATTATGAGCCTCCCGCTTTTGCGCTATTCCGCAATTACTCCGGTACTGGACGGAGGTAATAGTTGAACGGCGACCCGATTCTATTACCGTTAACCCAGATTACTAACATGCCCTCTAAAACATGTGAGAATCGTATTGGGCCGAGATCGATTACCTCGAGCCCCATTCCCTCAACTAGAGCCGCCACCGTCGCCTTAGCCTCATCGTTATTACCAACAATCGGGATAGTCACTAGACCGCCAGAAGTCTCAGGATCGATCATCGTCCGATAATTTAGCGTGTTGAACGCCTTAACAACGTGAGCGTCGGGCACAATCGCCTGGATCAGTTCGCCATTGGAGGTATCAGTAGAATGCGACATAAAACCATCGTCACCCGGCGCAACGCGATTGGTCGGATCGATGATGATTTTTCCGGACAAGTCACCAAGGCCGATAACAACCTCCTCTGCAACACCCCCAGGTACCGCAATGACGACGATATCCGCCTGTTCAGCCGCCTCCACCTGTCCCGTAGCCGAAGCGTCACCGCCAGTCCGAGCAACCAGTTCGATCACCTCCGCACGACCCGGATCACGCGATCCATAGATAATCTCGTGCCCTTGAGCCGCAAACTCAGGCCCAAGCGCACCAGCAACATTACCGGTCCCGATCATAGCGATCGTCTCAGCCAATGATGGAGAGTAGGCTACCGCGGTGACGACAAATGAAGTTATGCAGACCAATACCACGCGCAAGAACTTATTGTTATTTTTCATTGTAGCTCCAGGGCCGCGATTGCTGTATACAACCGCCCGCTCATCGAGAAAATTAAAAAAGACAGTATTCCATAATAACTCAAACACGTTGTAAGCCCCACAACTGCAGCGGTATCGACAAAAAGCATCGCCGGATAGCTTCGTCAAAGCCTAGGATGGGAAACGAATATCGTTCCACTTAGGGCAGCATTCCTCGCCAGATCCCCTCATAATCTAGCTCCGCATCATAGACCAACACGGCGTCGAGGTTCATGCGATCAAAACCCGTTACCTCATATAATGCTTCAATCGCTAGTTCGCTGTTCATCTCTAAATCAATGAATCGATCCTGTAATTCAGTAATGCTCATTAATGACGTTAACACCTGCGCAGTTTGCATCAGTCCCTCATCGCGAGTGCCGGAAACTACCATTACCTGATTGCTACCTGGACCCGGGAAGAGAGATAACAAACCGTAGTCCCTATAGTTCGGTCGATCTGCACGCGGAATCCCTGCCCCGCTGGTATACAACGTCCCATTCTCAGTAACTAACAACTCGTCAAACGTGTCACCAAGCTGCAGTCCGGAAGACGCAAATACAAACTCCATTAACTTGTCCAACGCGCTGATATAGCCAATATAGACAATATGATTATCCCGCAAATCAGCGACGCTGAGCTCTGACATCGGCGTGATACGAACAGGCTTATCGGAACGGTAAACGATACGCAGAACGTCCTTCAATGCGGACGCGCTAGCGTCTGGTATATAAGTCAGATCAAGGTTGAGGTAAGACTCTATTAGCTCGGGCTCGTAAACGAACCGATTGTCAAGGTCGTCAGCAGAGTTAATAGAAAAATCGCGCACTAGCCGCTCTACATTCCCGAACTGATCCAACTCACCGAAAATATAGTAATCACCAACAACGATTAGAAAAGGCAAGTCATCATCAAAAAAACCGCTCCAAATAGACGAGCTCGCAATCTCGTCATACATAGTCTGTATCGACGTGTCGCCACGTCCGATCATTACCAACACCGCTAGATTTATACACAACGCCGCAATGAGAGCGGCCACCCAGATGGGTGGCGCTCGATTGACATGTTTCACAGTCATTGAGGCATCTTCTACGGACGTGACTGTGAGGCGGTACTCACCCTTTGGAAGAACGAGTCGGTAACCACCCTCCTCACCCGAATAATATTTATCCAATTTTTGGCGTAAATTATGAACATAGACTCGGACTAAAGAATCCTGGTTAGGGTCGAAATCGCTACCTTTACCAAATACCTCAGAAGCAATTTCCAGCTCCTTAGGTACGCGGTCATTAACAGAACAAACGGCTAAATACTCCAGCAGACGGACATAGGATCTCGAACGGCCGAGAATACCGGGCCGTGATAATTTCTCAACCTCTTGATCTATTAGCTCTTTTTTATTCATGTCCCAATAGTTTTAACTAATCTCGGTGATAAATCGGGCACCATAACTGAATTTTAACAGTTAATAAACTGATTCTAATTGCCTGTTTTAAGAGAAATTATCTATAGTTATCTACAATAGATAAGGTAGAGGCGAACTAACAAGTCACCTCAAGTAAGGACAACGCGTTACTTTCCCAATATTGAAGCAGACCAACGGTTGCATAGGATAGTCGTTTATCAGATTTGAGTGTAGGTTCTACCTGACTATAGACATGAACCGCAGATAAAATAACTATGGTGAAATTCTTATTCCTTCTCCATCGCTACCTGGGCATAGCGCTCGGGCTGATCATATCGCTGTGGTGCTTATCGGGCTTCGTAATGATGTACGTCCAGTTCCCGGACTTAACGAACGAAGATCAGTTACAGGGCCTCAACGACCTCGACCTATCCTCATGCTGCGTTCTACCCAACGACTTCAGTGATATCCCTATCGACCGACAATAGCGCAACGGAGTGGTATATCTCGCGTATCAACGGGGAAGTCATCCAGATGACTACCGCTCGTGAGCGATTCTGGAATTGGGCGGGCTCTGTCGTACATTGGATTTATCCAACGATCCTCAGACAACACACGGGAGCCTGGACACAAGTCATCATTGGACTAAGTGTACTCGGATTGTTTCTAACAGTAATTGGTATTTATATCGGACTCCGGCAGTTCAAAGATCGACGCGGTGGCCGGCTATCGCCTTACCGCGGTGTAATGCTTTGGCATCACTACACTGGGCTCGTTTTCGGAATTCTTACACTGACATGGTTATTCAGTGGCCCTCTTATCTATCAACCCCTGGGGCACATTCGAGGGTCGGAGTTTCAGTAGTGAGGTAGCAAGAATCCGTGGCGGTACTATGGGATTTTATCAAGCTCGAGATTTAATTAATAATCTGGCTCTGGATAATCTCCCATCACGCACAGTGCGCCTAGAGGGAGGCCTGTTGAATGGTGAGCCTTATTTACTCGCATGGAGATCCGACGGTACAAACACAAGACTCAATCAACGTACGCTAAATCCCAATCCACTTACGGAACCCTTGTTTAGAAGGCTCGCTGCACGCGTCAGACCGGATGCGGCAATCAGGAGCCAGGGTTGGATCACCGAGGGTGACGCATACTACTACAGCCATCACGACGAAAAACTCTTCCCCGTATATCGTATCCACTATGAGGATGGCGAACGGATCTATCTAAACCGTATTAGCGGTCAATTATCTTTCGCCGTCGACAAAAACCGGCAATGGTCTCGTTGGCTATTTCTAGGCCTCCATCGAGGCGATCTGTCCGCACTCATCCGGTCTCGGCCACTATGGGATCTAATATTGCTACCGTTACTCGCCGGCGTGACGCTGGGCGCATTGACTGGTACCTGGATGGGATTAAGACGTTTACTACGTTAACGTTACGCTATCGAATACAACCAGCGCTAGGTCACAAAAAAAAACAAATACTATGCATAGAGTAACGTAAGCAACAGTATAGAGATATCAATACGTGAGGCTGTCCTGCTCAGAACTCACTCGACCAGTCGCGTTGTTCCAAGAGTGTCCTTAGTCTGTCTAAGAAGGCCGCCGAATAGGCACCATCAATCGCGCGATGATCAAATGACTGAGAGAGCACACCGATAGGTCTAACTCCGATAGAATCGCCATCCTGCCCTTCAATAACTACAGGCTGTTTTTTTATAGCGTCAACCGACAATATAGCGACCTGGGGCTGATTGATGATCGGTGCCGTCATCAAGGTTCCGAAAGATCCGTTATTGGAAAGCGTATATGTACCACCCGATAGATCGTCAGGCCCGAGAGAACCATCACGCGCACGCGCGCTGAGTTCTGCGATGCGCCGAGCGAGACCCGAAACGGTCAAATCGCCGGCATTGTGAATCACCGGCGCGACAAGCCCTTCGAGACCCAAAGCGACAGCGAATGACAAATGTATAGAGCTGTGGATGACAAGAGATTCATCATCCACACTTGCGTTAATACGAGGAAAATCGCGAATCGCTATACACGTCGCACGCGCAATAAACGGCAAATACGTCAGGGAGAATCCATTGTCTTTCTTCCACGAATCGCGCAGCCCGAGCCGCGCGCGGTCAACACTACTAAAATCGACCTCCGTTGCCTGAAAAACATGCGGACTGGTCGCCTTCGAACGAACCATGTGCTCAGCCGTCAGGCGACGAACCCGATCAAACGGAACACGCTCGCCATCGGAAGACTGAGTCGCGATAGGCTGCGGTGCAGTCGCTGTCTGCGCAGTGACCGAAACAGCCGTAGCTCCTGACTCCGCAAATGCGAGCACGTCATTACGCGTGATACGACCGTCCCGCCCTGAACCCGTTATCTGGTGAGGGTCTAGCTTGTGCTCTGCGAGTAGTCGGCGTACCACTGGTGATAATCGTAAACGCTTATTCGGATCGACGACCTTTAGTACCGGCGGAGTCTGGGACACTCCTGTAGGTTGATGAGTTTGTTTCGCTGGCTCTTGCGAAGCTATAGCGCTGGGAGTGACGATCTCAGCTTGTGCTATAACCGGATCGGCTTTATCCCCGTCGGTCCCATTAATAATCGCAAGCACGACACCGACATCTACGGTCTCGTTTTCTTCAACATGAATCGACGTAATAGTCCCCGACTCCGGCGCCGGAACTTCGATCGCAGCTTTATCCGTCTCAACATCGAGAAGAATCTCATTCTTCTCAACCTTATCACCAACCTTCTTGTGCCAGGCCGCTATCGTGCCTTCAGCCACTGTCTCTCCCAACTGGGGCATGAGAATCTTCATAGCAGTCCCACTCAATCTACCAGCTGCTGCGCAGCCGCAACGATCCGCGCCGGACTCGGCAACATCGCATCTTCAAGCGCGTCAGCTGCGGCCAAAGGAATATGCGGTGTAGTAACACGAACGACAGGACCGTCCAGATCCCAAAACAATTCCTCAGCCACAATCGACGCGATTTCTGCGCCCCAACCGCAAAGCCGCGGGTTCTCTTCAACCGTGATGAGTCGACCGGTTTTGCTTACCTCATCGAGAATCGTTTTCGTGTCGAGAGGCACCAATGAACGAACATCCACCACGGTCGCAGAGATACCATGCTCCTGCTCCAGGATATCCGCAGCCTTTTCCGCCCTAGGCACCATCGCGGCGAGTGCGGCGATTGTGACGTCGCTACCAGATCGAACAATCCGCGCCTCACCTAGCGGCACGATATGTTCATCCTCCGGAACATCCCCTTTGACTGCGTATAGGGATTTCTGCTCGAAAAAAAGTACCGGATCTGGATCCCGAATCGATGCAGCCAGTAGCCCCTTGACATCGGCGGGACTAGCCGGCGCGACAACCTTGAGGCCTGGGATGGCCATAGCCCAGTTCTCGATACTTTGAGAATGCTGAGCGCCAAATCGGCTACCACCACCATTAGCGCTTCTAATAACCAATGGGAAGCTACACTGACCATCCACCATGTAACGCGTCTTAGCAATTTGATTCGCGACAAGATCCCAACACACAGCGAAGAAATCAGAAAACATGATCTCAGCAATCGGTCTTAAACCTGTCATCGATGCGCCCATGGCTGCACCAATGATCGCCTGCTCAGAAATCGGCGTATCACGGACACGATCAGCGCCGAATTCATCTAACAAACCAAAGGTTGTCTTAAACACGCCGCCGGCTGCCGCTACATCCTCCCCAAGCAATACGACGTTCTTATCGAGCCGCATCTCTTGCGCGATACCGGCGTTAACGGCTTCTCTATAGGTTAATTCCGCCATGTAGCGCTCCCATCGGCCCACACATCAATATAAGCAATATCTTCTGGCGGCGGACTACTATTACGCGCTGTTTCAGTTGCTTCATCGACCATCGCCTCAGTCTCAGCCTCGATCGCTTCAAGACTAGCCTCTTTGAGACCAGCCTCCAATAACCGCTCGCGGTAACTCGGAAGCGGGTCCTTCTTCATCCACTCAGCAACCTCTTCCTCAGGTCTATATTTACCAGGATCAGCCCGAGAATGCCCACCGTGACGGTAAGTTTTAGCTTCAATCAGACTCGGACCCTCGCCATTTCGCGCCTTAGCGAACGCCCGAAGCGCAGTCTCGTACACTATATCTACGTCGTTACCATCGATCATAATCGGTTCAAGGCCATAGGCCATTGCACGATCAGCTGCAGGATTCTCGACAGCAGTCACATCGCTGATAGCCGTGTATTCCATATAACGATTGTTTTCGCAAACGAAAATAACCGGTAACTTCCATATCACAGCAAAATTCAATGCCTCGTGGAATGCTCCGATATTCGTTGTACCATCTCCAAAAAAACAAACCGTGACCTGGTCAGTACCGCGGTACTGAGCCGACCACGCGGCACCCGCAGCAATCGGCAAGTGGGCACCAATGATTGCGTATGAACCCAGCGCACCGTGTTCCATGCTCATCAGATGCATAGAGCCACCTTTACCTCTTAACAAGCCGCACTCCCGCCCCATCAGTTCGCCAAGAATCGAGGTCATTGTCACACCACGCACATAGGTATGATTATGGCCGCGGTAGGTACAGAACGTGTAGTCATCCTCTCGCATCGCAACACCAAAACCTGCGGCAACCGCCTCCTGACCCAAGGCTAGGTGGCTCGTGCCTTTGACAAGGTTTTGCATAAACAAGTCGTACGCCCGTTGCTCGAGCATGCGGCATTCAAGCATCTTGCGATAAAGTGTGAGACGCGTCTCAGAGTCAAGCACTGTAGATGTGCCTTTATTCATAAAATATCATCCAGTGAGAATCAGCCGTTAACCTCGACGAGGCTGAATTGAACCAATCAATTAAAAATAAAACTGAGCGAGGAAGAAATTATCGAAATGCTCTCGCCTTAATCAAGCGTATGATAATCGTTTACTTATCCCTATCCCAGCCCTTAGAACAAAAGAATTCTCTTCAACTCGCTCAGTAAAGCACTTTAAATCTTAGCAACCATCTGATTTTTTTAAAAAACTACACTTAAAAACTTTCATTTTTTTACGGCAAAAATCTAAACTGTATTTTTTTTCCAAGCGTTCCGGTCCCCGAAGGCCCTCAATACACAGATAGAAAAAAGTATAATTACTTGTCGGGAACGGTTGTTGATAACACGGGTTATCTGGACGTTGCAGTTTCCTAAAGCCGCTTTAAGGTAGACACATTCGCTACTGAAACTGAAATCAACACTTAATTTCAATCATCATAAATAGATCTTTTGTTCACATGGACTCACCGGAAACTTTAAAAACGGCGTTACCTCAGCTCGATTATCAACGAATATGTATGGGACTCGATCTTAAGCAGTTAGCAGATGCGTGTCGCGACTGGGGCTTTTTTGAGCTAATCAATCATCCTCTTTCAACAAATATTTGCGAACACTTACTTAATCAAATGAAAATATTTTTTTCATTGCCTCTTAGCGAAAAAAAACCGTTGAACGCACCTCCGATAATCACTGGGGCTTTTATGATCGAGAACTGACGAAAAATGCAAGAGATTGGAAACAGATTTTTGATACTGGGCACGAACACGACTTCTGTATTCCACAATGGCCAACACAACATCCGGATTTTCGGATTGTTACTTTAGCGTACTACACTGAATGCGAAAGGATCGCGATCGAGTTGATAAGGTCGCTGGGACGCACATTAGATACTGATAGCAGTAATCTTGCAGACAATTTTAAAAATCACAGCAGTTATCTGCGATTAAACTACTATCCTTTATGTAAAAACCCAGCATCCCCTCAAAGCCCAACCATACCTTCCGCTGGCGAACTGGGTGTTGGTCATCATACAGATTCTGGGGCGATAACCCTATTACTACAGGACGGTCGTCAAGGTCTGCAAATAGAACACGGTGGTGCTTGGCGCACAGTATCAACAGGGGAAGCTAGCTTAGTTGTCAATATTGGAGATGTTGTTCAAGTATGGTCGAATGATCGTTACAAGGCCCCACTCCACCGTGTACTCGCGAGCGACCAACACGTTAGGTATAGCGCTCCATTTTTCCTGAACCCATCGTTCAATACCTCTTATGCTCCACTACCATCAGTCGTCGGAGCAGGGAAAGCTCACTATCGCCCAATAAAATGGGGCGAATTCAGAAAACAAAGAGCTACCGGTGACTACGCTAATTACGGCAAAGAAATTCAAATTGATGATTTTCGAATCAGTGATCCGTAGCGTAGACCTTATATTTAATCGCGAGGATCAAGTACCGCGTCAAGATGACTGTCAGAAAACGGAGCCGAGCACCGCGACACGATTACCATAACAACGACACCGGATAATCCGGCTAATGTCGCAGCGGAATAAGGACTGGCCGCATTAAAGGAAAACCATATAGCAAATACCTCTAGACTCGTACCAGCAAACCACTCGCTCGAAATAAATCCCGAGTGGATCAAGACAAAAAGTACGGCTCCAGTCCAGAACCCGGCTAGTGCCCCAGCACGACTCACACCCCGCCAAACTGAGCCAACTACTAATGGGCCCATGAGCGCAGCAGTAAACCCACCAACCCCAGCCCAAACAAGTAACACGATATTCATATCAATAACAAACCATGCAAGCGCTGCCGATCCCATAATCGTTAGCGCTGTAACGATTCGGCTGATGACTAGCACGTTGCGATCGAGCACAGTCTCTTCCTGATTAGAATGAAGGCGCGGTGCGACGCTGCGCCGATAAATGTCGTTGGCGAATACCTGCGAAGTCGAGATAACTAGCCCATCAGCTGTCGACATAACAGCTGAAAGTATGCCAACACCGAGTAACGCAGCTATCCAGGTCGGAAACATCTCAATAAATAATGCGGGTAACGCTGTATTTACCCCGCCACCTTCGAGTAGCAGGCTATCTCCGAAAACACCACGAGCTAGCGCACCACCCAAAGTGATTGCAGGTAATATCAAACCAAAAGTGAAGGCCATGATCAGAAATCGCCACTGACTACGTTGATCCCTAAGCGCCCAAAGCTTATTGCCAATGTGCGGCAATAACCCCAAAGGTATATGCGCTACTACGACACTAAAATAACTCCAAACCGATGCCGTGATTGCCATCCCAGGATGAAAATTCTGCACTAATAGCTCGTCTTGGGAACGGAGATTGTCGAGTAGATTACCAAGCCCGCCATTACCGGTACCGAGGAGAAACATTGCGAGAATTGCTAGTGCGAGCAACACCATGAGCATCCCTTGTGCACCGTCAGTCAAAATGTCTGCATGAGCACCGCCAAAGGTGATATAGCTAAGCAATACGATAGTGGTTATAGCTAGCGCGCTAAACTTTGACAAACCTAACATCATCTCGAACATAACAAGGCCGGCAACTAACTGGCCGGCCAAATAAAACAACAGTATTAATGAAAATATAGCCGCCGAAATGCGTAGACCTTCCGATTGATAACGCTCTCCAAGATATTCCGGAATAGATCGCGTCCCAGTCAAGTTACCGTAACGTGAAACAGTTCGCTGCGAGATCAATATGCCGAGGTATATACCAAAGGGATAAAGAAATGCTATCCACAACGTCGATAAGCCATAACTGTATGTTAGATCTGGCAAACCTAAAAATGTCGCGCCACTAGCTGCCGTAGAGGCGAACGCAAGCGCAAGAAGAAACGGTCCATAGCCGCCACGTGCCGTTGCGAAATCATCAGCACCTACGACACGCCTTTTGCCCAGTAAGCCGAAACCAACCATCACGGCTACGTAACCAAGTAAAAAGAGCCAGGACCAAGTGTAAAGGCCCATATGGACTATCCTTATAGAGAATTTCTACGCGATCCAAGCCATCTTAGCCCTCAACACGGCCACAGATTTAGTAGAAATTGCGATGATCGGAAAAATATGAAAAGATTCAGGATTAGCGAATATATTGCGCTACTGACAAGAAAGCAAAGTGCAGCCAAGCAATCCTCGCTGCTATCCATACCAATATATCGCGAGTATTCAATAAGGAGATTACAGATGTTAAACGCGGCAATCGCCGGCCTGGGCTGGTGGGGTAGAACTTTGGTTGAGTCGGTCTCTGGCGTCAGCGACGATTTTAGGTTTATTGCTGGTGTCGATCCCTTTGTTTCCGATGAGACGAAAGCCTTTACGGAGCTACACGGGATGGAATTACATACCGACTTTGATGCGGCTCTAGCCGATCCGAAAATCGATGCCGTCGTGCTTGCCACCCCACACTCTCTTCATACAGATCAAGTCGTTGCAGCAGCGGAAGCTGGTAAACATGTCCTCTGTGAGAAACCGTTTGCGCTCCACAAAGCTGATGCCGAACGTGCCGTAGCTGCAACACAAAAAGCCGGCGTTACGCTCGGTCTCGACTATAACCGGCGACTGCACCCAGAAATGACGAAATTGCGAGATCGCATTAATTCCGGGGATCTCGGCACCATCCTACACGTCGAAGCAAATATGACCTTCCCGAACGCACTGTTCCTTAAGGGAGATGCCTGGCGTGCTGACCGTAACGAGGCACCCTGCGGGGGGCTAACGCCGTTAGGTATACACGCTATCGACGGCATGATCGACCTTTGCGGTGAAATAGACGAACTGTACTGTCAAAGCTTTCGTCGTGTAGTTGAAATCGATGCTGACGACACAACGTCAATCCTATTCCGAATGAAGGATGGTATGTCTGGCTATCTCGGGACGATGACCGCAACGGGCGGCGGTTTCAGCTTCCAGGTTTTTGGTTCTAAGGGCTTCGTACGATTAGAAGGTATGACACACATTGCTGGTGCCTCCTCAGAGGAACGCCGCAAGAAATGCTTCGGTACCTGTATATATAAGCCAACCAAAGGAGACGCTGAAGTTTGGCAGGCCGAAGAGGTTGATATCGTTCGCGGTGTGCTAGATGCCTTTGGCCAATCCGTAACTAACGGCACCCCTTATTTCATTCCCGTTGAAGAAATGATTCACGGTGTCGCAGTAACAGAGACTGTTGTAAAGTCTGCAACCTCACACCAAGTAGAAAAAATTGTTTGATATACGAGAGCACTATTTAGACACACAGTAAACCATGAAACTAAAAGAGGTTAGGGAGATAGTATTGTGAGAGCGGGCACACAAGGAATGATGCAGGTTGACTACGAGCAACGCATGGACATGGATCGCATGCGTGAATATCGAGTCAATCGTATAAAACATTACATGGATGAGTTCGATATTGAATGCTTGTTACTCTTTGATACAGGCAACAAACGCTACTCAACTTCTACGGCTGTCTGTTCTCCCGAAATTGACAACATGGGGCGCTACGCGATTATTCCTCGAAATGGCCCACCTCATATATTTGGGTTCGGATCGGAAGTGGCGAACGAAAAGCTTAACTGTCCATGGATCGCTGATTATACGTTCCCCGCACACGGGACTATGTTTGGCGCTCTACCGGAGGCGTGGGGTTGCTCTGCAGGATTTTTGAAAGACCTAGATATGGTTCTGGGCAACTTTGATCTAGACAAGAGCAAGATTCGAATTGGCGTTGACGTTATCGAATCTCAAATATTACTCGCTATGCAGGCCAACGGTTATACCATCGCGGATGGTCAGGGAGTAATGCAATACGCTAGATCCATCAAAAACGAAGATGAGATTATGATCCTGAAGCATGGTGCTGCGATCGTTGATGCCGCATTTCATGCAATCGCGCGCGAGATTCGCCCTGGCGCAAAAGAAAACGACTTGCAGGCAGTTGCCTCGGCTGAAATGCATCGTTTAGGAGCGCAGTGGATACATAACGTACAGGTAACTTCAGGTAACCGGACCAATCCACACCCGCATCTAAGCTCAGACCGTTTGCTTCAACCAGGCGACATTATTTTCATGGATATCGTCTGTTTGTTTAACGGTTATCATACCTGCGTATATAGATGCTTTACTGTTGGCCCACCATCTCAGAAACAAATAGATACACACGCGCGTTGTCTTGAAATTCAGTTAGGCGGCATCGATGCAGTTAAACCCGGTTGCTCCACGGCTGATGTTGTGACCCGCTGGCCCGATTACCGCCAGATGGGAGCTCTAAATGAACATGAAATATTTGGCCTACAGTACGGTCACGGTATCGGCGTTGGTTTGTGGGAATTTCCGATTATCTCTCGGGCCTATAGCATTGAACATCCGGTTGAAATTGAACCAGGCATGGTGTTTGCGCTAGAGACTTATGCGGGTAATGAGGACGGATCCGATGGCGTGCGCCTGGAGGATGAAGTTGTCGTGACCGATTCTGGTATCGAAATAATCACCAAATTCCCGACCGATAGAATCATTGGCTGTGGAATGAGCTACTAGCATCATCGTTACTAATACCCGGGAGTCTTAATACACTCTATAGTAACGTTTCGATAGCAACGGAGACGAGCGTTGATCAACCGCGTCTGCTTGATTCGTAGTCCCCTTAGTATACGGAGCGACAGCGAGCTTTCCCTTTATCGCCAAGCATACTGCCTATTAACAGGGCAAAGACATTAATGACACTCTTTATCCTACGCCATGGGATGACCGCTGAATCGAACGCTGATGAGCAACGCGTGTTGAGCGAGGAAGGAATCAAAGAGGTCGAAGATATTGTTACCCTTCGGCATAACGACCTACAGGGCGTACAGCAAATACACTCTAGCCCAATGATTCGGGTAAAACAAACCCTGCAAATTGCAGCAAAAATTATTGGGTTTAATGGGCCAATTATCGAATCTAAAAACCTAACAACAGGCTCAAGGCTGGACGAAATAGTATGCTTTTTGAATGACCTAGATTTCGAAAATGGAGATATTCTGGTTAGTAGTCACCAGTCGTGTACTAGCATACTTGTTTTATGGTTAACCGGTGAGGATATTCTGATATCAAACGGTAGCTTACTCGCTATCGAAATTAAAAAACCATCCCAGGGTGCTGGAAAAATTCTTTGGCAAGAAAGTCAGAGCGGCAACGAAATCAAGCGGGCTATAGACTTTGTTGATCAATTCTAACCATCAGTTACCTATTAGTCGAAAAACTCCTTGTATCGCCAACTTCATTTGCCTGCCAAATCATTCCCGATTCAATATCAAAGCAACTTAGCCAACCGCTCCCGTATACCCATGTATCAATGCAGATTGAGTGGTCATTGCTAGCAGGTAAGCCAGTTTGTTGGGGAGTATGGCCACAAACCATGACTTTTCCAGAACAATGCTGCTCGGGGTTATCGTATTTTTTCCAATAGAGCGAAGCATCCGACTGCTCATTTAAAGCAATTTTTTCATCTACGCTCGCGTGGACAAAAAAATGAGACTCACACTCATAGTAAGACACAAGGTCATTCTCAAGAAAGTCGATGTGTGAGTCAGGAACGTCCGCGAACGAGCCTGGTTCTTCGTCAGATGAAGAATAGGACAGCAGAGTTGCATCACCACCATACTTCATCCAAGCGTAAAGCCAGCTTTTTTTCTCTCGTGCATCAAGCATCATAATCTCATGATTTCCCCTTAGCGGGATAAGGTTGTGATTCTTGTGAAGCTCAATTATCAAATCAAGTACCTCGCGAGAATTCGGTCCACGGTCAACGTAATCGCCCAACGTAATAATTGTATCGTCATGACGAAATTCGACGAGATTGATGAGAGCAACTAATGCGTTAACGCAACCATGAATATCGCCAATTGCTAGATAACGTGGCACAAAACACTCCTCTTTAAACACTCTACGAAAGACGCACCTTAGCCGTAACCGGGTCAAGCATGATTATCAGACCTTCTGCAAATGGATAGCCAAACATCAACTTTACAAATTCTGGTATGGCTTCAGCCATATATGATCAGGTATAAATAGCTTAAAAATTATAAATGAGTTCATTAGTTACTGGATGAATTACTGATCCCTGACTCCAATTCTGCTAATCTAGCTTTTTAGATGCTTTCATCCGCTGAAAACAGTAAGTGGCAGAAAGATTTCCATACTACAAGGACAAATATGGCACGTATTAGTTATGTAGCACCTGAAGAAATCAGCGATCCTGAGGTTCGTGGCTGGCTCGAAGAATCCATCGAGAGAGGACGCCCTGGCCCGGAAAACCAATCTATCCGGGCACATCAACCGGATGTTATGAGAGCGTTCACGCTAACTCGAAAGTTACTGTTTAATAAAAAAACTGATGCAGGAGTGGTTGAGACGGACCTAAAGGAGCTTACTCGCTACTTTATTGCTCGCAGTCTCAACTGCGAATACTGAAGTAACCAGGGCTCCGCCCGTGAGGCGAAGCAAGATCCAACGAGCAGATTAAACGATCTAGACCACTATGCGACTTCCGATCGGTTCACTCAACGAGAAAAAGTCGCGCTAAGGTATACCGATGCAATTCTCTGGAATCCTGCCTTAGCAGACGACGCGCTCTGGGCAGAATTGCACGAGGAATTTACAGAACCCGAGATAGTAGAACTTGGCTATTGGGCTGGATTTACCTCTGGTGGACAACGTTGGTTACATACGTTACATACACAACAAGGTGAGTTAGCCGCCTATATAGAAGAACGGAAAGTAGCCGACAAAGAGACTGTGTAACTCACCTCAAAGCCGGACCAACTCAGGTCGTCCAGCTACAAAGAATCTGATATATCGGATCGATTGATCCAATGCATTCAGTACGGAGAAATAATTGAGTAATAAACTAAAGATTGCACTCATACCAGGTGATGGTATTGGCACTGAAGTGATGCCTGAAGGAGTTCGCGTTCTAGAGGCTGCGGGAAAAAAACACGGGATTGAGTTCCAATGGCAGAGTTTCGACTGGTCCTGCGAGCGATACCTCGAGACCGGCAGCATGATGCCCGAGGACGGTATCGAGCAACTGCGCGCATTCGACGCGATTTACCTCGGCGCTGTCGGATTCCCCACCGTGGCAGACCACGTATCGTTATGGGGGTTACTGATTCCGATCCGGCGTGAGTTCGATCAATACATTAATCTTCGACCAGTACGACTATTTGATGGCGTGCCCTGCCCACTTGCAGGCAAAGTAGCTGGCGACATCGACTTCTATGTAGTGCGAGAAAACGTCGAAGGCGAATACTCTGCCATTGGTGGTATTCAGTATGAAGGGACAGACCGCGAAATGGCAGTTCAACAGAGTGTATTTACCCGCTTTGGAGTTGATCGCGTAGTGAAATATGCGTTTGAGCTAGCACAGACCCGCGAAGCGAAACACGTCACCTCCGCAACAAAATCAAACGGCATTATTCATTCTATGCCCTACTGGGACAGCCGCGTTGCTAATATGGCAAAGCACTATCCGGATATCAAAGTTGATCAATTTCATATCGATATACTAACTGCAAATTTCGTTCGTATGCCGGAGCACTTCGACGTCGTCGTCGGAAGTAATCTATTTGGAGATATTCTCTCTGATCTTGGACCTGCCTGTACAGGCACTATCGCGATCGCTCCTTCTGCTAATACGAACCCCGAAAAAACGCATCCTTCGATGTTCGAACCAGTACATGGATCAGCTCCAGATATAGCTGGTCAGGGCATCGCGAATCCCATTGGAACTATTTGGGCCGGTGCTATGATGCTGCAACATCTGGGAGAGCAGGCAGCCCATGATACGATCATGGCGGCTGTAGAAAATGTTCTAAAGGACGGCGTGAACCTAACCCGCGATATGGGTGGCACAGCCAACACCGTCGAACTCGGTAAAGCGATAGAGACCGCGATATAGAGGACACGCGATGTTCGGGTTGCCCGGCTGGATAACCTGGTCAGCCAATCGCCGTCGCTTACTCGCTCCAACCATCCAAAACGTGCCTGGACTACTCGTCCACGGAATCGAGGATCTCGGCAACATCAACAACCCTACCTTCCTTCGCCGATTTAGCACCAGCTCGAATCACTGCAAGCGACTCCGTCGCACGCTGACCACCGACCTCCGGCTCCGCCTCACCTCGAACGCACGCAGCGAATTCCTCCAACTCACCAACTATCGAATCGTTTTGTTCGCAAGACACGGGTATCGGTTCGGATTCGCCGCGTTTTAAATATCTCAAACCAGTAAATAGATCGTAATAGGCACTAGCTTCCTTACCGTATATATTCATCATGTAATACTCGGACGCCGAGGCATAACTCGCGGTCAAGTTCGAAATAGCACCGCTCTCATGTTCCAGTACCATGTTGGCAACATCTGGATTCTCGCCCGGTAGCACAAGCCGTACCGACATCGCGGAAACGCGTTTGACGGGACCCATCAACATCTCTAGCACATCTGTGTAATGAATGCCGATTTGCAACATTACTCCGCCCGGCATCCCGACAGATTGGTAGCGCCACGAACTTAGATCTATTTTACCTAGACGATCGCGGCTGATATTACACTCCGCCTGTACAAGTTTTCCGAAATGACCAGCAGCAATCTGCTCTTTTATCCAAACGTAATGACTCTCTCGACGTCGCTGATAACCAATCGATAGAATTACGCCTGCGGTAGCACAAACCTCTGTGATCGCCTTACCATCAACGACACTATTAGCTATCGGTTTATCTAGGAAAACATGTTTACCAGCTTCTGCGGCTGCACGCACGGTTTCAAGATGCACAGAATTTGGAGTCGTGTTAATTACTGCCTGCACGGAGTCATCGGCAAGCATCTCTTCATAGCTTGTAGCCGCCCTACATCGATACTTGGCCGCGAAAGCGGATCGTTTTTCTCCTGATCGCGTATAACAGTTAACTATCTCAATCGCCGAGCTTCGGCCAATAGCATCTGCAAGAACATCCGACCACCATCCCATACCGAGACAGGCAACACGCACAGGTTCAACACTCATTGCATTACTCCGAAAACTCTGCGTTTACTACACCGACCTAACGGAACCGCCGTGCATTAACTATGGACCAAGTGATCGAAATAGCCGCAAGACCAAGAAAAAAAGCGCTGTAAGGAGATGTAAAGAAAACCGAAACATCACCCTGCGACGCCGTCAGCGCAATCCTAAGATGCTCTTCTAATTGCCGCCCAAGAACGAGCGCCAGTAACAAGGGAACAACCGGCATATCGAACCATTTCATACCAAGCCCTAGCAACCCGAACAATAGCATCACATAAACATCGAAGAGAGAGTTACGCAACGCGTAGGACCCGACGACGCAAAGGACAGCGATCGTCGGCATAAGAATCGCGCGAGGCATACTAATGAGTTTGACAAGTAGCCGCAATCCGGCAAAGGCGATCACTAGATTACATATATTCGCCCAGAAAAAAGAAAAAATGATTCCATAGGCAAAATCCGCACGTTCGATAAACAATAACGGTCCGGGCGCCAAACCATGCACGAGTAGCGCACCGATGAGTATCGCAGTTACAGGATCTCCGGGGATACCGAGCGTCATCATCGGCACGAGTGCACCACCAGTGACAGCGTTGTTAGCGGACTCAGGCGCTGCGATACCCTCCACTGAGCCTTTACCGAATTCCTCGGGTTCTCGTGCCATTTTTTGAGCGTAGTCATAACTGATGAACGCCGCAATTGGCCCGCCTGCTCCTGGGAGGATCCCGAGAAATGTACCAATTACCGAACCAATAAAAACAGGAATACGTATACGACAGATATCCAGCATTTTCGGAAAAACGCCGGCTAGGCTTAAACCACGTACAGTAGATGTCTTCCCTGAACCTTTTGTAACAAGATTCTCTATGAGCTGAGGAATTGCAAACAATCCAATAAGCGCCGATAGAAAATGAATACCTGACAGCAAATTTGCGTCGCCAAAAGTAAACCGTGCAGTTCCCATCACCGGGTCCTGGCCTATCGATACAATAGCAAGTCCAATGGCTGCCGAAAGTAGCGCTTTTATAAGCGACCTAGCAGCAAACGAACAGATGATTGTCAGGCCCAGGAACACTAGGCTAAACAAATCGGGCGCACGAAATCCGAGCGCTAAATCCGCGAGATTAGGCGCAATGAGAAATAAGCAGAAGAAGCTCAACAATCCTCCAATAAAGCTTGCAATGATCGCAATGCCCAACGCCCTACCCGCTTCACCACGAACAACTAGCGGATGTCCATCAAGCGCAGTCGCTGCTGCCGACGGCGTGCCCGGGATTCTCAGGAGAATAGCGGAGAAACTACCGCCCATCATGCCGCCGACATAGAGCCCTAGTAGCAACGCTATCGACATGCCTGGATCGAGGACAAAAGTCAGCGGTAAAACAAGGATAATTCCTGTCGAAATAGTCATACCTGGAATCATGCCGACAGTAATACCGAGCATCGATCCGAGGGCGGTCGCTAGCAGACTCGACGGCTGGACCGCTTGCAGGAAGCCCTGTAGTACATCACCACTCATCTCATAGCCACTACCATACACCCGTAGGCAGCAGTATTTGGAATCCGTAACGGAAAACGTAAAACAAGCCGCCAGGAATGAGTACTGCGGAAAGCAAGATTACAGTACGATTTCGCTCACCGTAAAACCACATCATCCCGGCAAAAAATGGGGCACTCGCAACTAAAAAACCAGCGTAAGGTAGTACTGAAAAATAGACAACAATCCAGATCAGCGCAAACATCCTTAGCTTTGTATTACTATCTACTATTGGTTCCGTGGAGTCATTATCTGAGCCGATAAACGCACTAATTAGCAGGGCTCCGGACAGCACAACAAATGCGCCCGTGATAAGCCACGGAAAAAAGGAAGGACCGGGTATATCTGGCAGACTACGATTAGGCAAAGACGCGGTTAGAAAACCATAGACTATGCCTAAAGTAAGTAGAACAAATCCAACAACAGCATTTCGTCGAGCGAGAAACACAATCAAGCACTCAGTTCTCGTACGAACGGCGCGGCCACACAATCAATTTTCGACAGCACCCGAAGAAGACAGCCCAGCATCGCGCACAATCGCCTTCACTCGAGCATCCTCTATCAATAATAGGGCTTCGAAGTCTTCTACCATCATCGGAGCTACTGTGAACCCGACTTCCGCTGCGAGATTCATAAAGGCGTCGGACGCTCCAGCCTGTGCCATCGCCTCAGCAAGTTGCGCTTTAACCTCCACCGGCGTGTTTTCAGGTACAGACAACCCTCGGAACATTTCAAACTCTGAATCTAACCCTAGCTCAGTAGCCGTAGGGACGTCGGAAATAACGGGATTTCTGTTACCGCTCAACGAAACGAGCAAATTTAAACGGCCGGCATTCGTGAGGCTAATAGCGCCCGTAAGTGGCGCTAACATAGCATCCGCCTCACCACTTATCACAGAGCCGTTACGCCGCTGAATACCGATCGGGAGATGAACGACCTCGCACCCAGCAGCACTCATCAACGACAACGCACCAAGGTGGGTCGCACTACCAGTTCCAGAATTGGCAATTTTGAAATAGTTTGGGCTGGCCTTACAGTCTTCTAAAAAGGCATTGAAATTACTCCACGGCGCTTTAGAGCTGACAGCAAACACCATCGGTTGGTACTCAACACGACCAATATGATCCATAGCATCGTGTTCGAACGGCACATTCCCGAGATTTGTAACAGTAAGGATGGATGGCGAGTTCCAGACAACGGTATAGCCGTCAGGTGTAGCATTCTTAACATAGGTATAAGCAACCGCACCTCCAGCCCCCGCCTTATTCACCGGAACAACGGGCACGCCTAAAATATCGCTCATCTCACTTGCTAACGTTCGCCCCTCGATATCGGCACCTCCACCGGCAGCGAAAGGAATAACAAACTCAATCGGCTGTTCTGGGAACTGACTAAAAGTAGCGGAGGCAGATAAAAAAATTCCCAGTGCAAAACTTACGGTAATTATTTCTTTTCTTCCCATCAATATTCTCTGCATCATTTTGGCAATGATGCGCCAGCCGCGGTAACGGCTGCTTTCGCAATACGCTCGTCCTGCTCCCAATCGCCTCCGCTGACACCAATACCCCCAACGCATTCTTCGTCGAAGAAAATTGGAAATCCTCCCTCCATAGCTGTCCAAC
Source organism: Candidatus Rariloculaceae bacterium (assembly GCA_045561055.1). Taxonomy (GTDB): domain Bacteria; phylum Pseudomonadota; class Gammaproteobacteria; order Steroidobacterales; family Rariloculaceae; genus SMWC01. Next base: position 4,091 of record JBJKYL010000013.1, on the reverse strand, counting down.
GTTCGGGGCCCGCGGCAAGCGACAAGCCGATTGCATGAAGAGTATCGAGATGTTGGCCCTGTGCCCCGCCAGTCGTAGTTGGCCGCCGGTTCGACGCAGAGCATATCGCTTTCGTCAGCGAAGAATGCACGGTATGGAAACGACCACCGTCCATACGCTCTAGCAACATAAGATTACCCCCATCATCGACAATGGCCACCGTCGCTGTAATTCCTATTGACTCTGCTTCGGCGACTGCTGCGGCCATCATAGCCTTCGCACCCAAAGAGGTCAGCCGCTTAGCGTTTACAAAAAAAGCCATCTTTGTTTCCTGAAACCCTGATTACAACCAAAGGCTCCCTAGCTTACCATCTAAGAAACACGGGTGGTTCTGAAGGGGATCGACGGCGGAGACGTGCTTCGCGCGTCTGCCTAACAGATAGCCGCGTACAAATGTATAGTATCAAGGCTTTGTCAAAATATAGCATCTGAGTGATCGGATCGTTCAAATATTAAATACGGCAAGTGGAACAAACCTGTTGGTTTGTTATAAGGGGAAACAATGAGACGTCGAATTTATAAGCACTTTATGGCAATGTTCGGCATGCTCAACGCGCTACTAGTTTGCTGTCCAGGGCAGGCGCACCATGGTTTTGCTAATCATTTCGACCCAGAAGAAGAGCACTCAATTGAAGGTATCGTGACCCAATTCGACTTCACTAACCCACACGTTACCATTTACCTTGATGTAAAAAACAATAACGGCGAGACCGAAACTTGGGTCGCAGAAACTGGTGGTAGCTCCGGCTTTCTTCGCAGCGGGAGACTCTCACGCGACTCGATCAAACCCGGTGATCGGTTACAAATCGTTGGGCATCCTGCTCGGACTTTAAAATTAGAAATCCGCGCCAACCACATCACTCTTCCCGATGGTAATGAGTTAAATATGAACAACCCCTATGTAGAAATCCCTTTTCTCAAACAAAACCAAGAGGACAAGCAACAGTGAAAACCGTCTTAGTGCTATTCATCGCACTAACCACAATTCCTGCTGGGGTTAAAACCGCATATGGGAGCCCGGGGGACATATCTGGAATTTGGCAAGCACAACGCACTCGCAGTCAAATCCTGCCGGAAGAACCTCAGTTCACTGCACAGGGTAGAGAAGCCCAAGACAATTTCGATCCTAATCTTGATCCCTATCTCAGTTGTATAGTTTATATGCCCAGAGGCATGATTGCCTGGCAACCAACGCGAATCGAAATCATCGAGTCAGAAGAGCGCGTCTGGATCTTATTCGAGGCCTATCATCAGGTGCGCCGAATATTTCTTGACGGCCGTCTACCGCTAGAGGACGAGGGACCACTCTGGCTCGGACACTCGAACGGTCACTGGGAAGGTGAAACTTTTATTGTCAATACTGTCAATCTAAAAAGCGGCACATCCTATCATTGGGAAGGACTTCCTTTAAGCGACGAAACACGCCTCGTCGAACAATTTACACGCCTAGATAAAGAGACGCTGGAAATCGAAATTACCGTTCACGACGCCGTGAACTATCTTGAGCCCTGGAAAACCAGAAACCTTTTTCGTCTCGATCCAGATGCCCATTTCTTCGAATACGAGTGCGACCAGGTCAAACCCTAACGAACCGCAGAGGCGGAAAATCCAGATATACTGGAACATAAATCAAGTGAGACTAATAGACAAATACTAGCGGGTGAATGAAATGCCATCTATAAAAAATATACTAACTTTAACCATCGTAGCTATCGGCTGTTGCCTATCTTCGCTCACCGGCGCCCAAACGGGAATAAGCGGCGGCGAACCCGAGCGAGAGATCACACACGTAACCGGTAACCTATATCGCTTTCGGCAAGTTCGGCACATCGGCGTGTTCCTGGTCACGCCTGACGGAATCATTGTCGTCGACCCGACCTTCCCCGAAGTGTCGGCGTGGCTCAGGGAGCAGCTCGACGAGCGCTTCAGTTTACCAGTCAAATACGTAATATATAGCCACAGTCATAACGATCATGCGGGCGGCGGCGACGCCTTTGCCGACACTGCTATATTTATCGGTCACGAGAATATGCGCGTGAACTTACAACGTCCAGCCGACGACGCACCGTTATTACCTCGCGAGCAGCTCTGGGATACCAATGGCGACGGCATGATCCAGGAAAACGAGGTCGGCGGATACACCTCAAGCAACTTTGTGCGCTGGGACGTAAACAATAATGGTTCTCTCTCCAGACCCGAGATCTGGGCAGCGAGAAATGGCGGGCCAACTGTCCGGCCACCAGATATCTACTACTCGGATCATGCATCCATAACACTCGGTGGGAAAACAGTCGAACTGATATATACCGGCAGAAACCATACCGATGATATGACCGTCGTTCGGTTCCCGGAAGAACGGGTTATCTATACCGTCGATTTCCTGACACCGAACCGTCCGGCACGGACAGATCTCGATGGTGGTTATCTGCCAGAGTGGGTTGACTCACTTAAGGCAGTCGCTCAGCTGGATTTCGACATCATAGTGCCTGGCCATGAGTCACCAGGAACTAAGGCACAGGTCGAGGAACAGGCTCGCTACATGGAGGAACTCTACACAGCAGTATCAGAAGGAATCGCGGCCGGCAAATCTAAGGAAGAATTAATCGAAACAGTTCTCATGGAAGATTACATGCACCTCATCGAGTACGAATTCTCTAGAGCAGGGAATGTCCTCGGCGCATATGAGATACTTATGTCGACGCCAGGCGAACACTAGAGTAACTTTATCGCAATCGTCTAATGAAGATACGACAGATATAACCTTACTATTTAACAAGTAGAAATAAGGCTAGTATGAACAAAACTAACATCGTAATTCTTAGCAACGCCGTATTTTTTAGTGCTTCGCTATTACCATTGACTATTCTCGCTCATCATTCGCGTGCACACTACGGTCAAGAAATTTTCGAGCTAGATGCGGAAATCATAGCGGTCGATTGGCGTAACCCGCATGTAACCTTCACGATGGAAGCAATGAATCCGGAGGGCGAGTTAGAAATATGGGAACTAGAGGGCGGCTCGACCTATATGCTTGATCGTTATTCCGGACTCAACCGAGACCTCTTCAATGTCGGAGACCAAGTCAAAATTGCTGGTCCAATTTCAGCTATCCGCCCGAATGAGATGCTCGTAACTAATATGCTACTGCCCAATGGTAAGGAAGCCCTGATGCTGCCGAACAGCCCTTCCCGCTGGCCTGACCAAATCGAAGGCATGGGGCTGACACTGCAATCAAATCCTGAGCACTCCCTATTTCACGTCTGGAGTATCGATCCGGATGCACCCAGCGGCATAGGTGATGCCGGTGGAGCCGACGTTAGCAATATTTCCATGACCGATGCCGCAAAAATCTCTCTAGCGGAATACGATCGCGATACAGATGATCCGGCACTTAGATGTGTGAAACCCGGCATGCCTTCCACGATGTCAAATCCACACCCAATACATTTCGTTGACGAAGGCGACCGTATCATCGTCCATATTCAAGAAAACGATGTCGTGAGAACGATCTATCTTAATGAAGACAATCGAAATACTGCTATTCCGCGGAGCCCATTAGGATATTCCGTCGGACACTGGGAAGGCACAACACTCGTCGTACATACGACCAACATCAACTGGCCCTACTTCGACAGAACTGGTATTCCACTAAGCGAACAAGTGAGTGTTGTCGAATACTTCGAAATCGATCAGGTAGGTAACCGCATGACCATTCGCGTTGTTACAACCGACCCAATTAACTATACAACACCGATTACGTCGCAACGCCATTACATGCTACTTGGGGAACCCGTCAAAACCTATAACTGCATCGCAAGATGAAACACCCTTAGCACCACGGGCACAATAAACAAACCTCAGTAATAAGATCCACTTGATAGAGCGCATCAATCTTCCGCGCGCAGATTGTTGTCCCCTGCAAGCTCAAGACAACCATAAGGTTCCGGTAGCTGAGCGGAAAAACCCATCATGTCCTCACTAGCATAGGGCCCTACAAAATACAGTGGGTCTTCTACGACGTAGGAACGGTAAAGACGCTCGGTTTCATAAGA
>JBJKYL010000012.1:0-50194 GCA_045561055.1 Candidatus Rariloculaceae bacterium | reverse complement strand
CATGCTTTTCCGACATCACTTTCGTCAGCGCCGCCGTCAGCGTCGTCTTCCCATGATCCACGTGACCTATCGTCCCCACGTTTACATGTGGCTTCGTTCTCTCAAATTTTTGTTTGGACACGATTCCTTTCCTCTAAAAATCTGAAACAGTTGCCGCCAAAAAATGCGGCCCTATGATCAATCAAGTTCGACTCTTAACAATCGAGTCTGCAACCCCTGACGGAACACGCGAGTACTGACCAAATTCCATGGTGTAAGTAGCTCGCCCTTGGCTCATCGAGCGTAGATCTGTAGCGTAGCCGAACATCTCTGCCAACGGCACTTCGGCACGGATAATTTTCCCTAAGGGTGACTCCTCGAGCCCCTGAAGTACACCCCGACGGCGACTCAAATCACCGTTGACGTCTCCCATGTAGTCTTCAGGTGTAACGACCTCAACCTGCATTATCGGCTCCAGCAACACGGGCTTGGCTTTGTTTGCACCTTCTTTAAATGCCATGGAACCAGCGATCTTGAATGCCACTTCGCTAGAATCAACATCATGATAGGACCCATCGTAGAGCGCAACCTTACAATCCACAACCGGATAACCCGCGATCACGCCATTTCCCATCTGCTCCTGGATGCCTTTGTTGACAGCATTAATATACTCCCTCGGCACCGCCCCACCCACAATCTCGTTAGCGAACTCATAACCAGCACCTTGCTCATTCGGTTCGATACGCAAATAAACGTGACCGTACTGCCCGCGACCACCGGTCTGGCGAACGAACTTACCCCCCCCCCCCCCTCCCCCTCTTGCTCCACGCGCGCGCGTATTGTTTCCCGATAGGCAACCTGAGGCTTACCAACATTCGCGTCCACGCTGAATTCACGCTTCATACGATCCACAATAATCTCTAGATGTAACTCACCCATTCCGGAAATTATTGTCTGCGCCGACTCTTCGTCCGTATGCACACGAAATGATGGATCTTCTCTCGCAAGTTTGCTCAGAGCCACTCCCATTTTTTCTTGATCCGCCTTCGTCTTCGGCTCTACAGCAACGGAGATAACTGGCTCGGGAAATTCCATGCGTTCTAGCAATATGGGATTTTTCAGGTCCGAAAGGCTATCGCCCGTCGTGACTTCCTTCAAACCAACGGCTGCAGCAATATCTCCTGCCCGAACCTCTTTTAGCTCCTCACGATCATTGGAGTGCATCTGTAAAATTCGGCCGATACGCTCTCGCTTGCTTTTGGCCGCGTTATATATTGTATCTCCCAGAATTCAGCACGCCTGAGTAAACCCGAAAGAAAGTGAGATTTCCTAAAAACGGGTCCAGTCGCAATTTTGAATGCAAGAGCGGAGAACGGGGCATCATCCGCCGGTGGTCGCTCGGCCTCTGTTTCATTTTCAAGAATACCCTTGATAGCTGGGCGCTCCGTAGGCGACGGCATGTAGTCCACGACCGCGTCCAACAGTGCCTGGACGCCCTTGTTCTTGAACGCAGACCCGCACAAAACCGGTGTAATTTCGCCGGCCAAGCACTGTAACCTTAGGCCACGCTTAATCTCGGTATCAGTAAGCTCACCATCTTCGATAAATTTTTCCAGCAGCTTATCGTCACCTTCTGCGGCAGACTCAACAAGTTTCTCCCGCCACTCAGCTGCAGTATCAATCAGGTTCTCGGGAATTTCCTCCTCCTCGAACCGGGTACCCTGGGTTGCGTCATCCCACATGATAGCTTTCATTTTCACAAGATCGATTACGCCTTCGAATTTTTCTTCAGCGCCGATAGGTATCTGCAGTGCGACGGGCGATCCTTTCAAACGTTCAGCTATCTGCTCAACGACACGAAAAAAATCGGCGCCAGTGCGGTCCATCTTGTTGATAAACGCCATTCGGGGCACACCATATTTATTAGCTTGACGCCAGACGGTCTCCGACTGTGGCTCGACGCCACCAACCGAGCAAAAAACCGCAACCGCACCATCGAGTACGCGCAGGCTACGTTCGACTTCGATTGTGAAATCGACGTGACCGGGAGTGTCAATAATGTTGATACGATGCTCGGGCAGGCTCGCATCCATGCCCCTCCAAAAACAGGTTGTGGCGGCTGACGTAATCGTTATCCCGCGTTCCTGCTCCTGCTCCATCCAGTCCATGACTGCCGCGCCATCGTGTACCTCTCCAATCTTATGAGACACACCGGTGTAGAAAAGGATCCTCTCAGTAGTGGTCGTTTTGCCAGCATCGATGTGAGCCATGATGCCAATATTGCGATAACGCTCGATAGGGGTCTGCCGTGCCAAATCTCTGCCTCAATTCTATTGACTACCACCGGTAGTGGGCGAAGGCCTTATTAGCTTCGGCCATCCGGTGAGTGTCCTCTCGTTTCTTAACTGCAGACCCTCTATTTTCGGCCGCATCCATGAGTTCGTGCGCAAGACGCAACGCCATCGTCTTTTCGGAGCGCTTACGTGCGGCGTCAATTACCCAACGCATTGCAAGCGTCTCTCTGCGTGTAGCCCGCACCTCAATAGGCACTTGATAGGTCGCGCCACCGACGCGCCGAGATTTAACCTCGACCGAAGGCTTGATGTTATCCAATGCCTCGCTCAGTATTTCCAGAGATTTCTCATCGTCCTGTCCGGACCTATCCGAAATTCTCTCAAGCGCACCATAAACGATCTGTTCTGCGACCGATTTTTTGCCGCTCAACATAACCATATTGATGAATTTAGCTAGACGCTGGTTGCCAAATTTGGGATCAGGCAAAACTGTGCGGCGCGGCGCTCGGTTTCTTCTCGACATTAGATTATCTTTATCTAGCTCTTAGGTCGCTTTGAGCCATATTTAGACCGACCACGACGCCGATCGGGGACTCCGGCGCAATCCAAGGTCCCACGCACAACATGATATCTAACACCAGGTAAATCCTTAACACGGCCACCCCGTATCAGCACTACCGAATGTTCCTGGAGGTTATGCCCCTCACCCCCGATATAGCTTGTAACCTCGAAGCCGTTCGTCAACCGAACACGGGCCACTTTGCGCATGGCCGAATTCGGCTTTTTCGGTGTGGTGGTGTACACACGAGTGCACACGCCGCGCTTCTGCGGAGAAGCACCAAGCGCTGGCACATTGCTCTTAGCCCTCTTTGTCGATCGCGGCTTGCGAACCAGCTGATTTGTTGTTGCCATCTATTTTATAGCCTGCAAATAAAGACGGGCCCGTTGCCGTTTGACGGCATCCGGGCCTCATCACGAGAGCCCCAGCAACGTTTCTGGGGCATCGAATTTTCTAGTCAGCGCCTCACTGACTCTGGGTAGCCGGAAAGTTTAGGGGGCACAGTTACGAACTGTCAACTAATACTTTTGCCCCCGTCCTCCTACGTATCGGCCGGAACTTCCGCCACCCTCCCAGAAGACGACTCAACAACGTCCTTTTCAGGGAGAACTTCAGTTGTCTCAGCCGGAGACTCTCGGTCATCCATAAGCGACATTTCCAGTTCCTTAAGCTCCTCAGACAGGATGTCTTCCTGACTCCTGCGCCGCTCTTCATGGTGAGCAAAACCCGTACCCGCCGGTATTAGCCTCCCCACGATCACATTCTCCTTAAGACCGCGCAGGTCATCCTGCATGCCACGTACCGCAGCTTCTGTTAGAACGCGCGTCGTTTCCTGGAAGGAAGCCGCCGAAATGAATGATTCGGTCGCCAGCGAGGCTTTAGTTATGCCAAGAAGCATCGGATCAAATATCGCCGGTTCCCCACCACGACCTTGTATTTCTTCGTTTACCTGGAGAATCCGGGCTTTATCGACCTGCTCACCACGGAGAAAACGCGTCTCTCCGGATTTCTTGATCTCCACTTTACGCAACATCTGACGAATGATGACCTCGATGTGTTTATCATTGATTCTAACGCCCTGCAGACGATAGACGTCTTGAATCTCACGGACGAGATAGTCAGCCAGCCGCTCCGCGCCTTGCAGGCGCAGGATGTCATGTGGATTCGGCTCGCCGTCCGCGATGATCTCTCCACGAACAACCGCTTCACCCTCGAACACATTGAGATGTCGCCACTTGGGAATCAACTCCTCATGTCGTTCACCATCCTCGTCTATTATAACGAGACGGCGCTTGCCCTTGGTTTCCTTGCCGAAACTAACCGTACCCGTATCCTCCGCGAGGATCGCCGATTCTTTCGGACGTCTCGCTTCAAATAAATCCGCAACACGCGGCAGGCCGCCGGTAATATCGCGGGTCTTCGATGTCTCCTGAGGTAATCGCGCTAGCACGTCGCCAACATAAACCTGAGCCCCACTGTCCATACTCAATACAGCGCCTGCCGGCAAAGCATAAACCGCTGGAATATCCGTATTCGGGAAGCAAAGGGATTCCCCTTTTTTGTTCAGGAGCTTAGCTGTCGCACGATAGTCCGTAGCGGCGCCACGCTGCGCAGGATCAAGTACTACCGTGCTAGTTAGCCCGGTGATCTCGTCCACCTGCGTCGTTACCGTAACCCCATCAATGAAGTCCTCAAACTCTATCCAGCCACTTACCTCGGTAACAATCGGATGAGTATGCGGGTCCCAGCTCGCGACGCGCTGTCCCGGCTCTACGTTATCACCCTCCTGAACGCCTAGAATAGCTCCGTATGGAACTTTGTAACGTTCGCGCTCGCGACCAAACTCATCGATAACGGCCAGTTCACAGGAACGCGAGGTTGCCACAAGATAATCTTTTTTCTCATGCTTCACAGCTTTCAAATTGTACATTCGGATCGTGCCATGACCATTGACCTCAACACTATTCACTGCCGCAGAACGAGATGCGGCACCGCCGATATGGAACGTACGCATGGTTAGCTGGGTACCGGGCTCACCGATCGACTGCGCAGCAATAACACCAACGGACTCCCCCTTATCGACCAGATGCCCTCTACCGAGATCGCGGCCATAGCACTGAGAACAAACCCCATAACGCATTTGACAAGTAATCGGCGAACGCACTAGGACTCGATCAACGGATGATTCCTCAAGCTTCTGGACGGCAAATTCGTCTAGTAGCTCGCCAGCCCCCAGGATAACCTCTCCCGACCCAGGCGAGACGACATCAGTCGCTGTCACTCGGCCTAGCACACGCTCTCCCAAAGGCTCGACGATGTCACCACCCTCAACCAGAGGAGACATCATTAGCCCCGTCTCTGTACCGCAGTCCATATCTGTGACCACCAGATCCTGGGCGACGTCAACCAAACGACGTGTCAGATACCCCGAATTCGCTGTCTTCAAAGCCGTATCCGCCAAACCCTTTCGCGCACCATGCGTTGATATGAAATACTGCAACACATCAAGCCCTTCACGGAAATTAGCGGTTATCGGTGTTTCGATAATCGATCCGTCTGGCTTAGCCATGAGGCCGCGCATACCAGCCAGCTGTCTAATCTGTGCCGCAGACCCTCTCGCACCGGAGTCAGCCATCATGAAAATGGAGTTAAATGAGTCCTGAATAGCATCCTTGCCGGCAGCGTCCTTAACTGATTCTAGCCTTATCTTATCCATCATCGCCTTAGCTACCTGATCATTAGTACGGGACCAGATATCCACTACTTTGTTGTATCGCTCACCGTCGGTGACGAGGCCCGATGCATATTGATCCTGGATATCCCTCACTTCTTCTTCAGCTACCTGAAGAATGTCAGACTTCTCCCCGGGCACAACCATATCGTTTACGCCAAAAGACACTCCCCCTCTCGTCGCATAATTGAAGCCCGTATACATGAGTTGATCGGCAAAAACGACCGTATCCTTAATCCCTAGACTGCGATAGCAAGCATTGATGACCCTAGAGATAGCTCGCTTATTCATTGTCTGATTGATGAGATCAAATTCCAGCCCGGCCGGCATGATTTCTGACAACAGCGCACGTCCAACCGTAGTATCAACCAGCCGAGACTCGGGTTTCATATCTTCGCCTTTAGCGGTGGACTCAACGCGAACTTTTACTCGAGCGTGCAAATCAACGTCATGATTCTCATAAGCGCGGTGGACCTCCTCAACATCCGCGAATATCATGCCTTCACCCTTGGCATTAACCCGCTCACGGCTCATATAATAGAGACCAAGCACTACGTCCTGCGATGGAACAATAATCGGTTCCCCGTTCGCGGGAGACAAGATGTTATTACTCGACATCATCAAGGCTCTCCCCTCAAGTTGTGCTTCTATAGATAGCGGCACATGTACAGCCATCTGGTCACCATCGAAGTCCGCATTGAACGCAGTACATACGAGCGGATGAAGCTGAATGGCCTTGCCTTCTATCAAGACAGGCTCAAAAGCCTGAATGCCGAGTCTGTGCAGCGTCGGCGCCCTATTAAGCATGACGGGGTGCTCGCGAATAACCGTATCGAGAATATCCCAGACTTCCGTACCCTCTCGCTCGACCAAACGTTTAGCAGCCTTGATGGTTGTTGCGTCACCGCGTAACTGAAGCTTCGAAAAGATAAACGGCTTGAATAGCTCCAGCGCCATTTTTTTAGGTAGGCCACACTGATGCAGTTTTAGGGTCGGGCCAACGACGATTACGGAACGACCCGAGTAATCGACGCGCTTACCCAGAAGATTCTGGCGGAAACGCCCCTGCTTACCCTTAATCATGTCAGCAAGCGATTTTAGAGGGCGCTTGTTCGTACCAGTTATCGCCCGCCCGCGCCGGCCGTTATCCAGTAGCGCATCTACAGATTCCTGAAGCATACGCTTCTCATTACGCACGATGATGTCCGGCGCGCTCAGTTCAAGCAAACGTCGTAGGCGATTATTTCGATTAATAACACGACGATAGAGATCGTTAAGATCCGAGGTTGCGAATCGACCACCATCTAAAGGCACCAAAGGTCGCAGATCAGGCGGTAGCACAGGCAATACTGTCATAACCATCCAGCCGGGCTGGTTCTTTGACTCAGAAAAAGACTCGAGAAGCTTTAAGCGCTTCGAAAGCCTCTTGATCTTAGTCTCGGAGTTCGTTGCATCGATATCCTCGCGAACCTGCGCAATTTCGGTGCTCAAATCGAGGCTCGTCAACAGTTCACGAACGGCCTCTGCTCCCATACGTGCATCGAACTCGTCACCGTACTCTTCGATAGCTTCGAGATAGGTCTCATCCGTTAGAAGCTGTCCACGCTCTAGCGGTGTCATTCCTGGCTCAACTACTACAAATGCCTCAAAGTAGAGAATGCGTTCAATCTCACGCAGCGTCATATCAAGCATCAAACCGATTCGGGAAGGAAGCGACTTGAGGAACCAGATGTGTGCGACCGGACTTGCGAGCTCAACATGGGCCATGCGTTCCCTACGCACCTTCGTTTGCGTGACTTCAACACCGCATTTTTCGCAAACAACACCGCGATGCTTGAGCCGTTTGTACTTCCCACAAAGACACTCGTAGTCTTTAATTGGCCCAAAAATCTTCGCGCAGAACAACCCATCCCGTTCCGGCTTGAATGTCCGGTAGTTAATGGTCTCAGGCTTTTTCACCTCACCATAAGACCAGGAACGGATCATATCCGGAGAAGCCAAACCGATCCGGATCGCGTCAAAATCCTCAACCGGGGTCTGCTGTTTAAAAAGCCTCAGTAAATCCTTCATCGAGAAATCACCTATTGCATAGTATTTCGATTGCCTACATGCGTCCGTCGTTTTGAACTTAGCCCGTCTGCTCCAGGTCGATATTGATACCCAGAGAGCGAATCTCCTTCACGAGAACATTGAAGGACTCCGGCATACCCGCCTGCATCTCATGCGTGCCATCGACAATATTTTTGTACATCTTCGTTCTACCTTGAACATCATCTGACTTAACGGTCAGCATTTCCTGGAGAGTATAAGAAGCGCCGTAGGCCTCGAGAGCCCAAACCTCCATTTCTCCGAATCGCTGCCCACCAAACTGTGCCTTACCACCTAAAGGTTGCTGGGTGACTAGACTATATGGCCCAGTGGAGCGAGCATGCATCTTGTCATCCACGAGGTGGTTAAGCTTCAGCATGTACATATAACCAACCGTAACGGGCCTATCGAACTGCTCGCCGGTGCGGCCGTTGTATAGTGTCGCTTGCCCTGACTCTGGTAATCCAGCAATTTCGAGGATCTTCTTGATCTCAGCTTCGTTCGCCCCATCGAAAACTGGCGTCGCCATCGGCAAACCATCCCTAAGATTTTCGGCAAGCTCAAACACCTCCGAATCATTAAGACTCTTGATATTCTCCGTCTGCCCTCCTGTCGTGTTATACAAATCCGATATGAAAGAGCGTACAGAGCTAACAGATTTCTCCTCCCTAAGCATCGCGTCAATTTTTAACCCAACCCCCTTAGCTGCCCAGCCAAGATGAGTCTCTAGCACCTGCCCAACATTCATTCGAGACGGAACACCCAGCGGGTTCAAGACAATATCAATCGGTGTACCATCTTCCATATAAGGCATATCTTCGACCGGAACGATGGTCGAAATAACTCCCTTGTTCCCATGGCGGCCAGCCATTTTGTCGCCAGGCTGGATGCGCCGTTTAACGGCGAGATATACCTTCACCATCTTCAGGACTCCGGGAGCGAGGTCGTCACCCTGGGTGATCTTTTGTTTTTTCTCCTCGAAGCGCAGCGCAAATTCCTCGCAATGCACACGCAACCTATCCGCAACCTGTTCTAGCTGAGAGTTTGCTGCGTCGCTCTTCAGTCGAATCTCAAACCACTTGTCACGAGGTATTCCGTCTAGATAAACCTTCGAGATTTTGCCACCAACCTTGAGCCCTTTTGGACCACCAGCAGCAATCTTGCCAACGAGCAGAGACTCTACACGTTGATAGATATCAGCCTCGATAATTCGCTGCTGATCGTCAAGGTCCTTGCGGACAGCGTCAATCTCCAACTGTTCAATCGCGAGCGACCGTTCATCCTTCTCAATACCATCACGAGTGAAGACACGAACGTCGATCACAGCACCATCCATGCCCGGCGGTACACGGAGAGATGTATCCTTTACGTCGGAGGCTTTCTCACCGAAAATTGCTCGCAGTAGCTTTTCTTCCGGCGTAAGCTGCGTTTCACCCTTCGGCGTTATCTTCCCAACGAGGATATCGCCTGAGTTCACCTCCGCCCCGATGAAGGCTATACCAGAATCGTCAAGCTTAGTGAGCGCCGTGTCGCCCACATTAGGGATATCCGAAGTAACCTCTTCCGACCCGAGTTTTGTATCACGCGCAATACAAGTCAATTCTTCTATATGAATCGTCGTAAACCGATCTTCTTGCGCTACTCGCTCTGATATCAGAATCGAGTCCTCAAAATTGTAGCCGTTCCACGGCATGAACGCGACGAGTAGATTCTGTCCTAGAGCCAGTTCGCCGAGAGACGTTGAAGGCCCATCGGCTAGCACGTCACCAGCCTCGATTACATCTCCCGCTTTCACGAGTGGACGCTGATTGATACAGGTATTTTGGTTCGAGCGCGTATACTTCGTTAAGTTATAGATATCTACGCCCGCTCTACCGACATCGGTTTCCTCATCATTGACCACCACCACGACTCGAGAGGCATCCACCGAATCGACGGTACCGCCACGCTTAGCGTTAACCGTAACACCTGAGTCGACGGCGACAACCCGCTCCATACCGGTCCCAACGAGTGGAGCCTGAGCACGTAGCGTCGGTACGGCTTGACGCTGCATATTAGAACCCATCAAAGCACGGTTGGCATCGTCATGCTCGAGGAACGGAATCAGCGATGCAGCTACCGAGACGATCTGTTTCGGTGATATATCCATGTACTGAATCTGGTCCGGCGGCAACATCGAAAATTCGTTTTGATGCCGCGCTGAAATCAAATCGTCGGCAAACTCGCCCTTAGGATTCAACTTAGCATTCGCCTGCGCGATGACAAATTGCCCCTCCTCAATGGCCGATAAGTATTCGATCTTTTTAGTAACTTTACCGTTAGTCACCTTACGGTAAGGTGTCTCCAGGAAACCGTATGCGTTGGTCCGCGCATAGACAGCAAGCGAGTTAATGAGACCAATGTTAGGTCCCTCCGGCGTTTCGATCGGGCAAACACGGCCGTAGTGTGTGGGGTGAACATCTCGAACTTCGAACCCGGCGCGTTCGCGAGTCAAGCCACCAGGACCCAGCGCCGAGACGCGGCGTTTATGTGTAACCTCTGAAAGCGGATTGTTTTGGTCCATAAACTGCGACAGCTGGCTGGAACCAAAAAACTCCTTAACTGCCGCCGCAACAGGCTTAGCATTAATCATCTCCTGCGGCATCAACCCTTCCGCCTCTGCCAAGGTCAAACGTTCCTTAACGGCACGTTCCACTCTAACTAGACCGATACGGAATGCATTCTCAGCCATCTCCCCAACACTTCGAATACGGCGATTTCCGAGGTGATCAATATCGTCTACCGCGCCATTACCGTTACGGATATCCAGAAGCGTCTGCAGAACCGCAATGATGTCTTGCTTAGTGAGAACTCCTTCGGCTTCAGAATCTTCCAGCCCCACGCGGCTATTAAATTTCATCCGCCCGACTGCTGAAAGGTCATAACGTTCGGCATTAAAGAAAAGGTTCTGGAACAAATTCTCGGCCGCATCCTTCGTCGGTGGCTCACCGGGACGCATCACACGATATATTTCTACTAACGCTTCGAGCCGCGTCTGCGTCGAATCAATTCTAAGCGTGTTGGATATGAACGCCCCACGATCTAGATCGTTAACGAACAAAGTCTTGATCCTCTTAATTCCACTCGCGATAATTTTCTCGATGGCCTCCATCGTGAGCTCTTCGTTTGCGGCAGCCAGTATCTCCCCCGTATCCTCGTCAACAATTTCGTGCGCAAGGATTCGTCCCTCCAGATAATCGACCGGGACATCCATTTTCTTAACCTTCGCCTTCTCTAGTTCACGGACGTGCCGAACCGTAATCCGCCGGTCTTTCTCTACGATCAATTTCTCGCCGATTTTGATGTCGAAACTTGCCGTCTCACCACGGAGGCGTTCAGCCACAAGATTAAGCTTAATACCTTTTGAGCTGATGACGAATTCATTCGTATCGAAAAAGAGATCGAGAATCTCCTCGTTCGTAAAATCAAGCGCCCGCAGAAGAATAGAGACCGGAAGCTTTCGGCGCCGATCAATGCGAATGAACACACTATCCTTAGCATCGAATTCAAAATCTAGCCAGGAGCCTCGGTAAGGAATAACCCTTGCCGAGAACAAGAGTTTACCGGACGAGTGGGTCTTACCTTTGTCGTGGTCGAAGAAGACCCCCGGCGAGCGGTGTAACTGCGAGACAATAACCCGCTCCGTACCGTTTATCACGAACGTCCCATTATCTGTCATAAGAGGCATCTCACCCAGATAGACCTCTTGCTCGCGAATATCTTTGACTTTCTTCTTTTTGCCCGTTGCTTCCTTGTCGTAAATAACTAACCGCACAAGTACACGCAACGGCGCGGCGTAGGTTAGACCGCGAAGCTGACATTCTTTAACATCGAATACAGGCTCTCCGAGACGATAACTGACATACTCTAACGCAGCACTACCGGAATAGCTGATAATCGGTAGGACGCTGGAAAAGGCCGAGTGCAGCCCCACATTCTCGCGTTCTTCCGGAACAGCCTCCCGCTGTAAAAACTTGTGATAGGACGCAAGCTGGATCGAAAGCAGATAGGGAACATCTAAAATGCTTGGGAGCTTCCCGAAGCTCTTCCGAATACGCTTTTTTTCAGTAAACGAATACGCCATAGCAGGTTATCCTCGACTATGAAAAGTCAGTTCGTGCGACTGCACGACTGCGGTAAATAAATTTAAGATTCCGGCCGCTTTTACCCAACCAGATTCTCCGTGTACAAATCGCCCGCACCACCTTACAGCCATGAGCCATATAGTGGGCCAGCACTCGGCCTCGCCTTATCACTTGATCTCGACGCTTGCGCCTGCTTCCTCTAATTGCTTCTTCAGTTCCTCAGCATCATCTTTGGACGTCGCTTCCTTCACATTGGCCGGCGCACTCTCTACGAGATCTTTCGCCTCTTTTAAGCCAAGACCAGTAACAGTGCGCACCACCTTAATAACAGAGACCTTGTTCTCACCGAAGCTCTTCATGTGCACGTCGAACTCAGTTTTCTCTTCTTCAGCAGACGCGTCTCCAGCACCGGCTCCAGCTGCCGCAACGGCAACCGGCGCAGCCGCTGATACGCCCCATTTATCTTCCAATTCTTTCACGAGATCTACGATCTCCATAATTGGCTTGTTACTCAGCTCCTCGATGAGCTCTTCTGTTGATAAAGCCATGCTTTAATTCTCCTTGAGTCGATAATTAATATTATTTGTAGATGTCGAGCTGTCTACGTTGTCATTTCACTGCGCGCCTGTAGCGTTCGGGCCATCATCGCGGGCGGCTCAACCAGAGTCCTTACGACCTGTGTCATAGGCCCATTAAACGTCCTGAGCAACATCGCGCGCGCTTCATCCAAAGTTGGCAGTGCGGCCAAACGATTGAGATCGGAAGCCGCATAAAGCTCCCCGCCGATCGAAACCGATACCGTTACAAGCTTTTCGTGCTCCTTAGAGAAATCCTTGACGACGCGCGCGGCAGCACCAGGGTCCTCCTTGGAAAAAGCCAATAGCAGAGGCCCGCGCAGAGATTCCCGCAGACACTGAAAATCCGTTCCCTCTATAGCCAACCGAGCCAGCGTGTTCTTCATTACCTTAAGATATACGCCCGAATTACGGGCTTGCGATCTCAGATCAGTCATCTCTGTAACGGTTAAGCCACGATACTCTGCCACCACTGCCGATTGGGCAGAAGCCGCTACCGACCCAACCTCATCAACCAGCGCTTCTTTGGCTTTGCGATCTAGCGCCATATGTTTCTCCTGGTAGAAAACGCCGCAACCCAAGCGAACCGAGCTAACGACATTTCTTCGCTACGTCCATCCATTCCTGTCAACTGTCTGTAACATAGGACGGTGCGCCCTCAACCAGGCAAGCTGATCTAGGTAACACCACCTGCGCAGGCGGCTTTCGCCATTACCCTCACCTTGCGCCGTGAGGACCTACGGTCTCCGATGATAGCCAGCAACTGCCAGCTTACTCTACCCATCCTTGGGCAGGCCAAAAAATATATCGGCGGCTCTACGCCGCCCTTATAAAACGCTTACTGTCGACTGATCTACGATAATGCCCGGACCCATAGTCGAAGAAACACTTACGCGTTTTAGGTATACGCCCTTCGACGACGCTGGTTTGGCTTTTTTAAGATCTTCCAACAACACCGCGAGATTTTGTTTTAACTCCTCCGCTTCAAATTCTACCGTGCCGATCGAACAGTGAATTATCCCAGACTTATCTGCTCGGTAGCGAACCTGACCGGCTTTAGCATTCTTAACCGCAGCTACAACATCCGGCGTCACCGTACCCACCTTGGGATTAGGCATAAGTCCACGCGGCCCGAGAATCTGCCCGAGCTTGCCTACAACGCGCATGGCATCGGGGCTCGCGATGACGACATCAAAATTCAGTTCCCCACCTTTAATAGTTTCAGCTAAATCGTCCATTCCTACCAAATCTGCTCCAGCCTCCGCAGCAGCCTCCGCTTTCTCGCCCTGAGCAAAGACGGCAACACGGACAGTTTTCCCTGTACCATTCGGCAACACTGTCGAACCACGCACGACCTGATCCGATTTCTTAGGATCCACGCCGAGATTGACTGCCGCGTCGACAGATTCGGAAAAATTCGCTTGCGCTAAGTCCTTCACAAGGCCAAGCGCTTCATCTACAGAGTAGCTCTTACCCGCTTCAACACGCTCAGAGGCAACCTTCTGCGTCTTGCTGCGCTTAGCCATCTAGAGCCCCTCCACATCTAGACCCATGCTGCGGGCGCTACCCGCGATAATACGCACGGCAGCATCCATATTCGCAGCATTGAGATCCGGTTCTTTCGCTTTGACTATTTCTTCGAGCTGCGCCCGGGTTACGCGGCCAACCTTTTCAGTATTTGGCGTCCCACTACCCTTCTCTATGCCGGCAGCTTTCTTCAGCAGCACTGCAGCGGGCGGCGTCTTGGTAATGAATGTAAAACTCTTGTCAGTATAGACCGAGATCACTACGGGAATAGGCATACCTTGCTCAAGCGTCTGAGTTTCCGCATTAAACGCCTTGCAAAACTCCATGATATTAACCCCATGCTGGCCAAGCGCCGGGCCTACCGGCGGACTGGGGTTCGCCTGTCCAGCCGGAATTTGGAGTTTTATATATGTCTCTATTTTTCTTGCCATTACTAAAACCTAAGCGCTTACGCCTTCTCTACCTGACCGAAGTCCAACTCGACGGGAGTTGATCTACCTAATATTTGCACAGCCACACGGACTTTGCTTTTCTCGTAGTTGACATTCTCAACAATACCGTTGAAGTCATTAAACGGTCCTTCGTTGACACGAATCACTTCACCAGGCTCAAACAATACCTTCGGCCGGGGCTTATCTACGCCTTCCTGAACGCGATTCAATATCGCATTAGCTTCCCCTTCAGTAATAGGCGCGGGCCTATCCGATGTCCCACCAATAAACCCTAGTACCTTCGGCACTTCCTTCACAAGGTGCCAGGTATCTTCATCCATTTCCATCTGCACGAGCACGTAGCCAGGAAAAAATTTTCGCTCGCTACGCCGTTTCGAGCCTTCCCGCATTTCGACAACTTCCTCTGTAGGAACGAGAACTTCACCGAATTTATCCTCTAAACCGAAACGTTTTATACGCTCCTCCAACGATTCCCTAACTTTATGCTCATAATTTGAGTATGCGTGCACTACATACCACTGAAGAGACATTAGTCTACCCTCCCTGGCCGGTAAGTAGTCGGGTGGCATACAGAAGGAACATGTCTAGTAACCAGAAAAACACTCCCATGATCAGCGCAAAAACCAATACCGTAATAGTCGTCTGAATAGTCTCTTCTCGTGTTGGCCACACGACCTTCCGGAGCTCAACCCGGGCACCCTGCACGAACCTCACGAACACTTGACCGCGTATCGACTGCAGAGCAATAACGGTACTTACCCCCAGAGCCAGCAACACACCGATCGCACGAACCAAAACGGAAACATCAGAATAATAGTAATAGCCGAATATGCCGCCCAGCAGCACAGCACCCGCCGCTAGTAGCTTCAACGTGTCGAACGCGGCATGCTCAGTATCTATTTTAGTGTCCATCAGTTCCTTTAGTGAGGTGTCAGCAACGGCTTTTAGGCAGCTAGACTCAGCGAGAGGACCCTAGCTACTTCGGCGTACAGAGGATAAGACCCGATTGCCAGGAATCGGGATGGCAGGCCAGGAGGGACTCGAACCCCCAACCTGCGGTTTTGGAGACCGCTGCTCTGCCAATTGAGCTACTGGCCTCTGTCTAACTCCGTCCGCTGCACTCTCATCCGTTAGTTACGGCGCGGTCTACTCTTACATTAATTAGTAAAAGCAACCCCGCACCTACGATTTATTCAATAATTTTCGCAACTACGCCCGCACCCACGGTACGGCCGCCTTCGCGGATCGCAAACCTCAACCCATCCTCCATCGCGATCGGCGCGATTAAATCTACTTTCATTTGGATGTTGTCACCAGGCATCACCATCTCGGTCGCCTCTGGTAACTCCACCGCCCCCGTTACATCTGTCGTTCGGAAATAAAACTGCGGCCGGTACCCT
Source organism: Candidatus Rariloculaceae bacterium (assembly GCA_045561055.1). Taxonomy (GTDB): domain Bacteria; phylum Pseudomonadota; class Gammaproteobacteria; order Steroidobacterales; family Rariloculaceae; genus SMWC01. The sequence continues at coordinate 34,465 of JBJKYL010000012.1, read as the reverse complement.
TTGAAAAACGGAGTATGCCTCCCTCCCTCTTCTTTCGTCAGGATATATACCTCAGCTTCAAACTTCGTGTGCGGCGTGATCGACCCCGGCTTCGCCAGCACTTGGCCTCGCTCCACTTCTTCACGTTTCGTGCCTCGCAATAACACACCCACGTTATCGCCCGCCTGTCCCTCGTCGAGCAATTTGCGGAACATCTCCACACCCGTACACGTTGTCTTCGTCGTCTCCTTAATGCCCACAATCTCGATCTCGTCACCTACACGCACAATGCCGCGCTCAATTCTACCGGTGACCACCGTACCTCGTCCCGATATCGAGAACACATCCTCAATCGGCATTAAAAACGCCCCGTCCACCGCTCGATCCGGTATCGGGATGTACTCGTCTAACGCACTCACCAATTTCTCAATGCTCAACGTCCCAATCTCAGAAGTGTCGCCTTCTAATGCCTTCAACGCACTTCCTGTCACGATCGGCGTATCGTCGCCCGGGAACTCGTACATCGACAATAAATCGCGTACCTCCAGCTCCACCAACTCGAGTAACTCATCGTCATCGACCATATCCGCCTTGTTCAGGTACACCACAATAAATGGCACACCTACCTGCCGTGACAGCAAAATATGCTCCCGCGTCTGCGGCATCGGGCCATCTGCCGCCGATACTACTAGAATCGCGCCGTCCATCTGTGCCGCTCCCGTGATCATATTCTTCACGTAATCAGCGTGCCCCGGACAATCCACATGGGCATAGTGACGATCATCACTCTCGTATTCCACATGCGCCGTCGCAATCGTGATTCCCCGCGCCTTTTCCTCCGGCGCGTTATCAATCTGATCAAACGCGATCGTATCGCCGCCATGCTTTTCCGACATCACTTTCGTCAGCGCCGCCGTCAGCGTCGTCTTCCCATGATCCACGTGACCTATCGTCCCCACGTTTACATGTGGCTTCGTTCTCTCAAATTTTTGTTTGGACATTAGGAGTACCCCTAAACCTCTTTTAATTACAATTCTCTTATCGTGTCGACCAACTTACACCAGCGTGGCAATAGCCAAAACACGTATACACAATCTGTAGAGTGAGCCAGATCTTCACAACCTTGGAGCCCACAACCGGACTTGAACCGGTGACCTCTTCCTTACCAAGGAAGTGCTCTACCACTGAGCTATGTGGGCGGGAAACAGTCGAGCCCGCCTTCGAGTCCTACCCTTGAGACCCCCGAGTTTCTATAAGCTAACCTCACTTTCACCATATAGTATGTCCGCTGGAGCGGGTGAGCGGACTCGAACCGCCATCATCAGCTTGGAAGGCTGAGGTTCTACCGTTGAACTACACCCGCATTCCGTACTGTATTACCCCCGCCACCGTTACTGGTGGAGGGGGTAGGATTCGAACCTACGAAGGCATAGCCAGCAGATTTACAGTCTGCCCCCGTTGACCGCTTGGGTACCCCTCCGCGAACATAAGCGGACCATTGTCTAATCTAGGCTCAGATGTGTCAACACATGATGCAGGAGACAAGCGCACTATAACCAGTCCGAGAATGCTCCACCGGGCCCTATGAATCTTCCTAAATCTACTCTCAAAGCCGCCTTAGACGACCAGTTTCCCTTTCTTCGCTCAACTCAGCCTGGGCCATTGTGGTTGGATTAGTTCTGCAGTGACGGCTGGATCTCGTACAATACAGATCAGTTGCCCAAGGCGGAACCACATGCCGGTCATTACTTTACCTGACGGAACGACGAAAAAATTCACTGAATCTGTAAGTGGTGCAGCAATCGCAGCTGACATTGGCCCCAGGCTAGCGAAGGCTGCCGTCGCAATTCGTGTTGACGGGCAATTGCGAGACCTAGCTACCATACTCGAAAATGATGTCAGCATAGAAATCTTGACTAGAAATACTCCGGAGGGGCTCGACCTGCTCCGCCACGATGCGGCACATGTAATGGCCGAAGCCGTCAAGGAACTATTCACCGATACCCAGGTGACGATCGGTCCTACGATAGAAAACGGTTTCTATTATGACTTTGCTCGCGAGGAGCCATTTTCTCCTGAGGATCTAGAAACAATCGAAGCGCGAATGCGCGAAATCGTCAAGCGCGATGAGCGCATCACTCGCGAGGCCTGGAACCGCGACGATGCAGTAAAGTTTTTTTTAGCTCAGGGCGAGCTATACAAAGCAGAGATCATATCGAGCATCCCGGAAAAAGAGATAATTACGCTCTACCGACAGGGCAAGTTTATCGATCTCTGTCGCGGACCGCATTTGCCGAGTACCGGATATCTCGGGCAAGCATTTAAGCTTACGAAACTCGCGGGGGCTTATTGGCGTGGCGACTCAAGAAACCCAATGCTGCAGCGCATATACGGAACAGCCTGGTCAAACGAGAAGGAACTCAAACAATATTTGCATCGGCTCGAGGAAGCGGAGCGCCGAGACCATAGACGGCTAGGACGCCAGATGGATTTGTTCCATTTCCAAGACGAGGCCGTAGGCGCCGCTTTCTGGCACACAAACGGATGGACTTTGTTTCGGACGCTGATCGAGTATATGCGAGGGCGGCAAAATGATACGGGCTACCAGGAAGTTAACACACCTGAACTGATGTCCCGCGAACTTTGGGAAGCTTCGGGCCACTGGGATACGTTTGGTGAAAACATGTTTACGAGTCAGACTGAAGACGAGCGTATTTTCGCAATCAAACCGATGAATTGCCCTGGTCATGTCCAGATCTTCAAGAACGAACTCAGAAGCTATAGAGACCTACCCTTCCGACTGGCGGAATTTGGCAAGGTTCACCGCTATGAACCCTCGGGGGCTTTACACGGGCTTATGCGTGTGCGGGCATTCACGCAGGACGATGCCCATATATTCTGCACGGAAGATCAAATCACTGCCGAGAGCGGCGCAGTCTGCCAGCTCCTATTGAATATATATAGCGATATGGGCTTTGACGATATCGTCATCAAGTTCGCGGACCGGCCAGAACGCCGGGTCGGAGAGGATGCTGTCTGGGACCGCGCGGAAGATGCGCTGAAGAAATCGATGGCGTTGCTGGGCCTGGATTATTTGCATAATCCCGGAGAAGGCGCTTTCTATGGACCGAAGATTGAGTTTGTGCTCCGCGACGCTATCGGCCGGGAGTGGCAATGCGGCACTCTTCAGGTCGACCTGAATCTGCCTGGTCGCCTCGGCGCCACGTACATTGGAGAGGATGGAAAACGTCATACGCCAGTACTACTTCACCGGGCAATTTTTGGATCCCTAGAACGCTTCATTGGCATCCTGCTGGAACACTACGCGGGGAATCTACCGTTATGGCTCTCGCCGCTACAGATAGTAGTTGCCACTATCACATCCGACGCCGATGATTATGCTAGCGAAGTTGTAAATAGGCTGCGGGAAGTGGGGTTGCGAGCCGACCTCGATCTCCGAAACGAAAAAATAAATTTCAAAGTCCGCGAACACAGTCTGTCGAAAATTCCAGCGATAATAGCCGTGGGGAAACGTGAAGTCGACGAGCAAACGGTATCGGTGAGACGGCTCGGCCAGAAGGGACAAAGAGTTATGAGCCTAGACGATGCAACTAAAGTCTTCATAGCGGAACATGAGTCGCGCGCAATAGTGTCAGACGGCGCGACCGGATAGACTAAACATTCATAAGGAATATCAGTGCGAGTACTCAGCTTCGAACGGGACGGACGATCTAGTTTCGGTCTCATTAATGACGACGGAATTGTAGACGCCGGTGCTAGGTTTAGTGGCGAGTTCGATGATCTCCGCTCACTACTGCAGGCAGGCGCGCTCGATAGGCTCCGTGCCTTTGAAACAGCCGACCCGGACTTCACTGAGGAAAAAATTAACTATCTTCCGGTTATTCCCAACGCTAACAAAGTACTCTGCGTCGGAATTAATTATATGGGACACATAAGGGAAACGGGAAGAGAGCCACCGAACCATCCCTTACTCTTCACACGCTTCGCTGACAGTTTTGTCGGCCACGGCCAGCCGCTTATCCGGCCGCGCGTCTCGAAAGATTTCGACTACGAAGGCGAACTAGCGGTAATTATCGGAAAGACAGCACGCCACGTCGCACGTGAGAACGCCATGGATTACGTTGCCGGCTACAGCTGCTGCAACGAGGGCAGCGTGAGAGATTATCAATTCCATACCATTCAGTTCACGGCTGGCAAGAATTTTCACCGAAGCGGCGGGTTCGGCCCGTGGATGGTGACGCACGATAAACAAAGCGACCCAACGAACTTTCATCTACAGACTCGACTCAACGGCGAGGTTCTTCAAGACTCGATGATCAGCGACCTCTGTTTCGATATTCCCTACCTCATTGAGTATTGTTCGATCTGGACACCGCTCGAACCGGGGGACGTCATTGTTACGGGCACACCGGGCGGTGTCGGGCGCGTTCGAAAGCCGCCTATCTGGATGCGGCCAGGCGATGTTGTCGAGATTGATATCCGCGGCGTTGGAGTACTAAGTAACACTATCGTCGACGAGTCTTCCACTAAAGCGTTGTAATAAAGGTAACCTTTGTAGGCTAGATGGTGGTATTCGCCACGCTCTAGAGATTCGTAACCGCCCAGGAAGCCAACCTCGGTTGGTCGACCTTGGCAACCTTGAGGCTGACGAAATCCTCATCGGTTTGGGTTCCGACAAGCACTACATAGGTCACATCAGGGCGGCCGTACTCATTTAGCTGGTTAGTGTCTATATAATGAAGAAAAAACCACGAAACCCCATCGCCCGCTCGCCGCTTATGCAGAAGGGCGGGCGCCATGAAAAATCAAAATCAGCGAAAAGAATGCAGGATAAGAGAGCACTTCGCTCCGAAGTATCACAAAACAGATGCGGCAGTTCCAATAGCAAAACTTAAATTTCCGTTTTTTTATCTGCTCGAATTGAGCTTCGCTCATAAAGGCGATCATTTCCCGTTAACTCGACGTGAGCCAGCCCAAATGACTCTCGGGTAGCGGCATCTATCCATGGTATCGGTTAGGATTGACTAACACTCGCTAGAAACCCCTGTAGATAAACGCCAAACACCTATACAAACCGATGACAGATGAGCCCAGGATCTAAATACCGACTTTGCACAATATTGATACTAACCGGCTTCGTCTTGCCGGCGACTGGATCAGCGCGCTCGCTTCAGGAAGTTCTAAACGAAGGTCTCATCCAGATTGGTGTTGTTCTTATTAATCCATGGACAATTCGTCTGGGGCCAGGCGAGTTATCGGGCTTTGAGATCGATGTTTCGAAAAAACTCGCCGAGGACATGGATGTCGCGGTGGAGTTTCGTGTCTATAGCGCAGAGCGAATCATCCCCGCACTGGAGGCAGGGGAGATCGACCTAATTGCAGCAGGACTCCGGATATCGCCGAAAACCGCACTACACGTCAATTTCAGCCAGCCCTATTCAACAATGGGCATCATGATGGCGACTCATCGAAAAACGACCCTACTGGTGGACGAACTAGATGATTTTGATGATCCTGATTACAGAATGGCAGCGATCATCGGCTCCGAAGCTGCTGGACTGATCACCCGAATTTTCCCTAGCGCGGTTCTACTAGAGTTCCAAACGCCGGAACTCGCATCGGAAGCACTCGTCGACGGACTTGTCGATGCCTACCTCGACGAGGAGCCAATACCTACTTATCTCGCGCTGGACAATCCAATGATCGTTGACGTTCCATTAACAGCCCCCCTGCTCCAGACCCGTGCAGGATTCGCTATTAACAAAGGGGATCCTGACTTCCTTGCGTTCCTTAACGCATGGATCACGGCAAGGCAAAGTGATACCTGGCTACCGACGATTCATAGTTACTGGTTTGACTCGTTACGATGGCGAGACGAGTTGAGTAGGAGCGGAAGTAATTAAAGCACCAAGCCTATCGTTCGCAGGGTTTCCGATTGAAACCTCACAGTTTCTTGTCGAGCTTGCGGAAAATAATAAACGCAAGTGGTTTAAGGAGCACAAACAGCGATATGACGCCCACGTGCTCATACCAGCGTTGGATTTCATTAACGCGATGGAGCCACGACTCGAAAAAATATCTCCATACTTCACGGCAATCGGTAAACGAACGGGCGGCTCGCTAATGCGTGTCTATCGCGATACACGATTCTCGAAGAACAAAACCCCTTACAAAACGAACATCGGTATCCAATTTAGACATGAGCTGGGTAAAGACGTGCACGCGCCCGGATTTTATTTACATATTCAGCCTAAAAACTGCTTCCTCGGAACCGGAATATGGCGACCGGACTATGCCGCCCTAACTGCGATTCGCACCAGCATTACCGAGAAACCAGGCGTATGGAAACGTGCGCGCGACAACAAGCGGTTCACACAACAGTTTCGTTTCGGGGGCAATCAGCTGAAGCGTCCGCCGCGAGGCTACGCTGCCAATCACCCTTATATCGAGGACCTGAAGCGCAAAGATTTTATTGCTGTATCAGAATTCTCGATCGGGAAAATTCACAGTAAGCATTTTGTTGATGAAGTTGCAATGCAATATGCGATAGCTAAGCCGCTTATGAAATTTCTCTGTTCCACACTGTCATTACGATTCTAGTGCAGGGGCGACTTTCAACTTCTTTAACGCTCACGGTATGAGTTAATGGATTGGTTGCTGGAAAAGTTATCTAACAATATCGTGCTTTGGTTGCCTACTAGGAACGTGGTATGCGCCTGATTCTCGAGCGAGTCTTAAACTGGATCTGGTACCGTCCGAATTTAGCGAAGTGGTTTTTGTGGCCGTTAGGAGGTATCTATCGACTAGCAATAGAGATCAGGCGGCTTCTGTACCAACTTGGGCTAAAAGCAACCACCACGTTGTCGATTCCCGTCATCGTTGTCGGCAATATTACCGTCGGCGGAACGGGGAAAACTCCTTTCATCATCTGGTTGGCCACGGAACTGCAAACGAGAGGCTACCGAGTCAGTATCATCAGTCGTGGATACGGCGGCAAGGCCGAAAACTGGCCCCAACACGTTGATAGTAGCAGCGACCCCCAGCTGGTCGGCGACGAACCGGTGCTGCTCGCCCGAGCGACAGGCTGCCTGGTAGTTGTCGCCCCCGATCGAGTCGCAGCTGGACAAGCATTGATTGCCAAAGAGCAAACAGATGTAATCCTTTCTGATGATGGCCTGCAACACTATCCTCTTAACCGACAACTCGAAATCGTCGTGATTGACGGGGAGCGAGGGCTTGGAAACGGGCTTAGCTTACCCGCGGGACCGCTTCGTGAGCCGAAAAGCCGACTTGGTGATGTCGACATCGTTATTGTCAACGACGGTAGCTGGGAGCATAAGGGGGCTTTTCGGACAAAAATCGTCGCTCAACCCGTATATCAGATCATAGGTTCGAGACAAAAATCATTGGAAGGGTTTCGGAACACTACCGTCCATGCAATCGCAGGTATTGCTCATCCCTCTCGTTTTTTCGACCTGCTGGAAGCGGCCGGTATTAACGTAATTCGTCATCCATTACCCGACCATGCGAAACTCGATGCCGCAACCCTCGCTTTTGGTGATGACCTTCCCGTATTCGTAACCGAAAAAGATGCGGTAAAGTGTCAATCAATCTGCCACGAAAACGTTTGGTGCGTCCCAGTAAAACTTGAACTTGATGCCGAGAATGGAGATCGTTTGATACAGTCGATACTTACGAACACTATAAAGTGTGGGTTGGGCAATCCACATCTTTAGGAATCTCACAAAGATTTCGGTAAGCCGCTGTTAGAACACAGTAGATATCATCCACCTGGCTATAATTGCAACGCACTAACAGCGAGGCCAGCAAGAACCGCGCCCAAAAGTGGCCCAACTACGGGAACGGCAGCGTAATCCCAACCCGAATCGCCTTTACCCGCTATAGGTAATAAAGCGTGTGCGATTCGCGGCCCAAGATCGCGGGCCGGATTAATTGCGTATCCGGTCACACCCCCTAGCGACATACCGATACCCCAAACCAAAAGGCCCACGAGGAAGGGACCCACCCCTGGCGCTAATCCACCAGGTGCGAGATTCTCGGAGAATATTGCCGCAGCAACGAAAACGAGAACGAAGGTGCCGATGATTTCGCTAAAAAGGTTGGATGGTAAGTTACGGATTGCGGGAGAAGTGCAAAAGCAGCTAAGCTTTTTGGCCGGGTCGTCAGTACAGACCCAAAGCGGATAGTAGTGCAACCACGCCAGTGTCGCACCGAGAAAAGCACCGAGAAACTGGCCGCTCACATATGTAGGCACATGGCCCCACTCGCCGGTTGCCACACTGACACCGATAGTCACAGCTGGGTTGATATGGGCGTTGCTACCAACCACAAGAGCAACGATCACACCCAAGATAACTGCAATACCCCAGCCGACCGTAATAACCAACCATCCCGAATCTCTACCGAATGAACCGTTCAAGTTCACGCAGGCATTAACGCCGCTTCCCAGCAAAATCAATGTCATCGTTCCTAATAGCTCTCCCAGAAATGCGCTAGACATTAATTTCTCTGAACAGATTGATAGTTTAGGTTACTAATGACTATCTCCGCCAACCGGCTCCCAATCGAACGAGCGGCTGACCGCTTTCTGCCAAGCCGCATACAGACGATCCCGCTTTGGCTCTTCCATCTCCGGTATCCAGGTTTTAGCCACAGTCCAATTCTCCTTTATTTCGCTAATATTCTCCCAGTAACCGACGGCGAGGCCTGCCGCGTAGGCTGCGCCCAACGCAGTCGTCTCCGATATCTTCGGCCGCAGAACAGGCGCATTCAGCAGGTCAGCCTGAAATTGCATCAAGAGTTCGTTTGCCACCATCCCGCCGTCAACCCGTAATTCTCGGGTTTTGATTTCCGAATCCCTCTCCATCGCATCGAGAACTTCTCGAGTTTGAAAAGCCGTTGCCTCAAGCGCCGCACGCGCAATGTGGCATTTGTTCGCGTAACGCGTCAAACCAACGATAACGCCACGTGCAGATTCCTTCCAGTGTGGCGCATAGAGACCTGAAAATGCCGGCACAAAGTAGACGCCCCCATTGTCTTCGACTTCACGCGACAAGGCTTCGACCTCCGAACTGTCAGAGATTAGGCCGAGATTGTCGCGCAACCACTGAACTAATGATCCTGTTATAGCGACGGAGCCTTCGAGTGCGTAATGGGCGGGACCAGAGCCAAATTGGTAACCAACCGTAGTGATAAGACCTTGCGTCGACTGTCGAGGCTCGGCACCCGTATTCATAAGCAAGAAACAGCCCGTACCATAGGTATTTTTAGCCTCGCCTTCTGCTAGGCAGGCTTGGCCGACCAACGCCGCTTGCTGATCGCCAAGCATTCCGGCTACTGGGACGCCCTTTAACTCTGTTAGCTTCGTTACACCATATACGTCACTCGACGAAACAATACGCGGCAACACCGAACGCGGAACGTTGAAAATGTCTAGTAAAGTATCGTCCCAGTCCAGCGTTTCCAGATTCATGAGTTGCGTGCGGCTCGCATTAGTTACATCAGTAAGATGCACACCCCCATCGACACCGCCTGTCAGATTCCAAAGGAGCCACGAATCTATCGTGCCGAATATAGCTTCTCCTGCCTCTACCTTAGCGCGAGCGTTAGAAACATTATCGAGGAGCCATTGTAGTTTAAGTGCGCTGAAGTAACTTGCCAAAGGTAGCCCGGTCTGTGCACGAAACCGGTCCTTACCACCGTCGCGCATGTAGGCTGCGACAAGTTCGTTGACACGTGTATCCTGCCAGACCAACGCGTTATGGAGCGGCTTACCGGAAGTTGGATCCCAAATTACAGTCGTCTCACGCTGATTGGTAATACCGATTGCGGCGAAGTCAGAAGGAATCAGATGATCTTGCAAGAGCGCTGTGCTGACGACCTCTTGAATATTACGCCATATCTCAGCCGGGTCGTGTTCCACCCAACCCGGCTTTTTAAATATTTGTGCATGCTCTTTCTGGGCGACCGAAACGCTATCCCCAGCATAGTCGAATACGATGAAACGAGAACTCGTGGTTCCCTGATCAATTGATCCAATATACCTGCTCATGTTCCGGCACTAACCCTTTTCGGGCGACCTACGATAGGCCATCGTGTTCGCGGGCGGTGTGTACCAACCCGGATCGCTGTAGTCAGCTTGCGGTTGCTCTGCGCGCACCTTCAGTACCGAAAACATTCCACCCATCCCTATCGGCCCGTGCGGCCCCTCACCCATCATCATCGGCAACGTATTCTCCGGTAACTCCATCCTCATCGAAGCCATTTCTGCCATCCCACGATCGCCCATCACCATATACTGAGGGATTAACCCACGTAATTTTTCGGCTGCTTCTTCGAAGTTGACTCCGATCGAAGTAATAGCATCGTGACCCATCGCGTTCATCGTATGGTGGGTTTTGTGACAATGAAAAGCCCAGTCCCCAGGTGTATCGGCTATGAGCTCTATTGCACGCATCTGGCCGACTCCGACATCAATTGTAGCCTCTGGCCAGCGCGCCGTTTCTGGCACCCAACCGCCATCAGTCCCGGAAACTTCGAAGGAATGGCCATGCAAGTGGATCGGGTGATTAGTCATCGTTAAATTACCGATGCGTATTCTGACGTGATCGTCCTGGCGCACGACGAGCGGCGAGATACCGGGAAACACACGACTGTTCCAGGTCCATAAGTTGAAGTCAGTCATTGTGTTGACTCGGGGGGTGTAGCTTCCCGGCTCGATGTCGAACGCGTTCATGAGGAAAATGAAGTCCCGATCAACAGCGAGGGCAGCAGGATCTTGTGGATGGACAACAATACAGCCCATCATTCCCATAGCTATCTGTACCATATCGTCAGCGTGCGGGTGATACATAAACGTGCCCGAATGCCGCATTTCGAATTCGTAGACCCAAGTCTCCCCTTGTTGAATCGGCGGTTGAGTCAGGCCCGCAACACCATCCATCCCATGAGGTAACCGCACACCATGCCAATGGACTGTGGTGTACTCTGGCAGCCTGTTAGTAACGAATATCCGCAGACGATCACCCTCGACGCACTCGATGGTCGGACCCGGTGACTGGCCGTTGTAGCCCCAGAGGTGCGCCGTCATTCCGGCAGCGATTTCGCGCTCCACAGGCTCGGCGATGAGGTGGAACTCTTTAACACCATCGCGCATGCGCCACGGCAGTGACCAGCCGTTCAATGTAACAACAGGCTGATAGGGCTGCCCAGTCGATGGTAACGGAGGCGGTTGAGTTGCAGGCGTTTCGGCTAGTGGCGCCTCTGGAATATTTTGAGCTGCGGCACGCGATACAGCACTAGCCGTGACCAGCGCACCAGCGGCTGTCGTCAAGAAATTACGCCGGGAAAACATTAGTAGCCCGTCCTAGTGAACATGATACGCAGCTCCCGGTGCATATCCGCCTTGCGCGCCGGCCTGGAACGTGAGAGCTGATACGCCAACACCCGACATCGCTCTCTGTAAATCAACCTCAGCGAGCCAAAAGTCCCTCTGGGCGTCGAGCGATACGGTGACCGCGTTAATACGTTCCGTAGCATCCACAACGAGATCGAGCACGCCGATGAGCATACCGTTATAAAGCTTAAGTCGTTCCTCCAAAGCCCGCTCCGCAAGCGGAACAATAGCATTTTGAGAGTGGCGAGCTAGATCGTAGGCGCCCCGATAGGCGAGCCATGCTGTACGAATATCTGCCCGTGCGTTAACGCCCGCTTCACCAGCTAACCCCTCGAGCCGCCCAACATGAACGTCGAAGCGTTGGGCTACAGCACGAACTTCGAGGCCGTCGGCCGGGATCGGTGCCAAGGGTAAATCCGGCAAACGATCCGGCAACTGAACCTGTTCTGCTGTCTCTCCCCAGAGACCCAGTGTTTGTACGAGTCGTTCGCGCGCAAGCGCGGCCGCCAGCTGCATAGTGGTCAGGTTAGTGACGGCATCGGCATAGAGAGCCTGGGCCCGAAGCATTTCGAGTTCCGAGGTATTACCAACCTGTAGCATGCTCTCCATTATCTCGCGACCCACTTCTGTAGCAACTACAACGTCCTCAAAGTAGCGTTGCGACTGCCTAGTGGCGACCGCATTAACCCACGCATGCCGCGCTGCGAAAAGCAGTGCTCCGATCTCATCGGCGGCCTGCACCCGTGCCGCACGTTCTTCTAACGTGCCGCTTATGGCAAGAGCCGGAATGATTACCCAGGTCATGACGTTTACAGATAACGACCGTTCTATCCGAGTATCAATAGTCGCAGGCGGCCGCCCCCCATTGAAATTTGGATTAATGACGTGGGCAAGCTCTAGTCGATCAAATCCTGACATACCGAGCGTCTCGAGCGCTCGCTCGACCGCGGGATGATGCAATAGCGCAATTTCTGCGGCAGCCTCAGCGGTCATTTCGCTAGAAAGCAGCTCTTCCTCTCGCTGTGTTCTACGTTCGAACAACGCGACCTGTTCCGTGGTGAGTGGTGGTGGCTGGTTAGTTATTTCATTGCGAACATTGGCAGAATCGGACACGCAACCGCTAACTATACTTATGAACGCGAGAGCACCGATTGAATGAATGCCGCAGACGGCAACGCTGAACACTCGCACCATCATCGCTGCATCGTTGCCGGCATAACCGGCACAACGGCCGCATTATTCAAGTGGGAGCCAGAGTCTCTAAGCCCGCCGACAGAAAGAGTATTGCTACCGAAACGACCCCGCCAGGATCGAACCTCGCTATCTAAACTCGTGTAACGAGCAATGGCGCTGTCGAATGCTAGAAGCGCGGTCGGTGTCGATGGATCTGCGGCTTCGAATCCCTCCCAATGCGTCCGGCCGGTTAAAGGCATCGCGATTCCCGAGAAGAGGAATGCAACGAAAAATAAACTGCTAAGACGCACGCGTAGATTCACTAAAAGTTAGCTATCTCTCGAGCCGCTCCCGTTAACTCGACGATATGGAGCCCCGTGTTAGCGCGATCGACCGCATAAACATAGCCACGATCATCAACTTCCAGGTTGTTCGTCTGGATCGCGGTCTTACAACGTTCGACGCCATCCACGTTGAGGCAACGTTCGGCCGTGCTCTCCGTTATCGCCGGAATATAGTGGCCGATCTCCTTGGGCGCCCAGGGATCACGGATGTCTACGGCCCGGACACCACCATTGAAGTAAGCGAGAAACACTATTCTCTTATAGTAGATCGGACCCATGTTCTCATTTGAGGAATGGGTGCCAAAACGGCCGCCACGCTCACAAAAATTCCCGCTCTCCTCGGGCACCTGAAAGTTAGCGACTGGCCAAGGCTTTGTCTCATCGGTAATGTCCACCATATACATCATCTGGCGATTCTCCGTGCATTCGTTGCGCAAAGATTCTCCGACAACTAGGAGCATGTCGCGAGTACTACCCTCAGTATTATCCGCGAATTCCTCTACGTCGATACCGAGCACGGGCAACGCCGTATGGGCACCGAGCCTTGGCCCCGTAAACGTCGTCGTTATTACCGGATAATTCAGATTCTCATCCGTCGGCTCGAAAGGATCGGCAACGGCAGGGTTACCACGAATTAGTTTGTCGCGATCGACGATCTGAATAACACCGTTTATGAAAGTACCATAACCAAAATAGATACGGTTACCGATTGCTATCGGACCATGAAGATCATAACCGCCCATCTCGTCATGATTAGGCGCACCAGGCTGCTGTCCAGGTAGCCCGAAGTCGCGGATAAAGCGTGGGTTGGCGGGATCGGAAAGATCATAGACCTGTGTCATGCGCCGCGTTGCCCAACCCTCTCTTCCAGAGACGAGGTAGGCTATGCCCGTATCGCACTCCCACCAGTTTTTGTGTGTGTCTCTGAGTCCTTCTTCCTCCATTGAGGAAACAAGTTCCGGACTCGAGGGATCACTAACATCCCAGACTTGGTGCCCCCAACGGCCGACCGCACGCAACAGATAGTAGCTACCGTTTTGGCCGCCTGGCAGATCACTACCGGCACAGGTTCGCACCATCTGCGCCTCGCTGTCCTCGCCCACCGCTTGATTCCCTGGGATATGGAACACGTATTCCGGATTTGCAGGATCGGTCACATCAACGATCGAAGTTCCATTACCCTCTTCCCGGCCTGCGAGCGGATTCTGCGCTATCCCCGAATGATGACCGATATAGGCATACCAGCGATCGCCCTGCTGCTGAATAATCGGCTGATAAGCGCTACGGCCCTGCAAATCATTGTAGCCGACGAGCTGCATATTCTCGGCTTCCTCCTGACCGGCGGCCACCTGCGAATTCGCGTTAGGAATAAAGCCGAAAACTACAGCTACTATGGTGACCGTAATGAAATATAACCGCCTGAAGAACTTCGATGAAAGCATAGTCGGATCCTATTATGATTCCCCCCTAGACTGTCGAACAGAGCCTTCGACATGTCAAGCGCAGCCTGAATTCCTTTTCATACCCAATCTATAGAAGAAAATACCTAAAATATCTTACCCCCGTGCGCGTTAGAATACAGAAAAACGGTATCGCCCATTTATGCGTTAGAAAAAAGGCTAAAGTGGCGTTTTAAATTAAAGAAGGGTGTAGTGAGAATGACAAAAACCTCCAGTAATGCGGCATACTCTTTAACGTCTGTATTACTGCTATTTACACCTATGCAACTGGCGGCACAGAATGAGTTTCCGCCAGAGATTCTCTTAACTTATGCGGCAGAAATAGCAGCACTCAAGAGCAATCCACAGATACAGGTCGCTATGGCGCACGTTGTCGCCATCGAAGACCAATTGCAGCAAGACCTAGTCGAGCTCACTGAAATTCCAGCGCCGCCATTCGAAGAAAGGAACCGAGCCGAGCGTATCACTGAGATGATGCGTGACGCCGGTCTTAGAGACGTCATAATCGATGAGGTCGGTAACGCAATAGGGCTCCGGCCCGGACGTGCTGGTATCCGAACAATCGCCTACAGCGCACATTTGGACACCGTTTTTCCAGCGGGTACCGACGTGACAGTACGCTATCGCGATGGAAAGATGTACGCACCCGGAATTGGTGATAATTCCCGGGGGCTCGTTACCATGCTCGGGGTCCTACGTGCACTACAGCATGCGGGTATCGAGACGGAAGCTGATTTGATGTTCATCGGGAATGTAGGAGAAGAGGGATTAGGTGACCTGCGCGGAGTAAAACATCTCTTCCGCGAGGGAGCAAGACCTATTGATACACTGATCGTCGTCGATGGCGGTACGTCGGCGCGTATTGTGAACGGCGGCGTAGGTTCTCACCGCTACCGTGTTACGTTTAAAGGTCCGGGGGGGCATTCCTGGAGCGCATTTGGGCTTGCCAATCCCCATCACGCGCTCGGCCGCACAATTCGTATCTTCGATGAGAACGCTTCGGACATCACGTCAGTGGGAGAGAAAACCAGTTACAACATTGGTCGCGTCGGCGGCGGAACGTCGGTAAACTCGATTCCATCTGAATCTTGGATGGAAGTCGACATGCGCTCCGGAGATCAGTCCAAGCTCGACGCCATCGACGCGGTTCTGCAAGCGGCGATCCGACAGGCATTGAACGAAGAAAATCAAGAACGCCTTGATGGTCCCGCACTGACGGTTGACATAGAACGAGTTGGTACCCGCCCGGCAGCTCAGGGTACCGCTCACTCGCCCATCGTACAGCGTGCACTAGCGGCAACCGCAGCATTTGGCATCGATCCCTACCTGGAGAGTTCATCGACGGACGCGAATCTTCCGATCTCCCTCGGCATACCTGCCGTTACTATGAGCAGGGGTGGTGTCAGCGGTAACTCCCATTCTATGGACGAGTGGTGGCAGAACGTGGATGGTCACCTTGGAATTCAAATCGGGCTGGTCACACTACTGGCGGAGGCCGGTCTCGCTAACTAGAACTATCTGAACTGTTACTCAATCGTGCATTCGTACGGTTTAATTTCTACACCTGGTTTCCAGGTCCAATATTTCTCTCTCTCTACAGAGTCAGTAAAGGTCCCCGGATCAGTCACTTTCAGGAGATAACGAAGACGCGTCTGATCCTCGCTTAATTCAAAACGCTCCTCAACTTGTGCGGAATCAGTAAGCGGAATCCCAGCAATATACTGCGGCGCCAAAATCGCGGAAGTTGAGACAAACAAACGACCGCCGTCCCAGCGTCCAACTGAATAGCCTAAGGGCGTTGCCGCCGAGGGCCCAGGCTCGTCAATTAAGTGGATAACGCGAACAAGATCGTATTCTTCTATTCGCATGAGAATCCGTCCTGAGTCGTTAATGAACTCTATTGGGTATGGCTGCCCCATAATGTAGGGCATACCTTTCGGCGTGCAGCCGGGAATCGGATTATCCGCGATCGGATCAAAATTCTGTCGCATCTGGCGTGCAGTGGTCGTCAGTGGATAGTCAGACAACCCGACTAGCGATAAACTCGAGCCCTCTCTAACCCTGAATGACGAATCCTCATCGCGGCTCCAGACGCGAAAGATTCCCTCGGCTCTAGCCACGGCCGTATTTATCCTTGCGCCGCTCAAATCCTCGCTTGTCCAACCTATGGTTGGCGCGGACCAGCGCGGCTCGGAATCTCGTTGTATTAATACTTCGCGGCCGTCGGGGAGTAGGATATTTTTAGCCTCCATTGCATATGTATTGAATCGTCCGGGTGTGCCGGCAATCCTAATGGTCTGTCCAATGCTCAAGATCTCTGGGCTAATGCCGTGCCTTTCTAGCGTTCCAGGAGGTGTCGACTCGATTTCGTAGATCACGGGTTCGCCAGCAATCTCCGACTCAAGCCAGAATCGTATGTGCGGATTTCGCCAAAGGATTCGGGTGACTCTCCCTTCAATTTCGGTTATCGAATTTATGTCGTAGATAGCGGCCCGAGAGTGATGAGCAGAAAGAATCGGAGCAACAGCAAGTAACGTGATGGCGATAGCTACCGAGCGGATAATATTTTCGAGCGTGGACATTTTTCTTCTCCCAGCTACGTAATGGTTAGCATATCTATTCTTGATCAACGGCTTTCAACAGGCATAAGCGATAGCTCCTACAGCGGGCAAGATTGATTACATTGGTAGCCGTATAATCAATTTTCCAAAATTGTCTCCTTGGAAAAGCCTGCACAACGTGTCCGGAAAAATATCAACTGGTCCCTCTGCAATATCCTCACGGCCAGTTATCTTGCCCTCGGAGCGCCACATCGCCAAATCTTCCAGCATCGCTGGCCATTTGTGACGATAGTCGAAATAGATGAAGCCTTTCATGCTTGCCCGCCTTATCAATAGCATCATGT
Organism: Candidatus Rariloculaceae bacterium; assembly: GCA_045561055.1. GTDB lineage: Bacteria > Pseudomonadota > Gammaproteobacteria > Steroidobacterales > Rariloculaceae > SMWC01. Next base: position 17,167 of record JBJKYL010000012.1, on the reverse strand, counting down.
AATTGCTCGGCCCCTGAGTCGAAGTGGTCTTGTTGTATTGTGAAATAGCTCCACAGATCACCACGCGCGCGCCAACGTTGATAAAAGCCAGACTGTTATTGAGCACATCACCTCCTACGTTGTCGAAAAACACATCGACGCCATCAGGGCAAGTCCGCTTAAGACCCGAGTAGACATTCTCATTTTTATAATCGATCGCCGCATCAAACCCGAGTTCGTCTATTAGATACGCGCACTTCTCCACGCCTCCAGCAACACCAATCGTACGACCTCCCTTAATCTTGGTAAGTTGGCCTACATGGGCCCCGACCGAACCAGCGGCACCGGAAACCAACACCGTGTCCCCGGTCTTTTGCTCCCCGACTTCGAACAAGCCGCAATAGGCTGTTAAACCAGCAATGCCAAGAGTACCCAGATAAGTCTGTGGTGGCGCTAATGCAATATCAACCTTCATATATTGAGCACCATCGGAAACCATATAGTCCTGCACTCCGTCCAAACCCGCGACCCAATCGCCAACTTGGTATGAAGCGTTGTTGGATTCGACGACCTCACTAACGGTTAGCGCCCGCATGACTGCCCCGAGACGGACCGGCGGAACATAAGATGGTCGATCGTTCATCCAACCGCGCATGGCCGGATCGACAGAGATATAGCGAACTTTGACCAAGATCTCGCCGGGTCCTAGAGCAACCACCGGCTCTTCAACAATGCTCCAGTCAGTCGATTTCGGAAGACCTTCCGGTCTCGCTGCTAGGCAAACTTGACGGTTTATACAATCACTCATGAATTTACGCCCCATCGCTGCTAGTTAACTAAGCGTCGATCAAAAGACGCATGTTGATGTATGGCAAAGATACATTCGAACTCATCGGAACACTCGCTGATATGGGGAACATTTGCTGGCACACGGTAAAAAGAACCCGCGGGCAACCACAGATCTGCTTCTGCTGTGTCTGGCTCGAAATGCCGAGCGACGCCTTGAACAATAAGCCCAGTATAAGTACTAGAGTGAGTATGGAGAGCCGTTCTCATTCCAGCCGGGAATCGTATATAACTAATGTGCTCTCCAGACGCCATTTTCCCATGAACCGCTGCTATCGCACGACCATCCGGTAACTGAACCCATGGAATATCCGCGGAAATAGTGTGTGTTACAAATTCCCCTTCTCCGAATTTATTAGCGAAAGTGCATGAAGCGCATGCCATGCAAAAACAAACCTGCATCAACAGTCTTATCAGCATAAGTAATCTCACTTTCTCGATAACAGCAATAGCTGAGTGTATTCTCAGAACCTCCTTACTAACCGCTTTGAAATAATTGCCTTGTTTTATTTCTACAAACTCGGACGGTCTAACCAGGTCCTGGAGAATACGTTTGGCGTTCTAACTGAATGAAGACCGTTTCCCAACTAGCTAGGCTTTTAAAAGTTTTCTAGTTTGGTGCTGGCGGACGGATTCGAACCGCCGACCTGCTGATTACAAATCAGCTGCTCTACCAACTGAGCTACGCCAGCGCCCTCCGAATTCTATTGGCTATTCACTCACATAGACGAATTCGGGGGCTGCTCACCAGCCCCCTAGACCTCGCAGATGCTATTGAGGCTTACGAGCTCGAATTAGCATCCGGTCGGTCACGCGTCCCAGCGATTCATCTCTGACACCCAAGGTGTGATCGTCGGCAGGATTCATGAGTACATCCGACTCGGCTTCGATCTCGAACCCTGCACGAGTTAATATCTCTCTAGCCCTAGCTTTCTGGATTCGATGTAAGGCCGTATTATCCTGACCATCAACACCTACATGATCTATCAAACCTAAGACCCCCCCCGGCTCGAGCGCCGCAAAGATACTGCTCAGAAAAGCTATGCCCGCCTCATCGCTACGATTCGCTGGATCATGTAGATTCAGCGCGGTAAAGGCCGCGTCAACATCGTTACTAAGCTCCAACGAGTCGACGCCAGCAAATCGCACATCGACATTACCCAAGCGCTCAGCACGTGCGCGGGAGGAGTCGCCGACACGTTCCTCGAATCGTGGTGCGTTTTGCGCGATGACATGTCCGTCAGGGCCAACGGCAGCCGACAAAATTTCGGTATACCAACCGGCTCCCGCAGAGACCTCGAGAATCGTCATACCCGCCTCTATCCCAACAAAGTTCAAAACCTCCCCCGGCTTTCTTGCCGCGTCACGCATTTTCTCATCAGCCGGACGCGCGTTCGACTGTAGCGCGGCATTAAACCCAGGCGCCAGATCCGCTATGGAGAGAGAGCTTAAACCAGCACCGAGCACAAGCGCAGCGACGAGCCAAAAACTCCTGATGGATTTATTCATTGTGATTTTTCTCCTTTAAGTATTCTTCATGCTAAAGCTCCGGGTATCCCGTGACCGTAAGCTTTCTATAAAAACAGTCTTCTAGCGTATTACCTGAAGGGACCGGAAGGGAAGTCTACTCAAGTAACCTTATAACTTTCAAATACATAAAATCGTAGAACGCACTCCGATTAGTCACTCGAGCGCACAAACCACGTCATAATTCGCCGCATTTCACCTCAGGGATTGCCGCTGACATCTGCCATACTGTAACTCACTAAGAGAAATTTAGGCGGACATAGGGGCCAATAAGCCGCAAAACTCAGCATCAACTCTTTTTTGCAATAAGAGCAAGCCCCTCTAATACTAGGTGTTCCCGGTATTGGACCGTGCTTTCGAGCCAAGGACAAAGCGCCTTCGCGTGCCCGCCGGTCAAAAGGATTAAAGGTTCGGTTCGGAGTGCGTCCGTTACCACCTTCAATGCACGATCTACGGCTGCGGCCACCCCCAACATCGCACCATGCGCAACAGCTTCATCAGTGCTGCGGCCCATCAACTGCAAGCCACGGGGAATTTTTTCAGACATTGTCGTATTACCGATGTCGCTCGTCTCACTGCGTAAAGTCGCAGTAACCAACCGAGGACCTGCCATTATGAGCCCCCCCAAATGTTTACCCTCCGCATCCACGGCATCGAACGTAACAGCGGTGCCGGCATCAATAACGCAGGCCGCACCACTTGCCCGTTCATAAGCAGCAAGCACAGCAACCCATCGATCCACGCCAAGACGACGCGGTTCTGCGTAACCGCAGGTCAAACCAAGTTGTTCCGACGATGTGTTAATCCACTCAGGACTTACACCCCAACATTCGTCAGCTAACTTATTGAGACGGGCCGCAATATTTCCTCCAGCAACGTTCGTACCGACTATACGGTTAACTTCCGTTGTTACGTTCGCAGAAAACAATTTCAGCGCCTGCTCAACATCATCCACATGCAACGCCTCACCAAACTCTGATAAAGCACCGTGGCGAACACGCGCCCACTTAATTCTTGCGTTACCAATGTCCACAACAACGGTCACACAGCTACCCTCACACTGACATCGCCGGCAATAACACGCTCTATTACTTCACCCGTATTCACCCTCAGCGCTCCATCAAAGTCTATGCCATTTGCCACGCCCGCAATCGAAGTAACTCCGTCAGAAACTGATACGAACCGGCCGCTTAAGCAATCGGCCACACTGTACTCCTCAGAATACGTAGAGAAGCTACTTTCAACATAACCCTGTAACATTCTTCCTAGCGCATCGATAAGGTTAGCGGCAAGAATATTTCGCGACGGAACTTTTCCACCCATCGCCGTATAAAAATCTATAGCGCCGCTTGGCCACTGAGATTCCGCCTCGAGCTGCGCCGGTATGCTAGAGACATTCAAGCCGATTCCCACAACGATATAACAGCGGCCCTGCTTCTCCGCCTTCAATTCAATCAAGACTCCACCTAATTTTTTATCCTCCCAGATAAGATCGTTCGGCCACTTCAGCTTAATATCTAGATCGGCGACTGCACGGATGACTCGGCGTATAACCACACCCGTAACCAACGGAAGCCCTGCGATATCTGGTGGCATCTCATCGAATGTCCATCCGGCAGACAGACACAACCCACCTCCGAACGAACCAACCCAGTTGCGGCCAAGACGCCCGCGCCCCGCACGCTGATATTCGGCCAGACAAACATTCATGACCCCTGCCGTTGGCGGTTTAACTTTTAATAGCGTCTCGTTCGTGGAACCGAGCTCATCCTCTACCTCCAGGGTTGCCAAAAGTCCCAGCCCCTTTGGCGTAAGCTCACGTCGTATGACTTCCTTATTCAGAAACTCGATTGGTCGGTCGAGAAGATAACCTTGGCCGCATATTGCCTCAATGTTCACTCCCCAGTTCTCAAGTTCTGAAATTTGTTTCCGGACGGCAGTCCGCTTTATACCGAGCGCCGTGGCTAACTGCTCAAGGGAGTGCCCGCGACCATCTCCAAGGATGCGAAGCATTTGTGCATGGATTGTGAAATCCGCGGACGACAATGGTCTATCTAGAACGGAAGAAATTTATGCGAGCTTCGGTACCCTGCAGCATTCGTGTGATATTGGACCGGTGAGTAAATACAATAAGCACCGCAATAAGCACAGCCAGGATGAAGATTCGATAAGCGTACGGTAGACCAGTTATCCCGAAAAATATTGCGACGCCGACCGACGCGCCCATTGTCGCCAGACCGACATAGCCAGTCAACGCGATGACTCCTACCCAAAAGAAAATTACAGCCGGCATAAGAGAAGGTGCGACAACACACAATACTCCGGCAGCTGTTGCTCCGCCCTTGCCTCCCTTGAAGTCATACCATAGGGGATAAACATGGCCGAGAATCGCCCCGAACCCAACCGCGTACGCGATGAATTCTCGACTCACCAGTGGATTTATACCGACGCCGGGAATCACAAGTGTCGGGAGAATTATTACCGGCAACGCGCCCTTAGCTACGTCAATCAGCATTACCCAGAGAGCGAAGGTCTTACCTTGGGTTCGCAAAGCGTTGGTACCACCAGCGTTTCCGCTACCAAGCTTCCGTATATCGATTCCGCCTCGCAACCGCCCGACGATCAGACTACCTAGCACGGAGCCCAACAAATAGGCGAAGGTGAATTTTAGCCCGAGTTCGAGCATTTAATAGATAGCCTGAGTCTGATCAAGACCAGATTCTACCATCGGTACCTAGCTTCACGGGTAAACTACATTGGGCCTCAGTTAAGATCAATAGCAAACTTTCTGAGGATTTCCAGGGGCGCAATTTCCAGCGCGCGCGCATGGGTACTCTTCAGGACAACCCTTGGCGGCATTTTATTTTCGTGCGCCTCCATCCATCGGGCGGCGCAAAGACACCATCGATCGCCGGGGCGCAGCCCAGCAAACCCGAACTCCGGTCGCGGCGTAGAAAGATCATTGCCCTTAAAACGCGAGAATTCGAGAAACTCCCGTGTTACCTCGACACAAACGGTATGCGAACCGGCGTCTTCGTCGCTCGTATTGCAGCATCCATCACGAAAGAAACCCGTCATGGGGTTCTCGTTACAGCTATCTAGCGGATCGCCGAAAACATTCACCGGTGAATCCATTTTTCGAGTATTCATCCTTCTATTCTAGCGGGTAATCCCTAACCAAACTCAGTAACAGAGCAGATCTATCATGGGGGTCATTTAATATCTCATGGTTTCAGACGGTAACCGGTCCTGAAAATCCACCAGATGACCGCCAAGCATGTCACCAGAAAAACCACTGTCATACCTAGGCTAATGCTTAGATTGACGTCAGCGATTTCATAAAAACTCCAGCGGAACCCGCTGATGAGATATACCACTGGATTGAACAAACTTACGGTCTGCCAGAATGGCGGCAACATGTCGAGCGAGTAAAAACTACCTCCCAGGAATGTGAGTGGGGTAATAATCAGTAGCGGTACGATCTGTAGCTTCTCGAAACCATCTGCCCAGATACCCAGAATAAAACCGAATAGGCTAAACGTCACCGACGTCAGCACGAGAAATAATAACATCCAGAATAGGTGCGCAACTTGAAGCGGCACGAACAACCCGGCCGTCGCAAGAATGATCAACCCGAGAATGATCGACTTGGTAGCAGCGGCACCGACATACCCCAAAAGAATTTCGAAATAGGACACCGGTGCCGAAAGCAGTTCATATATTGTCCCCGTGAATCTCGGAAAATAGATTCCAAAGGACGCGTTGGCAATGCTCTGGGTCAACAACGATAGCATTATCAGTCCCGGCACGATGAACGCGCCGTAGCTTATTCCGTCTATTTCTGAGATTCGAGAACCGATGGCCGAGCCGAAGACGATAAAATACAGTGAGGTAGAAAGCACGGGGGACACGATGCTTTGGAAAAGCGTACGCCAAGCTCGCGCCATCTCGAATAGATAGATCGCTCTGACCCCATGATAGTTCATGCAGCGCTCTTCACTAAGCGAACGAAAATTTCTTCGAGTGAACTCTGTGTCGTATTCAGATCCTTGAATTTGATATCCGCATCACCGAGATCTGCTAGTAGTGCTGTAATACCTGTTCTCTCGCCCTGCGTATCGTAGGTATAGGTCAGTTCAGTGCCATCCTTGCTAAGCTCAAGACTATAAGCCGACAACTCCGCGGGAATTGACGCTAGCGCCTCCTGCAGTTGTAGTGTCAATTGTTTCTTTCCAAGCTTACGCATTAGCACGACTTTATCCTGCACTAGAATGATCTCGCCGCGGCTGATAACACCAATTCTATCGGCCATCTCCTCTGCCTCTTCGAGGTAGTGGGTCGTCAAGATGACCGTGACGCCAGTCTCTCTTAAAGAGCGAACAATCTCCCACATTGCTTTTCTGAGTTCGACGTCGACACCTGCCGTGGGCTCGTCGAGAAACAGAATTCTTGGTTCATGCGATAAAGCTTTCGCTATCAGAACTCTTCGTTTCATACCACCCGATAGCGTCATGATTTTGTCGTCCTTCTTGTCCCAGAGCGACAGTGACTTCAAGACCTTCCCTATATAGTCCGAATCGGCGGGTTTGCCGAACAGACCGCGGCTGAAGCATACCGTCGCCCACACCGTCTCGAACGCGTCGGTTGTAAGTTCCTGAGGTACAAGTCCGATCAACCCACGCGCCGCGCGATAGTCTTTTACAATGTCGTTCCCGTCAACGAACACGCTACCTTCGGTAGGAGATACGATGCCGCAAATCGTACCGATCAACGTTGTCTTGCCAGCGCCGTTGGGGCCGAGCAACGCAAAAATCTCACCGTGATGGATGTCGAGATTAATATGCTTAAGCGCCTCGAAACCACCAGCGTATACCTTAGATAAATTCTTTACTGAAATAGCTGGTCGCATGAGGTTCTCGGCTAGCGAGCAACACAGACTATCAGGTACCGAGCCATAGCTCACGACGAGCGACTGAATCGGCGCACGCCTCTTTATCAAAATCAAGGAAACACGTGGTGAGCGGCGCCTTCTGAAGAGTCATCTCTCTCTCCACTAACTCATCGTCACGGAATACGTTAACCCAGATCTCGTCTTCCTCCTCAAAGCGGGCTAGCTGCGCATCGAGCTTCGCCAACGTTACTTTGAGACCATTGATCGCGATCAAATGGTCACCGGGAATGAGCCCGGCCGCCTGCGCTGAACCGCCGTCCAACAGTTGTGTTAGCTCTACGCCGAACGAACGCTCCGCATACTTCGCCCCGAGGCTAGGCGGCTGTTCAGCCGAACCACCCGATGTCCCTCCACCGAGGTCTTCAGGTCCAGTCGATGCCCTGAACCCGAGTTTGACACCGAACCCTTTCAGGACGTTCGCCAGAGGTAAATCTTCGGTTCCCCTCACCGCTACATCAAAAAATTCTTGCATGTCGCATCCACTCAATTCTTCGACTAATGACTCGAAGTCGTCTTCCGCGACACCGATTCCAACCATACCGAAACGCTTCCACAATTCGAGCATTACCAAATCAAGCGTCACAGCGGAATCAGAATCTCTACGCAAAGTCAGGTCCAATGCCAGCGCAACGAGGGCTCCCTTACTGTAATAGCTGATCGCCACGTTGTTAAAATTCGCGTCTGGCTTATAAAGCTTGTCCCACGCATCGAAACTCGCCTCCGCGAGGCTCTGTTTGAAACGGCCAGGCGCTCTATAAACACGAGTCAATATCTGACCCAGCCGCCGCAAGTAGTCTTTCTCACCGATCAGCTCGCTACGTAGCAAGAGCAGGTCCTGGTAATAGGAGGTGATACCCTCGAATACCCACATGAGCCTAGTCAGATTGCGGCGTTCCAGTTGGTACGGCGAGAACGCGGCGGGTTTTATCCGCTTTACGTTCCAACTGTGAAAATACTCATGGCTGCATAGACCCAGAAAACGTTGGTAACTCGCCGACACACCAGATTCTTGCCGTGTCGGCAAATCGCTGCGGTTAAAGATAAGGCTCGACGAGGCTCGGTGCTCGAGGCCGCCGTATCCATCCCCTACCGCGAGACCGAGAAACCGATAGCTCTCGAACGGAGCAGTTTTACCAAAGAACCGATTGTGTGTTTCACAAAGCAGGCAAAGATCAGTTGCCACTCGCTCCAAATCTGCCTCATGGCGACCGGCAATAATGAACTCATGCGGAACCCCTCCCGCTTCAAAAGCAATCACGTCATGGTCGCTTATCTCGAACGGATGATCGATAAATTCGTCGTAATTTTCAGCTTCGTAAAGGCCGAAACCGTTATTATCAACATCACTGCATCGCATAGACGTCGCGACACGCCACTTGGTGCAGCGGGAGTCGGCCGGCACCTTTATGAGCAGCTCGACCGGCTGATCCTCATGGCCCTTCGGGCAAAGAAAGAGACAGGTGCCATTGAAGAAGCTACGTGTTTCATCAAGATAGGCACCTCGCACCGACCGATCCAACGCATAGACCTGGATTGTGACGGCGAGTTCTTTCTTCGCGCCGCGGCAGGACCAAGTCCCTTTGTCTAGCTTCTCGACTACAAGCTCACGTCCGTTCGAGGTAGCCCGGATACTGACGACGTGGCGTGCAAACTCTCTAAGCAAATAACTACCAGGGATCCAAGACGGTAATGTTATAAGTTGATCCTCGTCGGGGTTCTCGACAAGGCACTCCACCTCGTAGATATGGCGATTGAGGTCAGCGTGACACACTCGATAGCGAATCAGAATTTTCTCCTTTAAATAGTCTTATCGCTTTCGTCAGCCCATGGCTGCCTGCACGGCTGGGCGAATAGCAATAGTCTCGCTCCAGCAGGTGAGGTTATCGCGACCGATTACGGGGTCTATGCCAGTCGCACGATTCGCAAATTCCCTGTACACGTATGCCACAATGTCCGCATAGGTAAAGCGATCCGACGCAACATAGGAGCTTTCCGCTAAACGCGCGTCTAGCTTGTCGAAAAACACATCAGTACGTTTCTTTCCTCTTTCGACTAGTGCCTTAATCTGCTCGTAATTCTGAGGTCCGGGTAGAGCTCGGTTAGCGAAAGCATCGAGGTCATTACGCAATACTTCTTGACTTGCGAGGTACCCTTCTAACGTCGCGATATCGTGCCACATGACGACAAGAGCCTTTTCCCTTGCATCTACACCCAGAAGATTGGGCTCAGGATGTATTTCTTCTAGGTAACGGCAGATCGCGTGACTTTCAAAAAGAATGGTACCGTCGTCGAGTTCCAATGCGGGAACTGTTGCTGAAGGAACTTTCTCAAGAAACTCGGCTTGCTGCTGCTCCATCTTCCCAAGATTCACCGCCTTGATCGGAATCTTCAAATCCTTTTCAGCAATAAAAATACGGACTTTAGTCGGACTCGGCGCAAAGCCAAAATCGTAGAATTTCATGGATACAAGCCTCTCTGCCGACAATGTCCAGCAAGTTTGTGTTTAGCCCCAGGTGTGCCTGAAACGAATTTCGACCTGATTATAAGCACTGCGAGATCAATAAGTGCAATTAGAGCGCCTCGGAGCTCTCAAGCAATTTACCGTCGACCATAGACCGGGAAAGGTCAACTTATTATGTTAGGGCTTGGGTTAAAGTGGAAGTAATAGCCAGGATTAGCGTCACGTATACTTACGTGAGATAAATTCGAGACACGCCACCTTGCCGCACAAGCTACTCAACACTAAATACGGCATTTCTGGGCCCCTATTGATGGCTGCTAGACCACGATGAGAACGAATTCGCCTCAGGTACGGCTAACCGACGTGAGCAAGCGCTACAACTCGGATATCGTGCTCGCAAATACGAATCTCGAGATAAGGACAGGCGAATTCATCGTCATCATCGGCCGCAGCGGCTCTGGAAAATCAACGCTGCTAAATTTGATCGGCGGCCTAGATTCTCCATCCAGCGGTAAAATCGAGATTCTTGGTCATTCGCTAACTGACCTCACAGAAGAACAGCAAGCTAAGATCCGCTGTCAGAACCTGGGCTTCGTATTTCAATTCTTCAATTTAATCCCGACCTTAACCGTGACCGAGAATATTTGCCTGCCGATGGCGCTGAACGGCATATCGAAAGAGGCTTCAAGAATACGGGCGGGGGAGTTGTTGCGCGAATTGGGAACGGAGGACTGCGGCAAACGCTTCCCCGAAGAACTTTCCGGCGGGGAACAACAGCGTATTGCTATCGCTCGGGCGATGGCCCACAAGCCCGATATTGTCCTAGCCGATGAGCCAACAGGCAATCTCGATCTCGACACAGCCAGAGACGTCGTCGAACTTCTTGACCGAACCTGTCACGAGCAAGGCGCAACGCTGATCATGGCGACTCACAGCCGCGAGGTCATCGGCCTAGCCGACCGAGTACTTACAATCCGCGGGTCCCATCTCGAGGAGGCCGGCCAGTGAGTACGTTACTATCGCTCGCTGGGCTCAGATTCCATATGAAACATCCCTGGCAACTCTGCCTTGCCGTGGCAGGAATTGCTCTCGGAGTCGCCGTCTTTGTCGGCATCGCCCTTGCAAACGATAGCTCGCGCCGAGCCTTCGAAATCTCAGAGGATCTTGTGCTCGGGAAAGTAACCCATCAGTTCATCGGACTTGATAATTTTATTCCGACTTCGGCATACCGAAGGCTGCGTATCGAGCACGGTCCGGTCCTAGCGGCTCCTGTCCTCGAGGGCACCGTCCGTCTAGCGGACGACCCGCAGCGCCGTCTAACACTGCTGGGAATCGATCCGCTGGAGGAGTTGGGCATACGAAGCTTTTCAGGATATTTTCCGGGAGTTGACTCAAATATCGGGCGTCTCATTACCGAACCCGGTAGCATACTTGTACCGGAAACATTGGCCTCGGAGTTAGGTTTAAGCATCGACTCCGATCTCGAACTAATTGTGGACGGTATGTACGCAACCGCACATGTTGTCGGTACTATCCGCGAATCAATATTGGACCCGGAAGGATCAAGCTTACCCCTAGTGACCGATATAGCGAGTGCCCAGGAGCTATTCGCTACCGACCAGATTAGCCGCGTTGATCTAATCCTCTCACCCGCCGACGCCGACCGGCTCAGCACCCTGGAAATCCCCGGTACAAGACTACTGCCTGCAACTAGCCGCAACGCCGTCTTCACCGAACTCTCACGCGCGTTCCGAATCAATTTGACGGCACTAAGTTTGTTAGCGCTCCTCGTCGGTGTATTCCTAATCTACGCAACGATGTCCTTCACTATCGTTCAGCGACGAGAAGTTTTCGGGATCCTACGAGCGGTCGGTGTCAGCCGACGGCAGATGTTGCTGGGCATTCTGTTTGAAGCCGTGGTTATCGGCGGCGCGGCAACGCTACTCGGACTCGCCATGGGATATGGACTTTCTCAGGGTCTTCTCAACCTCATGCTGACGACTATTGACGACCTTTATTTCACCACAACGGTGACTGCCGCTGAACCGTCTAAGGTGATCTACTGGCAAGGATTCGCTCTCGGCATTTTCGCAACCCTACTCGCCGCGCTTGCGCCTGCACTGGAAGCGGCTCACGCTTCACCGAATACCTCAATAAGCCGAGCCTCGCTCGAGCGTGCCGCACATCGCTACACGCGCTCCGCAGCGTGGCTAGCGATACCGGCTATCGCAGTAGCAGCCCTGCTATTCTTCAGCGCGCCGCGCAGCCTACTACTCGGCTTTATCGGCATGTTTCTAATTATTCTCGCTGGAACTCTACTGATTCCCGCGGGCACATTAATGCTGTTGAGATTTGTAGAGCCTGCGGCCGAGCGTGGCTTTGGAATACCGGGGTCGCTAGCCGTTCGAGGCGTCTCGGCCGCAATCAGTCGAACAGGCGTCGCAACGGCAGCACTCGCAGTTGCTGTCGCGACCGTTATCGGTGTTGGCGTAATGATCGGTAGTTTCCGAGCTAGCCTGGCGCAATGGCTAGACGCAACGCTCATCGCAGACGTCTACCTGACTATACCGGACTCAGATAATAACGAAAACGTATTCGACCAAGCGAAGCTCAATGCTATCGAGGCGCTACCCGATGTTTCGGGAATAAGTCTGTCACGGTGGAGGAGTCTACCAACCGTCAATGGTGAACTAAACATCCGAGCATTCCAACCCGGTCCACTAGGCTGGGGACTTACCTTGCTAAGTGAATCACCCGCCGAATCACTGGAGAGGCTCACAGCAGCCGAAGGCGTATTAATCTCCGAACCTTATGCATACCGGAAACAACTGGATACCGGTGATAGCCTATCGCTGCCAACACCGGCCGGTGACAAAACTTATCAAGTTCTAGGCATCTTTCGCGATTACATTTCGGATGGTGGCGCCGTATTGATGTCGCTAGATCTCTACCAACGTGACTGGAATGATAAGGCCATCAGCGGCGTCGGTGTTTACTTTCGGGATACAGCAGAACGCTTTGCCGCGGGGAACGCGCTTAGAGCTTCGCTCGACGACGCAGCGAATATTCGCGCTCGGTCGAATGACATGATCCGGGAACGATCTATGGAAATCTTCGACCGGACGTTCAGAATTACCGAGGTACTAAGGATACTAGCCGGCTTAGTCGCATTCTTCGGCCTTTTAAGCGCTCTGTTAGCAATCGAGCTGGATCGGGGACGTGAGACCGCAATCTTCAGAGCTCTCGGCCTAACGCCACGTCAGATTGGGATACTCTCGTTGACGCAGACAGGTTTGCTAGGAATGGCTGCCGGATTGCTCGCCGTTCCTCTCGGTATCGTGATGGCGGTCCTACTGGTATTCATCATTAATCAGCGTTCGTTTGGCTGGAGCATGGATCTATTGGTGCAGCCGGCTCCGTTACTGCTCGGCGTGGCGGTTGCTATTGCCGCTGCTCTACTCGCAGGTATCTATCCGGCTGCCCGCGCCGGGCGTAGAAGTGTTTCGACACAACTTCGGGAAGAGTAATGAAACTACGAGTCAATGTGGTGCTACTACTCGTGAACCTGCTAAGCGGATGTGAGGTCGAATCACCGCAGCTTTCTATCACCGAACCGTCAGCAGCTACTCGATTCCTAAGCGGTGGCGAGAACTCCGGATACTCACGCGTGCTCGAGAGCCGTCCGTTCGTCTTTCCCGAAGACCATGGTAGCCACCCCGACTATCGCTCTGAATGGTGGTATTTTACCGGCAACCTAAACAACGAAACGGGGAGACGTTATGGCTTCGAACTCACTTTCTTTCGGTTCGCGTTGGCTCCATCTGTAGCAGAGCGTAGTTCTGCTTGGGGAACGAATCAAGCATGGATGGCACACCTAAGCCTGACCGACGGTCGTGCCGCACGTTTTATCGCCGATGAACGATTTTCTCGACAGGCAATAGGCCTCGCTGGTAACAACTTAAACCCATTTTTATTACGGCTGGAGGACTGGTCGGTTGCCAGCTCTGGACCTGAGTTCTTTCCACTCAAGCTAACAGCCGGGACAGATGATGGTGAGATCCGACTCACTCTGACTGCGATTAAAAACCCAGTCGCAAACGGTGATGACGGTCTCGATCAAAAGGGACCTGAAGTAGGTAACGCATCTCATTACTATTCAGTAACGCGACTTCAAGCATCGGGCGAGATTCGGGTTGGCGAAAGAACAGAACGTGTTAGCGGCCTTGCTTGGATGGACCGGGAGTGGGGAACGAGCGCACTCAGCAGAAATCTCGAGGGCTGGGACTGGTTCGCTTTACATCTATCAGACGGCCGCGATCTCATGTATTACCAATTGCGGTCAAACCAGGGAAACGCAAGCCCGTACAGCTCGGGAACGCTTGTCGAAGCTGATGGTAGACACAGAACACTGAGTCCCGATGAGGTATCTCTAACAGCACTTGATTATTGGCAAAGCCCCGCGAGCGGCGCGGAATACCCGGTTGGTTGGGAACTTGCGATACCGACCGAGCAGATCCAGCTCGAGATTCAACCGTTGATTCCACACCAGGAACTCGATCTTACAGTTCGTTACTGGGAGGGTGCAGTCATTGCAACGAGTATGGCAGAAGAAGGGAGCTTGAGTGGCCGTGGTTACCTGGAACTAACCGGGTATTAAATACTGTCTGTTCCTATCCTAGGACGACGGTTTGCCGGAAAGTAGTCGTTCTCATAAACAAGGAGAAGGTGACAATAAAAAAACCCCTCAGCTCCGGAGAACTGAGGGGTTTGTGAATAAAATCCTGGCAGTGACCTACTTTCACATGGGGAGACCCCACACTAGCATCGGCGCAGAGCGTCTTCACTTCCGAGTTCGAGATGGGATCGGGTGGTTCCCGCTCGCTATGGCCGCCAGGAAACTGGTTTGTAACCATGTCGAAACATGGTTACAAAAACTGAAATGATCCGTTGTCACACAAACTTCTTGGGTGTTATATGGTCAAGCCTCACGGGCAATTAGTACTGGTTAGCTTCATACATTACTGTACTTCCACACCCAGCCTATCAACGTTGTAGTCTTCAACGGCCCTTCAGGGGGATCGAGTCCCCTGGGAAACCTAATCTTAGGGGGGGCTTCCCGCTTAGATGCTTTCAGCGGTTATCCCGTCCGTACATAGCTACCCGGCAATGCCACTGGCGTGACAACCGGAACACCAGAGGTACGTCCACTCCGGTCCTCTCGTACTAGGAGCAGCTCCCTTCAAGTTTCCAACGCCCACGGCAGATAGGGACCGAACTGTCTCACGACGTTCTAAACCCAGCTCGCGTACCACTTTAAATGGCGAACAGCCATACCCTTGGGACCTGCTACAGCCCCAGGATGTGATGAGCCGACATCGAGGTGCCAAACTCCTCCGTCGATGTGGACTCTTGGGAGGAATCAGCCTGTTATCCCCGGCGTACCTTTTATCCGTTGAGCGATGGCCCTTCCATACAGAACCACCGGATCACTAAGACCAACTTTCGTTCCTGCTCGACTTGTCTGTCTCGCAGTCAAGCACTCTTATGCCTTTGCACGCAATGCGCGATGACCGACCGCGCTGAGAGTACCTTTGCACTCCTCCGTTACTCTTTGGGAGGAGACCGCCCCAGTCAAACTACCCACCATACACGGTCCCCGATCCGGATAACGGACCTAGGTTAGAACTTCAAACAGGCTAGGGTGGTATTTCAAGGTTGGCTCCACGCAAACTAGCGTTCACGCTTCAAAGCCTCCCACCTATCCTACACAAGCATGGTCAAAATTCAGTGTAAAGCTATAGTAAAGGTGCACGGGGTCTTTCCGTCTAGCCGCGGGTACACTGCATCTTCACAGCGATTTCAATTTCACTGAGTCCCGGGTGGAGACAGTGTGGCCATCGTTACGCCATTCGTGCAGGTCGGAACTTACCCGACAAGGAATTTCGCTACCTTAGGACCGTTATAGTTACGGCCGCCGTTTACCGGGGCTTCGATCAAGAGCTTCGCCCCAAAGGGCTAACCCCATCAATTAACCTTCCGGCACCGGGCAGGCGTCACACCCTATACGTCCTCTTACGAGTTTGCAGAGTGCTGTGTTTTTAATAAACAGTCGCAGCCACCTGGTTACTGAGACCCTCACCAGCTCAGAAAGCAAGTTTCTTCACCAACAAGGGCGTACCTTCTCCCGAAGTTACGGTACCAATTTGCCTAGTTCCTTCACCCGAGTTGTCTCAAGCGCCTTAGGATTCTCTCCTCACCCACCTGTGTCGGTTTGGGGTACGGTCATCTGTTACCTGAAGCTTAGAGGCTTTTCCTGGAAGCATGGCATAAATCACTTCGCCCCAACAAAGGGGCTCGTCATCGCGTCTCGAAATTGTGTTCCCGGATTTGCCTAAGAACACTCCCTACACGCTTAAACCGAGATAACCAACACCCGGCTGACCTAGCCTTCTCCGTCCCCTCATCGCAGTAACAAACGGTGCAGGAATGTTGACCTGCTTCCCATCGACTACACCTTTCGGTCTCGCCTTAGGGGCCGACTAACCCTGCGCCGATTAGCGTTGCGCAGGAAACCTTGGGTTTTCGGCGTGCGGGTTTTTCACCCGCATTATCGTTACTCATGTCAGCATTCGCACTTCTGATATCTCCAGCATGCCTCGCAGCACACCTTCGCAGACTTACAGAACGCTCCTCTACCACGCAAGCACTTCCTTTAACTCACTTATTAGACTCACACGCGACAATTCACCCTCCTCGCTACCCTAGGGGCAACTAGTAATAGGGTAAATTCTCTACACTCTACTTAGAGTGAGTTAAAGTGAAGTGCTTGCATCCGCAGCTTCGGTATATGGCTTAAGCCCCGTTAAATCTTCCGCGCGGGCCGACTAGACCAGTGAGCTGTTACGCTTTCTTTAAAGGGTGGCTGCTTCTAAGCCAACCTCCTGGCTGTCTCTGCCTTCCTACATCGTTTCCCACTTAGCCATAATTTTGGGACCTTAGCTGGCGGTCTGGGCTGTTTCCCTTTCCACGACGAACCTTAGCACCCGCCGTGTGTCTCCCGTGATTGCACTTCTCGGTATTCGGAGTTTGCATCGGTTTGGTAAGTCGGGATGACCCCCTAGCCGAAACAGTGCTCTACCCCCGAGAGTGATACACGAGGCGCTACCTAAATAGCTTTCGAGGAGAACCAGCTATCTCCGAGCTTGATTAGCCTTTCACTCCTATCCACACCTCATCCGATAATTTTTCAACATTACCCGGTTCGGGCCTCCAGCAGGTATTACCCTGCCTTCACCCTGGACATGGATAGATCGCTCGGTTTCGGGTCTACTCCCAGAGACTAATTCGCCCATTTAAGACTCGGTTTCCCTACGCTTCCCCTAGACGGTTAAGCTTGCCACTGA
>JBJKYL010000011.1:0-40045 GCA_045561055.1 Candidatus Rariloculaceae bacterium | reverse complement strand
ATCGTAGTGATCAAGGATGTTCGACTCGGAAATAAAGTCGTTGTTCAACACGGATATCGCAACCGGCACATCCTGAAGACTTTCTTCGCGTCTTCGGGCTGTGACGACAATCTCCTCGAGGGGGGCACCAACGTTCTGAGCCTGAACCGATGTAGTCGGCGCAATGGAAAAACCGAGCGCCGCGGTTAAGCCAAAAGCAACGGTAAAGGAAAACGTTTTACGAACAGAATTATTTGAACACATTATAGCTCCTCAGGTGTTGAATTTAGACGCTACTAATAGCGTCAAAGTCGAGTAACCTACTTATTGCTTAAATTCTAATTAGGTCACCGTAATAATTAGGTCACCGTAATAATTAGGTCACCGTAATAATTAGGTCACCGCAATAATGAGTTGTAATATTATTTTTGATTACTAGCTAGAAATAACACGTTAATCTGTTCAAATCAAATCAAATCAAATCAAATCAAATCAAATCAAATCAAGATTGATTTTAGAATCATTCCACCAAAACGGTCAAGGAAAGCTCTCTTTCAGGGCTTGTAGACGCAACTCGACCCCTCAGCACCGTTACCTCTCAGTCAGAGCGATCCATTCATTGGTCAAACATGGCAATGCACAACTTGGGAATATGGTGGTGACTATGATTCTTATAGGGCAAGTTTTACCTTTTATGAGGAAGGCGGAAAACTTTATTTAAATAGTTATAACGTTGATAGATGATTTAAATCATCTATCAACGCTTAATAAATTATTCAGAGTACGGCGACAGGGCGAACAGAAGAACCCGTCCCACCAACGATTGGTAACGTTAAATTGAGGAATAAAACTCGTATACCTCTTCAGCAGCCACTTCTTTATTACTGAGCGGACGAACCTGGTTCGCCGGAAAATAATTTACGGCCGTCTGGCAGTGTCGCTCCTGCCAAACTTGCCGTTGGTGTGTCGTTACGGGCCTGATAGCCTTCCACCTTAAGCACTGTGCCAACAGGCAGATCACTTGGACGCCAACCAATGCGTATTAAGCTATTCGCCGCCCGCGTCTCTAATGCCCAGTTAATTACCTCACCATTAACATCTTCAACATCGATATATATCCAAGCATGAGGATTGGACCATTTCATCTCGGTCACTGTGCCCGTAATGCGGACAGGTTTTTCTCTATCGAACTCGGCAGCAAATGCGTGGTGAGCTACGACCGAACTCGAAGCAAAGATTGCGGCAATCCCGGCAATTGTAACGGTAGCCTTTAAAAATCTTGTCATCGTATCAGCTCCTCTAATTCTGGTTCGCGCGGTACTCATCCCGAACGTCCTTTAAATGCTCCAAATCAGCATTATCTTCGAGGCAAGCAACCTCTAAAAGTTCGTCAGCAGAACGGTTAAAGGGCATCTCAATAGTCCACGGCCGCGTGTAGGGAATTGGATCCGTAAGGGTCGCACGATACATTACCTGTGATTCACTAACGGGCGTAAACGTCTCGACAACTTTTAGCTCATGACTAGTCACATCACCAGCCTCATTTAGCCAAGTTTTTCCATTGAAGTTTTGAGACTCTACGACTAACGTGTCGTCGTCCCAACGACCTATTGAACTGCCTTGCCACAAACGTATGTTATCCGGCAGATGTGCACGATCATCGAGCAAAATATGCCGCCATGACATACGCTCGTGAAGTACGACGACATATCCAGGCGGCTGCAGAATATAGAAAGGTGCTGGTACATAATGCGAACGTGGGACACCCGCAACGAAACAATGCGCGGTTGGATCATCGTAACCACGATGCGGCTTCTCACGGTCGATGCGCTCCGCTCTCGCCCAAGCCTGATAAGGTAGTGAACCGTCGGTCGGGTCGATCACCTGGCCACGACTCGGCGGAAATAGTATCTGTCGCGGACGCGCCTCCAGACCATAGTTCGCACCGCCAGCATCAGCCATGAAATAACCGCTGATATCAGGCGTACCATTCGGCAATCTTAGAATATCGTTTCCCACCGTCGGTAAGGGCAAGTCTGCGCTAGCACTACTGTCGAATAACTCATTGTCGCCCGGAATAGTCGCGGGGTACCAAGTCGACTCGTCTCGCTCAAAAGCACCGTTCTCCTCTTCCTTTAAAGCCTGGCATTGGTACTCAAGGAGCCGATCCATTTGTGTCTGCCGCTGTAGCACCAAGCGCATCGTCCAGGGCCGCGTGAATACGTTCGAATCCTCTATCGTCGCTTCATAATCAATTGTGTTCTCGTCACGAAGCTTGTAACGCTCGGTTACATGTAAGGCATCACTATGGAAATTTCCTGAGGCATCAAACCAGGTTTTATCATTGTGGTCGTTGACTTCGACGACGAAAACGTCACCCTCCCAACGGCCACGCGAATTGCCCATCCAGGACTCGATCCCATCGTATAGCGGTGGGTCGCCATTGGTATAAATTAAACGATAGACCTGTTGCCACTCGTAAGTAATCGCAACATGTTCTTCCATCTGAAAAATGTGAAAAGGAAATTCCAAGGACGTAACACGAGGGACGCCAGGAAGAAAGCAATTAGATAGCGGATCGGCTGAGGCCCGAGACTCAAAATTCACGCGCCTTTGCTCGGCAGCCCAAGGCTGATAGGGGATTAAGCCCCCGTCTACCACACTGCGGCCGGCCGGCATATCATAGCGAGGGGCGTGACCTTCGAGGTCATAACCTGCACGATTGACGGCCCGCCAAATACCTTGCAGGTTGGGTTTTCCATCGGCCGTGCGGGGTAGCGTCTGCGCTGACACAGACCCAGCGCTGAGAACCGCTAGAACCAGAAGGAGAAGTGGCCCAATTATTAATGACCGCTGCGTATTCGAATGCAGCCATTCGAACAGAAACATCAAGCTATACCGCCTAAACCTACGAATCGGTAGATACTAACTATCGTTGCACTACCAACCCGTTGGCATCGACAAAAAAACGTCGCAAGAGTGAGAGACGTTACGAGCATTCTCAGTATTAGATTCATACGCACCTTTTGCTATCTGATCTAACCGCCGATGGGAATCTAGCCGGTCGGAAACTCGATTGGTTCCAGGCCATGCTTTTCCAGCGCATCGATAAAAGCGGCGGTATATAAGAAATTAATGAGTTTTGTGGCTGTGACTGAGTCCTGCGAATTAGCGCTGACACCTGCTGAGAAATCCACATATCCCTGAACCTCTGGGGGTAGTGGACCCAGGAACTGGACACCAGGCTCACGCAGTAACTCACTAACCAACGTCAGCACAAGACCAATCTCTCCGGCTGCAACCAAACCGGGCGCTTCACCAGGCCCTGTCAGCCGAGTCTTGGGTAACATCTCATCGGCAATTCCGAGCGCTTCAAAGCTCCCTTCATTCGTCCGACGACTCTGGCCGTTCGCACCGAAGGCAATTGACTTAGCTTCCAAAAAAGTTTGCCGTAAATCATCAAGTGTGGCGACACTTCTCGCCCGCACTCCCTGTTTCGAACCCACTCCAATACCGACGCGAGAAAAATCATAACGCGACCCCGATACCACGTGTTGCGAAACAATCAGTCCATCGATTAATGCGGGCGTCAGTATCGCGACGTCAAAAACTTCACCGGCTTCAATCTGGTCCGTCAACGTCCTCGATGTACTAAACTCGAAAGAAATCCGTTTTCCGATAGCCTGCTCGATCTGCGGTTGAATCTCCTGGAGAACGACCCTCACCCCATTAGAGCTATATACGCGCAACACCTCTAAGTCTTGAGCATGAGCACAAGTAATGGCCAGTGCCATAGAAGCAGGTAGAAAGCTCAATCGCAGATTCATTTCCTATTTCTCCAGGTCTCTAAAAACCACATTCATCTTTTATCTTTCAGGTGCAATTCTTAAAAAAATATTATGCGCCTATTAAAATTATAGGGGCTTTAGCCCGGACCGGCAGCCTCTAGAGTAATAGAGTCTTCGAGCGCCACATAGCCGTGCTCTACCCAAGCTGGGATCACGACCACATCACCGGCCTCCATGATAAATTCCTGGTTGCCGCTGATCGCCCTTAACCGTCCTTCCACCACAGTCAGCACTAGCTCATTCGCGTGATTATGAGGTGTAGTGGTCGTACCTTCAGGCCATTCGACACGGATAAGACCTACCGTAGAAGCTGAGACGCGGCGCGTTCTGCGGCCATCAGTATTTAGCCTAAGATCAACGTCGCTAAAACTCTGGAGAGTCATTTCAGGTGTTGTGACCTGCTGAGAGATAACGAAACCCGAAAACAAAATAGAGCCGACTGCTACAAAACTGGCTATTAGTTTATTCATGATAATTCCCCTCAAGATTATGATGCCACCGCATGACATCGTGTTTTTATACTGACCAAATTATCGCTTAGATGCGACATGACAGCCTTCTAGTTTAATCGAATTTACACAACTAGATTATCGCTCTTCGCAATCCCAAGGCTTAACCAGGATCTCTGGTCTCCACACCCAGTAACGTGTCATCTCCAGAGGACGCGGAAACATAACCGGATCCGTAATCCTAATCTGATAATCCAGTCGATCCTGACTTTCATTTACTGTGAAGCGCTCGACTGTTTCGATGTCTCTACTCTGTGGCGTCCCATTTCCGTCGAGCATCGGCGCATCTATTTTTACGGTTTCTACTATTAGAGTTCCATCGTCCCATCGACCAGCAGAACGTCCCAGAAAATCGTGAGTATCAGGCAATAGTCCCGACATATAAATCAAGCGCTCCGCATCATCCTCTTCGAAACGTATAAGCATGTCATTTCCCTGAGAAACAAATTCAATAGGAAGAGGTGTAACCATTATGTGCGGCATCCCCTTTTCCCAGCAATTTAGAAGTTCACCGCTTACCGGATCCCAGTTCGCCCTGATAGATTGAGCAGACTCCGTCAGTTCATAATCACCGTTGAACATCAACAGCCGCGACGGATCATCTAAAACAGTACTCCAAACGCGAAAAATGCCGTCCGCTGATTCACGCGCATCCTGCACAACCGAGTCACTATACTCAGCCTCGAGAAAGTCGGTACGGTCCTCAATAAAATACGGCTCCGCCCGCAAAGCTATCAATACCTCAGAACCATCCTCAAGCAGTAGATTTTCCGCCCACATCTCCGGCCGGCCGCGTCGCGAAGCTTCACCCGCAACCCGAACCCAATCTCCAACTGACATAAAGTCCATATCCAGTCCTCTAGCCCTCAATCCGCTCAACGCCGACGTCTCGACTACCCAATCAATAGTTTCACCGAATGGATCACGGACTTCCACGATAAAGTGGATGTGGGGATTTCTCATAGAAACAGACTTAAGGACACCCTCAATCTCGATGATCTCTTCAGGGTCATAGAACCCAAGCGTATTGTGATGTGCCGCCGCAAACACAGAAAACCACGACAGTATGAGCGCGATGCATGTCTTTACCACAATCTACTCCAGATTCAATTGCTAAAACGGAGTAATTCAAAACTTATCAGCTAAACTATGAGTATTATTGGCTAGAGAAAGCTACAAAGGCAATGCCAATGATGCCGTTCGCGGACGATAGGCAATGACAATACGCTACACTAGTGATCGTAATGGTAATGAGACTAGCTCGGCCGAGCCAAACTATTGCATTAGTCATCGCCTGCGCGACGCTAATAGTTGTCGTCGCTGAAGCAGACGAACCACAAAAACACGCCGATCAGTCCGAGTTTCACTTCGCACGTATGGCATTCGGAGCGTACGGCTCGATGCCTAGTAGTAACCGTCGCGAACCATGGTTGCGTGACTGGCCGGCCGCAGAAATTCATTTAACCCAAGGGATTAGCAGACTCACCCGTATCGATTCGGGCTCCGATAACCGACAGGTCTTCCTAAACGATGACTCACTGTTCGATCACCCAATTCTCTATGCTGTAAAAGTTGGCTATTGGCAACTTAGTAACTACGAATCACAACGACTCAGGGAATTTCTATTACGCGGAGGCTTTCTCATTGTCGATGATTTTCATGGCCCACGCGAATGGATCACTTTTTCCGAATCGTTACGGCGTGTGTTCCCTAACCGACCGATCGTCGAAATCCCTGACGACGATGAAGTATTCAACGTTCTTTACACCTTAGATCAACGCGTGCAGATCCCTGGAGCACAAGCGATCCAATACGGTGTTACGTGGGAGCACCCGCAAGGCAAAGCGCCACACTGGCGCGGCATCTATGATGATTTCGGCCGACTGCTGGTCGCCATCAATTTCAACATGGATCTCGGCGACGCCTGGGAACATGCCGATGATGCGTTTTACCCGGAGCCTTTAACTGCACTAGCTTACCGCTTTGGAATCAACTACATCATCTACTCGATGACGCACTGAGTTTCGGTGCTTAGCAAACATCTACTACTCAACCAGAGAAAGTAATTGCATCCCTTCTGGGGCCGATAAACCGACAATCGCCACTGAACCAATGCCCCTGCACCCCGCAATCGCTCTTCGTACCCCGACTAATTCGTGCAATCAAACCGCTCAATAGTCATATCTGGCAACCAAACCCAACTCTTAGAGAGCATAACGGGTTCCGTAAACGTCAACGGATCATAAACCGTCATTGTGTAATCAAGACGCGCGCCATTATCCTGTACCGCGAACGTCTCAATGACACTAGCGCCATCGGTCAATGGAATACCACGCGTATCGAAATGTCGCCAGCTGATTCCAGTTGTCTCTGCAACTAGCGTCTCACCCTCCCATCGACCTACTGTGTAACCAAGCGGCCTAGCATCAACCCAATCAGGCTCACTGCCATTTAGATAGATCGTTCGCACGGTATCGTATTCCTCCTGTATCAGAACGACATTACCGTTCCGTTCGAGAATTTCCATAGGGTAGGGCGCTGCCATGATCGTAGGCATACCCTTGGGTGCGCAGTTGAGTGTTGGTGCATCTGTCATAGGATTAAATACTGCAAGTCTGGCTTCTGCGGCTGGTGTCAATGGATAACTTCTTTCCCACAACACATTATTCTCTCCAAATCCTAGTGGCGTACTCCAGATTCGATAGATCCCTAGGTCTGGACGCGAGCGATCATCTTCAGTGCCAAATCCGGGGCCAGTTGTGCCAAGTACTCGATCTGACCAACGCGGGCCACTGTTAGTTAATACAATTTCTTCACCATCAGCGAACAAAAGATTAAGCAGGTAAAGTTGCTTGGAACCGTCACTCGCGGGATAGCCCGCAACGCGAATTGTATCGCCGACGTTGAGGAATTGATCGTTCAGCCCACGACGACGTAGGGTGGTCAGCGAAGTCATCTCCATCTCCCACTCCACCGTCTCACCGTTAGCATCAGCTGCGGTCATGGAAAAACGGACATGTGGATTACGCCATAACAAGCTTGTTATTTCCCCCTCGGTCTCGGCAACCTGATCTGTATCGAAGGTCCCAGCAACACTGTGATGAGAGAAAACAACAATCGGTAGAAGGAACAAACCACAAACCGCACTGATTCGATGAATTGCATTTTTCACTGTGTATCCCCCAGTTTCCATGTTTCTCTAATATTAAGCCCAAGCCTAGCCAGGATCGATAGCTACGATTGCTTTAACCGCGAGCTCGATACCCGAATGTACGAACCTAACAACCATGATTTATGCGCCCTACAGATGTTACCCAGCGTCAAACTTAATCGAAAGAATGTCTACGAAAAAATCTAATAACACCTATCCCCTAATGAACAATGCTATTTCAACCATCTATAATGGCATTCATACTAGTTCACGAGCACATAGGGGATATTTTTCATGAAAAAAACCGGACTCTTATACCTCGTACTAGCGTTACCAGGCCAAACGGGCGCCCACCACGCTATCAGCGTCGCCTACGATACAAACAACCTTGGGACGATCGAGGGCACGGTCACTGATGTATTCTGGAGGAACCCACATATCGTTTTGACGGTCGAGCGAAGCCTCGAAGACGGTAGCACGGAGATCTGGAAGGTAGAATCGGGATCTACAAATAGCCTGGAACGGATCGATATCAGTCGGAATATCGTCGACGTAGGCGACCACATCATCCTGCTTGGTGCACTTTCTCGACGCGGGCTAACAGCTATGGCCGCCTATACGATGACTTTAGATGGGGGTAGGGAGATACCGTTGTGGCCCCAGCGCGCTGCAAGCATTGGCTGGGATGTAACGACGGCACCAATAGCTATCGCCGCCGCGGAAGCGAGTGAACGCGCCGCCCGCGGAATTTTTCGAATCTGGAGTAGAACGGGAACAGCATTAGAATCCTACCTACCCTTCACTCCGGCGGCTCTTGCCTCCCGAGAAACCTGGGACCCGCTAGCGGACGACCCCGCACTGCAGTGCATCCCACCCGGTATGCCCGTGATGATGAATAACCCCTATCCAATCGAATTTGTTGATGAAGGAGATACGATTACGCTACGGCTAGAGGAATGGGATGGGGTTCGAACCATACACATGTCCGAAAATGCTTCGTCTCAGAATCAGATCCCGACACGCACCGGGTATTCTGTAGGGCAATGGGAAGGTAATACTCTGGTCGTGACGACGACACACATCAGCGAACGTTTTTTTGACGATCTGGGCACACCACAGAGTCCGGATGCGGAGATCATTGAACGTTTCATTTTGAATGAGGCGGCAGACCAACTGGACTACCGCGTAGTGATCAACGATTCTGGAACTTTCACCGAACCCGCAACACAAAGCGGCGTCTGGCACTGGATCCCCGGTGAGGAAATTAAAGCTTTCCAGTGCGCGCTTCTACAAGACTAGAGGCTCGACCTCGATTTAATCCACACTACTCCGCGGGACGCTCCCAGAGCTCGCACTGGAAAGGTTCAATTTCTAATCCTGGCACCCACACCCAATGCGCCGTGCGAACGGATGGGCCATTTAGATAAGCCGAATCAATAGATGTCAGCTCATAATCTAGCCGCTCACCATCGGACGTCGGCGTGAACCTTTCAAGCAATCTCACGTTAGAGCTCTGGGGCGTTCCGAGCTCGTCAGAAAGATGCCAGTTCAGCCGCGTTGTCGTGACAACAAGCGTATCACCATCCCATTCACCAACCGAGAAACCGAGGGAACTTGGCGATACCTTAGTTGGATCAGCGATCGCAGACATGTGGATTGTTCGACGAATGTCGTGCTCATGACTTCGAAAGATAATCTGCGATCCTTCATTCGTGAATTCAATAATACTGGGATGAAACATTGCTCGGGGCATCCCGTCCTGGATGCAGTTTAGAACGGGCTCATCGGCAAAAAGATCGAACACATCACGGGCGACACTAGCGACATTGGTTAAGAAGGCAACATCGTTGTTCGGCTGCCCACCGCCACCAAATTCACGAACCCCCCATGCCCATACACGAAAAATCCCATCCGCGCTGCTGATAGCGGCCTCCCGATCACTCTCGGCAATTTCCTGTCTGACTGCCTCAACCTGCCGATCAGAGAACCTCAGTTCCTGAGCCTGAGACCTGCCCGTGAACTCAAGTCCATTCGGTAATAGCATATTTGTCAGCGCCATCTCATTTAATCGATGTCTGTGCGCATAGCCTGCGACACGCACTCGATCCCCTACGGAAAGAATTTCAGACGTCCATCCGAGTCGTGACAGCCAAGTCACTGGCTGCGACTCAATCTCCCATATTTCGGACTCAGCACTATCGAGCTGAATTCTGAAACGCACATGCGGGTTACGCCAGAACAGCTCCGTGACCCGACCTTCTATCTCGACAATATTTTCGAGGTCGTAAAGGGCATTATTGGGCGGACCATGATGGGCGGCTGCGGTTCCCGTAGCAAGAAAGATCACTGCACCGATCCAGCACCTACTGAATAACGGCTTCCTCATTAGTGCCTCCTAGGTCAACGATTGCTCCAAGCGATTCAGGGTCTCCATAGCAGGCAGAACTTGCGCGACGCTAGAGTTAGGCTCGCGCCCTTCGCATATTGCAGAAACAAACTCGCGATCCTGAAGTTCGATACCGTTCATAGAAACGTCGACCGCAGAAACATCTATCGGTTTCTCATAACCATCGACGAGATCGTCATAGCGAGCGATGTAAGTCCCCTTATCACAAATATAACGGAAGAATGTTCCGAGAGGGCCGTCGTTATTGAACGACAAAGTCAGAGTGCACATCGCTCCGGACGGCACTTTCATCCCAATGCTCATGTCCATCGCAATACCAAGTTCGGGATGCACTGGCCCTTGAAGCGCCTGTGTCTCGCTCGCTATCTCTCCGGTCTGATACTGAAACAGATCAACGGTGTGACAGGCATGATGCCATAGCAGATGATCTGTCCAACTACGTGGGTTACCTTCGGCATTGATATTCGTACGTCGAAAGAAAAAAGTCTGTACATCTAAATGCTGCAGTGTGAGTTCGCCGGCTAGGATCTTGCTATGTATCCACTGATGGCTAGGATTAAAGCGCCGTGTATGTCCCGCCATCGCGACCAGCCCTGTTTCCTTCTGCACCGCGTCTATGGATTGCGAATCGGCAAGTGAATCGGCAATCGGAATCTCGATCTCAACATGCTTGCCAGCGCGCATAACCTCGATCGCTTGCGCGGCGTGCATCTGTGTCGGCGTCGCTAGAATAACCGCATCTACATCAGGCCGAGAGATCGCTTCCTCAAATTCTAGAGTCCAAAACGGAATGTCGTAGGCCGAAGCCATCGCTTCGGTACGGTCTGCAACGCGCCCAACCAGCGCGACAACTTCGACGCCATCGATGTTTTTAAGTCCGTCAAGGTGTTTCTTACCGAAGGCGCCGCCGCCCGCTAGACAAATCTTCATTTAGCCTCACTTTAATCTTTCAAATCATCAATGGAATCCAAATACTCAAGACCGGCATCGGCCAACCGACCGCGCATATCGTAGACATCAAGCCCGAGTTCCCCTGTCTCGAATCGTTTTCGTTTCTCTTCCTCGTCTACCACTCTGGCCGCTGCTTTTTGCGCAACATCAACAGCTATCTTACGAGGCACTATGCACACGCCATCGTCGTCTGCAATGACAACGTCGCCCGGTGAAACGAGAGTGCCCGCGCACACAATAGGGACGTTGACACTGCCAGGGGAAGCCTTAACCGTACCCTTGGCAGATATTGCTTTCGACCAAACTGGGAAGCCCATCTCAGTCAGCTCTCGAATATCACGCACTCCGGCGTCTATGACGAGGCCTTTTACGCCGTGCGATAGGGCCGAGGCCGCCAACAAATCACCAAACATCCCATCCATATTACCTGCCGTTACCCCAACAACGAGGACATCGCCAGCCTGGCAAAGTTCTATTGCGACGTGAAGCATCCAGTTATCGCCCGGATGTGCGAGAACAGTTATCGCGCTCCCGGCTATTCTCGCACCGGCATAGATCGGCCGCATATATGGCCCTGCAAGACCCGCTTGTCCCTGCGCTTCGTGTACGGTCGAAACACCAAAACTCTCGAGTTCCGCGATCCGTTCGGCCGGCGCTCGAGGTATGTTCCTTACGGCTACGCTTCTCATTCGTTCTCCTCCTGCAAGCTAGAATCCGAATAATCTAGCCGGATTATCGACCAGAACCTTCCGCTGCAAAGCTGGGTCCGGAATCATAGTCGGTATGACATCTACAAGATCACCGTCGTTAGGCATAATTCTAACGTTCGGGTGCGGCCAATCCGTCCCCCAGATACAGCGATTTGGTGCAGCGGCAACACAGGCAGCACCGAACGGAGCTGCATCCAAGAAAGGCGGGCCCGCCGCCGAGATTCGTTCCGATCCGGAAAGCTTCACCCATAGAGCATCGCTGTCACTAAGCTTGCGTAACAAAGATTGAAATGGCGCCTGACCTATTCCATCGCTCACTGGCACCCGCCCCATGTGATCGATAACAACTGGCAATGGGATTGAATCGATTATTCCTTCAAACTCGAGTATGTCTTTCGCGTCGAAATGTAACTCCACATGCCAGGGTAAATGCTTCACTCGAGAAACAATGGCGTCCAGCTTTTCTAGCGACGGTGGACCACCTAAATGCTTCACAAAATTGAAACGCACACCACGAATACCGCCCGCGTGTAGTTCCTCGAAGTGGTCATCAGAGAACGATTCCGTTGCATTGCAGACACCGCGATAGCGGCCCTGACTAGAAGCGATCGCGTCGAGCATTGCCGAATTGTCTGTTCCATGGCAACTCGCCTGGACAATCACGGCTCGTCCTACTCCGAGTTTGTTGTGAAGTGCTGAGAGCTGGCGCTTCGAAGCATCTGGCGGCGTGTATCTGCGTGTTGCCGCATACGGGAAATCTTCAGCGGGCCCAAATACGTGACAATGGGTGTCACACGCATTATCGGGAAGCCTATATTCGGGGATCCTCGTATCGAGATCAGGCGCAGCTATCAACTTCATTATGGTTCTAGTCTAACCCAGTGTACTCAGGCGAATGTCTCAAATTCCTCTGTATCGATTTCCAACTGTGTCGCAGGCTTGTAACGCGGACCACTGATTGTTTCCTGATTGACAAGCCTCTCTAAACTCTCA
Organism: Candidatus Rariloculaceae bacterium; assembly: GCA_045561055.1. Lineage (GTDB taxonomy): Bacteria > Pseudomonadota > Gammaproteobacteria > Steroidobacterales > Rariloculaceae > SMWC01. The sequence goes on along the minus strand of JBJKYL010000011.1, from coordinate 27,497 downwards.
ATGACATCGTCGTTCAAAGAGACCTCCATTGCTGCGAAATTTTCCCTGACATGCTCGCTACTTGTGGTGCCCGGAATCACGTGTAGTTTCGGCGATTTTTGTAGCAGCCAGGCAAGCGCAAGTTGCCCTGGCGTACATCCAGCGATGTCGGCCAGTGAACGATAATCAGATAATAAAGACTGATTTATCTCTAGATGCGGATTCTGAAACCGTGGCATCGCACGTCTGATATCTTGCTTGACGAAGTCCGCCGACACCAGGTTCATATCGGCGAAGAAGCCGCGTGCTAGTGGCGAAAACGCGACGTAGGCCACATCAAGTGCAGCACAAGCATCGAGCACGGCAATCTCCGCATTTCTCGTCCAAAGAGAATACTCGGACTGCACAGCTGCTATCGGACACACCGCATGTGCTCGTCTTAGGGTATCAGCCGAGACTTCGGACAAACCGATCGCTAGAATTTTACCTTCTGCCAATAAATCCTTAAGCGCTCCTACACTGTCTTCGACCGGCACGTTTTTGTCCCAGCGATGTAGATAGTAGAGGTCGAGTGCTTCTGTTTTGAGTTTTCGTAACGATTCTTCACACGTTATCTTCAACGTTTCCGGCCGACCGTCAATGACGCGCTGCCCGTTCACTCCCGTCAACCCACATTTACTAGCGAGGAAAATCTCGTTCCGGATCGGCTCCAATATAGGCCCGAGCATATCCTCGTTTTTTCCGAAACCATAAAGGGGCGCAGTATCGAAATGAGTTACGCCAAGGTCATGTGCATCCCGCAGAACTCTTTCAGCATCGGCTAGAGACAGCGTAAGACCATAACCATGCGACAGGTTCATACAACCTAATCCTATCGCTGGAACCTTCCGACCAGCTAGTTTTCGTTGATTCATCGCTGGTTTCACGTATGGTTCTATCCTAAAGTTGCTAGTTTGTTTCCAGTTAACAGGGCGCTAGTCAATCTAAATAGCATAACGGACAAACTCCCCCGTGCGCGATTTCAGGAAATAAAAACAGGTTAAGAAATGCTAATAGACTGTCATGGGCATTACACGACGGAACCATCTGAACTCGGTAACTATCGTGATAAACAAAAAGCCGAGCTCGCCGAGGACCCATATCATCAGGCTGTAAAAGGCGTCGTTAGTATCTCAGATGACCAACTCCGCCAGAGTGTCGAGGGAGCCCAACTCAAACTGCAACGCGAGCGCGGCACGGATATCACGATATTCTCACCGCGAGCAAGCGGAATGGCCCATCACATAGGAAATGCATCTACTAGTAAGTATTGGACTGAGCATTGCAATGAACTGATTTACCGGATCACGAAGCTCTATCCGAACAATTTTATTGGGGTCGCGCAGCTTCCCCAGTCCCCAGGAAGCGACCTCAAGAACTCGATCGCCGAGCTCGAGCGCTGCGTCAACGAATTCGGCTTCGTCGGCTGTAACCTTAACCCTGACCCGACCGGGGGTTACTGGACAGGCCCGCCACTAGGTGATCGCTACTGGTACCCCTTCTACGAGAAAATGGTGGACCTCGAAGTTCCCGCTATGATCCATGTCAGCGCAGCCTGTAACCCTAATTTCCATACGACAGGATCACATTACCTCAGCGCCGACACGACCGCGTTCATGCAACTCATGACGTCCGAAGTCACGAAGGATTTTCCGACCATAAAGCTCATCATTCCACATGGCGGGGGCGCTGTCCCCTTCCATTGGGGGCGTTTTCGAGGACTTGCGGACATGATGGGCCGACCGGCCCTAGATGAATTATTGATGGACAACGTGTACTTCGATACTTGTGTCTACCACCAACCGGGGATTGATCTGTTGTTGGATGTAATTCCTCTGAAAAATATTTTGTTCGCGTCGGAGATGGTCGGTGCGGTCCGGGGAATTGACCCCGAAACAGGGCACTATTTCGACGACACGCGGCGTTACATAGAAAAAGCAAAACTCACGAATCAAGAACGACAGCAGATATTCGAACAGAACGCGCGCGCAGTCTATCCACGCCTTGCGAGGACTTTAAACGATGGCTCTGAATAAACCGTATGAAAATATTCCTGGCACCACAATGTTCGACGGTGATATGGCGCGACGTGGCTATCATCTAAACCAGTTCTGTATGTCTCTCCTAAAACCGGAGAATCGCAAAAGATTCAAATCTAACCAGCGTGCCTACCTAGACGAATGGCCGATGAAGGAAGCACAAAAGCTGGCCGTGCTCAATCGCGATTACAACAGTATGATTGCTAACGGCGGTAATATTTATTTCCTTGCAAAAATATTTTCAACTGATGAGCAATCCTTCGAGCAAGCAGCGGCTTCAATGACTGGATTATCACGTCAGGAATACCGAAAAATGATGCTTAGCGGAGGTCGTTCACCCGAAGGTAATCGCTACAAGAAGGAAGCGGAAGATGGCTAAAGTTACAGCAGGAATCGTCACATCCCATGTCCCAGCAATCGGTGCCGCAATTGATAATGGGCAAACGGGAACAGACTATTGGAAGCCACTTTTTAAAGGTTTTGAATTCTCAAAGAAATGGATACGTGAAGAAAAACCTGACGTAGTTATCCTTGTCTATAATGATCATGCTTCAGCATTCGATATGAAAATAATCCCAACCTTTGCGATAGGCTGCGGAGAGCAATTCGAACCAGCTGATGAAGGTTGGGGGCCCCGCCCCGTGCCGACAGTCGTAGGTCGTCCTGACCTCGCATGGCATACGATGCAGTCCGTTATTCAAGATGGATTCGATCTAACAGTAATTAACGAAATGACTGTTGATCATGGATTAACTGTGCCGTTGTCGTTGATGTTCGGTCAAGTAGAAGAGTGGCCCTGCCAGATTATTCCATTCGCGGTTAACGTCGTCGTTTATCCGCCCCCGTCTGGCCAGCGCTGCTACGACCTCGGTAAAGCCCTCCGCAAAGCAGTCGAATCCTTCGATGAGGATCTGAATATACAAGTTTGGGGTACAGGCGGTATGAGTCACCAGCTTCAAGGCGCCAGAGCAGGACTGATCAATAAGGAATTCGACAGGAATTTTCTTGATCATCTCCGCGACGATCCGGAAGGCCTCGCGCAGATGCCACATATTGACTATGTTCGAGATGCCGGCTCCGAAGGGATTGAACTCGTCATGTGGATGGTCATGCGCGGCGCAATGAATCACGATGTAAAAGAACTACATAGGTTCTATCATGTGCCTGCATCAAACACTGCTGTAGGACACGCGATATACGAGAATCTATAAATTATTGCCGACTGCCGGACAGCACGTCTTCTATTCAGTAGTAAACACGGAGAAACAAAATGAAAAATATCAATATTTTTTCGATTTTCCTCATCGCCGGAATCCTGAGTCTTTTTACGCAAGCTTCCATTGCGCAAGGGGATAGTACAAACGCTACTCAAGATACGATCGTTCAACTTACGGAAAGCATCTTCCGTCGTGGCAGCGGATCAAACGTCTTCATGGTAACGTCTGAGGGAATAGTCGTGGTTGACGGTACTTGTGACGACGGCGGCCAGCAGTGGCTGAAGGACGAACTCGCCCGACGCTACGACATCCCCGTAAAATACGTGATCCTAAGCCATGATCACGAGATGCACATTTGTGGGCTACAGGTATTCGATGATACTGCAGTAACAATCGCACACAAAAATGCTTATCCGCATATCGTAAGAGAAGGCCGCAACACGTCTATACCGGATGTGGTATTCGAAGATTCCTTGGAAATTATGCTAGGCGACAAAACGATCGTGCTTCATTACTTCGGCCCCACACATAGCAATAATCTTATCCAGATTCACTTCCCAGACGAAGGTGTACTAGTTGCTACAGACATGGTCCGTGCTGGCAAAAGCATTGGGTTACCGGACTATCGTGACTCCAACGTCGACAACCTAATCTACGCACTTGACCAACTCTCTCGGCTCGACGATGTCGACATAGTCGTCCCGGGTCACGCCGGCCTGGCCGATCAACAGAGCTTTGTCTATTTCCACGATTGGCTCGTCGCACTACAGAGCCGTGTATTCAACGAGCTCGTGGCAGGGAGCACTATCGAAGAAATAGTGGAAAACGTGACCATGGACGACTTCAACGACTATGGGAATTACGAGAACTGGCTGCGACCGAACGTCATATCCATGTGGGACAATCTCTATCGATTCCGGGAACCGAACTCACCAAATGAGTACCAGGCAGTGTATCCGATCGGCTACCCAATTGGCGGTATGACGGCGGCACCAGCGCCAGATTAAGAATCTGCGTGGGCTGTCACCACCAACTCAAACACGAATGCTAATTTTTTACGAGCCCGATTGGGCTAGATGGCTACGGATCAAGTGATCCTAGGTACGCAGCTAGGGCGATCATATCGTCAAGCGTGAGATTCGCAACCGTTGCATCCATTAGTACGGCAGTAAGCCCAGCGCGCGTACCTCTCTGAAAGTCGTAAAGCTGCCGAATCGTGTAGAGGGGCGAGATACCGGCTATCCGCGGAATCTCCCCGAGTCCCTTAAGTCCCTCGCCATGGCAGATGGTGCACGGGACGGTTGTGCCTCCGTCCCCAGTCGTTGCTAACAGTTCGCCTCGAGCAACACTACCTATGGGCACGTATGCCTTGAATCCCGCATAAGGATGTCCCGCAGTTACAAGCTCTGAATCGACGGGCAGCTCGATTATTCGCTGACCTAGCAACTCTGTACCACCTTCCGGATGCAGGAAGTGCATGCGACCGGCACCGATATATGTTCTTGGGATAGTCTCCATCTCGACCACATCAACCCAGTCCGCTGGTTCAAGCGCGGAAAAATATTCGGCCGCCATACGATTATCTTCTTCTGAAATTGACAGTGCGAACTCGTTCATCCAATTGTTAGGTGAATGGTCTATTCGCGCACCGCTAGCGAAGTCAGCCATCTGCTTTAACTGATATTCAACCGGCAAACCGGATAGATGGGACGACTCGGGATGACCAGAACCTGAGGTAAGGTGACAGGCAGCACACGCGCGCACGTTTGGCCCAGCACCATTCGCAACGACATCAGGTAAGGGCGCATGGTCGCCGGGAAACCAATCCGGCGGCGTCCAATGATTGTCGATCTGCAATTGCGTATAAAAACGATCGCTGCCTGGTACCGTCCGCGGCGCGTTCTCGTCGATTGCAGGCGGTACGACAGATTCATCCAGAACCGTATAAGCCCATTCCGGCGCCTGGGCGTACAAGGCAGATACCAAACAAAACCAAACGACAACTGCAGTATAAAAATACTTTGGTATCATTATGATATTCGTAAAAAAACGCACAAAGCTACAACGAGGGGACTAGGAGGGAAGAAAATTAATCGGACTCGAGTTCCTGAAGCATGAGTAGCAAATCATCCGGTGGCAAATAACCGCCCAATTGAACCCCAGCCTCCGAGAACACGGTTGGCGTTCCGCGAACACCAACAAGATTACCGAGGTCGTAATGATTAGCAACCGGAGAGGTATCACAAACCTCTTCCGGAACCTCTCCGCCAAGCTTCGCAAGGGTCAGCGCACCATTTCGCGCATCGGAACCTGAACACCAAACTTTATCCGCCTTCAACCATGAGTCGGTATCCGGTCCGGTACGCGGGTAAAAAAGGTAGCGAACCTCAATCCCCATCTCGTTAACCTTAGCAATCTCGCTGTGAAACTGTCGGCAGTAACCGCAATCGATATCCGTAAAAATCGTGATGGTATGTTTAACGTCTTCGGGTGCCGGGCCAAAGATAAACATATCTGTAGAATCGACCTTAGACAACAAGTCAATGCGTTCGCGCGCGCGTCTTATATCGGTAATATTCTCGTTAGTCGTCAGATCGTAGAGATCTCCCTGCAAAAGATAACGGCCATCGCTCGTCACATAGGCGACATTCGAACCAACTGCAACTTCGTACACTCCCGAGACGGGAGATTCACTAATCTCGGAAACCTCTAAGCCAACAAGAGTTGCAGCGAGCTCTTCCTTTGTAAGCTCGATGTCTTCCTGCGCTACCGAAACAGCGAGGTTTACACTCAACAAAAATGCCAACCAACGAATACTCACTAAACTCTCCGAACGAAAAACATACCAGGCTACGACCTAAAGTCGTATTAAATACCGTGTAATGCATACAATTAAAGGGTTAATTCTAGCAGAGTCCCCATATAGCGAGAACCATCAGCCTCTCGGGTGGTGCCGAGAATGGAGATCCTTGAGGCGTTGCCGGGCTACATGGGTATATATCTGCGTAGTTGAGACATCACTATGACCCAGGAGTAACTGAACAACCCGCAGATCAGCACCGTTATTCAGCAAATGAGTCGCAAAGGCATGACGAACAGTGTGTGGGGATAGCTTCTTTTTCACTCCCGCCTTCTTCGCGTAACGTTTTATGATGTACCAAAAACCCTGGCGCGTCATCCGATCTCCGCGCTGCGTGGGGAAAAGATATTCCGTTTGGTACTCGGACAATATCTTGATGCGGGCACCATCGATGAAGGTACGAAGCCAATCCTGAGCTTGATCGCCGATAGGAATTAAGCGTTCGCGATCACCTTTCCCAACGACCCGAATGACCCCCTGATTCAAATTTATCTGGCTCATCTTTAAACTTATGAGCTCCGAAACTCGCGTGCCTGTAGCATAGAGTAGCTCGAGCATCGCTCTATCGCGGATACCGAGCAGTTCAGACACGTTTGGTGCAACTAATAATGCGTCGACTTCCTCCTCGGTTAAAGACTGCGGTAGGGAACGCCCAATCTTAGGCATTGCAATATTAGCAGTAGGATCTTCTACTATGACACCTTCTCTCAAGAGATAGCGATAGAAGCATCTGAAGCTTGAAAGCTGTCGTGCGGTCGAACGAGGCTTCGCACCATTATCGACGCGCCAAGAAATGTAGTCGAGAAGATCTACCTTCTCAGCATTTACGATTTGTACATTTCGGTTCTTCAAGCGCTGCTCGAGCGCGAGGAGATCGGCACGATACGCATTCAGGGTGTTCTCCGAGAGTCCCCGTTCCATCCAAATTGCGTCGAGAAATCGATTTACGATAACTTTCGAATCCTACTAACCGGTACCATTAAGAGTGCAGGAGTAAACTAGCGCACAAAAAATTATGACTTATTCTAAGTCGTTCTCCAATCCAACGACACGGAATAATCGCGCCCCCCGATAAGGTATGAAACATTTCAAACCGAATGACCGTCACTTTACGTAGCAATACATCATAGAAATTATATAATTCAACTCATTACGGCGTCTGGGCTGACGCCCCAAATAATTTTTGCCTAAATAGACGCTTGTTACGGAAACGTTCCGACCTGAGCGTTCCGCATCACATTCCGCTTAACCGAGTTTCGACATAACTATGATTGATACCATAATCGCTGGACGCCTCATAAATTTCGCCTACGGCATTTACGCCTGGGGGGTTCTGGTCATCGTGTTTATTCCGGCGCTGTTGATTCTGATAATAACCCCAACTCAGCTAGATCGCCGACGTATCACCCGCTGGTTCGCCCGTGCCGTCTTTCTTCTGGTAGGCAGCTCGATTCGGATCGAGAAGGGCTCGAACCTCCCAGAAGGTCCATGTGTTGTCGTTGCGAACCACTCCAGCTATATAGATGGAATGATTCTGGCAGCCTCACTTCCTGCCAATTTTACATTCGTTATTACACAGAGAATGGCGCGGTTCCCTTTCGCAGGTTACTTTTTGCGACGAATCGGTTCTGAGTTTGTAAGTCGCGAAGATAACAACCAACGGCACCGGGTAGCGCGCAAACTGTTCAAGGCAGCACAATCCGGAGATGCGCTCGCATTCTTTCCCGAAGGCACATTTGATGATCGTCCGGGACTCAAACCTTTTAAATTAGGCGCGTTTGGCGCGGCATTGCGAGGGCAAATCCCCATAGTTCCCATCGTAATATTCGGCGCACGGGCGAAATTATCGTCACAAATGTGGCTGCCGACCCCAGGCGCACTTTCTATCTCGATCCTCGAAGCTATAGAACCAAACAATCACGACTCAGCTCTAAGCTTGATGACAACTTCCCGGGATGCGATTCTTGCACAGCTCAATGAACCAGATCTCACCAATAAACAAGTCAGTGACGGCCTAGACACATAATAGATTGTCCAGCGCTTCCCACCTCGTAATACTCAGCTCCTAATCCGCGATGACGAAATTTTAGTAATCAAGGATTGTTCAAACCCTACATGCTGGAGTAATTCGGCCCACCGCCGCCCTCCGGCGGAACCCAGCGTATGTTCTGCAAGGGATCCTTAATATCGCATACCTTACAGTGAAGGCAGTTCGACGCATTGATTAGTAGCTCAGACTCCTTATTTCCGTCTACGACAATCTCGTAAACGCCTGCCGGACAATAACGCTGAGCAGGCTCGGCGTAACGTGGCAGGTTGCTTGCAACTGGCACGGTGGAGTCCTTCAATTGCAGGTGACATAACTGATCTTCGATATGATTTGTGTTAGATAAATAAACCGACGATGGTAAATCAAAAGAGATTATACCGTCGGCCTTTGGATAGGAAATTGTAGTGGCATCAGATGCATGCTCTAGGCTCTCATTATCCGGCTGTCGGTTTCTTAGGGTATACGGCACACTACCGAACATTAGTCGGTGCTCGGCAAATGCCAATCCGGCACCAACAATAGTGCCGAACCGCGCCAGGCCCGAGCTGAAATTACGTGCTCTGCGTAGCTCGCTATTTACCCAGGAGCTCTCTACAGCTGCAGGATAGAGCTCTTGCACCTTGCCGACTCCTTGTTCGCTCGCAACAATCGCTTCAGCAGCCAACATGCCTGTCTTAATGGCTGTGTGAAGGCCTTTAATTTTGAGGCCGTTGAGAAATCCGGCTTCGCAGCCGACAAGCATGCCACCAGGAAAACTCAAGACCGGTAAAGAGTTGAGCCCACCTTTGTTGACGGCTTTTGCGCCATAGGAGATACGCGTACCTCCCTCTAAAATAGAGCGAATTTTCGGATGCCGCTTCCAGCGCTGAAACTCTTCGAACGGATTTAGATAGGGATTCTTATAATTGAGCGCGATTACGAAACCGAGATATATCTGCTGATCGTCCGCATGATAAAGAAAACCACCTCCCTCAGTATGATTATCAAGAGGCCAACCGAATGTATGCACAACCGTACCTGGAACGTGCCTATCCGCGTCAACGCTCCAGATTTCCTTTAGACCAATACCATAGTGCTGCGGATCGCTATCAGCACGCAGAGAGAATCTCTTTTCAAGTTCCTGACCGAGGTTACCGCGACAACCTTCGGCAAATATCACGTGTCGCGCGCGCAATTCTAGGCCGCGCTCAAAACCAGGCTTTGCTATACCATCCGCCGCGATACCCATGTCACCGGTAGCGACACCGGCGACATGGCCGTCAGCATCGTAAAGAACTTCCGTCGCCGGGAAACCCGGGAAAATATTGCACCCCAGCATTTCGGCCTGCTCAGCAAGCCACTGACACAAACGTCCCGCGCTGAGAATGTAGTTACCGTGATTGTGCATCGGCCCTGGGATCAAAAAGCCCGGCACCTTAATACCAGCAGCTTCGCTGAACAGCCAGTGAAAGGAATCGTTGCTGACCGGCACACCAACTGGCGCACCTTGGTTCTTCCAATTAGGCAACAATTCATCAAGGGCACGCGGCTCCATAATCGCGCCAGAGAGAATGTGCGCACCTACTTCGGAGCCTTTCTCGACAACACAAACATTCGGCTCGATACCGTTATCAGCAGCTAGTTGGCCAAGGCGACAGGCAGCAGCCAGTCCGGCCGGTCCCGCACCAACGATAACGACATCGAACTTCATACTCTCTCTATCCATACTCTCCTAGCTCGATAATAAAAAAATGGCAACGAATAAGGGGACTGCAGTAGGCAGTGGTAGCATTGTAACATCGAGCCCCTGCTAATTTAGTAACGCGCGCCCGGAGGCGCCCGTATGACCGAACCAATTTGGCGACCTTCGCCACAGAGAATCGCAGCGAGCAACATGCAGGAGTTTTTGGAGCAAAACCGCGACAAACTCATCACTGCAGACTATCCCGGACTCTTTCAGTGGAGTATCGATGAGCCCGCAAGTTTTTGGGCAGCGACATGGGAGTACCTCGGTATTCGCTCAACTCAGGATTTCACACGCGTGCTCGACGACCCGGGACGAATGCCTGGAGCACAATGGTTCGAAGGCGCGATGCTAAATTATGCCGATAACCTACTGCGCCCTGAGCACAAAGGTATCGCAATCGTGTCATACAGTGAATCCGGGCGCCGCATAGAGTTAAGCTGGGACGAACTGCGAGCACAGGTAGCCAATATTGCCGCCAGGTTGCGCGCGCTCGGCGTCGTTAAAAATGACCGGGTGGCCGCACTACTTCCGAACTGCCCAGAAACAATCGTTGCAATGCTCGCAACCGCAAGCATCGGTGCAATCTGGTCGTCATGCTCACCAGACTTTGGTCGCGACGGCGTACTCGACCGCTTCGGTCAGATCGAGCCAAAAGTTCTGTTTGCAGCAGACGGATACTCCTATAACGGTAAGCACATCGACTCACGTCCGCTGGTCGATGCCATAGTACAAAAACTACCAGAGTTACAAGCACTCATTCTCATTGCCTTCCAAAATAATGAACCGGAGTTCAGTGCGTTTCCAAACGCGATTTTATTCCATGATATTTCCGTAGGTAATGAACAACTCGTCTTTGAACCGCTACCATTTTCGCATCCTCTCTATATTATGTATTCTTCGGGCACGACCGGATTCCCGAAATGTATCGTCCATAGTGCCGGGGCATCGCTGATCCAGCACCAGAAAGAGCACGTCTTGCATACGGATGTAAAAGCCGGTGACGTACTATTCTACTTCACAACATGCGGTTGGATGATGTGGAACTGGCTCGTATCAGGACTCGCGAGCGGTGCAACGCTGCTGCTGTACGACGGCTCGCCGTTCTACCCAAGCCCGAATATTCTGTGGCGCATCGCTGAGAACGAGAAAATCAGTGTTTTCGGAACCAGCGCTAAATATTTGAGTGCCATCGAGAAAGCTGGCTATAGACCACGAGAGCATGTCAATCTCGAGCACCTCCAAAGCGTTCTGTCGACCGGCTCTCCGCTGGCTCCGACAAGCTATGACTTCGTTTACAAATACATCAAGCAAGACCTGCAACTATCATCGGTTGCGGGCGGTACCGATATCATTTCTTGTTTCGGAGCCGGTAATCCGATCCTACCCGTCTATCGCGGCGAACTACAGTGCCGTGCACTCGGAATGCGGGTAGACATCTACGACAATGACGGTCGCTCGCTTCGCGGCGAAAAGGGCGAATTGGTCTGTACCAGTGCCTTCCCCTCGATGCCAGTTGAATTTTGGGGAGACCCGGACGGTAGCAGTTACCAGGCCGCGTATTTCACGCGCTACCCAGGCGTCTGGCACCAAGGCGACTATGCAGAAATGACGGAGAATTACGGTATCGTCATCCATGGGCGTTCCGACGCCATACTGAATCCCGGCGGCGTGCGTATTGGCACGGCCGAAATATATAGAGTCGTCGAACAATTTGATGAAATAGCTGAGAGCATAGTTGTTGGCCAGGACTGGGACGACGATGTCAGAATAGTATTATTCGTTCGCCTGCAACCTGGGGAAAAACTCGACGACGTATTAGCCCGCCGCATACGAGATTACATCCGTAACAATGCTAGCCCGAAGCATGTACCAGCGAAAATACTCGAGGTCGAAGATATTCCGCGCACAATCAACGGTAAAATAGTTGAAATAGCTGTTCGTGACGTGCTGCACGGCCGAGAAGTCCGTAACACCGACGCACTCGAGAACCCTGCAGCACTCGATCAATTCCGTAATCGCGCTGAACTAACCCAGTCATGACCCCACTCGAAACTTATAAACAGCGCGTGGTAGACGGCGAACTGTCTATTGATCCTGCGCAGGAACTCGCCGCGCAGGCGCTACAGCGCTGCTACGAAGATCTGCTTCTCGCCGGAGCGCCATCCCGAAGCTGGTATCGAAAGCTTACCCGCATCATAAGGAACCGTCCGCCGCCACCGAAAGGGGTCTATCTATGGGGCGGAGTCGGCCGAGGTAAGACGCTACTCATGGATATGTTCTTCAATAGCCTGCCGTTCGAGGATAAACGGCGCCAGCACTTCCATCGGTTCATGAGTTCAATTCACGAGAATCTTAAACTCTTTAAGCATCGTAAGAATCCGCTAAAATTTGCGGCTGACCACTTTGCCAACAGTGCTCGCGTGATCTGCTTCGACGAGTTCGCCGTCACAGATATCGCGGACGCCATGATCCTCAGCAATCTGTTCGAAGCATTATTCGACCGTGGCGTAACACTCATCGCAACTTCGAACAGCAACCCTGACGACCTGTATTACAACGGTCTTCAACGACAGCGATTTATGGGTGCTATCAACCTTATCAAAAAAAACACCGAGTCAGTACATGTCAAAGGCGTACTGGACTACAGGCTGCGTATCCTAGAGCGCGCAGATGTGTATCAGCAACCGGCCAACCACGCAGCAGAAAGGGAACTCACTGCTTACTTCGCGGGCATTGCACCAGACCAAGGAAGAAACGATACCCACATCTCAATACTAGGTAGAAATATCGAGTGCAGAAAAGAGGCGGATGGAGTTATTTGGTTCGATTTTCAGAAAATCTGCGACGGCCCGCGAAGCCAAGACGACTACATCGAACTTTCGCGCTGCTACCAAACCGTTATTGTATCTAACGTGCCGCAATTCACGAAGACGATGGAGAATCAAGCACGCCGCTTCATCTCACTAGTTGATGAATTCTATGATCGTCGCGTGAAGCTTATCCTGTCTGCGGCGGTACCAATCGCGTCGCTTTACGTTGGAGAGAGAGTCAAACTGGAATTCAACCGCACTCGAAGCCGTCTCGAAGAAATGCAAAGTCATGATTATCTGGCTGCGCCTCATTTACCTTAGGATTTTAGCTAGTGGCGTCATAGCCTTGACAGGCATTGCACACGCGAAAGCCCGAAGTCTCGCATAAACTAGTATCTACTAAGTTTTAACCCCTATAAAAATAAAATAATGTAATGTGGTTGATCTCGTACTAAGAACCTCAAACAATACGGTTTACCATGACTAACAATTTCAAACCTGGCACGCTCGTTCTTGTCCGCCACGGACAAAGTGAATGGAACCTCAAAAATCTTTTCACAGGTTGGACTGACGTCGATCTCACCAAACAGGGTGTTGCAGAAGCACGTAGCGCCGGTCAGTTATTAAAGGCGGATGGTTACTATTTCGACCTCGCATTCACATCGGTACAGACGCGGGCGATCCGAACGCTATGGCTAATTCTCGACGAGATGGATCTTATGTGGATTCCAGTCATTCGTAATTGGCGGCTTAACGAACGTCATTATGGAGACCTACAGGGTCTAGACAAGGCCGAAACAACGAGGAAACACGGTGCCGAACAAGTTAAAGTCTGGCGGCGCAGTTATGATACGCCGCCGCCCGCCCTTAGCGAAAACGATCCTCGTCAACCAAAATATGACCCCCGCTATGCGAACCTCGACGCCGCGGAATTGCCCGCAACCGAATCGTTAAAATTAACGCTGGAGCGCGTTGAAGTCTATTGGAACGAGACTATCATCCCGGAACTAGGGGCGGGAAAGAACGTGCTGATAGCTGCACACGGCAATAGTCTTAGAGCGCTTGTTAAGATGCTCGAAGGTATTTCCGAGCAGGACATTGTTGAACTCAACATTCCCACCGGCGTCCCACGAGTATACGAGCTCGACTCAAACCTTCGGCCGCTGTGCGCCGAATACCTTGGAGACGCTGAAGCAATTGCCGCCGCGGCAGCCACTGTAGAAAACCAGGCGAAGGGATGATAGGGATATGAACGAGCTCGGGCATTTCGTCCCCGCCAAACTTCAGGAACTGATAAAACATGATCTATGACTTGGGCGAAGATCGCGTGAAGACCCATGGGGACGACTACTTTGTAGCGCCTAACGCCGCAGTTATTGGCCGCGTGAGTCTCGGCCGGGACGTAAGCATCTGGTTTAGTGTTGTCATCAGAGGCGACAATGACACTATCACGATAGGGAACCGCTCTAATATTCAGGACGGGGCTATCTTTCACATTGATGCCGGTGCACCGGTTGTTCTTGGTGAAGGCGTGTGTGTTGGGCATTCTGCGACTGTACATGGCTGCACAATCGGCGACGGCACATTGATAGGAATGGGGGCGACAATATTAAACCATTCAATTATCGGCAAAAACTGTCTCGTCGGTGCGCAGGCACTGATAACCGAACGTAAAGAGTTTCCCGATCGATCCTTGATTATTGGCTCGCCTGCACGGCGTATTCGCGAAGTAACCGAAGAGGAACTCGCACATATACGCTGGATAACTGACCACTACGTTGCTCGCGGAAAACGTTACAGAGAAGAACTATCGCCGCGCTGAATCAATAGACACGAACAAAATATCGGCCCCCACATTGATCTTTTTTCATTCGCCAAACAATACCAATTCGTCTAGTAGCAATAGAGGGTTATGATGAAGACCTCGGTTTGTGTTTCTTCGGCGATATGCGGATCAGGCCCTCTTGTGCCGTAGAAGCCACTAGGGTGCCATCGGCACTAAAGAATCGGCCGAGCGCAAACCCCCGAGCAGCCGCTGCATTCGGGCTCTCCACTGAGTAAAGAAGCCAATCATCGACGCGAAACGGCCGGTGAAACCACATAGCGTGATCTAAACTCGCAATCTGTGTCCTCCCATCCCCTAAGTCGATGGCGTGAGGAAGTATCGCAGTTCGGAGCAACTGTAAGTCGGAAATATATGCCAATAGGTTACAGTGTAAATCCAGCTCGTCGGGAAGATCATCAACTACTCGAAACCAGACATGTCGAACCGGACTTGACGATTCCAACGACAACGGAATCACGGGTTCTACCGGCCGAATTTCGAAAGGGCCCTTGCGCGTCACATGCCGAATCCCCTCTGGGAGTTCCCGCAACACCTCATCCGGCATGTCATGTAACGCCTGCAACCCTTCGGGCCCGAGTACGCCGGGAATCATAGCCTGATGTTCGAGACCGTCTTCAGGAAGCTGAAATGATGCCGTCATATTGAATATAGGCCGACCGTGTTGAATCGCAACGACGCGTCGGTTTGTGAAACTGCGTCCATCACGGGCGAGATCGACCTCATAGACGATTGGTGCGTTTACGTCGCCGGGCCGGAGAAAATAAGCGTGCAGCGAGTGTACTTTCCGCCCCTCAACGGTGTGGTTCGCTGCACTGAGCGCCTGCCCAAGCACCTGTCCGCCATACACTATGTGGCTGCCGATAGTCTGACTCTGTCCGCGGAATAACTGATCCTCGAATTGCTCAAGTTCCAGCAGACTCAAAAGATCCGCAAGCAACAGGTCCATGCTATCAATCCCGGTTGAGCCGTGCGATAAGGCTCGACGTATCCCAACGCTTACCACCCATGTCAGCGACGTCGGCATAGAACTGATCGACGAGTGCGGCGATTGGGAGCTCCGCACCGTTGGCCCGCGATTCTTCAAAACAGATTCGTAAATCCTTACGCATCCACTCCACCGCGAAACCGAACTCAAATTTCCCAGCCGACATCGTCTCCCAGCGATTATCCATCTGCCAAGATTGCGCCGCACCCTTGCTAATCACGTCGACAACAGCCTCGGGCTCTAATCCCGCTCGAATCGCGAAGTTCAGCGCTTCAGCGAAGCCCTGTACGACACCCGCGATAGCAATTTGGTTAACCATCTTGGTAAGCTGCCCGCTACCTGCCGGCCCAATCAGTCGAACCATCTTGGCAAACGCATGTATCAGCGACTCGGCGCGTTCGTACGCTTCGGGTTCACCCCCGACCATAACCGTCAGTTGACCATTTTCAGCACCTGCCTGTCCACCCGATACGGGCGCGTCTAGGCACTGCACACCGCACTCTTCACCAGCCGAAGCGATCTCGCGCGCTAGACTAGCCGATGCTGTCGTGTGATCGACAAGCAATGTGCCTGACCGCATCGCGCGCAGAACGCCGCTATCACTTAGTACAACTTCGCGAACATCTGGATCGTCACCGAGACACATAAAGACAGCCTCAGCACCAGCGACAGCTTCTGCTGCAGTCAACGCCATAGCGCCCTCGTTCTCGTCACACCACCGTTCTGCTTTCACCGTCGTGCGATTGAAAACCGTCACACTGCAACCGGCACGACTGAGCCAACCAGCCATCGGAAAACCCATCACACCCAAGCCGAGAAAAGCGACATTTTTGATCACGTGAATTGTCGGCCGGATGGCCATACCTGTTAGATAAATCGGCGCCTACCTTAGCACTACAGACATATTCTCAACAAACCGCGCGAAAGGGCCATCTTCCTTCTCCGGATCGTAACTGGATAGCGCCCAGAAATAAGTCTGCAGGCGTAATAATCGGATTACCGAGGAAAATCGCGTCATGCTGAATTGGGGTGCCGCACCCTCATAGTAGGCATGTAGAAGGCATTTTTGTTCTATAGAACTAAAGTTGTTCATACTTGCTAAACTCGCAAGATCAAGAAGCGGCTCGGCGCAGACAGCGTATTCGAAGTCGATAAACCACAATCCGCCATCATCCATAATATTTTCCGCTACGAGATCGTAATGACATAGTGTTGCCGGAGCACTCGCAGCATCGTAAGCACTTGCTAGCTCGTGAAACTGCTCCATCCACTCGCGCTGCTCCGGGACTAATCTATGGCGTTCCAACACCGTCTGGCAGTAGTCCTCCGCGATTAGCGTCGCAGAGAATGGTGGTAGGTCATGGTTAATTCCATGCAACTCGCGAAGTTTTGAAGCGATACGCACGATATTTTTCGGATCACGAGCATCCGCGGCCGTCCACGTGGACGCAGCAGTGAGAAACTGCGTGACGAGAATATCACCCGTTTCCCGGCTCACTATGGGTGCTGTAAGCCCGACCTCACTTAGGTTCTCAAGCAGCCTCTGTTCCACCGACAACTCTAGCCGAAAACGGTTCTCGGCATTGGTAGGCAAACGTGCGACCCAGTCGCCGGACCCACTCGACAAGCGGTAACTACGACTCAAAACCCCGCCGCTAAGCGGCCGGACCGTCACCGAACTGGCAGCAACACCGAGGATCTCATATAGATCTAGAAGTTGCTGCTGCTCAGCATCCACCAGCTTGAACATTACATCGTTTCCGCGCGCTGAATCTGCCAGTCGCGCCACCAGCGGCGAAACCCAATCACGATCATCACGAGATAGAGCACGTAGAGCGCAGCAGTCAAATATAAATCCCGCAACCCATAGAGATAAACAGAACCCGCGTCGATCACAAACCAGTAAATCCAGTTCTCCAGTATTTTGCGTGCCACCATATAGGTCGCAACGAGCGCAGCAACAGTCGTAAACGAGTCAAGATACGGCATAGCCGCGTCAGTCCTAGATAGAGCCCAACCAAACACGGCGGCGAGGCAAAAAACCCCGGCGACAACAAGCATATGCGTCTGCAGCTGCCACGTCGCAATTTGCAACCGATCATGCTTATCTCCGCCATACTTCCACTGATACCAGCCGTAGACAGCCATCCCCATATAAAAAACCTGCAACGCGGACTCCATATACAGACGCGCATCAAAAAAGATAACCATGTAGATAAGAACACTGATAAGCGCCGCTACCCAACAAAGAATGTTCTGGTAGATCACCAGTACCAGATACGCGATAGCCGATAAGACCGCTACGATTTCCGATACCGATAGCGTGCGAGCAGCCGCTGAGACACTATCGAGCAGCGTCAGAACCCAACCCCCATCGGTCATATACATCAGAGTGCCTCTAATCTAAGAAGTACTTGGCCGAAATCCCATACACGCGGGGCTCACCGTACTGGTAGTAGGACTCGTTAATCCAGCCTTTACGGGGATCGTTACCGAAAAACAGGCCATGTACCGCATAGTCCTCATTGGTTAAATTGCGTGCCCAGAGGTGCAACTCTGTCCTTCCAACCTGGTAGCTAAGGCTGGCATTCATGAGATTGTAACTACCGATATTTTCATTGTGATAATAACCGTATCTGCTATCGTCACGCCCTTCCAACTCCAAACGCGCACCGAGACTGTGACTAAAGGAAAAGTCCGCTCCTACGTTATATTGCCACTCGGGCGACTTAGCCTGATCAACATCCCGACGGGTAACAAAATCATTGAGGTTTAGATCAAACGTCGTTATTTCCTTGATCTCAGCTTGCAACAATCCGAGCGAACCGAACAACTCAACGCGATCGTTGAACCTAAAGTTGAACTCAATCTCGGCACCCCAGTTAGATCCGTCAACATTGTCTAGAAAACCTATCCATAGATAGTTCACGCTGTCCCACACCCAGGACTCCAGTTGCGCGCCATCACGGTCCATATGAAACACCGCAGATCGAAGATCTAACCTGCCGTCTATATAGTTTCCCTTCAACCCAAACTCGCGGTTCAGCAACGTCTCTGTATCTACCCAGAGCCGCGGTTTTATAAAATCCTGAAAAACAGGCTGCATTAGAGGCAGGCTTGCTTTAGCTTTTGTATTTACACCGCCGGCTTTATCGCCGCGCGAAAGAGTTGCGTATAACAACGTCCGGTCCGATGCTTGGTAGGTCAGTGTGAACTCCCCGCTTTTCAGGCTGTCATCGCTCGCTAATTGAGAGTCTAAGCTGTCGCTATAGCTGTCATTGAAACGCTCGTAGCGCAAACCAGTAATCAACCCTATACGATCGGCTAAGGCCATCTCGATCTGCCCGTAGATAGCCTGTCGCTCTGTCGAATAGCCGCTGAAAAAATCTCCGTAATACTCTCGATGTAAATCTTCATCCCGCTGCTGAGTATAAAGACCGAAGACATACTCCAGACTGCTACCCTGGGTCATGCCAAGCAACCGCAAATCCGCTGAAACCTCGGTACGATCACGAAGGTAATTATCGGTATTAGAAAAGAAATCGAACACTGGGTCACAGAGCGTTCCGTCACAGATTTCTGTGAAAGTCCAGTCCTCATCAAAACCGTAGCTGCTATCGCTCTCTAGCCAACTGGTGATGAGTTCTAAAGACTGTAAGTTATTCAACTGCCAATCGGCTCGCCCTGAAAGCGCAATACTCTCCTGATTGTCGTGACCTGGCGCATCCGACAATGTACTCCGGTTGTTATCTAGCGAGAACGCATCATAGCCATTCTCACTATCGAAATAGAATGCTGCCAGGCTATAGGCCGAACCACCGCCAGGCTCGAACTCCACGGTTGCGCGAACTGACATCTCGTCGTAACCGTTAGTGTCATCTCGTCCAAGAAACGCATTGTCGATGTAACCGTCACTCTCGTTCTGCTGCACCGCCAATCGCGCGCTGACTGAGTCACCGAGTGGGCCACTGATAACGCCGCCTAGATTCCAGCTACCATAGGCGCCTGCACCTGCCTCGAAATACCCCTCTAGTGAATTTGTTGGCCTATTGCTCCGGATATTGACCATCCCCGCCAATGCGCTACCACCGAACCGCGTTCCCTGTGGACCGCGAAGAATCTCTACTTGCTCAGCATCGAACAACATACCGGCATTTGCAGTACCACTAAGATTAATGTCATCAACCGTAATACCGACAGATGGATAGTGTTTCGGGTCGACGAATTGCTCAAGATCACCGACACCGCGTATCTGAATGAAGCGCGCCCGTGAACTGCCACTAGAGTGGTTAATATTCGCCGCGCTACTCAACACAGACTCGAGATGTTGTGCTGCACGTTTGTCAATGACGCTCTCCGCAACGACGGAAATGCTCGCGGCCGCGCTCATTAAGTTGCTTTCTCTAAAACCGGCCGTTACGACAACCTCCTCGACAACCTCCTCCGAAGGCTGGCCCTGGGCAAACAAAATAGCCGGGGCAAAAGACGCCGCGAGCAGACCATAAAAAGCTGTTTGGCTACCCGTGTAACCCCGCAAGATACTACTATCGTCGTTCATCTCAGATCTCCTTCAAGAACGAGATCCAGCGCGAAAGGGGAGAAGGGAGAGGGCAAATCCAAAATCGGGCTCCTGTCCCTTCGCCGGTACTAACCGGATCAGGTTCAAAGGGTTAATTGGCTTATGCCAATCTCTCAGGCCGTTTCCGGCCACCCCTCGGTTCTAGCGAGTGATAATACTAGCCTATAGCAATGACTAAATGAATCGTGTTCTTCTCATTTTGCATTCGCACTAGTTAGCAATCTCATTGTTTTAGTCGATGCATGAGTTCCGCTAGGTTGCAGGGTCGTGTTCTATAGTCTAGCTGCGCCGCGATTATCTTGTCCCAACCCATACCGCAAGCATTCGGAGAACCAGGCAGACAAAAAATATAGGTGCCGTTCGCAACACCTGCGAGACATCGTGATTGTAAGCTCGACGTACCGATCTCAGCGAACGAAATAGAACGAAACATCTCGCCGAACCCCCTATCTCCTTATCGAGCAAAACGCTAACTGATTCGGGAGTTCCGTCACGTCCGGTGACACCAGTCCCACCCGTACATATGACGACTTCGACGCTAGGTTCCACAATCCAATGTGATACCTTAGCGCGAATCGCGTAGACGTCGTCTTTGGCTATCGCGCGGTCCCGAAGTTCATGTCCAGAGGAAGACAGGCGTTCCACTAGCAAATCACCGGAGATGTCGCTGTCCTTCGTACGAGTATCGGAGATCGTGAGCACGGCGATACCTAGCGGCACAAATGATCGTTGTTTTTTGTCTGCCATCGCATCATCACCTTGTCAGGAATCTAGCTACACCGCAAGCGGATAGATTTACACAAAACGTTACCACGGCAGGCCACTATAATAAGATTTTGCTTAGGCCATATCCGCCGAAAGATTACAGCTCATACGTAAGGCATCCTCTTTCCCACCGTAGTAGCCTCGTCTTACACCAGCCTCGCAGAAACCCAAACTCCGGTAAAAAGACTGAGCCGACAGGTTACTGACTCGCACTTCAACGTCGATAAGAAATATCCCCGCCGTACGTGCTGAAGAGTGCAACCACTCGAGCAGCACACGCCCGATACCTTGTCCTTGGTGACCGGGCTGGACGGCCAACAGATACAGATGTGCGCGACCGTCAAGAAATTCCATGATCGCAAAACCGACAAGTCTACGTCCATCCTTAGCATTGATCACGATGCAGTCGGTATTCGTTAGACAGTGGGCGACTCTTCGCTCGTCCCAAGATAACGGCAAGCCGTGTTCAACCAAAGTATGAGCCATATTCGCAATCGCGGGCACATCCTTGCGTTTAGCACGACTCAAACGAATATTACACAAAGTCGTTGCCCCTTAGTTCTTTAGCTCTTTAGTTCTTTAGTTCTTTAGTTCTTTAGTTCTTTAGTTCTTTAGTTCTTTAGTTCTTCGAATGATTTCATAGGTAGCGATAGGAGATTACCGTCTATCATTCAACACGACGATAAATTTACCAAAATATAGGCGACAATTGACTATACCTATCAACACCTAAAAGTTATGAGCACTTCGTTGCAGTATAGTACGGCTATGACATCTTCCGCTCTTGCATCATCTGATGGACTGTGGTGCGTTTTATTGGCAGCGGGAGAGTCGCGACGCCTAGGCTATCCTAAGCAACTCGTCCGCGATCCCATTAAACCGCTGATGCTCCGCGCCATCGATGCCGCACAAGCCGTCACGCCAGCAGACCAGCTACTGGTCGTGCTAGGAGCATATAACCTACGGTTACGCTCACTTCTAGCTAGAAATTGCAGTGGGATGCGAATTGTAAATAATACGCACTGGCAAGACGGCATCGCAAGCTTCTTTGCGCGCCGGCGTCGACGCCCTCCCACGGCAAGCTAGAGGCGTATTAATCGTGCTGACCGACCAACCTTACGTCAACGCTTTTTCGTTGGGGCGCCTCACCGCGGCTTGGCGCCGCCATCCTAGTCGAGCCGTGGCTGCTAGATACCCTAACGGACCCGGCGTCCCGGCGATTCTGCCACGACGACTGTTGCATAGTCTTCGCGAACTCCAGGGTGACATGGGCGCGAAAACCATTCTTGACCAAGCCGGTTCGAACACGCTACTCGTAGACATGCCGGAGGCAGCGTTCGACGTCGACACGAGCGAAGATCTATCACTCTTGACGTACGGATCAAGCTGAAACGATTTCTCTAGGTCTTTTTATCCGCGTCCGCTCCCTCGGTTCCCGCCTGTGAGTTTATCCAGCCCGAAGGGCCATCTAGATAGTACTCTTTCTTCCAAATCGGAACACGCTGCTTCAACTCATCGATAACATAACGGCAGGCATCGAACGCTACGCCGCGATGGGCAGCACTAACACCAACCCACACCGCGCATTCTCCAATATCGAGTCGCCCGACACGATGTCGTCCAAACACAGCTAACACGTCGAACCGCTCGATCACTTCTTCCAAAATTCTTTGGCCTTCCTTCGTCGCGATAGGAGCATGTGCCTCGTATTCGAGTGCTGTTACGGGTTGACCATCATTATGGTCACGCACCCAACCCTCGAACGCGACAAACGCCCTCCCCCCGCTGAATTGCGGACACAGGGTTTCTTTCAGCACTGCGGGCTCGATGCGCTGGTCTGTGATTTCAAATTTCATCCTCCCGCCACGGGCGGGAAAAATAGGACGACATCACCATCAGCTAATAATGAGCTCCAGGAAACAAGCTCACCGTTGATTGCGACCTTACTGTGTGCCATTGAATCTGCAAACCCATACGTCACCGACACCTCAGCGTACAATTCGCCGACCGTCGCCGCAGAGGTTGCAATTTCTTCGAAATTTTTACCAGCTTGCTCGCCAAACACTGCGAAGTACTGCGCGGTTACATTAATCACGGCTGCGTAGACTCCCCGAAATCTCTCTTACCACCAGTTTTGGAAACCAGCCGAACATCGCGGACCTCGATACCATGCGACAGCGCTTTACACATGTCGTAAACAGTCAGTGCAGCAGTCATAGCTCCGGTCAGTGCCTCCATCTCAACGCCGGTCTTGTGAGTCGCACGCACCGCACACTCAATCACGACCTCTCCAGGAGAACCCCAATCGATAGAGATAACACAATCCTCAAGAGGAATCGGGTGGCAAAACGGTATGAGTTCATGCGTGCGCTTAACAGCCATGACACCAGCAATGATCGCCGTATCGAACACAGGACCCTTCTTAGTGCGCAACGCCTCACCCATATCCGCGTCGGAAATGACGTTTTCTGGGAACTGAACAATCGCTCTAGCACAAGCGGTTCTGGTCGTCATAGCTTTATCCCCAACATTCACCATCGCTGGTCGGTTCGCGGAATCAACATGGGTCAGCATCAGCCGCCGATCCTATACATCTCTACGCGGGAATCACGCGGCGGCTTCGTCTCCTTATTACGCATCTCGCTATAACGATCAGCTCTCTGTCTCCAAAGGTTTTGCAGCATACTGACGAGATCAGCATCGCTAGCGCCGCCTCGCAGCGGCCCACGAAGATCGATACCCTCGCTCGCGAATAGACAAGTGTAAATAGTTCCGTCGGCAGACAGCCTAGCTCGGTGGCAAGCGCCACAGAAAGGCTCGCTTACGGAAGATATGAAGCCGATCTCACCCAGACCGTCTTCGAACGCGTAACGTCGCGCCACCTCGCCCCGATAGTTACGCTCCAGCGGCTTAAGAGGCCAGCGTGCCGATATCTTGTCCAACAGTTCCCTCGACGGGACGACCTCGTCGAGGCGCCAGCCGTTTAACGTACCGACATCCATGTACTCGATGAATCGGAGAATGAGCCCGGAACCGCGGAAATGTTTAAGTAGATTTAGGACCGTATCATCGTTCTTGCCCTTCTGGACCACGACATTGAGTTTGATTGGGCCGAGGCCAACACGCTGGGCAGCCGCAATTCCATCCAACACACTTTGGATATTGCCGCGACCACCGCTCATTTCCTTGAATACAGCCTCATCGAGGCTGTCGACACTGACCGTGACGCGCTGCAATCCAGCCGCTTTGAGATCCTTGGCGCGATCCGCGAGTAGCGTTCCATTCGTCGTCAAAGCAAAGTCATCAAGGCTGGGAATCGAGCTGAGTTTCGCGACGATATCCACGATATCCCGGCGTAGCAGGGGTTCCCCGCCTGTTAATCGCAGCTTCGACACGCCGAGTTGTATGAAGAGTCCGGCAATTCGCTTAAGTTCTCCCGGAGTCAGCCAGTGATCACGCGGCAGAAAATCGTAATCGTCACCGTAAATGTCGGCGGGCATACAGTAAGGGCATCGGTAATTACAGCGATCAATAACCGAGATTCGAAGGTCGCGCAGAGGCCGTGATAGGGTATCCGTAACCTCAACGGAGGATTGCCATTTAGTTACCTTGTTAACCATCTTGCTTACGATGCGCTATCGAACGGTGCGTGGCAAGTAACCATCCGCACTCCCGTTTCGCGAGAAGACAATCCGTCAATTTTAATTGCGACAAATACTCATATTGGCGCCGTTGAGACAAGCCCTTCACAGCGACAGGTTCGCCTGATCTGCCGCCTGGCGCTCCAACTTCGCCCATGAATCACGCAACGTGACCGTCCGAGAAAACACGAGCGGTTTATCAACTCCACCTGTATAGACGACAAAGTAGCCCTGGCGTTCAAACTGAAAAAACTCACCCGGAAGCGCCTGCGCTAAGGTAGGCTCAAGTGCAGCATCAGACAGCCTCTCGAGAGAGTCGGGGTTAAGTTTTTCCAAGAAATTCCCCTCCCCTCGGTCTGGCGTTGGGACCCTAAACAGGCGGTCATAAAGTCGAACTTCCGCGCGTACCGCATGACGAGCGGATACCCAGTGAATCGTTCCTTTCACTTTTCTCTGGCTCTGCGCGGAACCACTGCGTGTCTCGGGATCGTAACTGCATCGCAGCTCGATAATTTCACCCGCAGCGTTTTTAATCACATCCTCACACTTAATAATGTAGGCGTAACGGAGTCTAACTTCACGCCCCGGCGCCAAGCGACGGAATTTTCCCGGCGGCTCTTCCATAAAATCATCGCGCTCGATGTAAATTTCACGGGAGAACGGCACCTCGCGAGAGCCGAGATCAGGCCGATTCGGATGGTTCGCAGCCTCAAGCCACTCCTCATCATCAGGATAGTTTTCGATAACAACCTTGAGAGGCCGCAGGATAGCAAAGCGGCGCGGCGCATGCTCATTCAGGTCGTCTCTAACAGCACTCTCTAGCGAACCCAGTTCAATCAAGTGGTCTTTTTTAGTTATTCCGATACGTCCAATGAAATCGCGGATCGCTGTAGGCCGGTATCCACGCCGCCGCATCCCTGACAATGTTGGCATCCGTGGATCGTCCCAACCATCAACATGACCTTCGTCGACAAGCTGCTTGAGTTTACGCTTACTCATTACCGTGTACATGAGATTTAAGCGCGAAAACTCGATCTGCTGCGGGATATGTGGGACCGGAAGTTGTTCGATCAACCAATTGTAGAGCGGCCGATGATCCTCAAATTCTAGACTACACAATGAATGTGTCGTCCCTTCCAACGCATCCGAGAGCGTATGCGCAAAATCGTACATCGGGTAAATGCACCAAGAATCTCCGGTTCGTTGATGCGGTAACTTGCGGATCCGGTACAAAGTCGGATCGCGAAGATTCATGTTGGGCGAAGCCATATCAATCTTCGCTCGTAGAACATGTTCACCTTCCTCGAAATCGCCACGGCGCATTCCCTCAAATAGCTCGAGATTTTCATCAACACTGCGATCGCGGTGCGGACTAGGTCGACCGGATTCGGTAAGCGTGCCACGATAGTCACGAATCTCGGCCGCGCTGAGACTGTCGACATAGGCCTTGTCAGCTTTTACCAGTTCGATAGCTAGTTGGTACAACTGCGGAAAATAGTCAGATGCATGCGTCAACTTGGGCCATTCGAAGCCAAGCCAGCGCACATCCCGTTGGATAGCCGATACAAATTCTGAGTTTTCCGTCTCCGGATTTGTATCATCTAAACGTAGAAAACACTGGCCACTGAACTCGGCCGCGATGTTAAAGGAAAGACAGATCGCCTTCGCATGCCCTATATGCAGATAGCCGTTGGGCTCTGGCGGAAAACGCGTTTGTACACGACCACCATGTTTCCCCTTTTCGATATCGGCAACCACAATTTGGCGAACAAAATCGGGGCCCCGAGGTGAATTTTTTTCCATAGAGCGTAATTGTCGTTCATGAGCACCGTCGGGCACAATTCAACTGCATCATCAAACCCTGGCAGAAGCAAGCAACCCAAGGCAAAATGGATGGATGCGAAGACGCTCATTCCTCTACGGCGGCCTTGGAACTCTGGCCGGCTGCACACAACCTGAGAGCGCGGACAATGTTATCGCCTCCGACGAGCGACACGAATGGCGCATGGTGACATCGTGGCCACCGAACTTTCCAGGCCACGGCGTCTCCGCCACTCGACTCGCAAAACGGCTCGAAGAGGTTTCCGGCGGCCGCATTTCGGTCGAGGTATTCGCAGCAGGAGAACTTGTACCCGCATTCGAAGTCCTCGATGCTGTGTCGAGAGGAACGATTCAGCTCGGCCACAGCGCCCCGATCTACTGGCGCGGCCAGATACCCGCTGCTCAACTGTTCGGTAGTGTACCGTTTGGTATGTCTCCCGACGTCTTCAACGCGTGGCTCTTTCATGGCGGCGGACACAATCTATGGCAGGAAGCTTATGCGCCGCTAGATATCGTCCCTTTCGTAGCGGGTAACACTGGCCCTCAGATGGGCGGCTGGTTCAATCGCGAGATCAACTCGATAGAAGATCTCGTCGGACTGAAAATGCGCATTCCAGGACTCGGTGGCGAAGTGATGCAACGGGCGGGCGTACTTCCCGTGGTGATGCCGGTCGCCGAAATTTTCACCGCCTTACAAACGGGGGCGATTGATGCGACGGAATGGGTTGGCCCATACAACGACCTGGCATCGGGATTTCACCAGGCTGCGCAGTATTATTACTACCCAGGCTGGCAGGAACCATCGGGTGCATTGGAGCTTCTAGTGGCAAGAGGGGCGTACGAATCGTTATCGCCTGAACTACAACACGTTGTGCGAACGGCCTGTTACGCCGAAAACAGCTACCTTCTCGCGGAGTTCAATACGCGTAATCACGAAGCGCTGAAGACTTTGGTCGAAGAACATGGCGTCGAGTTACGCCGTTTCCCTGACGACGTATTGGAAGCACTAGAAGCTTTAAGTATCGAGGTCTTGGAGGAACTCGTAGCACAAGACCCCATAATTTCCCGAATCTACGAATCCTACCAGCGTTTTCGCAACGAGATCGGCCCCTGGCTCGAAATCTCGGCGCTCGGTAACGC
>JBJKYL010000010.1:0-382247 GCA_045561055.1 Candidatus Rariloculaceae bacterium | reverse complement strand
AACTACTGCTCACACATTTTTAGCCATTTTGAACTGTGAACCAATCTAGGTGTAGTCTTAGAAACCTAGAGCTTGAACACAATCAAGCCAGACTTGGGGAAGCTTGTGATGAGAACAACACGATCAGCGCCTTCTAGCCTTCGCCTGTTAGGGTGGTGCGTTGTGCTGCTTTCTCTAGTCCTTGCTTCTGGGTGCGGAGGCGGATGCAGCGGCAGCGCCGAATCTCCTGCGTAAACTAAATCCCTTCAGTTGCGTGCAGTGCGACAAGTTCTGCGCGCAATGCTGCGAGCTCACTTGCCTGCTCCTGGGTCAGCTCACCGGCAAGCAGATCGTTGTGCTCGTAGGGATCTGAATTCATGTCGAAGAAGTGCTCGACGCCTTCCTCGACCAGCAGCTTGTAGCGAGCGTTGCGCATCGCATATTCACCAGACCTGACTCCGAGGTCTGTCGTAAACGCATCAGCGTAAATCCACTCGCGAATCGACTCTGCACCAGGATTGGACAGATACGGCATCAGGCTAATTGAATCGACTGTTACGCCATCCGGCACGACCTCATTCATGTCGATACCGGCCATCTCCAGCAGCGTTGCGAACAAATCCGTCGAGTTCGCGAGCGCATCGGTCGTCTGCCCGGAAGGCACGCCAGGACCTGTCACAAGAAGCGGCACGCTGACGCCACCGTTGTATACGCCATTCTTCGCAAAACCCGAGCGAAACGGTTCGCGCACAAGCCTACTGGTAGTGCCGTTGTCACCGAGAAAAACGACGTAGGTATTCTCGAGTTCGTCCGCGCCAATGTGATCCAGCAGGCGCCCTATTTCGGTATCCATTGCCTCGATCATCGCCTCGAACAACGCTCGATTGTCGCCTCGCAACTCTTCGTCACTACGGTCGGAATAATCAGACTGCAGCAGCTCGCGTGGCGGCAGGTGCAGTGGGTTATGCGGCGTATTGAACGCCAGGTACAGAAACCAGGGGTCGTCGTCATCCTGAGCGTCAAGCCAGCTGATTGCTTCATCGACCTTGTCGGTCGGGGCGTAGCCGGTGCGAGTCGAGAATTCGCCGTTAATCACCTGCACCCAGGCAAAGTAGCTCTCCGGGCAACAGCGTAAGAGTCCGGAGAAATGCTCGAAGCCGATAAGGTTCGGATGGTTTTCCCAGCCGTTGCGGGTATCGGACAAATGCCATTTGCCGATTGCAGCTTTCGAGTAATTAAGCTCGGGATGTTCGTTGAAGGCCTCCGGGAGCGTAAATTCATCGAGCCTGATGCCCCAGGTCGTTCTGTTGGCGAGCGGCGAAACGACACCGACATCGCCACCCATACCGCCCATGCCGCCGAGCCGCGCCAGCCGCGCATCCCGGCCGGTGGGAATTTCAACGACGCCCGCGGGCACTGTCGGTGCCTGGGGCATTTCACCCATCGCGACGTTGTCGCCGGTTGGGGCACCGACACCGGTGCGGAAACCGTAGCGACCCGTCATGATGGTTGCGCGTGTCGGCGAGCACACTGGCTGCGCCCAGAAATTACTGAAACTCACGCCACGGGTGGCGAGTTCGTCCAGCGTTGCCGTTTGTGGAG
Organism: Candidatus Rariloculaceae bacterium; assembly: GCA_045561055.1. Lineage (GTDB taxonomy): Bacteria > Pseudomonadota > Gammaproteobacteria > Steroidobacterales > Rariloculaceae > SMWC01. The sequence continues at coordinate 380,666 of JBJKYL010000010.1, read as the reverse complement.
TCACGGCGCCGACGCCAAAACTTGCGAGCGTTTCGATTCCCATGTCATCGGACATAATGACGAGAATATTCGGCTGCGCCGGCGAATCAGAAGCCGCTGGCTGAGCTTGCGGCGCAGCAGCATCAGGTTGCGCCGGCGTTTCAGACTGATTGCACGCAGACAATGCACTGCAACCAAGCAAAAGTATGAGTAATCTCACGATAAGCCACCCCGGGAATTCCATTCGCCGCATTATGCGCCAGTTATGCACCACATGGAAAATCGGTGCAAATGCTCTGCGCTGCAGTTTATCGCAAACAAGAGGGCCACCCCACCCCCTACCTATATTAACTACTGCTCACACATTTCGAGCCATTTTGAACTGTGAACCAATCTAGGTGTAATCTTAGAAAAATAGAGCTTGAACACAATCAAGCCAGACTTAGTAGACATGGGGTGGCGGAGAGGGAGGGATTCGAACCCTCGAAGGGCTATTAACCCTTACTCCCTTAGCAGGGGAGCGCTTTCAGCCACTCAGCCACCTCTCCAAACAAGCATAAGATATTGATTTATAATTATTTAATATTTTTAAATCAGAATAAGTAAAATCTTTAATCAGGCATATATCAGGCATTTGGCTTTTATTTGTGGCATATTAAACCTTATAAAGAGACAGTATAAATCATTCCATACCTACCCAAACCATCTACTCTTCAAAGGGGTATGCAGAAAACCAACCTAACTTCCCCCGTACATTATTTAAGACTCAAACAGCTTCTAGTTGGTGCTTTATCAATGGTATTGCTGGGTTGTGCTTCGCAAGTTGTAAGCAGCTCTAGAGGTTCAGTTATTATCCAGGATAACCCCCTATCGAGAGGCGAATCGGATGATCTCGCTGTGGCTGAATGCCAGAAATACGGCAGAAGTGCAGTTCTAACAAGCAGACCCGACAACACGATGCGTTCATATTATCAATGTGTTGACTAATTCTTTGTTTGTGAGCAGCGGATACGTTTTTAGGGGTACGCGGGAGGCCATAGCCCCCATACCCATAGATAACTACTGCTCACACATTTTTAGCCATTTTGAACTGTGAACCAATCTAGGTGTAGTCTTAGAAAACTAGAGCTTGAATACAATCAAGCTAGAAGCAGACTTGGGGAGGTTTGTGATGAGAACAATACGATCATCATTTTTTCCAAGAACCCCGATGTCGGGCAGGGCGTGAAAACGGCCATGCCGATGATTGTCAGCAGTGAACCTACGACTCGATCTCTTCTACACGATAGTGGCGCGAGACGTTCTTCGTGACTTCGGCCCATTTTGATCCCTGAATACGCGATTTGTGTAGTTCAAATGCTTCTCTGCTTTCATAGAGTTCGCTTACATCCAGAACATGCGGTTCGCCAGGGCGCTGGCCAGCTTCAAACTCGATGCATCCTGGCTCATCTCTGGTGAGCGAGGCGTGATTTGGAAGCTCCGACAGCACTGCCGCCAGATCTTCTTCCGGTACCTCCATGTAGCCTTCAATAGCGAGTTTTGACATTGGTTGCTCCTATAAACGTGAAAACTAGCTAGCGCAGGCTCAGACGTAGCCATCGTCAAGCCCGGCTAGATCGAATAACCCTCTTTGGTTAGGGGCATCGTGCGTACCCGATGCCCGGTTACCGCATAGATTGCAGGCGCAGCCGGCGGCAAGGACGGTTCGCCGACGCCGGTCGGATTGTTATCCGACTGAATATTGAGTTCTAGCATCCAAAATTTCCTTTGCCAGAGGTTGACTAGAGACGAGGGGTAAAGTCTTCGCAAGACTCTGATGCGTAAGGAACATTAGAGACCATCATTTCCGTCGAACCAGTGTAAATTTCGCTCAAGAAGGCCGGGTCGTCCGCTACAAATTCACGCTTCAGCGTAAACGTTCCTTCATCGATTGAGAAACGCTCGACAACGTGAAGCTGATCGCTATGCGGAACCGCGGCAGCGCGAGGTCGAGGTCTGACGAGTACGCCGGGCTCGAAGCCGATCGTGTCTACTACGAGCACGTCGTCTTCCCACCAACCGATCGAATGACCTGTCCAGCTCGGTTCGATGTCTATTGGATGCACTGTGCGGCGCATATCGACTGTGCGTACACGTCCATGCACTCCATAAGCGATTGTGACCAGATCGTCGTTCTGCGTGATGCGATTCACCGGATCGGTGCCAACAATATCCCAATCCGAAACGATACTACCAGGATCACAAGAGCGCTCCAGAGTCGGAATCTCTCGCAGACGCTGAAATGCCGCCTCGCCGGCTACAGTCAGATCGACTGGGCTGAGAAGATCTTGCGATCGCGGTCCGTTCGGGTCGCCGAAAATCTCCGCCTGCAGCGTGCCACGTCCGCCAGGGATTGCCATTCCCCCTTCGGGTACACCACCAATACCATAGTCATTAGCCTGTGACAGTGGAACGAGAGCTCCGTCACGTCCTCTCGGATCCGTCATTACGCGCTGCTCGGCCGCCCAGTCACCCGCCAGATTGGGCTTACCGTTGTCGAGGCGTCCGGCGCGTTCAATATCGACTTCGGCTCCAATGAGTTGGGAGTAACGGTCGAGACTCATCGCATCATCGATCGTAATCGTACTAACGTAGCAGGCCCGCGAATCGATTCGGTCGGGAGAACCTTCAATCGATATACGCGTACCTGGCGGGAACATTTCAGGGGTCCAGCCCGAGCGCCGCAGCGTCATCGCCGAACGCATTTCGCAACTATACTCGACTAACGAACCATCTTCCTGAATTGTCTCGAAGTTCAACCATGAGTGCGGATTAACGAAATCGAGACTCGTAACGACGCCGGAAAGCTGGATATCCTCGTTCATCGCGAACGTACCGAAACCATGGTGAGCGCGCGACGTCAGCGACGTCACTAGACCAACCATCAGCGTACTAAAAATACGAATTTTATAGAGATCAATCATATTTTAGAGAATACTTGGTCCTACCATATTGGTCTTACCATATTGTAGCACGACTTTTACCCCGAATTCTAATGCCCTAAAGCGGACACATTAGGAAGGTTCCAATTCCTCGCTATATTGGCTTGCGGAACACTACAACGGCTAAGCTAAAAACTACCCGGACCCTATACTGTATACAGTTATCGCCAGCTCGCACAATTTGACAAAACCATTTTGCGTCAATATATGCTTGAAAGGTTTTAAGGAAATTTTTATCAGCGCATTGCACGACATAAATCGGTTACGGTAATGCTTCTTACAAAAACGGTAACGGTCATGGAAACAACACAAGCACTATTTCCTAGCCTTCGCCTATTTCCCTCGTGCTGTATTCTTTTATGCATGACTCTCTCAATAGGATGTGGTGGTAGCGGTTCGGTAGCTATTTCCAAATCATCGGAGCCGCTGGGCACACCGATCACCACCAACATTGGGTGGCAAGTTCAGTATTTCCGTAGTGAAGGCAGTTTAGTTACCCCAATCGATGGAACCAATATAACTGCAAATTTTACTGTTGACGGTCGGCTTTCTGGATCCTCTGGTTGTAATAACTATTTTGCTAGTTACGACAAGACTAATCAGTCGATTCATATTGAAAAAATAGCGCTAACCAAAATGGCCTGTTCAGATAAAACCGGCATTATGATGCAGGAAGCTACTTACCTAGAAAATTTAAACTCGGCAGTTGAAACTGCTATAGCAGACAATAGTTTAATCCTGAAGAATGCTAGCGGAGAGACTCTAATTGTTTTTATCTTGGCTCCAGGCGTTGGTAAGGCAAAATGTTCCAACTTTGGTTGGGGGCTAGCATGTACTCAAAATCACAATGGGTTAGCAAGACAATATATCCTGTATGTACCTAACTCCTATGACGGTAGCAAAGCTGTCCCATTGCTATTTAAAGTTCCATGGCTATAGCAGCAATGCTGAGAACCACCATCGAGGGCGGGCAGACTTTCGTGGTTTGTCAGAAGAAGATAATTTTATTTTAGTTGTACCTCAAGGTTCTCTTTTTGAGGGAGTCACACACTGGAATGTCGGTGCGAATAAAACACGGCAGAGCACTGCAGATGATGTTGGATTTACCGATATCCTTATTGAGACAATAACTTCAGAGTATAGAATTGATTCAACAAGAATCTATTCTACAGGCATGTCTAATGGTGGCTACATGAGCTACCACTTAGCTTGTTTGCTAAGTGAAAAAATTGCCGCAATAGCATCGGTCACAGGATCAATGACACCAAAGACCTTTGACTCCTGTAGTCCAACCCACCCAACCCCGATACTACAAATTCACGGAACTGCGGATAATACGGTTCCTTATGAGGGGGCAAATTGGACCGTACCTATTGATAAAGTCCTCGAATACTGGTCGGCCTCTAGTGGTTGTGATTCACACCCTTTTACAAAGCCACTGCTTGATCAAAATAGCGATGGTCTTGTCAGTAAAGTCATAAGCTATTCAAATTGTAGAGGACAAGTAAAAATTCAACTCTACAAAATGCAGGGTATGGGACACCAATGGCCCGAAATAGAGAGGGGCTCAGACATCAGCGCCGTACAAGTGATTTGGAGTTTTCTTTCAGAATATAGCCTGAATGGGCTAATTGAACCGATGAGCAGCAATTTTAAAAGCTAACTAAGAATACCTACAACCCCCTAAATAACATATATTAGTTATAAAACAACAAGTTACAATTAGCGCTAAAGGCTGCTAATGAGCACGAAAGAATTGAATCCTTTCTGAGTTTAAGTTATTGTTTTGTTTAGGTATGGCGAAGCGTGTGTCACATCTGTGATAGGCCAACGTGTCAACCGAATCATGGCTGATTCGTTTTAGTGGTTAATGCGATGCACCCGGTTGCTTAAGACAGAACAAAGTCAAACGAAAGTATAAGTTCGGAGAAATCTTATGAAAACGACATTTTTTGGCCTATTAGCTGTTTTTGCCATCTCTGCTGCAGGGCAAGCGCAAGCACGTTTATCCTTGCCAAAAGCTGGTGTAAACCCGACCCGCCTAGTAATACAAAATGCGGATGCCGCTACTGTTGCGCAACTAAAAGCAGCGCAGGATGCAATCAACACGGCTAGAGATACGGTCGGGGCCTACAAAAAAGCTGGTGATAAAGACGCTACTAAAGCTGCTTTAAAAGATCTCCGTTCAAAACAGCGTGACAGGGATAAGTTTGTAAGAAAAACGATTTCTGGCAGCGACGATCTCAAAGCCGTCTTAAGAGCTGAGGTTAAAGACGCAAGAGTGGCGGCTGCCAAAAAGAGAGCTGCAAAACGGAAAAACGTTGGAAGCCGTATTGAAGCCGTAGCTAGTGCGGACCAAAAGGCATCATTGGACGCAAACAAACAGGCAATTGGTGCTGTCTTGGGGAACATAAAAGCTGCTCGAGAAGGCGGGGCTACGAAGGCAGATACTCAGGATTTGAGAAAACAACTGGCAGGCTTGCAAAAGAGCCAGAAACAAGTTGTTGGCGAAATATTAAAGGCCAATGAAGCTTTAAGCGCCGCATTGAAATCTGAGGCTAAAGGCAGAGCGGTTGAAGCCCGCAGATCTGTTAAAGGCCAAGGAAAAAATCGCCGCAACGTCAGGCAGCGTCGCGCTGCTAAAAAATCATAAGAGATATCTCCTCTGCTATAAGCACGCACGCTCTTTGGGCGCGCGTGCTTTTTTCTGCGCGCTGAACAGCACGCGAGAAAAAACCCTTCAAACTAGGGGTTCACTTTGAAATCGCAGAAAACGTAATCTTTTCGCTGTTAAAAACACCTTATAAGTTTAGATCGCCGGAGAATCAGCTCAGATATCATGGGGACTCGGACGTTATTGAATCGAGCACTGACCCTCACTTTTATTCTTTGTTTGTTACAAACTCAGGTACACGCCGTCACTTTTGAAGAAGCCGCCGAAAGTTTTGAGAACGGCGCCTATGAAGAGGCAAAACTGCAGTTTCAACAATTAGTGACGGAACGTCCGAATGATATAGAAATCATTTATGCCTTGGGTCTGATCAATTTTGTCCTAGATAGCTATGACGAGGCTTCACCTTACTTCGAAGCTCTTCTACTTACTGAATACGAACAGATTTCTACCTATTACCTCGCCATGATCGCTTACTCGCAGGGCGAAACGGATATAGCAATAGATACGCTCAATCAGATTGCCAATCAAACCATTGACCTCGAAGCCAGTGAACTCGCAAGTGATTCTCTATCGCAGATTAGTCTCGAGGACCTATATCAAGAACCGGAAACTTACGAAATTCTGGATACATCTAGCAACTATGGCTATCTGGAACTCGGCGTAAACCAACAGGATGGCATTATAGATCCAGACAATTTAGTCGGACTGGATGAACATGATAGCGCCCTCGAATATATTTTTGCAGGTAATCTCAACATTAGAAGCACGGAGATATCAGACACTAATTTTGGCGGATCAATGTTTCAACAAAAATATTCCAATTTTGATCATTATGATATTTCCGCCATAAATGTATATATACAGCAACAACGCTGGGTTGGTTTACAACAGTGGGGACTTACCCTTTCGGCCAATCAAATTTGGCTCGCTGGAGAAGATTACCTAAGTCAGATAGATCTACAACTTAAGAATGAAATACTTTTAGCTGGGGAATATATTGTTGGTTTTAGTGCTCAATATAGTGACATAAATAGCAATGATCCCTTATTTGACCGATACGCGGGGAAATCTTCTGAACTCATGTTTGAGATCCGTGGAGGAGGCAATCCCTATTGGCAAATAGATTACACCTATCTTTACGAGGATAAAGAAGATTGGGAGTCTATTGATATAAATGCTACCTATACTATCTTTGATGTCTACACCAGCTACTCAGGCGATGTTCACGAGCTAGGCGGCCAAATAGAATGGACCATTAATGAGTTATGGGCAACCCGTTATGCGTTAATTTTACGTCAAGCTTATAACGAAGGAGCTGACCTATTTTTAGCTCATATAACTGACCGATTTTCCACAGCCCTGACCAGAGAAACTAGCCGAATTTATTTTGAAACTGAACTTATACGCACAATCTCGGATAATATTTTTCTACGAGCCCGCTACGAATATCTTGACAATGACTCTAACATTGACCGTTTTGACTTCGGAAGTAATCTTATCTCCCTTTCTTTTAATTATATTTTTTAGTTACCTGTAAGATGCGTAAGGTTAGCATTATTTCTTTATCAGGTTTTTTTGCTTCCTTGCTTGTTGCCTGCGGCGGAGGCGGCGGCGGCGCAACTAGTGGGGGTGGAGGAACACCCACGCAACCACCTGTTGCTCCTACCTCATACAAAAAAAATATAGAAATAGAAGAACTGGGCGGTTCTTTTGACATAGACGCCGGCGTGATGAGCTATCGGACTCACCAAGAAACGGGTGCCATGTGGGTTTCTACAGGGGACCCTACCGCTGAGCTATCAATAGGTGTTGATGGAACAAAAACCACAAAATTTAGCCGCACATACTCTTTTACACCAACAAATGCGTCAACAAATCTCGACATGAGCATGAGCTTCGAACAGGTTTCTTTAGCTGATGCGATCTATTTCGACGTCGGGAATGATTTAGATGGTTACCTATATTGGGAGTCGGACTGGGGCCTATCTATATCTGAAGACTCGTCATCTAGCTACGAATGGAATTATAGGTTATTCGGGTTTTATTCGGATATAAGTGAAGAATTTCTCGGTGTGGACTACGTAAATATTCTTGTAGCTGATCTTGATTATGGCGACGATCTTTCCTCTGGTTTTGACATATGTGATGTAGCTGATAGTACCTGTATTGACAACATTCAGGATAAGGACGTATTGGCCGGTACGTTCGGGAACTTTACACAGACGAGCGATATGCCCACGAGTGGAACAGCAACCTATAGCACAAAGGCCCTCAGTCTTTGGCACCCAAATTTACTTGAAACAGAATCTAGTATTCCGCACTGGCCAGCATATGAAGGTGATGCAACAATTACCGTAGATTTTGCACAGGGAACTCTTAGTGGGAACATCACCTTAGATTATGTTTTTCCAGACAGAAAACCTGAAAGTAGTACCTGGAATAGGGTAAATGGAGTATCGGCAGGTACCATCGAATTAGTCGCTACTATTTCATCTAACGAATTTCAGGGAACCGCAACCTGGAATACCGATATTACGAATTACGGGACAGGGGAAATAAGCGGACATTTTTTTGGCCCGGACGCTAAAGAGTTGGGTGGGTGGTCTTACGTTTATGATGGTAATGAACTGGACTGGGCAGAAATAATGATAAGCTTTCTGGGTTATCAATAAACGTACGGTTTGAGTTATAGACTAGCTATAAGATTAAACGCTTGCGGAGTCTGCGTGCAATCAAATAGCCGCAGCACAGCAACCCTACATAGATCTGCGAGAGGATTTAGGGGGTCGGACAACTGCTATCATAAAAAACAACAGTCTCGTTCGCCGCATAATTAAGCGTTAGTGGTTCGCGCTGACCGCTTGCGACCTACTAACCTCACGGGTCAACTGTTCACGCTTGATCCGTTCGTAAATCTCTTCGCGGTGAACAGCAACTTCTTTTGGAGCATTTACCCCGACACGTACCTGGCTCCCATTGATGCCAAGAACTGTTACAGTGATATCGTCACCGATGACCACCGTCTCCCCAACTCTACGAGTCAAAATCAGCATAGCCAAACTCCTTCTCGGTCTCGCCGCTGTACTGACTTGCCGTGCAATCTTGCACAGCCTGCTAGTTAACGCCAACGACAACTCCTTTCAACCGGGGACCCATCCATACCTAGCATTGTTTAGATATGCGGCCCGCGGACTTCTACGGCCAGACTGGCTATAAATTCTTATCTAATTTCGCCAGTCTCATGTTGCCGATTAACTATCCCTATTTATCAACCGGCCCAACTAGTCTAATACATTTTTTAACCCATGTTAGTACGTCTCTAGAACTGAGCCTAAGGAGTCTGGTCTAGAATCGCCGCAACTACTTCGCAAACACGACCCAATGCCGCGTCTAGTTTTTCGGGCTCGGTTCCGCCAGCCTGTGCGAAATCGAGCCGGCCACCGCCCCTGCCCCCCACATGCTCGGCAATAGGCTCGATTAGATCGCCTGCTTTCAGAGATTTTGTTAAATCTTTCGATACACTGGCGACCAAACGCACCTTGTCCTTTTCGACCGCACCGAGTACAACCACACCTGTACCCATCCGGGTCTTGAGATTATCGGCTACCTCTCGCAGGGCCTTAGCGTCAGTTCCATCGAGCCGTGCGACAACCACCTTCACACCCGCAACATCGATCGCGCTGTCCAGTAGATCCAAACCGGCACCACTAGCAAGTTGGGCTTTCAATTGGTGAACCTCTCGTTCTAGCATTCGATTTTTGTCGACCAGCGCCCGAACCTTATCGGCAATATCCTCGCGCCCACCCTTAACCAAACCCGATATATCTTGCAGGAGCGTCTCATTCGTCTGTAGCCAAACCATTGCTTCCTGCCCTGTAACTGCTTCAATCCGCCGAACGCCCGAAGCGATGCCGCTTTCGGAAATGATCTTCAAGAGGCCTATATCACCGGTCCTATCCACATGTGTTCCACCGCAAAGTTCGGTTGAGAAATCACCGAGCTTTAAAACGCGCACGTCCTCCGCATACTTGTCACCGAAGAAAGCCAACGCACCACCCGCAATAGCATCCTTGTACGGCATAACATTAGTCTTGGCAGCAGCATTGATTCGTATCTGATCGTTAACGAGCACCTCGAGCTTCTCTAGCTCTTGGCCTGTCAGCGCTTCGTAGTGTGAAAAATCGAATCGTAGTCGGTCTTGCGCAACAAGCGAGCCCTTCTGCTGCACATGGTCACCCAAAACGGAGCGTAACGCCGCATGAAGTAGGTGAGTAGCCGAATGGTTCAACACAATCGCAGCACGGCGCCCACCATCGACCGAAGCTTTGACTACATCACCAACATTCAAAACGCCTGACTTTACCTGTCCTAAATGGCCATACGCCGCCCCAACCTTCTGTGTGTCATCTACGCGGAACTCCGCCACATCACCCACAATCGCGCCTGTATCGCCGACTTGGCCGCCACTCTCAGCATAGAAAGGTGTTTTGTCCAACACAACGATAGCGTTCGCATCAGCCTCAACAGCCTCAACAGCCTCTCCTTCCAAAAAAATCGCGACCACTTCAGCATCCACTGTAAGTATTTCGTGGCCAAGAAACTCGCTGCTCGTTTTGACGTTCGGCAGACTAGAAGCACCGGCTGAAAAGCGGCTCGACTTGCGGGCACGTTCCCTCTGAGCAGCCATAGCCATCTCGAATCCCGGATGGTCAGCTGACAAGCCGCGTTCTCGCGCAATATCGGCGGTTAAATCTTCGGGGAAGCCGTAGGTATCATAAAGCTTAAACACTGCCTCACCGGGGATAACACCGCCATCAGGGAGATCGGCAATTACATCCTCGAGGATTCGCATACCCTGCGACAGAGTTTCGGCAAACCGCTCCTCCTCCTGACGAAGCACTCGCTGGACATGCTGGCTTTGTGTAACTAGTTCTGAATAGGCACCGCCCATTTCATCTTCCAGGGAGCTGACTAGCCGATAGAAGAATGGCTCCTCAACACCTAACTTGTAGCCGTGGCGAATAGCGCGACGGATAATCCGGCGCAGGACATAACCACGTCCCTCGTTACCCGGCAGGACACCGTCGATAATCAGGAAGGAGCTGGCGCGTATATGATCGGCAACGACACGTAACGACTTACTTTCCAGTTCCTTTGTTCCCGTGACCTCAATCACTGCATGCAACAACCCCTTGAACAAATCAATATCGTAGTTTGAATGAACACCCTGCATGACCGCAGCGAGGCGTTCTAGTCCCATACCAGTATCGACGGATGGCTTCGGCAAAGGCGTTAGCTCACCGGTCAAGTTGCGGTTGAACTGCATAAACACGAGATTCCAAATCTCTACAAAGCGATCACTGTCTTCGTCTTGAGACCCCGGTGCACCCCCCTCTACACCAGGCCCGTGATCATAGAAGATCTCACTACACGGACCGCATGGGCCAGTATCACCCATAGCCCAGAAATTATCCTTCTCCCCTAAGCGGCTGAAGCGATCAGGGTCGACACCAATATCATTTAGCCAGATTTCTGCTGCCTCGTCATCGTCTTCAAACACAGTACACCAGAGCCGCTCGGGCGGGATCTTCAAAACTTCGGTTAGAAACTCCCAGGCATACCGAATAGCATCCTGCTTGAAGTAGTCACCAAAACTAAAGTTACCGAGCATCTCGAACAGCGTGTGGTGCCTAGCTGTATAACCAACGTTCTCTAGATCATTATGTTTACCGCCGGCACGAACACAGCGCTGCGAGCTAACAGCACGAGGTTTGCTACGCCTATCCTGACCAAGAAAAACGTCTTTAAACTGAACCATACCGGCGTTGGTGAAAAGCAACGTCGGATCATTTCCGGGCACTAGCGAAGAACTGGGCACAACCTCATGGTCACGCTCAGCGAAGTAATCCAAGAATAACTGACGCAGTTCGTTGCTAGTAGGCTTCATGATCTGGCCGGCCGAAGCCGGATACATTTACGTTGGCTGGGCAAGCTAATCGGATTCGTCGCTGAATTCCAGTGCTGCATTAATCTGCTCACTATCGAAGCCGCGATATTGGAGAAATTTTGCTTGTCGACAGCGATCCTCAAAACTTTTAGGACACCCTGGACCGAAGCGCTTCTCTCTAACACCTGCGGCTAGCGACAACCAGTTGAGATCAGCATCTTGAAGCCATGAGCGCGCTCTACCACTGTCGATACCGCGTTGACTGAGATCTGCCTCAATACGTGCCGGACCATGGCCTTTACCGGCGCGCGCTCGGATGAAACTCTCAAGAAAACGGCCTTCGTCGAGCAATTTGTCCGCTTGTAAAGAATTAAGCACATCGTCGACCATCTCCTCTTGAAACCCTCGATCGAGCAGCTTGCGCTCGAGTTCTAACCGGCTATGCTCGCGCCGAGATAGTATATCAAGCGCACGGCGGCGACAGACTTTGTTGTCGTCTACAGGATGTCGGATCTTTTCAAGCCCGTTTGGCTGCGTCACTCTCGTCCGCCTCTTCCAAGGGGACCTCCACAGGACCAGGCAATAATTTCGCAAGCAGTTGGGCTTCGATCTGCTTTGCTGTAGCGGGGTTTTCTATCAGATAGGTGCGGACGTTATCTTTCCCCTGCCCGATACGATCGCCCTGGTAGCTGTACCAGGAACCCGACTTCTCTACGATATCTTGCTGGACTCCTAAATCGATGAGCTCACCCTCGCGGGAAATACCTAACCCATAGAGTATCTCAAACTCCACCTTACGGAATGGCGGCGCCATTTTATTCTTGACCACCTTCACGCGCGTCTCGTTACCCAAGATTTCATCGCCCTTCTTGATCGCGCCAATGCGCCGGATATCGAGCCTGACCGATGAGTAGAATTTCAGCGCATTACCACCGCTAGTCGTCTCGGGACTACCAAACATTACACCTATCTTCATCCGGATCTGGTTGATAAAAAGGACCATACAATTCGAGCGTTTAATATTAGCCGTGAGCTTGCGTAGCGCCTGCGACATTAATCGCGCCTGCAAACCAACATGCGTGTCGCCCATCTCGCCCTCTATCTCCGCTTTGGGAGTCAACGCTGCAACCGAATCAATCACAACCACGTCAATCGCACCAGACCGGACCAGCATATCGGTTATCTCAAGAGCCTGCTCTCCCGTATCGGGTTGTGAAATTAGCATCTCGTCAAGCTTTACACCTAAATTTTCCGCGTAAGTCGGATCGAGCGCATGCTCGGCATCGACGAACGCTGCCGTCCCGCCTTTTTTCTGTGCTTCTGCAACAACCTGCAATGCTAATGTTGTCTTACCGGAGGCTTCCGGTCCGTAAACCTCTACGACGCGTCCTTTAGGTAGACCGCCAATACCTAAAGCTATATCTAATCCTAGTGAACCCGTCGAAATAACGTCAATATCACGAATATCAGTCGAGTCGCCAAGACGCATAACAGATCCTTTACCAAACTGTTTTTCGATCTGTGTTAATGCGGCAGTAAGTGCTTTTTTACGATTGTCATCCATACGTTTTCCCTAGCTATCGTTTATGGGGAAAGGGAACTAGTAGCCTGATTATTCCACAGAATTAAATCCTTAGCAGAACAGAATGTTTTTGTGAATCGGACACTAGGGTATCGGCCGGAAAAATAGTGAACTCTGCTTGTGGCGTTATCATCGGAGCGGCCACGATTTAGCTACTCTATAGGTCGAATACGGCGGTCCAAGGCTAGATTCCACTAGTACGAACTCTCTAACTGGCCAATAAACCGGCTGGAGCTCCTCGCCCACGAAGTCCGCTCTCCGCGCCAACGTTATGTGCGGCCGATAGGTGCGTCGTTCCCGATGAACGCCAAGGTCCTCAAGCTGCTCCCAAAGCCAGGACTCAAGGCCCAGCAAAGTCGCTGGAATTGTCCCTGGCACAGCCCAAAGCAGGCGTGGCCGCCTGCGAAACTCAAGAGTATCGATCACGAGTTTAAAGGTCTCGGATACGGGCTCCGCAATCTGCTGTACCCGAGCGAAGTCGCTCTCAGCAACATCACCTAGAAATGCCAGTGTGAGATGCAAATTATCGTCGGGTGTCATACGACCGGATGCATGCTCAACTAGCATGCGTTTCGCACTGATCAAGGCTGACCGGGTCTTCTCATCCGGCCATAGAGCGAAAAACAAGCGCCGCTTCCGGCGGCGATCACCGTCGTTCCAAAATTTATCGTAGGCCATGGTTCACGTTCAAGAATCCGTAAGCAGCATCTGTAATCCCTGTAGAGCCCGCGCCACACTCGCACGCCGGACAGACTCTCGGTCTCCTTCGAACCGATGAACCTGTGCCTCAATGCCCGCGGGTCCGCTCCAAGCGAACCAGACCGTACCTATAGGCTTTTTCACGCTACCGCCATCCGGTCCCGCGATACCACTAACCGATACCGCAAGCTCTGCACCACTTCGACGCTTCACTCCATCAGCCATCGCTCTCACCACAGGCTCACTAACAGCACCATATACATCCAACATAGCGATAGGTACGTCGAGCAAGGCTAGCTTAGAGTCGTTAGCATAGGTAACGAGCCCCCAACCAAACCAAGCTGAACTTCCGGGGATATCTGTGAGTGTCTTAGCAATCCAGCCACCCGTGCATGACTCTGCGCAGGCAACTTTCCAGCCCCGAGCGAGCAGGGCAGCGCCTAGGTTGGAGGCTATGTACCCAAGTTCGCTGTCAGTTAAGCTCATATTTTTCGCTCTAAAACTGTCCGATAAACCGACAGATTACCCCTTATCATACGATCCGCAGAAAACTCAGCCTCTACTTGCTTCCGTGCCGCAGAACCGAGACGTGCCCGCAAAGTGCCGTCCTGCACGATGCGGCGCAAAGCTTCAAGCAGTGCCCCGTCCTCGTTGAGATTAACAAGCAACCCGGTCGATTCATGCTCTATCATATCTACAAGACCACCCACGGCGGACGTAAGCACTGGTAGACCACAACTCAACGCCTCTAATACTGCGACACCAAGTCCTTCGCGGTCGGGCACATGGACAAGACAATCGAGGTCCGGCAGCAATGTCGCAAGATCGTCACGGAACCCCGCAAACCTGACCTTCTCTGCCAGCCCGAGATCGTCAATCTGTTGCCGTAACTTACCTTCTAAAGGCCCTTGGCCAAAGCAGAGTACCCGTACTGCCGGATGCGCCTTGATAAGCTCCGGTAGAACCTCAAATAATCGAGCGTGTCCTTTCCGTTCAATCAACTGTGCAACGATGCCGATCTTGAACGTGTCGCCCGGCAAATTGAACAACTTCGTGAGATGGCCGCTTGGCGGGGCCGGCCGGTAGCGATCTGCCTCAATACCGCTAGCGACGTGATAAATCCGATCCTCTAGCCCCCCAACCTTCTCCTTGAGCTGCTCCTTAATCGCACGTGAAATCGCAATAATTGCCGCGTAGGGCCAATACTTAATGTAAGCGAGTAGTTTGTACTCAGCGCTTTCTACACGACGAGTAAGGATCGCTGGTACACCAGTCCAGCGCGCATTCCAGCCGCCAAAGAGATCGACGCCACGACGGGAATGAACGTGGACGAGACTCGGCTGATGCGCTTCGAATAGCCGACGTAGTCGCCCGGACAACGCAAAATCAAGATCGCCACCTATAGGTATTTGGATGACCTCAACACCGCCGTAACCGCTTACCGTATTCGCAATCGCGCTGTCTCGCGGGCAGACTAGTACATTGTCTATACCTTCTGCGGCTAATCCGGCCAACAGATAGCAAACCTGTTGGGCACCTCCATATAGGTGACGGCCAGATTCCAGATGAACGATTCGCATGTACAGATAGTAACCGCTAAAAGAAACAGAGCATGTCCCTTTTTTAGCGGCGGCCATTACAATAAACGTTACCTAACTATCGTAGATTAGCTTTGAATCAATCCCACACACCAATGATACAACAGTACCTCGGCCTCAAGGCCGAGCATCCTGACGTACTTTTGTTCTATCGCATGGGTGACTTCTACGAGCTCTTCTACGACGACGCACGCAAAGCCAGCAAGCTTATTGATATTGCGCTCACGAGCCGCGGTCAATCTGCAGGCGAACCGATACCGATGGCGGGTGTCCCCTATCATGCTGTCGAGGGTTATCTCGCACGTCTCGTCCGGCAAGGAGAATCGGTCGCCCTTTGCGAACAAATCGGCGACCCAACTAAGAGCAAAGGACCGGTAGAAAGACAGGTCGTTCGTGTCATTACGCCTGGCACGCTAACCGATGAGGCGCTACTCGACGATAAACACGCGAACTATCTCGCTGCAGTTCATCGTGATAGCGAATCAATAGGGCTAGCGTGGCTGGATCTCGCTAGCGGACATTTCTCGGTAATGCAGCTCGCGAATGAGGAAGAGCTGCACGACGAAATAGAACGACTAAAACCCGCAGAAATATTAGTCTCTGAAGATTTCACATTACCATCTTGGTTCACCATGTCGGCAGGTCTTAGCCATCGTCCGCCTTGGCATTTCGACTCAGAGACCAGCCATCGTGCACTGTGTCAGCAGTTCGCAACTCAGGATCTAACCGGCTTCGACGCAGAAGGCATTCCAGTTACTATCGGCGCGGCGGGATGTCTGTTGCAATACGTAAAGGACACCCAACGCACGGCTGTGCCGCATCTGCGTGGTCTGCGCCGAGAGCGCCGTGACGACACAATCGTTATGGACGCGACGACCCGTCGCAACCTGGAGATCGATGCAAGTCTTGGTCAAGGCACTGAATTCACACTGGCAGGACTTATGGACCACTGCGCAACGCCGATGGGCAGCCGGATGCTCAAATCCTGGCTCAATCGGCCGCTCCGCAACCGGCATACGCTGAGTCTTCGTCAGCAGGCAATCGCTACGTTGAATGGCACGTCAACAGTAGCTGAACTGGCGACGAGTCTCGGAGAGATTGGCGACCTCGAACGGATTCTCACACGAATCGCGTTGCGCTCGGCTCGTCCGCGTGACCTTGCGCAGTTACGGTGCGCTTTACAAAATTTGCCAGCGGTCCGATCGGCGGTCGAGATGCTCGAGTCACCGCATCTTAACGCGCTCGGCAAAGACTGTGACCAACACGAGTCAGAGCGCACTCTACTCGAGGCCGCTATTGTCGAAACACCACCGATTCTCGTTCGTGAAGGCGGTGTTATTGCTACTGGGTTCGACACTGATCTCGACGAGCTACGAGCAGTCAGCGCCGATGCAAATCGCTTCCTAGACAATCTAGAGAAAAATGAGCGCGAGCGGACGGGGCTCAGTTCCCTGAAGGTCGGCTACAACCGTGTACATGGGTATTACATAGAGATCAGTAAGGTCCAGGCACAATCCGCGCCGGAAGCATACATCCGCCGTCAAACGCTAAAGGGCGCCGAACGCTTCATCACACCCGAGCTTAAGGAATTCGAGGATAAGGTGTTGGGCGCTCGAGATCGTGCGCTTTCCCGGGAACAACAACTCTACGACGAACTAATTGAATCGTTGAATGAAGACCTCGCGAGCCTACAGGAAACCGTAACGAACCTCGCAGAAATCGACGTACTCGGCAATTTGGCAGAGCGGGCGCTCGCGTTAAATCTATCGCAGCCGACGCTAACGACGACGCCGGAGATTTGCTACGAGAACGGTCGTCACCTGGGTGTTGAACTTGCAAGCGCATCCGCGTTTGTTCCGAACGACCTAGATCTAAACGATCATCGCCGCGTCATCATCATCACAGGTCCAAACATGGGCGGCAAATCGACCTATATGCGACAGACAGCACTGATTGCGATCCTCGCCCATACGGGGAGCTTCGTTCCTGCTGATAACGCTTCTATCGGCCCTATTGATAGGATATTTACGCGCGTAGGCGCAGCCGACGATTTAACCGGTGGACGTTCTACTTTCATGGTGGAGATGACTGAAACGGCAAACATATTAAACAACGCGACAGCAGAGAGCCTAGTGCTTATGGATGAGGTTGGACGCGGTACGAGCACGTTCGACGGGCTATCGTTAGCTTGGGCAGCCGTGCGATTTATCGCACGCGGTCCCCGGGCATTTACGCTCTTCGCAACGCACTACTTCGAACTTACGAGCCTACCCGACGAATTGCCTGCAACCGCCAATGTGCACCTTAACGCCAGCGAACACGGCAAAGAGTTGATATTTCTCCATAGCGTTAAACCCGGACCGGCCAATCAAAGTTATGGATTGAATGTCGCACAATTAGCCGGCGTACCGTATCACGTTGTGGAAGATGCGCGCGAGTATCTCGGAAAACTAGAGCAGCAGTTGGAGGTGCTGGATAATAATAGCCGACAAGGCCAACTATTATTCAGCGCGCCGGCTAGAATCGACCCGCTGCGGGAACACCTCGCCAGTATCGATGTAGATGCCCTGTCGCCGCGAGAGGCGCAAGCATTGTTGTTTGATCTAAATGCCGAAGCTAAAGACAGTGAGTAGAAAGCGATTTCGACACTGTGCTGCGCACAAGCGGCCCACCACGCTCGGTCGTGAACAGGAATTGCTGACAGAATCAACACTTGCCATTAATTCATGGGCGCGCTCCGAAGGCAGGGGTCAGAGGTTCGACTCCTCTCGGGCGCGCTAACCTTTTCAATTAGTTACGAATTCCGCTGCTCTAAGACGACGACGCAGAAGCCATGTCTCATGGCCAGGCGACCATAGACCATTAACGACCAAAACACGGGTCACGCGCGTAAGCGTTCCAGCGCTTCACGATTCGTCCACGAAGTTACGGTCGTGACCGCTACCTCCAGCGGCAACCATTGGTATGCCGTATGTTCCTCGAAATTCAAAATGATCTCACACTCGTCCTCAACCCGAAGGTACCAAAGATGCTCGAGGTTCTCTGTCACTCCAGCGCCGTAGCGATCACGCCATTCTGGAAGAATTGGAAAACATCTTTGAACTTGGGCATCGATAAGGTCAGCGGTATCGAGTCCCGTCTCTTCCTGAACTTCACGGGCCGCGGTTTGCGCCGGCGTCTCATCCCAGCGCAATGTGCCGGTCACGGACTGCCAGAAACTGACAGGCGTTACGCGTTTAAGTAGCAAGCAATCTAAAGCCTGAGTATGAACGACGACGAGGACCGATTCTGGGCGCGACTTAATCAAGTTTGGGTGGCGTTCGTAACCGGATACCGACCTCTTTGAGTTGAGCCGGACTAGCATCGCTTGGCGCGCTCGAGAGAAGATCGCTTGCCGTCTGGGTCTTCGGGAATGCGATGACATCGCGGATACTATCCGCACCAGCCATAAGCATAACCAGGCGATCGAGACCGAACGCAATACCTCCATGCGGCGGACAACCGTAGTCCATCGCTGTTAACAAAAAGCCGAACTTAGCTTCAGCCTCTTCCTTACCTATCCCGAGCAGATCGAAGACGGTCGACTGCATCTCAGGGTTATGGATACGAATGGAACCTCCACCGATCTCGGTGCCATTCAATACCATGTCGTACGCACGTGACAAAGCAACCCCAGGATTCTTGCGAAGTTCAGCAGGCGAGTCCGTCTGCGGCGCAGTGAATGGGTGATGTGAAGGTGTCCAACCGCCGTCGCCATCGTCATCGAAGACCGGAAAGTCGACGACCCAACAGGGCTGCCAACCATCTTCAAGAAGGCCCCGATCAACAGCAAGCCTTTGCCGCAAGGCGCCGAGGCTGTCGTTGACCACGCGGGCTTTGTCCGCACCAAAGAAAACTAGGTCACCTGTCTTCGCACCGACGCGTTTCAGTACCTTCTGTACCGCCTCATCTGGCAGAAACTTAAGAATAGGCGACTGCAAACCATCCACACCAGCCAAGAGGTCGTTAACCTTAATGTAGGCCAAACCCTTTGCACCATAACGTCCGACTATAGCCGTGTAATCATCTATTTCCTTGCGCGACAGACTCGCTCCGTCTGGTAACAACAGCGCGGCAATGCGACTCGCGGAATCGGCAGCCGGACCAGCAAAAACTTTGAACTCAACATCGGCGAACAAATCAGCAACCTCGGTTAATTGCAGCGGATTGCGCAGATCAGGGGCATCGCTACCGTAACGATCCATGGCCTCCGAATAAGTCAATCGCGGAAACGACTCCGGAAGATCGACCTCCATCGTGACCTTAAAGGTCTCCCGGATAAGCTCCTCCATCATATCCATAATCGCCTGCTCGTCGAGGAAGGCAGTTTCTATATCAAGTTGAGTGAATTCAGGCTGGCGATCGGCGCGTAAGTCCTCGTCTCTGAAACATTTAACGATCTGATAGTAACGATCGAATCCTGACATCATGAGTAGCTGCTTCATAAGTTGTGGCGACTGCGGTAACGCGAAGAATTTTCCTGGATAGGTTCGACTAGGAACTAGATAATCGCGCGCGCCTTCTGGTGTCGTTTTCGTCAGGATCGGCGTCTCTATAGAAATGAATCCCGCCTTATCAAGCAACGCGCAAAGCCCACGGGTAACCTGATGGCGCAATCGTAAGTTACGCTGCATTTCTGCACGGCGTAAATCGAGGTAACGGTAACGCAGCCGTAGTTCCTCACTTGTATTTTCCTCGTGATGGAACGGCGGCGTCTTGGACCTATTCAACACCGTCAACTCGTTTGCAAGGAGCTCGACTTCACCGGTCGGCATCTCCGGATTAATTGTCCCCTCCGGACGCTCGCGTAGGCGGCCGCGAACACGCAACACATACTCGCCTCGGATGCGCTCAGCCGCCGCGAAAATCTCCGGCGTATCGGGATCAAAGACCACTTGTAAAAGGCCTTCACGATCCCGGAGATCCACGAATATTACTCCACCATGATCTCGGCGCCGGTGGACCCAGCCCGCTACGGTGATATCTTCGCCGATCTGTGAGCGATCAAGCTGTCCGCAGTAGTGGCTGCGCATAGACTCTAACCCTTTAAATCACAGAGTGTGTTGGGGCGTGCGGATGTTACGGCGTCACCTCATGTGGTGCAACCTCGGTGCCCGGATGGATTGGATTCCACTCGGGCACAACAACACCTAATGAAATGACCATGGTACCAATCGGAAACCAAACCGGTAATCCTTTTGCGAAGTAACTTCGAGCTCGAAATAGCATTACAGTCGCACTCTCAAATTATTTCGATTCTGCATTGGAATCCTTCTTGACACTAGAACCCGAAGACTTAGTGTCCTTGGACTTACTGTCACTTTTCTTCGAGTCTTTGTCACTGTCTGTCGACTTACCCTTCTGATCGTCTTTAGTTCCCGTAGCACCACTATCAACTAGATTTCGTTTAGTTTCCTTGTCGGATTTAAAATCGGTTTCATACCAACCATCACCTTTAAGTCTAAACGACGGTGCAGAGATAAGTCGTCGCAGCGCGGCAGCTTCACAGGCTGGGCAGCTTTGGAGTGGCTCATCGCTGAGTTTCTGCAGCGCCTCTAGCTCATAACCGCAGGAATCGCAGCGGTATTCATATATAGGCATATCTCAGCTCTCGTCTTTAATTGACGCTTTAGCTTAATCCACATAAGTAATTTTAACGCGGCACCTTACCGCATAAATTTAACCTATCAAGCCGCGGCGGCATCTCCCTTTACGAACTTAAACCCGTCAGCACCAACGCTGATAGCAATGGTATCACCCGGCCCAAAGCTACCGTCGAGAATTTGTTGCGCAAGTGGATTCTCCAACTGGTGCTGAATGGTTCGCTTAAGTGGCCGTGCACCATAGACGGGATCGTAGCCGGCTTCCGCTAGGCGTTCTCGAGCCGCATCGTCGAGGCTCACCGACATGGACAGTTCTTTCATGCGCTCACCCAAATACCCCAGTTGAATATCGACGATCGCCACTAGGTGCTCAGGCGCTAGCGGATGAAAGACGACTACATCATCGATACGGTTAATAAACTCAGGCGGAAACTCCTGAGTAACCACCTCCATAACTGCTACCTTCATCGAGTCATAGTTTTCCTCACCGCTAAATTCTTGGATCCGTTGGCTACCTAGATTCGATGTCATAACCACGACCGTATTACGAAAATCCACGGTTCGCCCATGGCCATCAGTCAAACGACCATCATCAAGCACCTGAAGAAAAACATTGAAAACATCTGGATGTGCCTTTTCAATTTCGTCGATGAGCACTACCGAATAAGGCTTGCGTCGGATAGCCTCGGTAAGATGACCGCCTTGCTCGTAACCAACGTAACCAGGTGGCGCGCCAATCAGGCGCGCAACCGAATGCTTCTCCATGAACTCACTCATGTCTATACGGACTATCGCGTCCTTCGCATCGAATAGAAAAGCAGCAAGCGCTTTAGTTAGCTCGGTCTTACCAACACCCGTCGGGCCGAGAAACAGGAAAGAACCGTTCGGGCGGTTCGGGTCAGACAACCCTGCACGAGAGCGGCGGACCGCGTTGGCTACTGCCTGCAGGGCCTCAGTCTGGCCGACTACGCAAGCTTCCAAATAGGACTCCATAGAAACAAGCTTGTCCTTCTCGCTCTCGAGCATTTTGGTAACGGGAATACCAGTCCACTTCGAAACGACCTCGGCAACCTCTTCTTCCGTAACACGATTACGAACGAGCTCGTAGGACTGCTTCTCGCTTGCCAATGCCCCCTCAAGCTGTTTCTCGAGTTCGGGAATCTGACCGTACTGTAGCTCAGACATCCGCGCGAGGTCGTTTGCACGGTGTGCCTTCTCGAGCTCCATCCTGGCCCGCTCGAGGCCTTCCTTGAGCTGCGCCGCACCCTGCATAGCAGCTTTTTCGGACTTCCAAACGTCCTCGAGATCAGCAAACTCCGCCCCAAGTTTTTCAACCTCGGCCTGCAGGTCATCGAAACGGCCCTTAGATGCGTCGTCCGAGTCTTTCTTCAAAGCCTCACGTTCAATCTTGAGCTGTATCAATCGTCGTTCGAGTCGATCTACTACTTCCGGTTTTGAATCAATCTCCATACGAATGCGCGATGCGGCCTCATCAATTAGATCTATTGCCTTGTCAGGCAGCTGTCGGTCGCTTATGTACCGATGCGACAGCATGGCAGCGCCAACGATTGCAGGGTCTGTGATCTCGACGCCGTGATGAACTTCGTAACGCTCTTTCAACCCACGCAGAATCGCAATTGCGTCCTCCACCGATGGCTCCTCGACCAATACTTTCTGAAAACGTCGTTCAAGCGCAGCGTCTTTCTCTAGATGCAGGCGATACTCATCAAGCGTCGTCGCACCAACACAATGCAATTCCCCACGCGCGAGAGCCGGTTTCAACATATTACCGGCATCCATAGAGCCTTCTGCTTTACCCGCGCCTACCACGGTGTGGAGTTCGTCTATGAATAGAATAATTTGCCCTTCCTGTTGAACTAGCTCGTTCAACACGGCCTTAAGACGTTCCTCGAACTCACCACGAAACTTAGAACCTGCAATTAGCGAACCCATGTCCAAGGAAAGGATCCGCTTGGATTTCAATCCCTCGGGTACTTCGCCATTAACGATGCGTTGCGCAAGCCCTTCGATGATTGCGGTCTTGCCGACACCCGGTTCGCCGATTAGTACAGGATTATTCTTCGTGCGACGCTGTAAAACTTGGATCGTCCGCCGGATCTCATCATCTCTGCCAATCACCGGGTCCAGCTTACCCTGCTCTGCACGTTCCGTTAGATCAATCGCGTATTTGTCAAGCGCCTGCCGATTATCTTCAGCGCTTGGATCATCAACTTGTACGCCGCCGCGAATATCTTCCATGGCTTTCTCGAGCGCCCCCTTGATCGCACCCGTTGATTTCAATACACGACCAAGATCACCACGGTCCTGTAGCGCCGCGAGGACGAACAACTCGCTAGAAATATAAGCGTCACCGCAATCTTGGGCCAGCTTGTCTGATACGTTCAGCAACTTACCAAGGTCATTAGATAGATGGATCTCACCAGGCGCGCCACCCGAAACCGTCGGCTGACGATCAAGCACTTCGCCAAGCTGCGAACGCAGTTGAGCCATGTTGACACCAGCTTTTGTCAATAGACTACGCACAGTGCTACCGTCCTGTTCCAGCATGGCAACCATCAGATGACTAGGTTCGACAAACTGGTGCTCACGACCGACGGCAAGCGACTGGGCGTCTGCCAGGGCGAGTTGAAATTTGCTCGTTAGCTTATCTGAACGCATGCGAGAATCTGCTTAAATCAATAGATACGACATGGGGATATCTGCGATAAATATCAACTCCCCGACTCGACGTAGCATCAAGAAATGTAGGAAGACGGAAACGTCACGTCACTCCCAGCATCATCAGGGCAAGCGCCAAATCAGGGTCACCTGGCGGCCGCAAGGCGCCTCGCGGCGATATGAGTAGAAGCGCTCTTTCTCAGTAAATGTGCAGAAACCACCACCGTAGACCGAATCAACACCAGCTACTGCAAGACTGTGGCGCGCCAGCCCATACAAATCGGCCTGCCAGCGGCCGCGGAAATTGCGCACGAAACACTCATCCATACCTGGATCCGCAGTGACGAAAGCCGTATGAACATCGTCACCTACTTCATAGGCAACTTGACCAATCGCTGGACCAAGCCATGCCATTATATCGTCGGGCGCGACCCCCATCGCGGCAACTGTTGCCGATAGAACACCCCGTGAAAGACCCCGCCATCCGGCATGTGCAGCGCCTACTCGCTCACCGCTCACCGTAGAGAACAGAACCGGCAGACAGTCGGCCGTCAGCACCGCACAGACTCGGCCCGGTTTACCGGTTACAGCAGCGTCCGCAACGCTCGATCCAACAGCATCTAAATCCAACACGTCAGAACCATGAACTTGCTCGAGCCAGTTAGGTTCTTCCGGCAACTTCAGTTCAGCTCGCAACAACTGACGGTTCTTTGCAACGGCATCTGCCTGATCACCAACATTCGTTCCGAGATTGAATCCTCCATAGACACCACTACTGACGCCACCACAACGTTCAGTCGCTATTGCCTTAACCCAAACCGGAGCTGGCCAATCTGGAGTGATAACTCTCAGCGTCATAGATACTTACCATCCGCGTTTTCTACATCATCGCGCAGCACCGCAAGGAGCGCTACCACATCGTCGGCAAGCGGGCTCGTGAAACGTGCCAGCTTGCCAGTCTCTGGGTGTTTAAACTCAAGCCGGCTCGCATGTAACGCCTGGCGGCGGAACCCTTGCAACATTTTGCGTAGTTCAGAAGTCGGCGAGCGCGGTAACCGCGGGCGTCCACCGTATAACGGATCTCCGACCAACGACGCACGAATATGCGCAAGATGCACACGAATCTGATGCGTGCGTCCTGTTGTCAGCTCTAAGCACAGGTAGGTATGAGCGCGGAAACGCTCAAGTACGCGATAACGCGTCAGAGCGTGGCGACCGTTTTCGATTATAGCCATCTTCAAGCGATCGCGTGGATGCCGCCTAATCGGAGCGTCAACTTCCCCACCACCTGTCAGGACGCTCTGACAAATTCCCTCGTAGCTTCGGTGGACGTCGCGCCGCTCAAGTTGTGCGACGAGATTAGAGTGCGCAGTGAGCGTGCGGGCGACAACGAGGAGACCGCTCGTATCCTTGTCTAAGCGATGCACGATTCCGGCCCGCGGCACAGCCGCCAAAGCAGGATCGAGGTTCAACAGCGCATTCTGCATTGTACCGGTGAAATTACCGGCACCGGGATGGACAACGAGTCCGGCAGGCTTGTCTACGACGAATACAGCGGCATCTTCGTGAACAAGATTCAGCGATATGGGTTCAGGCGCGATAACCACGATCGGGTCGGCCACTGCATCGAGCACGATTTCTTCACCGCCATTTACCTTCATGCTTGGCTCAGCCTGCACCCCATCTAGTGTAAGCTGCCCACCCTTGATCCAGATTTTCAGCCGGCTGCGTGAATACTCGGATAGAACCGCTGCTGCAGCCCGATCAAAGCGATAGCCTGCAAGGTCATCAGACAATCGGTGTCGCTCAAAAATTCGTTGCAAGGCAATAGACCACGGTTAATGGAAACTTTTCGTTATAATTCATGCTCTAAGTCGGAATCAGCGGCAGCTCCCAGTAAGCTCGATGGCCGCCGCTGGTTGTTATTATCATAGTTTACGCCCTCTGGCGGCTACTTAGTGATGGAATGATCTCGTGCCTATAACGAAATATCTATCGATTCTGGTCGTGTCAGCCACCGCAATCTTGGCTGGATGCGGCAACGATAGCGACAATATTATCCAAGACCAGGGACCAGATGCGCTCTATGAGCTTGGTCTGGAAAATATGGATAACGGTAACTTTCCGATCGCGCTAGCCTATTTCCAAGCCTTAGAAGCACGTTTCCCATTCAGTAACGTTACGCGTCAGGCCCAGCTCGAGATGATCTATGCCTACTACCGAAATCGGGAACCTGAGCTGGCAGTTGCCCAGGCTGAAGAATTCGAACGGGAGAACCCGACTCACCCACGTATCGACTACTGCCTTTATATGAAGGGCCTTGCCTACTTCGACGAAGAACCGAATATCATCGAGAAAATGTTCCGCGCGGACCTTACCGAACGCCCGCCGCGAGATACAATGCTTGCCTTTTCCATCTTCCAGGAATTACTGCGACGATTCCCCACTAGTCAGTACACTCCCGATAGCCGAGAACGAATGATTTATTTGAGAAACCGGCTTGCAACCTACGAAAATCATGTCGCTGTGCACTACTTAGAGCGCGGAGCCTACGTCGCAGCAATAAATCGAGCTAAATACTCGCTCGAACATTTTCCCGGTGCACCAGCGCTCGAAGAATCACTACAGATTATGATTGAGGCATACGAACTTCTCGGCATGATAGATCTAGCCGACGATGCGCGACGTGTACTGCACGCAAGCTTCGGCGGGTTCGCCGCGACAGAATAAACTCTCTATTGCAGCATTCCCACTAGCTCAGTATCCTGAAGTAATCGGATAACGCCAATCGCGACCGAAAGCGCGGCTGCTAACACGTACCCCAGGCGGCGCCTGACGACGCTTGTACTCATTGCGTTTAACGAGCTGTAGCACACGCCCAACGATATCGCGATCGAAGCCCAAACCCGTGATTTGATCGACCGAATAATCCTTCTCTATAAATGCTTCGAGAATCGCGTCCAAAATTTCATACGATGGAAGTGAATCGCTATCTTTCTGATCAGGTCTGAGTTCCGCTGTCGGTTCGCGCATGATGACGCGTTCAGGGATAGCCGGTCCTCCCTCAGCACTAAACCCATTACGGTAACGTGCAAGTTCGTAAACAAGAGTCTTACTGCAGTCTTTGAGGGGAGCAAAGCCTCCGGCCATATCGCCGTAGAGCGTAGCGTAGCCAACAGCCATCTCACTCTTGTTACCAGTCGTTAGAAGCATCTTGCCGGTCTTGTTCGACAACGCCATTAGCAAGATACCTCGACAACGTGCCTGAATATTCTCTTCGGTAGCATCAGGTGGTAGTCCCTCGAATAAGCCTTTCAATGCATCGAGTGTCACTTGAAATATTGGCTCGATAGGTAATGTGTCAAAACGAACATTGAGGGTACAAGTCTGCTCAGCGGCGTCCTCCTGACTCATGTCCGATGTGTAACGAGACGGCATCATGACAGCGTGTACGCGATCCGCTCCGAGCGAATCTACGGCAATACACAAGGTCAATGCGGAATCAATACCCCCTGACAGCCCAAGGACGGCGCTTTCGAAACCATTCTTATCAACGTAATCTCTCGTACCAAGCACAAGCGCGTTATAAACGCTCTCGGCAACCGTAAGCCGAGGGGCAATATCTGACGGCTTGATCACAACGCTCTGTTTGTCCCTTAAGAGATCAACGACGAAGATGTCTTCCACAAATGCGGGTGCACGGAACACAACCGCGCCCTCAGCATCGAGCACCACCGAGCCACCATCAAATACAAGTTCGTCCTGACCACCAACCATGTTCACGTAAACCAGCGGAATCTCATTCTCTCTTGCACGTTTAGCGAGTACGGCCTCGCGACTCGTCTGGCTCTCCGTATCATACGGCGAACCGTTGGATATGAGCATGACTTCCGCACCGGCAGCTCGCGCTTCAGAACAGGGTTTGGCCTCCCAGGTATCTTCGCAGATTGTTAGTCCGAAACGGATCCCGTCATAATCGACAACCGTCGGACCATTGCCACTCTCAAAGTAACGTTTCTCATCGAAGACAGCGTAGTTCGGCAGTGCTTGCTTGCGATGTCTCGCTAGTTCGATACCGTCGCGAAGTAATACGGCGCTATTGTATATACTATCGCCATCGTACTCGGGGAAGCCGACATAAACACCAATGCCATTTATGCCGGCGCGCACCTCTTCAAGGGCTTCGTCCACTCGCAAACGCATCCCCCGATGCAGTAGCAGATCCTCGGGCGGGTACCCGCTCAAGGTCAGCTCGGGAAAAACAACGAGATCGCAACCAAATTCGTCGCGCGCACGCATAGCTGTAGCTAGAATTTTCTTAGCGTTGGTCGAAATTGCGCCAACGTGAGTATTTAGCTGAGCTAGCGCTATCTTCACTCCAACGCTCTGGTCATCGCCCTGCCGAGCTCCGCAGGAGACCGAACGGTAGCTACACCAGCTTTTTCTAACGCCTCAAATTTCTCATCCGCGGTACCCTTGCCTCCCGAGATGATCGCACCCGCATGTCCCATTCTCTTTCCTGCGGGGGCGGTTACTCCAGCGATGTAGGCTACAACTGGTTTCGACACTTCGCTCGAAATGAACTCAGCGGCCGTTTCTTCATCCGTACCACCAATCTCACCCACAAGGATGATACCGCGCGTATCCGGGTCCGCCTCGAACATCATCAAGCAATCCACGAAATCCATACCACGCACAGGGTCCCCACCAATACCAACACAAGTAGTCTGCCCGAGACCTTCGTGCGTCGTCTGCAAGACGGCCTCATAAGTCAGCGTTCCGGAACGGGAAATAATACCGACCGAGCCTGGCGTGTGGACGAACCCTGGCATAATGCCGATCTTACATTCACCGGGAGTAATGATCCCGGGGCAATTCGGTCCTATAAGCAAGCAATCGTAGTTTTCCAGAACAGCCTTCACGCGGACCATATCGAGGACCGGTATCCCTTCGGTGATGCACACGACGAGATCCACTCCCGCATCCGCCGCCTCAAGTACTGCGTCCGCAGCAAAAGGTGCGGGTACGCAGATCATGCTGACCGTCGCCTGAGTCTCACTTACTGCATCTCTGACAGAGTTATACACCGGTAGTCCAAGATGCTCCTCGCCGCCGCGCCCCGGTGTCACACCAGCAACAACCTTCGTACCGTATTCCAAGCATTGTTCCGTATGGAAACTCCCCTGTTTGCCGGTAAGTCCCTGGCATACAACCTTGGTTTCCTTTCCTACTAGAATACTCATAACAAAGCATCCCGGTCTTTGGCTAGGGCAACAACCTTGATTGCAGCATCCGTTAGATCATCCGCCGTGAGAATCGCTAGATCATTCTCAGCCAGTAGTGCCCGACCCTTCTCAACATTTGTCCCCTCGAGACGAACGATCACTGGCACGTCGACGCCCACCTCACGAACCGCTACAACAATACCCTCCGCGATTAAATCGCAACGAACGATACCACCGAATATGTTGACGAGTATCGCCTCAACGTTGTTGTTCGATAGAATGATTTTGAACGCTTCGGTAACTCGTTCGACTGTAGCACCGCCGCCGACATCGAGAAAGTTGGCCGGCTCACCACCATGGAGTTTGATGAGATCCATCGTAGCCATTGCGAGACCAGCACCGTTTACCATACAAGCGATATTGCCGCCGAGGGAGACATAACTCAGATCGTGAGCCCGAGCCTCTCGCTCGTTCTCGTCTTCCTGAGCTTCGTCGCGCAGTTCCGCCAACGATGCCTGGCGAAATAGCGCATTATCTTCGACATTTATCTTCGCATCGAGAGCGATCACATTACCAGCCTCGGTGACAATCAACGGATTAATTTCGATGAGACTTGCGTCACACGCGTGGAACAATTTTACTAGATTACTCAGAATGTCGCTGAGCTCACGTTGCTGATTCTGATCTAGTCCAAGACCGAACCCCAACATGCGCGTCTGAAAATCGGCAAGCCCGGCCCCTGGATGTAGAGCGAACGATAAAATCTGCTCAGGCGTGTCAGCCGCCACAGACTCAATATCCATCCCACCCGAAGCAGAAGCCATGATCACGACGCGCTCCAAATCCCTGTCTACAAGCAGGCTTAGATAGAGTTCACGAGCAATTAACGAACCCTCTTCGACATAGACCGTATCGACTGGCAGACCCTCTGGACCACTCTGATGGGTATATAAACGAGTGCCTAATAGGGCCTCAGTATGCTCGCCAACTTCAGCGACACTACGCGCTAAGAGAACGCCGCCAGCCTTGCCACGACCGCCCGCATGTACCTGAGCCTTTACAACCCAAAGCTCACCGCCCAGCTCCTCAGCTGATGCTAATGCTTCTTCTGCAGTAGAGGCTACGCGACCCTGCGGCACGGGAATGTCGAACTGGGCAAACAATGCTTTCGCCTGGTATTCGTGAAGATTCAAATGAGTTCTCAGTAATCGAGGCGGCGGTATTGTCTACGAAAGGGCTTGTCCACGTAAAGAGATACCGATTAACTAGAAGAAAAGTGCTATCGAGCAGAATCATCAATAAACACCCTGCACAAACGAGATCTCAACTGCTCACCTCCGGTTGGACCGAATTTCGACATCCATCCCCGACGAAAAAATCTTTCCTTGCGACCCCTTAATATATTGAGACTCAGCCTGGACAGCGCTGTGTTGGTAATATTTTGCGCGGGTACCGACTCACACATCGCTAGGATGCTGAAATATCAAATGGTAAGGAAAAACCCTGGAATCCATACCTCAGCTCAGCGAGAATGTTACCGCCATTCACTTCGGATAGGCTAGCTAGTCCGCGTGGAAATCTTCGAAATATACCCTAATGTATTGTTTGTCATCACTGGTCTCGTGGGGCTCATCTTCGGCAGTTTTCTTACTGTCGTTGCCTATCGCGTTCCTATTATGTTGGACCGGAGCTGGCGTCAACAGTGTGCAAAATTAGAGGCCGAGGATGCTGAACCAAAGCACGCCGTTAACCAGCCCTTTAACCTAATCAAGCCTAACTCAATATGCCCTGAGTGCGGCGGCGCTGTCACCGCGCGCCACAAAATCCCAATTCTTAGCTACATTCTATTGAAGGGCTGCTGCGCACAATGCGGGACAAAAATCTCTATGAGCTATCCGTTTATCGAAACGATAACGGTGATTCTGAGCCTAGTCGTTGCCTGGGTATTTGGCCCATCCTGGCAGTTACTCCTCGCATTACCAATAACTTGGACACTGCTTGTTCTATCGGTCATAGATATCGACCACAAGCTGCTCCCGGACTCAATAACGTTGCCGCTTATGTGGGCGGGACTGCTAGCGAGCTTGTTCCGGACGGGCGGCGACGTCATCTTTACTAATGCTAGTTCCAGTGTTGTCGGGGCGGCCGCAGGTTATCTAAGCCTTTGGGGAACCTACCAAGTCTTCAGGCTCGTGACGGGTAAAGAAGGTATGGGGTACGGAGATTTCAAGTTGCTCAGCGCCCTGGGCGCATGGCTCGGCTGGCAACTTTTACCTCTGGTTATAATGCTGTCCGCTGCCGCAGGCGCAGTCATTGGTACCATTATGATAGCGCTGGGACAGAGTTCTCGCGAGAAGCCAATTCCGTTTGGCCCATATCTGGCAATGGCCGGCTGGATCGCACTACTATGGGGTGGGGAATTGATGGAATCATATCGGCTAATAATGGGTTGGCCTAGATCGTGGGGGTAAAGTGTTCCGTTTAGGACTTACCGGAGGCATCGCTAGCGGTAAAACCACTGTTGCAACACTGTTTGCAAAAGCAGGCGCGGGAATCGTCGACACGGATATAGTTGCTCGTGAAGTCGTGGCTGCAGGTGAACCGGGGCTGGATGCAATCAAGGAAGCATTCGGCCACGAACTGTTATTAAAGTCCGGGGGGCTGAACCGAGAAGCTATGCGGAAGCTCATATATACCGAGCCAACCGCTCGTGAAAAACTCAATTCGATTCTTCACCCACTAATACGGGCGAGAACGCTGCTTCAGGTTGAAGGTTTGGAAGCGCCTTACACCATCATTGTCGTGCCACTGCTTGTAGAGACAAATTTCGCCAAATTCGTCAACCGTGTGCTCGTCGTAGACTGTCCCCGCAAACTACAGATCAATCGACTCGTGCAACGCGATGCCATTAGCGCGGAGGAAGCCTCAGCAATACTTGTCGCACAGGCTGATCGAAAAACACGGGTAACGCAAGCCGACGACATCATCGACGGTAGCAAAACTCTTAACTTCACCCGCCAGCGGGTAAAAGCGTTACACAAAGATTATCTGCAACGAGCTATAAACGATGCCGAACGGAATTAGGCCGTAAGATAGAGTTTGCTGTGCGGTAGAACGTCGCGCAAAATAGAGCTATGACTAAGATTGACCGCAAACCCCTAGGCACCTCACTAGAAGAGGGAATCCTGGAGTTTGAACAACCGCTCTTGGAGCGTATGCGAACTTTTCTCCGTATCGAGTTTCTGTATCAACAACTGCTATACCATGCGAAGGACTTAACGGGTTTTAGCGCCCGGGCAACGATCGGAACCCTTCTCGAGATTCTAGCTATTCTAAGCCGGGGTGATGTACGCAACGAGGTGCTTAAAGAACTCGAACGTCATACCGGGATTCTATCGGACTACTCGCGCAGGCGGAACGTTGACCTGGAACGCGTCAAAATCCTACTCAACAATGTCGAGATGCTACGATCGGCACTAGCTGAGACGACCCCACAATTCATGACATCTGCGAAGGAATGCGAGTTTCTGAACATGATCAAGCACCGGAGTTCCATTCCGGGCGGAACCTGCATGTTCGATCTACCCGACTACGCCTACTGGCTACGCCTACCGTTGAAGGAACGAACCAAACAATTAAACGAATGGACCCGCGACATACAAACAATTTGCAATGCGGTGTCCGAGGTGCTCTGGCTAATACGTCAAACTACCGAACCGGTAGAGCAGATTGCGACTAGCGGCATGTATCAGCACAATATGAATCGAGGCGAACAACCGTTACTGGTGCGCGTACTCGTCGCGGCTAATGTTGGCGGATTTCCCAAGATCAGCGCAGGAAAACACCGCTTTACGGTCCGCTTCGTGACCTGGGAAGGTATCGACGCCCGTCCTAAACAGGTTACCGAAAATATCCCATTCCGCCTGGCCCTCTGTTAACTCCTTTCTAGCAACGCTGCGATAATTGGCGTGTCAGCTGGTAGGAAATTTATGTCAGACATCTCTTCAGGCTGCACCCAGGCAATTCCCTGGCTCTCACGCGCCCGTGGCTTACCCAAGTACTCGAGCACCGACCAAACGTCTAGATGTACTAGCCGATCCAGGTAGTCGTGACGCAAAGCCAGCAAGGGTTTGGCTACTACGACCTCGATACCAAGCTCTTCGTCCAGCTCACGCTTGAGCGCTGTCTCTCGGTCCTCCCCAGCTCGACGCTTACCACCCGGAAACTCCCAGAAACCCTCAAGGTAGGTACCAGAAGGACGTTGATTAATGAGGATTCGTTCCGTCGCATCTCGAACTATACCCACAACGACATCTAAACGCGGTTGCACGGATCAACTCGGCCGGCCGTGACAGTGCTTGAATTTTTTCCCGGAACCACAGGGACAAGGTTGGTTGCGTCCGACCTTCGGCTGCTCTCGCACGTACTGCTCAACAGGTTCAACTTGGGGACGTGGGGCGGGCACGCCTAGACGAGCCGGTGCCTTCGCTACTGGGGCCGCTGTCAGGGCCGGTGCTTCGGCATGTTGGAATCTCATCGAACTGACATCGCTACGCTGTGGCTCAACCGCGGCGACATCCTCTGGCCGACGAATCTGAATCTTCGAAAGAATGCTAATCGTATCGTGCTTAACTCGATCGAGTGTGTCGCTAAACATGTCGAAGGCTTCACGCTTATACTCCTGCTTAGGGTTCTTCTGCGCATAGCCGCGCAAGTGTATCCCTTGACGAAGGTAATCGAGAGCACCGATGTGTTCCTTCCAGTGCATATCTAGCTGGCGCAACATGACACCCTTTTCGAGCTCCCTCACGACTTCGGGATCAACAGATTCAACTTTAATCTCGTAGTCCTGTTTGACAAGCTCGACGAGCGCGTCACGAAGCCCATCTTCCCCAAGGCCATGATCACTTTCAAGCATCGAGACGACATCGACATGCGTGCCGAAGTCCCGCTCTAGAGCCGGCGCTATTCCCGCGGTATCCCACAGCTCTTCAACACTCTCGGGGGGAATATACTCGTCAACCACCAGATTAACGACCTCATTACGAATCACAACGATTGCGTCTGATATATCTTTCGCTTCCATAAGCTCCGAACGCTGCTGATAAACAACCTTACGCTGATCGTTAGCGACATCATCATACTCAAGTAGCTGTTTTCTGATGTCGAAGTTATGCGCCTCAACTTTTCGTTGGGCCCGCTCGATCTGCTTGGACAGCATACGGCTCTCGATAGCTTCACCCTCCTGCATCCCAGCACGCGACAGTAAACGCTTGGTTCGCTCGGGATCACCAAAGATTCTCATAAGATTATCTTCCATCGAGAGATAGAAACGACTCGAACCAGCATCGCCCTGACGTCCGGAGCGACCTCGTAGCTGATTGTCAATGCGCCGTGACTCGTGGCGCTCTGTACCAACAATATGCAGTCCACCAGCATCGAGAACCTGCTGGTGACGGTCCTGCCAGTCCTTACGCAACGCATCAATAGCAGCGCTCCCGGCGTCTCCAAGCGAAACAAGCTCTGCTTCTAGATTACCCCCAAGAACAATGTCGGTGCCGCGCCCAGCCATGTTGGTCGCAATGGTTACCGCTCCAGGGCGGCCTGCCTCGACTATGATCTGTGCTTCCTTCTCGTGGTACTTCGCATTCAATACCTGATGCGAAACTTTCTGTTTTTCAAGTAGCATGGACAACAGTTCGGACGTCTCTATCGAAGTCGTTCCTACCAAAACTGGCTGGCCTCTCTCACGACAATCCCTTATATCCCCAATGATTGCGTCAAATTTATCTTTCGTCGTTAGATACACCAAATCCGGCGCATCTTCTCGAACCATCTCCAGGTGAGTGGGAATAACGACAACTTCGAGCCCGTATATCTGTTGGAACTCATAGGCTTCGGTGTCCGCAGTACCAGTCATTCCAGAAAGTTTCGTATACAGGCGAAAGTAGTTCTGAAACGTAATGGAAGCAATCGTCTGATTTTCCTCCTTGACGCGAACACCTTCCTTTGCCTCGATAGCCTGATGTAACCCGTCAGACCAGCGCCTACCTGCCATCGTCCTCCCTGTAAATTCATCAACAATTACGATCTCGCCATCCTTAACAATATAGTCCACCTCACGCTTGAAAATCCCATGAGCGCGTAACGCTGCATTCAAATGGTGCATGAGACGAATGTTACCTGCATCGTAGAGACTTTCTCCGTGCCCCAACACACCTGCCTTCTCAAGCAATAGTTCTACGCGATCGTGTCCTTCCTCCGTGAGATGCGTCTGTTTGGCTTTTTCGTCAACGGTATAATCACCTGGAACAATAAGCTGGCATGTGACCGGCTTGGTCGATGGGTCCGTCTCAACGAGATAGAACTTACCTTCAGCGGCTTTTTTCTGTGCCTCACTGATGCTCATTTGACCGAGGGTCTCTTCAGACGTGCCTAACAAATTTACCTGAGCAGCCTCGATCTCGTCGTTGATCGCTCCTGGCGGCGGACTATGGAGTTTCAGCGACGGCACAAGCTGGTTGATTTTAAGATATAGATCAGTGCTTTCTTCCGAACGGCCAGAGATGATCAACGGCGTTCGCGCTTCGTCAATGAGGATTGAATCAACTTCGTCTACAACCGCGAACGCAAGATCGCGCTGCACCCGATCTTCGAGACGGAATGCTAGATTGTCGCGCAAATAATCAAAACCAAACTCATTGTTTGTTCCGTAGGTGATATCCGCCTCATATGCAGTCCGTTTGACTTCTTGGCTCTGACCCGCCTTCGCAACCCCAACGGTCAGGCCAAGGAAACGATACACCGGCCCCATCCAGTCCGCATCTCGCTGGGCCAGATAATCGTTTACGGTAATGATATGAACGCCCTTGCCCGTAAGAGAGTTAAGATAAGCGGGCAGAGTAGCAACAAGAGTTTTGCCCTCGCCGGTGCGCATCTCGGCGATTTTGCCTTCATGCAACGTTATTCCGCCTATGAGTTGCGCATCGAAGTGGCGTAATCCGAGCGAGCGGCGGGATGCCTCGCGCACGAGAGCAAACGCTTCCGGCAAAACTGACTCGAGCCCTGCTCCGGCAGAGACTCTCGCCCGCAGCTCTGGTGTCCTAGCGCCGATCTCTTCATCACTAAGTTTCTTGAGAGAGGGCTCAAGCGCATTAATCTGCGCAACGAACTTACTATAGCTCTTCAACAGCCGCTTGTTACGGCTGCCGATAAGATCGGTGAAGAAAGTTGATAAAAACTTTAGCAAACCGAATCCCTGGATAATAGTTGAGGCTACGTTTTCTACGGATCGATGACGGTCTTTGGGACCGGCAAATACAAATCAGTTATCGAGATATGGGGGCTAGTTAATATAGGTCAAGGGGTCTACAACTCTGCCATTCCGTAAAACTTCGAAATGCAAGTTCGGTCCGGTTGCGCGTCCCGTAGAGCCCATCGAAGCGATGATTTCTCCACGTTTTATAGTATCTCCAACTGCGACAAAGTTCTCAGCGTTATGAGCGTATAGAGTCACGTAACCATTACCATGAGTGATCTCTACGATCTTACCGTAACCATAACGATTACCTGACCAGGTCACAACGCCCGAAGCAACCGCAACCACATCTGTGCCTTCCTTCCCCGCAAAGTCAATTCCCTCGTGAAAGGCCACACGACCCGTGAACGGATCCATGCGATTGCCAAAACCTGATGAGATGTAACCCGAGGAAATAGGCCTGCCCTCAGGATGAACCTCATCCTGAAGTTTGCGATTAAGGAGCAAGCCTTCAAGTATGCGGAGCTGTTGCTGGCGGTTAGTGAGCTGGCTATCCAGCTCATCTAGTGCCGAGAACAGTCCAGAAACCTGATTCATATCATCTCGCGTCAGGATTTCCTCGGGCCCCCCCAGAGAAGGTGGCACCGTAAAATTAAATTCGCCATCTTCGAAACCCGCCATTTGCGTAAGTCGCTGTCCCAGCGCATCGAGTCGCACCACGTGAGAGTTCATCTGTCCTAACCGCAAAGCAAGAGCATGGAGGTTATTCATCACCGCTTTACGGGTGTTATAAAGTTCTGTTTTCTGCTCGTCGATATTGGCCTGCCAATCAGCGATCTGATTGGTGGGATTAGCCAAGCCGAATTTAGTGGCGGCCACGAAACCGCCATAGAAGACGCCCGCACAACCAAGCAGCACAAGCCCTGCAAGTCCAAACCGGACTCGCCGGGAGGTCAGCTCTAAGTGACCTAAACGGCCACGATTCTTCGATAGAATAATCAATTCCATGGGATGCTGCTCCGTCCCCTCATTCATATGGGGCTATTCTTATCACAGCCCGAACATTGCTATCGCTCATTGGCTGCAGCGAAATTATAACCTTATCTGTAAACTATCACTCGGTTACCCCATGATCCTTAGATCTAGGGCTTTGGGTAGAACGCCTATAGGGAGTTTCATGCTTGCCTACTTGCCAAGCATGCCCAAAAAATATTATCTATACAAACATCTGCTATGGAAACGTTGATACCAGGCTCAGACCCATGACC
Source organism: Candidatus Rariloculaceae bacterium (assembly GCA_045561055.1). Classification (GTDB taxonomy): domain Bacteria; phylum Pseudomonadota; class Gammaproteobacteria; order Steroidobacterales; family Rariloculaceae; genus SMWC01. The sequence goes on along the minus strand of JBJKYL010000010.1, from coordinate 343,134 downwards.
AAACAGCGTCCACTATCTCTTTTGGAACTACTCGAGACCGGGAGTTTGGCGAATCTAGCCGCAGAAGCGCACCGCCGAGAGAAGCTTACAGCCCAAATTCGGGCGCTACTTCCAGTCGAAGAAGCCGCCCATCTCGTCACAGCCAGCCTTACCGAGAACGGCGAACTCCTACTGATGATGGATTCTTCAGCCTGGGCCGCTCGGGTCCGCTATCGAGCCGACGAACTCGGCGCCGCAAGGCTAAATGTCCGGGTACTACCCCAAACCGATCAGTCGGATAGCTCCGGGACGAGCTGATAAGCGACTGGTGAGACATTTGCGTCGTTAAAGACGATTTCCTCGTAACACTCCGGTTGCTCTATGAGCTCCCTGAGAAGTTTATTGTTAAGCTCATGGCCGGATTTGAAGCCGTTAAATTCGCCTACGAGGCAACCACCCATAAGGTAAAGATCGCCCACAGCGTCGAGAATCTTATGGCGCACGAACTCGTCTCGAAAACGCAGACCATCTTCATTCAGGACCCTAAATTCATCCATAACGATGGCATTGTCGAGTCCGCCGCCCAAGGTTAAGTCCTGGTCACGTAGCATCTCGAGATCGCGCAGGAACCCGAAGGTCCGCGCTCGGCTAATCTCCTTGAGAAACGCAGTCGTCGAAAAGTCTAAAGTTGCCGTCTGGCGATGCTTACGTAGAACTGGATGGTCGAAATCGATCTCGAATTGCACACGGAAACCATCGTATGGCATTAGACGCGCCCACTTGTCGCCATCCTCGACCTCTACTCGCTTGCGAATCCGAATGAAGCGCTTGGGTGCGGATTGCTCCTCAATACCGGCCGACTGTAGGAGAAAGACAAAGGGCGCGGCACTGCCGTCCATAATTGGTACTTCCGCTGCGGTTAAATCAATGAAGGCGTTATCGATACCGAGCGCAGCCATCGCGGACAGTAGATGCTCAACTGTCGCCACCTTGGCACCATCACGTTCAAGCGTCGTACCGAGGTTTGTCTGCGTTACATTAAGGGCGGTGGCGGGAATATCTACAGGGATGTCGAGATCGACACGCCGAAATATAATCCCGGCGTTAACCGGCGCCGGCCGAAGGTTCATATATACCTTCTCACCACCATGTAAACCTATACCTGTAGCGCGTATTGATTCTTTCAGAGTCCGTTGTTTCATCAAATGCAGACCTTGAGCAAAGCGGAGTTAAGCCCTATACCGTTATTGAAAACCATTATTAGATAGCTTAATTGTCCCCATAAACAGCCAGAAACGCCACCATATTACCGCATCAGCAACAAGTCACTGCGCCCCCTGTGCCAAAAACCGTTTGATAGATGGTGAATACAGCTAGTCGGCCTGCCTGCGCAGAAATGCTGGTATATCTAGCATATCCTCAAGTTCTTCGGTTGGCGGCATCATACCGTCGCCGACTGCTTGCTTTCTCTGCACTGCGGGCTTGTCGAGCTCCGCGTAGTTGGGCTCACCGGATGCAGTTCGCCGGACAACTTTTACGGGCACGTCTGCCACGCCCGTAGCTTGACCCAATCCGGTCGCAACAACAGTAACACGAATCTCTCCTGCCATATCCGGATCAATCACGGTACCGACGACTACCGTGGCCTCATCGGAAGCGAAATGTTTGACGGTCAAACCCACCTCCTGGAATTCGCCGATCGAAAGATCCGTGCCGGCCGTGACGTTGACAAGAACACCATTCGCTCCAGCCAAATTGACATCCTCGAGCAACGGACTCGAGATCGCGGCCTCCGCTGCCTCACGCGCCCGCCCATCACCACTTGCGACTCCTGATCCCATCATAGCCATACCCATTTCCGACATTACGGTTCTAACGTCTGCAAAATCGACGTTAATAAGTCCGGGACGCGTGATAAGCTCAGCAATACCCTGGACGGCGCCCTGCAGCACCTGGTTAGCTGCCTTAAACGCATCGAGTAACGTCGTTTCTGGCCCAAGAACAGTTAAGAGCTTCTCATTCGGTATCGTTATTAGTGAGTCAACATAGCGAGAAAGTTCAGCAATTCCTTGATCCGCAATATGCATACGCTTACCGCCTTCCATCGTGAACGGCTTAGTAACCACAGCGACGGTTAAAACACCTAGCTCTTTCGCTAACTGCGCAACGACCGGCGCAGCTCCCGTTCCCGTTCCGCCGCCGAGCCCAGCTGTTAAAAACAGCATATCCGCACCCTCAACGACTTCCTGGATCCTGTCGCGGTCCTCCATCGCGGCTTGTCGTCCAATCTCGGGATTAGCGCCAGCGCCCAGACCTTTAGTAATATTGCAACCGATCTGTATGCCCGTCTTTACTCTGGCACTTTTCAGTGCCTGAGCGTCTGTGTTTGCGCAGATAAAATCTACGCCTTCAATCCCGGATGCCAACATATGCCCTACAGCGTTTCCGCCACCACCACCGATTCCCATAACTTTAATTACCGCAGTTTCCGCATGCCCATCCATTAATTCGAACATCATCCAGACTCCTTATCCAAAACCTCAAAAATTCCCTTGAAACCAGGCTTTCATCCGTCCGAAAGCTCCGGAAACTCCTACCTGTGATGCTGATGCATCAACTTGTGCCTCAACCGCTTCCTTCCCGTACAAGAGTAGTCCCACCGCCGTAGCGTGGATCGGGTTTCGTACAACATCGACTAAACCCTCAACATATTGCGGGAGCCCCAAACGAACAGGCATGTGAAAAATTTCTTCCGCTAACTCAACGGCGCCTTCCATCTTTGAGCTGCCTCCCGTCAGTACGACTCCCGCAGCAATCAGTTCCTCGAACCCGGAACGCCGAAGCTCGTCACGTACAAGCGAAAATAGCTCTTCGTAACGCGGTTCCACGACTTCAGCCAAAGTTTGCCGCGCCAGACGCCTCGGCGGCCGGTCACCGACACTTGGCACCTCAATCGTTTCGTCAGGGTTAGCGAGTTGCGACAGTGCACAAGCGTACTTAATCTTAATTTCTTCGGCATACTGAGTCGGCGTACGCAATGAGACAGCGATATCATTAGTAACCTGATCCCCCGCTATCGGTATGACTGCCGTGTGTTGAATCGCCCCTCCACGAAAAACAGCAATATCCGTTGTACCCCCGCCAGTATCAACGATGCAGATTCCAAGCTCCTTCTCGTCTTCTGTGAGCACAGAGTAACTCGATGCAAGCTGCTCGAGGACTACATCTTCGACATCCAGCCCACAGCGCTGCACACACTTCACAATGTTCTGAGCTGCACTAACAGCACCGGTCACAAGGTGAACCTTCGCCTCCAAGCGAATCCCAGACATGCCAATCGGCTCACGGATACCCTCGTTCGAATCGATAAGAAACTCCTGCGGCAACACGTGTAGAATTCTTTGGTCGGCCGGTATCGCGACTGCTCTAGCAGCGTCGATGACCCTATCCAGATCACCGCTGCTTACTTCCTTGTCACGGATCGCGACGATACCGTGGGAGTTCAAACTGCGGACATGACTGCCAGCGATACCGGCAAACACGGTATTAATCTCGCAACCAGCCATTAGTTCCGCCTCCTCTACGGCGCGCTGTATCGACTGCACCGTCGATTCGATATTAACGACGACACCACGCTTCAGCCCCCGAGAAGGATTCGATCCGATACCGATGACTTCAAGAGTATTCTCGGCAGCAAGCTCGCCGACAACCGTGACAACTTTAGACGTACCTATGTCTAGTCCAACGATGAGCTTGCGGTCACTACGTTTAACCACCCGAGCCCTCCCTATGTCCGGCAATCTTTATTGCCATGTCGTCTAGCCAACCAACAGAGAATCCATTTGTATAGCGAAGGTCGATGTATTCGGCACGATCCATATCCGATGCTAACGCCGGCGCAGCTATATCAAAAAAACGATTGATGCGTTGCTCGACATCACGCCGGCCGAACCGAACTTCCTGCCCCGTATTGAGTTTCAGCAACCAAGCACCCCGTTCATCCATCGATAACGTATCCAAAGAGAGATTGGACTCAACCAAACGTCCACGAAGAACCAGATATTGGTTCGCTACCTCAGACTCAACACCATGCGGTCCAATCAGCTGCGGCAGTTCGGGAAATTCGTAACGCGACTCGTCGGTGAATAGCACGCCATGCGTGTTCAACAATCCCTTATCGCCCCAGCGGGCGGCGGCCTCATGCTCCCATATGCGCACCACAAGCGTGTCCGGCCAGATACGCACAACTTCAACTTCGTCTACCCAGTCGAGCGTCGAAACAAGCTGTCGGATCTCGCTGAGATCGCTCGAAAGGAACCCAAAACCCAGCACCGGCGAAACAGCCGCTTCCACCTGTATCGGCGTCACGCGTTGAAAAGAACCTTCGATCTGTAGCTTGCCGACCGGACGATCCAATAGTATCTGCCCAGCGAGTAACGCACCCGCAACCGACGCAATCAGCAACGACGGTAACAATATAGCCCGGAAATTTATACGAGCCTTCGGTAGTATTGACGACTGCCGCTGCTTCGCGGTCTTGCGCCGATTGACCCTCGCACGTTTCACTCTCCTTCATCTCCTAAAACAGGGCCCACCGATAACTCACCGATAATGCGAACTTCGGGCTCAAGCGTCGTACCCGAAAATTCGGCAACAGAATCCCGAACTAGCCCAATCAATGACTCAATATCGGCCGCTGTCGCCGAGCCCCGATTTATAATGAAATTAGCATGCTTATCTGACACTATTGCATCGCCGCTCGTCGCACCCTTCAAACCAGCTTGTTCTATTAGTTGCGCCGCAAACTGGCCAGGCGGATTTCGAAACACGGAACCGCAACTGAGTTTGCCGAGCGGCTGAGTAGCCCCCCTCTTTCGCAGTAACCGCTTAACGTCACCCATGCTAGCGGCCTCATCTGGTCCCAATGAGAATGTTGCGGAGAGAAACCATTCCTGCGGTGCACCATTGATCGAGCGGTAACCGACTTCGAACTCTTTAGCGGTGCGGCTGCGTCGTTCACCACTGCGATCAATCGTATCCACTCTCTCAACATGATCCCAGGTCTCACTACCGAATGCGCCCGCATTCATCGCCAAAGCACCTCCTATAGTCCCGGGTATTCCGGCAAAGAAAACGGCAGGACCAAGCCTCCAGCGCACGCATTGACGCGCAAAAATTGCGCAAGGCGTGCCTGCGCCAACTTCTACTTCTGTCGAGTTAATGCGACTGATCCCGGCTGGTAGTTTTAATGTGCAAATTACCGCACCACGAACACCACCGTCGCGAACAAGAAGATTCGACCCTAATCCTACCCAGTGCAACGGCGTCTCCACCGAAAGCTCATTAAGAAAATTTTGTAACGACTCGACACTCTCAGGTTTAAAAAACAGATCAGCCGGCCCTCCTGCACGCCATGACGTATGCCGACTCATTGGCTCGTTGTGTTGAAGTTCTGCCACCCCTGCACAAAAATTCATCGCCGCACTCACCCCTTGACCTCGATAGGTATACTCGTCGCCAAACGTTTGGGTAAAGTTTGAACGATTGTCCCTATACTGCCGGCCCCCAGTGTTAATACGACATCACCGTCTCGCACAACTTCCGCGAGCGCAGTGGCCAGCGCCTCCAAATTTTCAACAAAGATCGGTTCGACTAAGCCGCGTGCGCGCACAGCCCTTGCCAGAGAACGCCCTTCAGCTCCAGCGATAGGCGCCTCTCCGGCCGCGTAGATCTCAGTGAGCAGCAAAACATCTACCTTCGAAAGCACTTGGGTGAAATCATCGAAAAGTTCGTGCGTACGCGTGTAGCGATGTGGCTGGAATGCGACAACAAGCCGATGCTCGGGCCAAGTCTCGCGAACGGCTGCGACCGTGGCTGCAATCTCAGTCGGATGGTGTCCGTAATCGTCGACAAAAGTCACCATACCGTTCGGCGTCGTTACTCTACCGAGCACCTGAAAACGCCGATCAATGCCTGAAAACTCCTCGAACGCAGCAAGAATAGCCCTATCGTCGATATTTAGTTCCGCCGCTACGGCTACAGCCGCTAGCGCGTTCAGAACGTTATGCCGACCCGGCAAATTGAGTGTCAACTCGAACGGCTTGTGATCGCGCCTATGTACTTCAAATGAAGTTCCTAAACCAACTGCGCGAGCATTGCGAGCCTGAACATCTGCCCCCTCCGAAAAACCGTAGGTCACTACGCGACGACTAAGTTTCGCTGTTATCTCGCAAGTGTTTTCGTCGTCAGCACACATTACCGCTAACCCATAAAAAGGGAGGTTGTGTAAAAAATCATTAAATCCCTCCTTCAGCCGCCTAAGTTCTCCCTCATAGCTTGTCAGATGATCGGCGTCGATGTTTGTTACAACCGCGATCATCGGTTGCAGATGTAAAAAAGAAGCATCGCTCTCGTCTGCTTCTGCTACCAGATAACGACCAGACCCCAATCGCGCGTTGGCATCAGCACTAACGAGACGGCCACCGACCACGAACGTTGGATCCATCCCAGCTTCCGCGAGCACGCTTGCGACAAGACTCGTTGTTGTTGTTTTTCCATGTGTACCCGCTACCGCGATGCCATAGCGGAAACGCATGAGTTCGGCTAGCATCTCCGCACGCTGCACAACGGGGATGCGACGACGGTCTGCTTCGACGATTTCCGGATTAGACTTAGATATTGCACTCGAGACGACAACAACGTCAGCATTTTGCATATTATCGGCGTCATGTGAGGAGAAAAATTTTACTCCGAGCGACACGAGCCTTTTGGTTGTCTCGTTTACGCTGATGTCCGACCCCTGGACGTCATAACCAAGGTTGATAAGAACTTCAGCGATACCACTCATACCAACACCTCCAATACCGACGAGGTGGATACATTGAATTCGCCCCATTCGTTCTTTCATGAACGAACCTCCGCGTACTCCAGGCAAGCGTTGGCGAGCATCTCTGCTGCGCGCGGCTTAGCCTGTGCCCGGGCCCTTTCAGCTAGAAGCTCAAGCACTGCTTGATTATCGACTAAGTCACTAATTTCCTTAGCTAGCCGCTCGGGATTAAATTTATTCTCCGGAATAACGATACCAGCACCCTGTGACGCGAAACTTTGCGCATTCTTCAATTGATGGTTATCGACCGCGAACGGAAACGGGACTAAGATTGCGCCGATTCCGACCGCAGAGAGCTCCGAAATCGTAAGCGCGCCCGCGCGACATATCACTAAGTCTGCCCAGCCATATGCCACCGACATATCATCAATAAACGTATCAAGTCGCGGCACAACATTGGTACTAGAATAAGCCATCTCTGCCTCGACAATCCTTCTGCCTGTTTGGTGCCAAACATCGACTGCAACCCCGGGGGGTAGTAGCTGTAAAGCTGCGGGGACTTGATTATTCAAAATGCTCGCACCTTGACTGCCACCGAGCACGAGGACCCGCACTGCTTTCGTGGAATCTGATCCTGATGCGAAGCGCTTTGATGGGACAGGTAACCCAACGATAGATTCGCGAACAGGGTTACCGATGAGTTCGGCCTCAACAGATGATGGGAAGCTTTCCGGGAAAGCGCTAAATATTCGTTGTGCGAATCGCGCGAGAACGCGATTAGTCGTCCCAGCAACCGCGTTCTGTTCATGAATGAGTAGCGGCCTCCGAGTTAACCAGGCAGCAAGACCACCAGGACCGGAAACGAAACCGCCGAGGCCGAGCACCACGACCGGCCGACATCGCCGAAGAGCTACAAAAGCCTGGTAAACCGCTAACACGATACGAAAAGGTGCTATGAGCCAAGCAAGCGGGCCGCGGCCTCTTATACCGGACACGGAAATCCACTCTATGTTGATGCCGGCCTCAGGTACAAGGCGGGCTTCGAGCCCTTTACGCGTCCCCATCCACACCACTGATTGCTCTCGCTCACGCAAAACTTTTGCTACCGCAAGTCCTGGGAACACGTGGCCGCCGGTACCCCCCGCGAGAATCATGATTGGGCCGGCATTCATTGCTTTTTCTTCCTCTGCGCACGCACGGTAACGCGGCGACACACCTCATTCTGAACCTCGTGCTGAATACGTATTAGTAACCCCAGTGATATCAGCGTAGTGACCATGCTAGTGCGCCCGTAACTGATCAACGGCAATGTCAAACCCTTCGTCGGCAACATGCCAGTATTGACGCCCATATTTATGAAAGCCTGTAATCCGAGCGTCATAGCAATACCGGTACTGACCAAACCATGAAACGGCATATTCACCGAAGCGGCCTTAGGCCCTAGCGCAATAGCCCTTAATACAATCACACCGAACAACAGCACGGTAAGTGTTACGCCCATGAAGCCTAGCTCTTCAGCTAAGACAGCGAACACGAAATCAGTATGGGCTTCAGGAAGATAGAAAAGTTTTTGCACGCTATCACCGAGACCAACACCAAACCAATTTCCTCGGCCAACTGCGATTAGCGATTGCGTCAACTGAAAGCCCTTTCCGTAAGGATCAGCCCAGGGGTCAAGAAACCCGAGCAAACGTTCCATTCGATACGGCGTAGAGTAAGCCAGCGCCGATAGCGCTACGGACGCAATACAGAATGCGACAACAAAATCACGGATTCTTGCACCACCAATGAATAACAAGCCTATGCTCGTCAACGTAACAACAACTGCGGCACCGAAATCTGGTTGAAATAGGAGCAGTGCGGACACCACTGTTACCGCTATCATCGGCTTCAGGAAACCAACTAAGCTCGCGCTTAAGCTAGCTTGCTGACGGACAATATAACTTCCTAGATAGAGAATCAGACAGACCCGCGCGGGTTCAGACGGCTGAAGAGAAATTGCCCCAAAATCCAACCAGCGCGTACTACCGTTCACAGTGCGACTAAAGCCTGGCAAAAATACCGACACCAAAAGCAGCATGCAGGCAATCAATAATACCCAGTGATACCTATACCATAGCTCGGTAGGAATCATCGTCAGTATCAACGCGGCTAGAAGCCCAATAAACACAGCGCCGAGCTGACGAGAAAAGAAGAACAACGGCTCGCCTATATCACGGTCAGCGAGAGAAATAGATGCGGAACTCATTATGATAATACCGAGCACGAGTAACGCAATAATCGCCGCGAACGATGGTGCATCAAGATTGAACCCACGAATCTCAAGCGCCGAGTTCATAGCGCCAATCCCTTTACCGAAGCAATGAATGCATCGCCTCGGTGTGTGTAATCAACGAACATATCCAAACTCGCGCAGGCGGGAGATAGCAGTATGGTCGATCCGCTAGGCGCTAACTCGACGGCGAGATTAACCGCAGCATCCATATCTCCCGCCAATCTCACCGGACATGTTTGGGTAAAGAGAGCCCCGAGCTCATCGGCTGCTTCACCAATTACGACCACTCCCAGAAGCTTACCGCGCGCACTCGCGACGAGAGGACTAAAGTCAGCTCCCTTACCCTGACCACCTGCGATAAGGACGTATGGGCCCTTAATGCCTTCGAGGGCTGCCACACTCGCAGCAACATTCGTGCCTTTAGAATCATTGATGAAAGTTACCCCGTCACGCTCCGCCACCCATTCGCATCGGTGGGGCAGCCCTGTGAATTCTCGTAACGCCGTCAACTGCGGCTCGATATCGCAATCTAAAACGCTCGCGAGAGCAAGAGCCGCCAATGCATTGGCTTCGTTGTGTATCCCTGGCATACGTAAAGTAGCCGCCGGCAACAAAGGCTCACATGCATGAGCCAGCCATCGTTCACCCTTATGCTCAACGACACCATAACCTCCCTCAGTTTCCTCGAGCAGCGAAAACGGGATGGCATTAGGGTGTCCGCTTACCATTGCGCAAACCAGCGGATCATCTCTATTGAATACGGCACATTTCGCGGATTGCAAGAGCTTAGCCTTCAACGCTGCATACTCAGCGAGCGTGCCATGCCGATCCAAATGATCAGGCGAGACGTTGAGAACAACAGCAGCGTCGGGAGTTAAGCTCTGCGTTGTCTCTAACTGGAAACTCGAGACCTCCAAAATATGAATTTCCGCGTTTTCCTCCAGGAGTTGCAGCGCTGGCGGTCCAATATTACCTCCAGCAGCAACGTCAAGGCCGGTCGCAGACAGCATTCTTTCCAGTAAAGTTACGACGGTACTCTTGCCGTTGGTGCCCGTAATAGCTAGCACTGGTACCGCCACATCGCGTGCGAATAGCTCGATGTCGCCGACTACGGGAATCCCAAGTCGGACCGCGTGCTCGGCAATCGGCGAATCGAGCGCAAGGCCGGGAGACAGCACGACCTGGCCAATGCCTTCAAGCCAGCGTGGATCTTCGCTCTCGGTCACAACCTTAATGGCCGGATTCGAACTACTCAGGTCAGCAAGACCAGGAGGCGCCGCACGACTGTCGATTACCGTTACGTCAACGCCACGCGCAGCAAGATAACGTGCGGTAGCAACTCCGGTTACGCCAAGTCCAACTACCAGCACTCGGAAATCATGCGCTGCGATCGTCACCACGCTCCCATCGTATCGCTCGAAGACACGTCTATCACTCCTTATCATCTAGTCACCCAACAGGGTCATCTTATCTTTAGACTCGCTAATCCAATCAACACCAAAATCACGGTGACAATCCAAAACCGCACAATCACTTTCGGCTCCGGCCAACCCTTAAGCTCGAAGTGATGATGTAGCGGCGCCATGCGAAAAATACGCCGGCCGGTCAACTTGTAGGAGGCAACTTGGATAATGACCGAGACGGTTTCGACAACGAAAACACCGCCCATAATGAACAACACCAATTCCTGCCTCACCACCACAGCCACCAGGCCCAAAGCGGCACCAAGAGCAAGAGCTCCGATGTCGCCCATAAAAACCTGCGCGGGATAGGTGTTGAACCACAAGAAGCCCAGACCGGCGCCAGCCAGGGCCGCACAAAAAACCAACATCTCTCCGGCTCCTGCTATATACGGGACCCCGAGATAACCCGAGAAGACGATATTGCCTGCAACGTATGCAAACACGCCCAGCGCACTGCCGACGAGTACGGTGGGCATGATCGCGAGTCCATCCAGACCATCGGTTAAGTTGACGGCGTTGGAAGAACCTACGATTACTAGATAAGTAAACGGAACATAGACGAAGATACTCAGCGGCATCATCATATCCGGCAGATAGGGAATTAAGAGAGAGTGCTCAACCTCGGGATTGTCCGCAGTCAGGTAAAACGCAAGCGCACTGCCAATGCCGATGAAAGATTGCCAGAAGAATTTGGTAGATGGCCGGACACCTTTCGAATTGCCTATCACGAGTTTCTTGTAATCATCGATAAAACCGATTACACCAAAAGCCAAAGTCGAGATGAGAACGATCCAAACGAAACGGTTCTCAAGATCCGCCCACAACAATGTACTGAAGACAATGGCAAACAAAATTAACGCGCCGCCCATAGTTGGTGTGCCGGCCTTGGGGAGATGTGAATCTGGCCCGAGCTGCCGTATCGGCTGACCCAAGCGCCGCATTGAGAAACGCTTAATCAGAATCGGGCCAATTGCGAGTGATAGCACGAGCGCAGTGAGAGCACCAAGAATCGCGCGCATCGTCAGATATCCAAAGACGTTGAAACCAGAATAGATCTGCGCGAAATATTCGGTGAGATAAATTAGCAAGACGGCGCCTCAGCAGATATGTCATCGCTCTTTAATAATCTAACGAGCTGATCCAAACCCATCACACGCGATCCCTTCACGAGTATGGTCACGTCCTCAGCGAGCAGAACCTCCAGAGCTTCACTCAACTCAGCGATGCTCTTGAAAGATTGACCGCATGCCCCAAATGCATCAGCGGCATGCCTACTTAGAGATCCAATAGTTAATAACGCATCGCACCGATGCGTGGCGTATCGTCCTATCTCGCAGTGCATCTCTATTGCCGCAGCGCCTAACTCAGCCATATCACCGAGCACGAGAATGCGCATACCATTCGCGCTCGCCAGGTAGTCGAGAGCAGCACACACCGATGCCGGATTCGCGTTGTAGCTATCATCAATAATGGCAGCACCCCCGCGACCATGAAGAACATTTAGACGGCCTTTGACCGCGTTGGCATCATTAAGACCGTTTACGATATCCTCGGTGTGGACACCGAGCGCGTGTGCGGCCGCTGCCGCCGCTAACGCGTTAAGAACATTGTGCCGACCGACAAGCGGCAAATTAATCTTGACCTGCTCGCCCTCGGGTAACTGCATCGTGAACTGACAACCGGAAACTTCAGCAACAACATCACCGACAATAGTGCAATCAGCTCCCGCCCCAAAACCAAAAGTCAAAACAGATTTCGCGCGACTGCGCAAACGCCAATCGACACAGAAACCATCATCGTTATTTAGTACCGCGTCACCAGTGCTCGGTAAGTGATCGAGTAATTCGCCCTTTGCGGTAGCTACTCCTTCAACGGACTCGAACCCTTCAAGGTGGGCAGCACAAGCATTCGTAATCACACCGACCGTCGGCTGCACTAGACCACTGAGGTAATCGATCTCACCAGAGTGGTTTGCCCCGAGCTCAACGACTAGAGCCTCATGCTCGTCTTCGAGCTCCATGATAGTCAAGGGCACACCAATATCGTTATTGAGGTTGCCCTGAGTCACACAAGTCCGACGACTGCGCTTCAGAATGCTCGCAATCATTTCCTTGACTGTAGTCTTACCGTTGCTACCAGTCACAGCAACCACCGGTATAGGGAAATTCGCGCGCCAGGCGCGTGCCATGTGTCCGAGCGCAACGCGCGTATCAGGTACCTTTAGCTGCGGCAACGGTACTTCTATCTGCCGCGATACTAGTGCTCCAGCGGCGCCTCGTGCATGCGCATGCGCAACGTAATCGTTTCCATCCAAACGCTCCCCTTCGATCGCAACAAAAAGCGCGCCATTGTGGATCTTACGGCTATCGATACCTACCTGGTGGAACTTTGTATCGTCGCCAACGAGTCGTGCATCGAGTTCGGTTGCAACGGCAGCTAGAGTCCGGGGCATCATGTTCGTGCCTCCAGAGCCTGCTCTACAACCAAATCATCACTAAACTCGCGCTCCCCACTGGCTATCGATTGGGTGCGCTCATGCCCCTTACCTGCAATGAGCACGATATCGCCGACGCGCGCTCGACAGACGGCATCCGAAATCGCTAGAGCACGATCGTGTTCAACCCAAACATGGGGGTGCGATGGGATACCTGACCGTATGTCGGCAATGATCGCGTCAGGATCTTCCTCACGAGGATTATCGTCGGTGAGTACGATGTGATTCGCGATTCGAGCGGCGGCGCTGCCCATAGCCGCACGTTTACCCGAATCTCGCTGGCCGCCGCAGCCGAATACACACCAAAGCTCGCTCGTCGCAGCACGCTGCAAATTCTCAAGCACTCGCGCTAATGCAGCTGGCGTGTGCGCATAGTCGACTATTACCCATGGAGCCTCATGGTCACCGCCAAACACCTGCATCCGGCCGGGCAGACTCGCACACCGACCCAATGCATCGCACGCATCCGTTAGCGAAATATCCCATGCGAGCAACACGCCTATCGCAAGTAACAGATTTTCCGCATTAAAATCGCCAACCAGGGAGGACTTTATGATCGCTAGACCACCAGGACCCTGAACCTCCAGCTGAATTCCGTATAGATCCGAAGTCAACAGACGGCCGCGGATATCCGCATTGTTTTCCATGCTAACGTCAATACGCGTCACCTCAGGACCGAGCCGTTTTGCTATCACTGAAGCTGCCGGATCGTCAACGAAAAACACCGCATTACGCAGTGACCCCAACCCAAACAAAGAGGCCTTCGCGTCCCGGTACTTATCAAAAGTCCCATGGTAATCAAGATGATCCTGCGAAAGATTGGTAAAAACTGCGGTGTCGAATTCCAATCCAGCAATTCGGTCTTGAGCGAGTGCATGCGACGACACTTCCAACGCCACGTAGTCCACGGCCAGCGAGCGCAACGTACGGTGCAAACTCAGACAATCAGGTGTCGTTAAAGTTTGAGCGGTTAGATTTGGCGGAACGCCGTAACCGAGCGTCCCTAGATAACCGCAATCTATACCACGGAGAGTATGTGCCTGGGCTATAAGATGCGCCACCGTACTCTTGCCGTTTGTCCCAGTAACACCGGCCAATTTCAATGGAGCCGCCGGCCGGCCGAAAAAGGCCTTAGCGATTTGGCCAAGCTGCGAGGATAAACCAGGGATTTCTATTGCGGGAGCATCCACCCGCGGCTGATCTTCGAGGGGCTCATAGATGATCGCTGTTGCACCGCGCGCGCGCGCATCGTCGAGATAATCAAGACCGTGGCCGTGACTTCCCGGCAACGCAACGAAACCCGTGCCCGGTTTTACCTGGCGGCTATCAACGACGAGATCATCTATTTTCATACCAGCCAGGCTTCCGGCCGCTGCACCAAACACTTCCCCCAGAGTAATCGCCGCTGTCGCTAGCGCCGCCATCATCGATCTACCTCCACCTGAGCTAAAATCTCAAGCGGTGGCTCGGTAAGTTCATCGGGCGGAACAGCCATAAGACGCAGTGCGCCGGAGAGGATTCGCGAAAAAACTGGGGCTGCTATCTCACCGCCATAGTAATCTTCGCCCTGTGGTTCATCGATCACGACCACAGCAACGAGCTTGGGATCGCTGACTGGTACTAGTCCCGCAAACACTGCCAAGTAACGATCGTCGGAATATCCGCCAATACTGAATTTTTTAGCAGTTCCAGTCTTTCCTGCAACGCGAAAATTCGCAATTGAAGCCCGTTGACCGGTGCCTGCCGGAGAAACGACAGTTTCGAGCATCTCGCGAAGACGGCGAGCCGTATCGACCTCCACAACACGCTCACCGGCAACGTACTCGTCCTGCACAAGTAGCGAGATGGGCCGTCGTAAGCCGTCGGCAGCAATAACGCTGTACGCCTGGGCGAGTTGTAATGCCGTTACCGAAAGCCCGTAGCCATATGCGAGGGTAGCCTGTCCAACTGGCCCCCAATGAAGCGGCCTATTAAGAACTCCTGCCGACTCGCCCGGAAAACCGCTATCAGTCAAACGGCCAATACCGAAATTCGATAGCACGGCCCATAGTTGCTCACGATCTAGTTCTAATCCGAGCTTAGCGGCGCCGACGCTACTCGATTTAGCGAGCATCGTCGTGACATCAATCTTGCCAAGATTACTGTAGTCGCGTGTGAGAATTTTACCGCCGACGCGCAAATAACCCGGTGAAGTATCGATCATCGAGCCTGGTTCGTAGTCGCCCGACTCAAGTGCAGCAGCCACGATAAACGGCTTCAGACTAGAACCTGGCTCGAAAATGTCGGTCACTGCACGATTACGGTAACGTGCTACCTCGAGTTGAGCGCGATTGTTCGGGTTGTAGGTTGGCTGGTTGACTATCGCTAACACTTCGTTGGTCGATACATCTAGAACCACAACCGAGCCAGACAACGCATGGCTATCTGCAACGGCTTGTTTGAGCTCGCGGTATGCAAGATATTGGACACGCAGGTCTAGACTCGTCTTGAGCGTCCGGCCCGGCTGAGCAGGACTGATCAATTCTACATCCTCAATGATACGACCCTGGCTATCCCTAAGAACGCGCTTAGCACCTGCGTCACCTAGCAACCAGTGGTCATAAGCGAGTTCGAGTCCTTCCTGGCCTTGGTCATCAATATCAGTAAAACCTAAAATATGGCCCGTAACCTCGCCGGCAGGATAGTAGCGGCGATATTCTCTGAGTGTGCTGACCCCCGGTAAACCGAGGCTCAACGCGTTAGCAGCATCGTCCGGCCGGAGGTGACGTTTCAGATAGATAAACTCGCGATCAAGATTGCTTGTTATCCGGCGTGCTAACCAGTCGGACTCGACGTCAAGGACAGCCGCTAATTCGCCAAGTCGCTCGACGGAGGATTTGAGAACCTTAGGGGCCGCCCAAATGCTGTCAACCGGCGTACTCACAGCTAGCGGCTCACCATGCCGGTCGGTGATCGGCCCCCGATTAGCAGAGATTTGAACTGTTCTGAGGTGACGATTGTCACCCTCTGCAACCAAGAAATCCTTCTTCGTTATTTGTAAATAAAGAACACGCCCTTCCAACGTTAGGCCAGCTAAGACGAAAGTGACGAGCAACAACATAGTTCGCCACTTTTTCCAGACAATATCCTTGTTTTTTCGTCGCACGCTCATGGCAGCGGCTCTGCTACGACGACAACCTGTTCCGGTATCGGACGACGCAGCGATAGCTGCTCTGTTGCAAGAGTCTCGACCCGGGCAGGCGTCCCCCAGGTGCTCTCTTCGAGTTGTAGCCGACCCCAGTCAACCTGTAAGCGATCGCGCTCTCTATTCAACGATTCGAGCTCAACAAAAAGTTGTCTCGATTCGTGTTTAGCCTTGATGACCCATATCGCTGAAACGACAACAGCGGCCGCTAACGGCAAGCACAACAATAATCGAAACTGTTCCCGCTTCACGTGGCCGGCGCTCCAAGTCTCTCTGCAACGCGCAGCCTGGCCCCACGGGCTCGTGGATTCCCGGTGACCTCTACTAACGATGGACGGACAAGACCACCTATCCGGCGCAGATTCGGACGTGCTTCAGCAGGCATATCCGGCAACCCTCGGTATGCAGGGTCTTCAGAGGCCTCGCGGGCGATGAAACGCTTAACGATCCGGTCTTCGAGAGAATGAAAACTTATTACACAGAGCCTGCCACCGACAGCCAAAAGCTCCAGGCACTGCTCCAGGACTTGCTCCAGCGCCGTGAGCTCCGCATTGACCTGAATACGAACCGCCTGAAACACGCGTGTCGCAGGATGGATACGACTCCGATGGTAACCGGAACTCTGCCTAACGATCTTTGCAAGCTCGTGGGTCGTCTCAATGGGTTTAACAACTCTCGCCTTTACTATAGCAGCTGCAATCTGGCGCGCGCGGGGCTCTTCACCGTAACGAAACAACACACGGCTAAGCTCGCCCTCATTTACATGCTTTAACCACTCCATCGCAGTTTGTCCCGATGACTTATCCATTCGCATATCCAACGGACCATTGTGGGCGATACTGAAACCCCGCTCGGGGACATCTAACTGCGGCGAGGACACACCCAAATCTAGCAGCACACCTGCGAGCGCATGACCTTCAAGCCAAGAGCACATATGGCGGGTAAGTGATTCAAACCCGCCGTGCTCAATCGTCAGACGAGGCTCTGCCACAAAACTAGCGCGACCGTAATCTACAGCTTCAGGGTCTTTATCCAGAGCGAACAATCTCCCCTGTTCCCCAAGTTGCGCGAGTATTAACGCGCTATGCCCTCCACGACCGAAGGTCCCATCTACATACCAACCGTCATCTTTAATCGCGAGGCTTTCTAGAACCTCATCTACCAACACTGGCTGGTGATCAGCCTTATCTATCAATTGCTATTTCGCTTAGAGAGTCAGCGATTTAAGTTCGGTAGATTCGTCTGTATCATCCGGCTCATTACTCGATAACCATTTGTCACAGTTCTGGTTCCACCGTTCCTCGTTCCATAGTTCAAATTTGTTACCTTGCCCGATGAGCATCGTTTGTTTATCGAGGCCCGCGAACGCACAAAGCGCCTTGGACAGCAGTATCCGCCCCTGTCCGTCCAAATCGACATCAGTGGCATACCCCACCATTAGTCGTTGCATCTCACGTGACGGTTTATTAAAAGACGGCAAACGATCCAGTTTGCGCTGGACGGCCTCCCAGTCAGGTAGGGGATAAATGAGAAGGCAATGATCTCGGTCAACGGTGACAACAAGATGTCCTTCGCAACGGCTAGCGAGGCGTTCCCGATACCGACTTGGGATAGCCAATCGCCCCTTCGCATCCAGGGTAACCTTTGAAGCACCGCGAAACATGGCAGTCTCATTTTTTCCCACTTCTTACCACTTATCCCCACTATAAGAAGGGCGACCGGCTACTGTCAACCGAAGAAACTAATATTTTTTTTGTTTACCAGTAAGTTAGGAAGGAGGTCCGGATTCTAGGGGGGATGACTGACTACTAAAAATCAATGACTTATAAGCGTTAATCTCATTCGTTTCTAGGATCTGGGTCTCTTTGGAGCACTTCTACAAAAAAGAAAAAGGGAGCCGGCCTATAAGCCGGGTTCTGTCGAGAGCAGTCATTCATCTCGAATGCGCGTTACCGCACATCTCTAGCGACCTACCCGGGAGCTTGTGTGGGCTCACTAAAACGCTCCCCTATTCGGTCTTGCTCCGGGTGGGGTTTACCGTGCCGCAGTGTGTTACCACATGCGCGGTGCGCTCTTACCGCACCTTTTCACCCTTACCGAATACGAATCCGGCGGTATATTTTCTGTGGCACTAGCCGTAGGCTCACGCCTCCCAGGCGTTACCTGGCACCCTGCCCAATGGAGCCCGGACTTTCCTCCGGCCATATCCGAAGATATTCCCAGCGACTGCCCGGCCGACTCCCATCCACAAGGGTACTACCTAAACCGCCACGGTTGTAGGGAAGACAGCCTGACCAAGCACCAATCCTAACGAATTGTCGCGACGGACACCCTCAGCCAGGGATACGGGTTAGCTGGTAAACATCGTTGCGACTCAGACCCGTGATCTTCGCAGTCAGTGCCACAGCCTCTTTCGCTGTCACGCTATCGCTCAGAATTGCAAAGATACGTAATACCTCGGAGTTTGCGGCGCTCTCAACGCCCGTGCATCCCGCGACCAGCACAACGAACTCACCTTTTAATGGAATATCATTACCCAATTGACCGGAAAGTTCGGCAAGAGTGCCACAATAAACGGCCTCGTGAAGCTTCGTCAGCTCTCTCGCGATCACGCTCTGTCTTGTCCCACCGAACACCTCGGTAAGAGCCACGAAAGCATCCAGAAGACGATGCACAGACTCATAGAAAATCATTGTCCGGGACTCGCTCGCCAGCAGTTTCAGCCGCTCCCTACGCTGGTTCCCGCGGCGCGGGAGAAATCCTTCAAAAACGAAACGGTCTGTCGGCAAACCAGAAATGCTGAGCGCCGCAGTATCAGCGCTAGGGCCCGGCACGCTTACGATAGGAACGTTTGCCGCTAACGCCGCGCGAACAAGCCTCACACCCGGATCGCTAATTGTTGGCATTCCCGCATCGACTACCAGCGCTAGCGATTTACCGGTTTTGAGCTGCACCAATAGGCCTGGTATACGTTGCCGCTCATTGTGCTCGTGGTAAGCAATAAGCTTCACCTTCAGCCCAATACTCGATAGCAATCTCCTAGTTTGGCGGGTATCCTCTGCTGCTATCAGGTTGACAGCGGCTAGGACGCTACGCGCACGAATACTCAAATCGTCCAGATTCCCGATCGGGGTTCCCACTACGTAAAGTGTTCCTGGCAAAACGTTATCCATAAACTTATGCTGCCTGTCCGATGACTCAATGTGCAAGCATTTAAGATGAAGATTCGACTACAGCAAGCGTCTATCGTTGCCGGCATTATTTTCCTCTGGGGATGTGCCGTTAACACCCCAACAACGCTCACGGCGAATCAGCAGATGCGGCAACGTGCAGAGGAGCTAGCACTCTCCGGTGACATCGACAGCGCCATAGATATCTACTCTGCCCTAATTGCGACGGGCCAGTCCGGCACGCGGACGGACGACCTGATCGCCGGAGCACAACAGTTGGTCTACCGCGGCGAAACCGTCGAGGCAAGACGTTGGTTGGCGCGGGTAGGCGACCATGCAAACGAGCAACAGAGCGCTATGATCCTTGTTCTCTCCGCCGAGATCGCGCTCGAAGAGCAGCATCCGGGTACAGCCATTGAAATACTGAAACGGGTTGGTCAATCCGAAAACGCCAATTTATTGTTAGCCAAAACTGCCATCGAAGGTCGTGCCTTGTTCGAATTGAACCAGGTCGAACTAGCTGTCGCCGCTCTTGTCGAGCGGGAGTTGTGGCTCACTGACAGCGACGCAATCGCAGCTAATCACGAATTGATTTGGAACGGCCTTCGCAAACAGATATTCAGCGGCCCTTTAATACCTAGCGGCGAGCTAAAGGTGGACGGTTGGCTCGCTCTTCTGCCAGTAGCGACCACTTACCGTAGCAACCCATCGAGCCTAGAGACGAATTTGCTGCGCTGGCGCGACGAATATCCGAGCCACCCCGCCGCTACAGCTTTTCTTGTAACGCTACTTGAGCGCTATCGTCTCTCGCAGATCTATCCCGATAACGTAGCTTTGCTGCTGCCGCTAGGAAGTCGTAGGGACGAATCGTCGGCGATCCGCGACGGCTTCATCGCCGCCCATTTTCGCACCAGTAATAAGGAGTATCGTTCGCGCATTAAGATCTATGACACAGACGAACTAGGAGGCGAGGGAGCCTATTCTCGCGCCGAACAGGAGGGCGCAGACTTTATCGTAGGACCATTGTTGAAACCGAATGTCGATTCAGTTGTCGGTAGTGCAGGTCAGACTCCCACACTGGCACTTAATTTCGTACAAAACGACGCCTTCATTCCACCTGCTTTTTTCCAATTCGCGCTTGCCCCTGAAGACGAGGCGGCTGAGGTTGCCCGTCACGCTACAAGCAGTGGCGCGCGGAGCGCAATCGCGCTCGTACCGGATTCCGATTGGGGAGAACGACTTTTGACAAGTTTTCGAACCGAATTCGAAAAACTCGGTGGAGAACTATTACAATTTAGATCTTACAACCTAACCAGCCAGGATTTCTCTCCGACGATAACGGACTTGCTTAATCTCACTCGCAGCAATCAACGTCACCAGCGACTGGCTGCCAACCTGAGGCTACCCCTTGAATTCGAACCGCGTCGACGGCAAGACATAGACATCATCTTTGTCGCAACAAATGCCAACAACGGAAGGTTGCTCGCGCCGCAATTGCGCTTTCACTACGCAGGAAACCTTCCTACCTACACTACGTCAGCCGTATTCGATGCGGGTAGCGTTAGCGACTTAGACCTCGATGGTGTTCTTTTCCCCCAGTCTCCCTGGTTGTTAGAGTCGGATGCGGCCTCGGCTGAACTCAAAGAGACACTGGCGGATTTCTGGCCACAACGAATTCAGAATGCCCCGGAGCTATTTGCCATGGGCTTCGATGCCTACCGATTGATCCCGCTTCTATATAACCCAACTGCCGAATTCACGGCCTTTCCTGCCATGTCTGGAGAACTCAGCCTCGATGCAAACGGTCGCGTGCGTCGCCGCCTTCCGCTAGCTCAGTTTCGAAGAGGCAAACCCGTAGCCCTAAGGTCCGAAGACGAGATTATTCTGCAGGATTAAGCGGAGGGAACCGAGCTGCGATAAGTCAGCAAATAATTGTTCGCTCGCAACCAACGGTCCCGGGAACAATCTTGTTATATTCAGTGCACGAAGAACGCCTTTGATATCAGTCTACTCTTGCCCACCTGTATTGAAAGCAATGGTTTTTGAGCGCAATCAGCACAGCACAAAACCACAATATCAAGGTCGTTGCGCTTACCGGACACAATGGCGGTAACATCGCTGAAAGCTTGCATACAGATGATATTGAGTTACGAGTTCCAACCGAGCGTACCTGCCGTATTCAGGAAGCACATCTACCTATTATCCATTTTTTGTGTGACTTAATAGACACTGCAATTCTAGGCGTCGATTAAGTTATTTGACAATCTTCAGCGTGGGTCGGCCCGCCGATCCGGGTTCGCTTATCTCGACTGTATCTGGGAGCTGAGTCGACTCATCCTCCGAAAAAATCATACCCTGCCCTGTCTCCTTAGCATAAATACCAATAACAATTACGATCGGTACGTCAATGTGCCGGATCACTCCATCAAAGCGAGTTTCAAAGCTCATTCTGTCATCAGCGATATCCAGATTGCGCGTCGCAGAGTAACTTATATTGCAAATGAGTTTGTCTTCGGAAATATACTGCTCCGGAACTTTCAGATCATCGGTACCAGCATCAATCACAACATAGGGCGTGAGACCGTTATCGGTCATCCACTCATGCATTGCACGGATTAGATACGGGCGCTTTGACTTAACCTGCACCATTCAACCTAACGCATCTCTTCCTCGAGTTCGGTCAAGCTAGACTGGAAAGACTCTCGGGAGAAAAGCTTATCCATATAATGCTGGATAGGCTTCGCCTGGGAGGGCAGTTCAATCTCATAGACGTTCAGCCGCCAGAGAATCGGTGCAATGCTACAATCGACAAGGGAAAATTCATCGCTAAGAAAGAATTGTTTCGCACCAAAAATTTCAGCGCTCGAGACAATGCTATCGCATAACGTTTTCCGCGCTCGCTTTACGGACCTACCATCAGCTCGCCTTTCGATCTCGGCCGCACATTTGTACCAGTCAGTTTCGATTCGAAAGAGCGCTAGACGAAACTGGGCACGAATGACAGGGTCGACTGGCATCAACGGCGGATGAGGGAATCGCTCGTCAATATACTCCACAATAACCCGGGAATCATATAGGACGAGCTCGCGGTCAACGAGCGTCGGCACACTGTTGTACGGATTCAAATCCAGCAGATCTTCTGGGCAACTACCATCTTCGACTTCGATAACGTCCATGTTTATATTCTTTTCGGCTAGAACTAGCCGCGTCCGATGACTCTCCACATCGGTAGCGTTGGAAAAGAGCGTCATTACTGAACGACGGTTAGCTATTACCGCCATAACACTACTCCTAACGTGACAAAAATCGAACCAAAAACGAGAGGAATCTTAATCGACATCTTTCCAAAGTTTTTTCTTGAGCATATAAGTTCTCTCAACCTGATAAAATAAGGGCACTAGAGGCCCGTCAGTAAATTCAGTGTAGTTTGTTTTTACTGAGACGCATAAGGGCACGTTGACCAATTCCGCCAGGTTCGCGTCCCTAGCATATAGATCGTCAGGCTCAAGCCGGCAGGATTATACACAGGGGCACAAGCACTTGACTACTGTCTTCTCGTTGGTGTTCAAACTCGTTCTGACCCAGCGGACTAATCAAAGTAGAAATATTTATTTTATCGCTAACAAATTCTAGACCGATACGGTACTCGAAGCACGGCTACAAACATTACAATCAACAAGCTAAATAGGTAGCCGGCGGATCTCCGCGCCTAACTGCGAGAGCTTTTCCTCAATACGTTCATAACCTCGATCTATATGGTAGATCCGATCGACGACGGTAATACCATCGGCTACGAGCCCAGCAAGCACCAGGGATGCTGAGGCACGCAGATCCGTTGCCATAACTGGAGCACCGGCAAGACGTTCGGCACCGCGCGTAATTGCCGTGTTCCCTTTAATATTCACCTGTGCGCCCATCCGCTGTAGTTCTTGAATATGCATGAAGCGATTCTCGAACACCGTTTCAACAATCGCTCCCATACCATTAGCCACGGAGTTTAGGGCGCAGAACTGCGCCTGCATATCGGTAGGAAACCCTGGATACGGTGCGGTTCGTAGGTCGACAGCTTTTAGGCGCCGGCCAGCCATATTGAGCTCTACCCAATCCGGCCCATGCTGAATCAGCGCTCCAGCTTCCTTGAGTTTCATCAGGACAGCATCTAGATGATTAGGACACGTCCGCTTGATCTTGATTTGGCCTCCTGTGATTGCAGCGGCAGCAAGGTAGGTGCCACTTTCAATACGGTCCGGCAAAATAGAATAGTCTACTCCTGTTAGTTGATCGACGCCCTGGATTACGATCGAATTGGTACCCGCGCCTTCGATCTGCGCGCCCATTAGTGTTAGGAAATTAGCAAGATCCACTACCTCGGGTTCTCGAGCTGCATTTTCGATAATCGTCTCGCCCCTTGCTAGCACGGCCGCCATCATAAGATTCTCGGTACCCGTAACCGTCACGGTGTCGAAAATCAGTCGTGCTCCTTTTAGGCGCTCGGCACGCGCCCTTATATAGCCGTTATCAATACTTATGTCAGCGCCCATAGCTCGCAAACCTTCAACGTGCAAATTGACCGGCCGCGCTCCGATCGCGCAGCCCCCTGGTAGCGATACGTCTGCACAACCGAATCGACCCAACAAAGGCCCGAGCACGAGAACCGATGCACGCATAGTTCTTACTAGCTCGTATGGCGCTACAAACTCCTTTATTTCTCCCGCGTCTATCTCCAAACGAACGCCGTCATGAAACGTAATATCAACGCCCATACTCCGCAGTAGCTTGATGGTTGTCGTTACATCGTTAAGGTATGGGATGTTATCAAGTACGACTGGACCTTCCGCGAGGAGTGACGCAGCCAGAATCGGCAGCGCGGCATTCTTGGCTCCCGAGATGACAACTTCACCCGAGAGGGTCTCCCCACCTTTTATTTCCAGTCGATCCAATTTGCGCGCCTTCGCTCAGGTAGCTCGAGCTTGCCACTCCCCGGGCGTGAAGGTTTTGAGATTCAGCGCATGAATCTCGACGCCAACGAGAGCGCCTAGCGTTCCGTAAACCAACTGATGACGTTGGAGACTACGTTTACCTTCGAACGAGGGGCAGATAACCATAGCTTCATAGTGCCCGGCACCATCGGTTGTTACCTTGACAGTTGCGCCCGGGAACCCTTGCTTTATTAACTTCGCGACGGCTTTCGGATCCATATTGGCACCACATTTCAGGGTAACGGAAAGGCGTACAGTCTAACCGAATCCGCCTTCGCCCTCATGACTACGTGATAGAGGCTGATAGACTTCGCTTAAAGTACTTGCACATATGAGCATATGGAGCACATAGTAAAAAAATGATTTTATCCGTGGCCGCTATTCTGGCCGGCCTACTATTACTTTTCTGGGGAGCTGATCGGCTCGTCATCGGCGCGGCCGCGACAGCGCGTAATCTCGGCATATCGCCTGTATTAATCGGGCTTGTCATCGTCGGCTTCGCAACCTCGGCACCTGAGATGCTTATCTCCGCAGTCGCATCTATAGAAAATGCGCCGGGACTCGCGGTGGGTAACGCGGTGGGATCTAATATCGCGAACCTTGGGTTGGTCCTCGGTATCTCCGTGCTATTAACTCCACTCGCAGTTCCCTCTAAAATTCTACGCCACGAATTCCCGCTAGTGCTAGCTGTAACCGGCCTCGCCTACCTGCTGTTCTTAGACAACACCCTCAGCCGCATAGATGCGTTACTGCTGCTACTCACTCTCGCGATTCTTACGATTTCACTAATCATCCTTGGAACACGATCAAACAGGTTGGCCCCACTAAACGAAAAATACGCTTCCGAAGTTTCCAACGAGATGGGCGCGGGTAAGGCAACATTCTGGCTCATCGGTGGCCTTATTACGCTGTTAGTAGGCTCCGAACTTCTGGTAAACGGCGCAACCGATGCGGCACGGCGAATAGGCGTGAGCGAACTAGTTCTTGGAGTCACGGTCATCGCAATTGGTACGAGCCTACCAGAACTGGCCGTCGCAATCGCCGGCGCTTTAAAACGCGAGTGCGATCTTGTCATCGGTAACGTACTGGGCTCGAATATATTCAATCTGCTAGCCGTCATAGGCATAGTCGGTGCTATTCAACCTCATGAACTGTCCCCGGGCGTATTAACACTTCATTACCCTCTTATGACAGTAATAACGCTAGCGGTATTCATCCTCGCATATAATCGGAGGGCAAAAGTGCAATTAACTCGATCGATCGGTGCAGGACTACTCGTAACGTTTGTGGTCTACCAGGGATTCGTGATATGGGAGGCTTTGACCTAGTAAAGACACCGAATGTATCTAAATATTAAAAATGTCGTAAGCATAATCTTTTTAAGCATCGTAGCTGGCGCAAGCTGGTATTGGAGCCGCACGGGCACGGTAACCACCAATATGGGAGAATTTTCCAATAACTTGCGGCTAGGCTATTACCTCTCAGACGCTGAGATAGTGAGAACTAAAGAGGACGGGCAGCCACTTTACAAACTATGGGCCCGTCGCGCAGAGGAACAGCCTAGCGAAAATCGCTTATTTCTTAGCGGCGTGCGGGTAGAATACCGACCTACTGAGGACATCCCCTGGTTTCTGAGCGCCGAATCCGGAGAAGCCCCAACGGACGAATCTTATATTGATTTACGCGGTGCTGTTGAACTCCTAAACGAACCCCAGGACCAGAGAGACAGAACTCTTGTTAGAACACAAGCGCTGCGTTTCGAGCCTGAAAACTTAGTAGCTAGTGCAGAAGGATCCGTGAGCCTATTCGTCGGTGATCGACGATTGGATGCGATGGGCATCAGAGTTTATTTGCGTGACGAACGGTTGGAGCTAGAATCGGAAGTACATGGTCAATTTGATCCTTAAATTTAGCGGCTTTAGCATCGTTCTGCTCTTACTATCACCGTACACTTATGGAGCAGAGGAAGACGAGGCTTTGCCTATCCTTTTAGACGCCGAATCGTCTTCCTTTGATCAGAAGACCGAGACTGTTGTATTTCAGGGTCTTCAGATCACTCAGGGAGACATAGTGATTCGGTCCGACGAGGCCGTAGCGTCGGGACTTGACTTCGATAGAAGCGAGTGGCGATTTGACGGCAACGTTAGAATCTCAGTCGGATCTACAAATATTGTGGCAAGTAGTGCAGAGCTTACTTTTGAAGCTCACAAACTCGTGGTCGTAAATCTGCAAGGCAACCCAGCCGAATTTGAAGATCTAAGTGACTCGCGTATGCAACCGATACGCGGTAGCGCAAATCTGTTGAGCTATCACAAAGAGGACAACACGCTACGCATGACCAAAGAGGCGCGGCTCAGCGAAGGATCGAATGACATTTCTGGCTGCGATCTAATCTACAATCTCGACCAAGAGAAACTCACGTCTGGCTCCTCCGAGTGCGGTACCCCTCTCTTTATTACCATCGTCCCTCCAGCCGACGGCGTTACGCCGGAACCCTCACCGCTGCAATGAACAAACTGGAGGCGCTCCAGATCGCTAAGCGCTACCGCTCACGTGAAGTAGTCAGAGACCTATCGATCTCCATTAACAACAGCGAGATCGTCGGGCTTCTCGGTCCCAACGGCGCAGGCAAAACCACAGCTTTCTATATGATTGTAGGACTCATTCGGTGCGACCAGGGACGAATCGTGCTAAACGATAAGGACATTACGGATCTACCAGTACACCAGCGCGCGCGTCGCGGGTTAGGTTATCTTCCACAGGAAGCGTCGATTTTTAGCAAGTTGACGGTCGCGGACAATATTCGCTCTATCCTACAAACACGTCGCGACCTCAACCGTGTAGATCGACAGAATCTGCTAGAGGAACTGCTGGAGGAGCTGCATATAACCCATGTCAGAAATAGCCTTGGGTTATCACTCTCTGGTGGAGAGCGGCGGCGAGTAGAAATCGCGCGAGCACTGGCAGCTGAACCGCAATTTATTCTCCTCGACGAGCCATTTGCCGGTGTAGACCCTATCTCAGTGATCGATATCCAACGCATTATTCAACACCTGGCCCAGCGCAGTATCGGAGTATTGATAACCGATCACAATGTGCGCGAGACACTTGGAATCTGCGGGCGCGCTTACATTCTCAATGAAGGGGGGCTAATGGCCTCGGGAAACCCAGACGAAATTCTTTCAAATCAGAATGTACGCGAAGTCTACCTTGGGGAGGGTTTCTCGCTTTAAGCTCCGGGCCGAAGAATGTTAAAACCTTCTCTACAGCCTCAGCTATCTCAGCAGTTGACGATGACACCGCAGCTGCAGCAGGCTATTCGACTATTGCAGCTCCCGATCATGGATCTGCAAACCCAGATTCTGGTGGCGCTCGAAGAAAACGTAATGTTGGAGGTAGATGAGACCACCGACACTGGTATCAATGAGTCAGAATGGAGAGACACTCAAAGAATTAGACCATTAGAATCACTAGCGTCCAATGATCCAAAAAATCAGAAAGACTTTGCTGACTATTCCGTGGGTTCGCTCAAAGATCGCCTGCTCTGGCAGTTAGATATAGAGAACTTGGATGCCCGCGCAACCGCAATCGGACAGGGCATCGTTGATGGCATCAGTGAAGATGGCTATTTAACAGAGGAAATCGAGGCTATCCAGGCAACGCTAGCCCCTGATATCGACGTAACAGCGGAAGAAATAAAAACTGTCCTAGAGATTGTTCAACGATTGGACCCTGTTGGTGTGGGAGCTAGATCACCCAGTGAATGCTTGTTACTGCAGCTTCGACACCTCGATCCGGACACGCCAGGGCTCGTGCTCGCAGTTAAGATCGCTCAAAAATACTTGGAGCTGGTCGCAAAACATAAGTTCGCTGCGCTCAAGCGGCGGCTAGACACTAGCGATGAGGAACTCAACGACGCATTGGCGCTCGTACGCTCGTGCCATCCACGCCCTGGTTCATCTATAAACGCACAGGCAGCCGAATATATCGTGCCAGACGTTTATGTACGACCGACTGACGGCACATGGCTTGTCGAAATTAATAATTCAATTTCGCCGCAACTCAAGATAAACGAGTCCTATGTAAGATATCTCGGACGCAATAACGAATACGATGATCTTAGGACCCAGTTGCAAGAGGCCCGTTGGTTTATTCGCAGCCTCGAAATTCGTAACGAAACGCTGCTCAAGGTAGCCAAAACCATAGTGGATCGCCAAGTAGAGTTTCTGGAACATGGCGATGAACACATGCGTCCGATGATATTAAAAGATATCTCAGAGTCGATTGAAATGCACGAATCCACTGTCTCCCGTGTAACCACTAACAAATACATGCATACGCCGCGCGGTATATTCGAGTTCCGCTATTTCTTCTCGAGTCATCTCACTAGCAAAGATGGCGAACTATCCTCAACAGCCGTGCGCTCAAAGATTCGTAAGTTTATCGGTGAAGAGAGGCCCGAGAGACCTTTGAGCGACAATCAGATTGCGAAAGCCCTCTCTGGCGCAGGAATTCATGTTGCACGCAGAACCGTCGCCAAATACAGGGAAGGAATGAAGATTCCCCCCTCGAGCGAGCGAAAACGCAACAAACTAGCAGGCAAAAAGACTTTCTGAGGGCCGCGTAGAGGAGGGGGGGGGTTAGAGCTCTTCCAAGCCGCAGTGAGGATATTAATTTCGAAGCTGATGGCCACTAGCCCGTCGATCTCATCATCGATACAAGCACGATGGCGGTTTATGACTTACGTCAACTGGTTAAAGAGCATATCGGTAAGCGCAAAGATACCGCACTTTCAATACTAATAGAGTCGTTTGGCTACAAGCACAGCCTACCGGCGGATGCCGATTTTGTCTTTGACGTACTCTGCTTACCCAACCCGTATTAGGAACCGAAACTCAGGCTGCTAAATGGCAAAGATAAACCCGTTCGCGATTTTTTAAATGGACAAAAACAGGTACAGAAGATGATTGAAAATATCGGCGACTTTCTGCGTGACTTGATCTCATTTTGTCGGGACTTCCAATGCTCCTATCTCACCATAGCGATAGGCTGCACAGGCGATCAACTTCGCTCTGAATATATCGCAGGGGCCTTGCCACAAGTTTGTCAAAGGAGAATATCTAGATTCAGATCCTCCATCATTTTAATGCGTCGATTTGATATGCTCCGCCCGCACCGGCACCTGGAAGAATAGACGCCTTGAGAAACTTATTAGTCACGTGGTGGGGGAGGAGGCCCCCGACGGAATTTCTATAATCTGTAATGTATTGGTTTGTCCTGCGACACCGCACAAATCACCTGTCGTGAACAAAGCCAGATCACCTGGACACATAATCCCATCTCGCAGTAGCACATCGAATACGCTCTGATGCATGATAGCGGGATCAGTATGGATGATTTCGATACTCTCTGGATATACACCACGATAAAGCATGACACGCCGCCGCGTTGTCTCATGCCGAGTGAATGCATAGATCGGAATCTCCGATCTTAGACGCGACATCCACAGCGTCGTCGCTCCTGACTCAGTTAACGCAATAATCCCCTTGACGTTAAGGTGATTAGCCACAAACATTGCCGCGATAGCGATGGCTTCATCTACCCGATCGAACGCATCCTCTAGCCGGAGATTTCTTGCTCGTTTGAAAACCTCATGTTTCTCTGCTCCTACACATACCTCGCTCATGGTCCGCACGGCCTGAACAGGATAGCGCCCAACCGCGGTCTCAGCCGACAGCATCACGGCATCAGTGCCGTCCATGACAGCATTGGCCACATCGGACACTTCTGCGCGGGTTGGAGTCGTCTGGCTAATCATTGATTCAAGCATTTGCGTTGCGGTTATCGAAACACAGTTACGTGCCCGAGCGTTTCGAATCAACGCTTTCTGTAAACCTGTCATAGCCGCGTAACCGACCTCTACTGCAAGGTCACCCCGCGCAACCATAATGACGTCACTAGCATCGATAATATCTTCGATGTTCTCTACGGCTTCAGCGCGCTCGATTTTAGCGACGACATGAGCTTCGCTTCCGGCATGGCGTAACAAGCTGCGTGCCTCATCGATGTCAGCGGCATCACGCGCAAAAGATATGGATAGGAAATCGAAGCCGAGTTCTGCAACAATTTTGATATCCGCGCGGTCTTTGTTCGTGAGCGCCGGCGCTGATAGTCCGCCGCCTTGCCTGTTCACGCCTTTGTTGTCAGAAAGCTTACCGCCGTGCCTTACCCGGCAATGCACGCGCGTGCCGCTTATTTTCTCCACATCGAGCACGACGCGGCCATCGTCTAGCAGCAGCACATCACCCTCAGCGACTTCCTTTGCGAGATTCGAATAGCCCACTCCCACCGCTTCGCGCGAACCTGCATTCGGGCTAATCGCTGCATCCAGTGCGAAAGACTCTCCTTCTATAAGCTCGATAGGGCTCGATACGAACGATTCGATACGGATTTTACCCCCTTGTAGATCACCCATGATCGCAACATCCCGCCCTATCTTTTTTGCAACTGCACGCACCTTTGCGACACGCTCAGCCCGGTCTTTAGTAACTCCGTGGGAAAAATTTATCCGCAAGACATCAACACCGGCGCGAATCATATTTTCCAACACAATCGGATCGTCCGTAGCAGGGCCAAGCGTGGCGACAATTTTAGTACGACGCAACGGTATCTCTTTTACTTCAGCAACCATTAGAATCAACTTCATGCAAGGGGTTGATGAGGATCAAACGAAAATCGTTAACGTTGGTTCTCGTTGGTCCAGTTACGAGTAGAAGTTTACACGCTTGAAAATAACGATACGTGTCATTCTGATTAAGCAAGTCGACAAGATCCAAGCCGGATTCTCTACCGAGAGCTAACGTGGCTGGTGTAA
This sequence comes from Candidatus Rariloculaceae bacterium, assembly GCA_045561055.1. Classification (GTDB taxonomy): domain Bacteria; phylum Pseudomonadota; class Gammaproteobacteria; order Steroidobacterales; family Rariloculaceae; genus SMWC01. The sequence continues at coordinate 311,890 of JBJKYL010000010.1, read as the reverse complement.
CAATAGCACCGGCATGATCCGCGTTACCGTCAATTCCATCGGTGTCAGCAGCTATCGCGACGATGTTCTCATGACCATCCAGCTGAAGTGCAAGTCCGGCAAGATATTCGAGATTACGCCCTCCTCGTCCTGCCTTTTCACCAACCACTACCCGCGTCTCACCTCCGGAGAGTATCGCCACTGGGAGATTAGTATTCGCAAACTCTATAGCCAGCCTCGCATGCACGCGCCCCAGATCGCGAGCGATATCAGTGAGATGATCGCCCAGTCGGTGAACGGCGTAGCCAGCGGACTCAAGTTCATCTTGCGCAGCATCCAAAGAGATTCTCGATGATGCAATTATCTCAGCCGAATCAAGCGTGAATGCCGTGTCCTCGGGATCAGGCGAGCTATAACGCGAATCCATCAATACAGCCGCGAGCTCATCCCGCCTAGGATAGTCGTGCCGAGTCAGAATTTCCGCTGCCTGTATGGCTGTCGAATTGTCTGGAATCGTTGGCCCAGAAGCGATATCACTAATCACATCACCCGGCACATCAGAGATTGCAAGAGTTGTCACACGAGCGGGATGAGCTGCCTGTGCTAGTCGTCCGCCTTTTAGCGCAGATAAATGCCTGCGCACACAGTTGATATCGCGAATATCGGCGCCAACGCGCATTAGATAATCCGTAGCAGACCGCTTTTGTTCCAAGGTGACAGCGCCGAGAGGGGCGATCGAGAGTGCGGAACCGCCTCCTGAAACAAGGAACACCAGCGTGTTATCCGACCCAAGTTTCTCTGCAAACTCCAGGAGCCGCTGCCCTGCTACCGCACTCTCATCGTCTGGGAGCGGGTGCCCTGCTTCCATTATCTCGATCTGCCCCACCGTCTCCTCGGGGAGCAGCCCGTGACCGTAGCGGGTCACGACTAACCCGCTTACTTGTCCCGACGCATGCTCGTTGACGACAATTGCCATCGCAACGGCCGCTTTCCCCGTGCCGAGAACCACCAGGTCCCCATCTGGAATATAGGATGCAGTTAAACAGCGCTGAGGAGAGGCAGCTTCAATCGCGCAGCGGAAAGCGCCTAATGCAGACCGTACCCCAACCACGGCGAGATTGGGTAATACAGTAGTCGTATCAGGCACGCGCCCCCAACATTTCTAAAGCAGGCAACTTTTTACCCGTGAAAAATTCCAGCAATGCGCCGCCGCCTGTCGAGATAAGTGAGATATCGTCCATCACATCGAACTGCTCAATCGCTGCCAGGGTATCTCCGCCACCTGCAATCGAGAACGCTTTACTCGCGGCCACGGCTCGCGCGACACTCCGCGTTCCCTCCGCAAATTCGGGACATTCAAACACGCCGACTGGCCCATTCCAGAGAATCGTGCCAGCGTTACCGAGCCGCTCTGCATAAGTGAGCGCCGTATCCGGGCCGATATCGAGAATCATCTCGCCACCGACAACATCAGCCGTCCATTTGATCTCACCACGCGCTTCCACATCTAGTGACTTGCCGACCACCACGTCCGTAGGCAGCGGCACAATAGCGTCACCGAATTTCCCATCCAGCAATTGGGATGCCAAATGGCGCATCTGAACTTCCTGAACCGACTCACCGACGTTTACCCCCGCTGCTGCGAGGAGAGTATTTGCAATACCACCGCCGACAATCAACTCATCAACTGAAGATGCTAGAGAACTCAGCACTTCAAACTTAGTAGAGATTTTTGAACCGCCGATGATGGCTACAACGGGCCGCGCAAGGTTTTCCAACACCCTCTCCAGCGCCTCCACCTCGTTTACGAGCAGAGGACCTGCGCAAACGATGGGCGCGTGCCACCCGACCCCATACGTGCTTGCGTCTTCGCGGTGGGCCGTACCGAAAGCATCCATGACATAGATGTCACATAACGCCGCGATCCGACGCGCCAGCCTATCGTCATTTTTGTTTTCACCAACCTCGAAGCGTACATTTTCACAGAGCACCACACTACCCGGTGCAACGTCGAGCCCGTCCAACCAATCGCGGGCAAGAGGGACCGGCCTACCAAGCATTTCTGAAAGCTCATCCGCTACCGGCTCCAGCGACAATTTTGTATCGTACAAACCTTCTTGAGGCCGACCTAGATGCGAGAGTAGTACCACGCGAGCGTCGCATTGAAGTGCGTATTCGATTGTGGGCAAGGCGGCTCTGAGCCGCTTATTATTCGCCACCTTACCGTCACTAATCGGCACGTTCAGGTCCTCTCTAATAAGCACCCACTGCCTCTCGAGCACCAACTCGTTCATGTGCTTGACGGCTAGCAATATAGTTCTACAACCAACTATGCTGTGTTGGCCAAAGCGATCGTCGTGTCGAGCATGCGATTAGAGAACCCCCACTCATTGTCATACCATGCGCAAACCTTTACGAGCTTCCCTTCGAGTATCTTCGTCAGCCCGGCATCGTAAACCGAGGATGCCGGATTGTGATTGAAGTCGATAGATACCAACGGCTCCTCGCAGTAAGCCAGAATACCCTTCAACTCCCCTTCGCTCGCCGCACGAACAGCCCCATCTATCTCCTCGATTGTCGTTTCACGTCCGGCCGTAAAAGTGAGATCGACTACCGATACGTTAATCGTGGGCACGCGCATCGCGAACCCATCGAGACGTCCCTCGAGTTCCGGTAGGACCAGACCGACAGCCGATGCAGCACCAGTTTTCGTAGGGATCATTGACAACGTCGCGGAACGCGCGCGTCGCAGGTCCGAATGATACACATCAGTCAAAACCTGGTCGTTCGTGTAGGAGTGAATCGTGGTCATTAAGCCATGCTCTATACCGATCGTTTCGTTAAGAACCTTTGCGAGTGGCGCTAAGCAATTGGTCGTGCAGGAAGCATTTGAAATAACCTCATCGGATGCTTTCAACACATGGTGATTGACACCATAAACTATAGTCGCGTCCACGCCGGTACCTGCTGGAGCGGAAATCACAACCTTACGGGCACCGGCCACCAGATGTGCCGAAGCTTTCTCTTTCGAAGCAAAGAAACCCGTGCTCTCGAGAACAATATCGACACCTAGCTCTTTCCATGGCAGTTTGGCTGGGTCCCGTTCGGCGCAGACCTTGATTCGATCCCCGGCTACGATCAACTCACCGTCGCCTACTTCAATTTCGTGTGGAAACGGGCCATGCGCCGTATCGTAACGGGTCAAATGCGCATTCGTATGCGCGTCACCAAGGTCATTAACCGCGACGATTTGCAGCTCGTCGCGCCGGTCGCCCTCGTACAAAGCGCGTAATATATTTCTACCGATGCGGCCATAGCCGTTAATCGCGATTTTCACGGACATTTAATGTCTCCTTCACTTGTAAGATTACGCCTATTCCTTAACTTGATAACAAGCGCTGAGCCGCTGCCGTAACTGCCCGCACGGTGAAGCCGTATTCTTCGAACAGGGCCGCAGCAGGGGCAGACTGACCGAAACGCGCAATACCGATGACATCACCGCGACCATCGACATAGCGCCACCAGCTGTCAGCGGCGCCAGCTTCTATAGCAAGGCGCCGGGCGTCACCGAGCGGCAGCACATGCTTCCGATACGATTCGCTTTGCTCGTCAAAGAGTTCCGTACAAAGGCATGGACACAACACGGACTCGGCACCCTTCGCTTTGAAGTTGTCGAGCAGCAGCCATCGCGAGACCAACTTCAGAACCGGTGGCGATGAGAATCAGCTCCGGCTCAACATCACTGTCGAAAAGAATGTAACCGCCACGCGCTACCGCATCAATCTGATCCGCCGTACGCGGGATATGCGGTAGACTCTGACGCGTAAGAATCAGGCTCGTCGGCCCGGTCGTCTTTTCCAGCGCTCCCCGCCATGCTACAGCCGTCTCCACGGCATCGCAGGGACGCCACACGTGCATGTTAGGCATCGCGCGCAGACTAGCTATATGTTCTATCGGCTGGTGAGTAGGGCCATCTTCGCCGAGACCGATAGAATCGTGAGTAAAAACGAAAATATTCTGAGTCTTGATTAAGGCAGCCATACGCAGCGCGTTCCGCGAATAATCAGAGAACACCAGAAAGGTGCCACTATATGGGATGAAGCCACCATGGAGACTAAGGCCATTCGAAATCGCCGCCATGGCGAATTCACGGACGCCGAAATGTAAGTAATTTCCTTCGCCACTATCGGTATTAACAACTACGGAACCGGAATGGAACGTGTTGTTAGAGCCAGTCAAATCCGCTGAACCGCCAAAGAGTTCCGGCAAATACGGCGCGAACCCCTCAAGCGCTCGCTGTGACGCCTTGCGGGTTGCCATATCTTTAGCCTCACCCGCAACCGCGTCGACGACGGCCGAAGAGTTAGCCAACCAATTAACGGGCCGCTCACCGACCATACGTCTTGAGAACTCAGCAGCCAATTTGGGATGCTGCCCGCGCATAGTCTTCGAATCTCATCTGCCAGTCGGACTCGAGATCACATCCTCGCTCAGTTCCATCCCATGCTGCGCGAATATCTTCGGGTACGACGAAAGGCGGATGCTCCCAACCAAGATTCACACGCGTTGCCGCAATCTCGTCTGCTCCCAAAGCAGCGCCGTGGGTATCTGCCGTACCCTGCTTGTTAGGCGATCCATAGCCTATCACTGTCTTACAGCAGAGCAAGCTTGGTCGGTCGGACTCTCCCCGCGCCGCCTCCACTGCCGCAATGATATTGTCGGAATCGTGACCATCGATATCTTCAACGACGTGCCAACCGTACGCGCGAAATCGCTCCGGAGTATCGTCGGTAAACCAGCCATCTGTCTCACCATCGATTGAGATGCCGTTGTCATCGTAAAACGCGACTAACTTCCCTAGCTTGAGCGTACCCGCCAAAGAACAAGCTTCATGAGAAATACCCTCCATCATGCAGCCGTCACCCAGAAAAACATAAGTGTAATGATTGACAATGTCGTGTTCTGGCAGTCGATTGAAAGTCGCGGCGAGAACCTTTTCCCCTAGAGCCATACCGACAGCATTTGCGAACCCCTGACCAAGCGGTCCAGTCGTCGTCTCAATACCTATATCGAGATCGCGCTCAGGATGCCCCCGCGGTACGTTGGCCCAACTGCCGGAAATTCTTGATTTCTTCCAGCTCAAGCGGGTAACCACGCAGATAAGCAAACCGCATATAACAACATGGAGCCGTGCCCGTTCGACAGGACGAAGCGATCACGGTCATGCCACAATGGATTTGCCGGGTTGTGGCGAAGATAGTTGCCCCACAAGACCTCAGCAATATCCGCCATACCCATTGGCATACCAGGATGACCACAACCCGCATTCTCGACTGCGTCCATGGACAAAACACGAATTGCATCGGCAAGTTTACGCCTGGGCGGCCTCACGGAAGACGTGCTGTTTTCTACTGTGGTGGTCATTGGGGTTTTCTAGTGGAACCGAATCAGGAAGATTGTCGCCTACGTCAGACACCCTTCCGCAACCTCTATAATGATTTTCCGAATATCTGTTAGCCAATACTGATTTACGAGGAAGTATTTGCGTATGATGCGGACAAACTGGCCACCAACCTGACACCGATCACCTATAGTAATATCATGCGCCCGGCTGTCCTTCTACAAATTACCCGACATTCATCTGCATGCTGCTGCCGACGTTAGGATGCGGGGAGTCCCCACCTACGAGACATTCCTCGCTGTCCTAGACCAGGTGCAAAGTGATACTCGCTGGCCACCCGATGCGATCGTAGTCACTGGCGACATCGTTCAAGATGAAAGCCGCGCTGGCTATAAACATTTTCGCGAGGCACTTAAACCACTTGGCCTCCCAATCTTTTGCTTGCCGGGAAACCACGACAATCTACAACTCATGGTAGAGATGCTCGCTGACGCGCCATTCCAGATTTGCGGCGAAACGACTATTACTAACTGGATGCTTGTCTTCCTTAACACTTTAACCGGTTGTGAAGCTGGTGGCAGGCTTGGTAAGGAGCAGCTTATCGAACTCTCCAATACTCTTGCCGCACACCCTGACAAGCACATGCTAATTTTGTATGCATCACCAGCCCCTGCCGATGGGTAGCACCTGGCTCGACAAGATCGGGCTCATAGATGCCAAAGAATTTTTAACCTGCATCGAGCAGCATGAGAATGTTCGGGGAGTCCTCTGGGGACATGTTCATCAGGTCTCGGATCGCACACGCGACGGAATTCGCTTCCTGAGTACTCCGTCTACTTGCGTTCAATTTCTTCCCGGAAGCGATACATTCGCACTGGGCACACAACCGCCGGGTTCACGTTGGCTCACACTAAAGACCGAGGGCTCTATCTCCACCGAGATCGATTGGCTTAAAGAGAGCAGAACAACATGAGGCTCGCCATACTATTTTTTTTATTAACTCCAGCAACCTGGGCTGACCCAGCTGCCTGGCACGTGCGCACTGACAGCGCGGATATCTGGCTTTTAGGTTCCGTGCATTACCTGCGCGAACAGGACCACCCACTCCCGAACATCGTCGACGACCTGTATCGACTTGCCGATATTAATAAAGACGCTGATAGATCTCGAATCGCCCGAGGGAAACATGACTAGACTTCTCAGTGCGTGGCACCAATTCTAAGCACCTTAGGTGCTCTTTAGTCTCTAAAGGCTGCTCTTTAGCGCTTGCTGTAGAAGCCTCGGTAAGCCCCGAAAATTACTATTTGACATCAAAACTACCTGATCGCTGGACTCTAGCTGGCCGAGAAGCGACTCCAGCAACTCATCGACGTCATACGAAACGGTCAGCTTCTCTCCGATCGCGGCGAATGAGAATTCCGGTTTCCAGTTTAAGTCATCACTTACCAAAATGTGGACTAGATCGGCTTTGCTGAGCGCCTTAACCATGCCATCGCGGCTGCACGCCCATACGCATTGAGTTGGATTTTAGCTCTATAACCGCAACGATTCGCTGTTCGGCCTTTTGTGTCCTGACCGCGGCGAGTGTCGTTTCGATTGCTGTAGGATGGTGCGCGAAGTCATCATACAACGTAATACCCTTGAATACCCCTCTCTTATCTAGGCGGCGCTTGACGCCCTTAAATCTTGAAAGCGCCTCGAGAGCAATATCGATTCCCACGCCCCGCATGCACTGCGGAACTCAAAGCCGCCAGTGCGTTTTCAAGGTTGTGACGCCCAAGCAAGGCCCCAGTCGGCCTGCCCGACACGCTCACCCGCGACGCGAAATGCTGAAAACGTGATTTCGCGCCGATTAGGTCATAGCTTGCCGACCAAGTCGCAGCGGTATCATCAGAGATGAATGTCTCAATGGGAGTCCAAGAACCGAGGGCCAAAAGATCATCAACGTTCGGATCCCGGCCGTTTACTGTGATCAAACCGCTGTTGGGTACGGTCCTGACAAGCTGATGAAACTGCCAGAGTATCGCTTCGAGATTCGCGTAGATATCCGCATGATCGTATTCGATATTGGTGATGGCCAGCGTTCTCGGACGATAATGGACAAACTTCGCGCGTTTTGTCGAAGAACGCTGTGTCGTATTCGTCAGCTTCAACAACGAAATACTTCGATCGGCCAATACGAGCAGAGATACCGAAATTTATGGGGACACCGCCAATTAGAAAGCCTGGTGATAATCCAGCATAGTCGAGTATCCAGGCCAACATGCTGGTAGTCGTCGTCTTACCGTGAGTACCAGCAACAGCAAGCACCCACTTGTCGGACAAAACATTGTTAGTCAGCCATTCCGGCCCTGAATAGTAGGGAGAAGGCCAGAGTCCAACAACGCCTCAATAGCAGAATTCCCACGACTAAGAACATTGCCAACGACCACACAGTCGAGACCAGATCATCGTCGAATTGGACGATCATCGTAGCCTTCGTACAGCCTAATACCTAGCTTACGCAGCTGCGTACTCATCGGTGGATAGACATTCTCATCGGAACCGGGAAACCTGATGACCGGCCGCTTTCGCGAGTGCTGCAACGCCACCCATAAAGGTGCCACAGATTCCAAGAATGTGAACGCGCATCAGCTAGCTACCGGGAATAACAGTCCGCCAAGCGTGAGCGAACTGAACGAATACCCTAGTACGATAAGCACACCCAAGAAATACGATAATTGTAGCGCGCGTGACAACACAAAACTTGGCAATGTCGATGGACCAGAGTATCAATATAAAAAACAGCCAGCTGCCTACATTGAAAGTTTCGATTTCACCACTCTCGATGCCAATACTAATCAGAATCGGGATACCGATAAGAGTTAAGAACGTCTGTGCCCCAAATATCGCGGACACTGTTTGGTAGAAACGATCAGGTACTACGATCGAATTGATAACAGCAACCAAATAAAGCCGAGATAAAAGCAACGTGTCTCGAAAATGACCATGCCCACGGCTCTGGGGAAACGGCTCCGCAACCTGCGTCGCGACAATGCTCACGATTAAATATATGGTCGTAAGAAGACCGAACAAGAAGGCCGATGATGGTATATGCTCCGGGCCACGACGGTGCAGAGCAATATCCACAAATACTATTCCAAGGCGCCACAAATCTTTCATTACTCCGAACCGGCTTTCGCCACGAAAGGTAAATATTGATGATAATAGCCTACAAACTAAGTACAAAAGAATTAAGTACTTGATATGAGTCTATATGTAGACACAAACAACAAATTAGCCTCTCTGTTGGAAGGCATTTGTTCGGAACCGCTGTTGGCGCTCGACACGGAGTTTGTTAGAGAGAAAACCTACTACCCGAAGCTATGCCTGATACAAATCGCGACACCAAAAGTAACAGCTTGTGTCGACTGCCTGGCGGATATCGACCTTAAACAATTCTTCGACCAGCTCTTCCGAACCGACTGCGCGTGGATCCTGCACAGTGCTCGCCAGGACATGGAGGTCTTATATTTGCAAGACACTCGCCTACCGAACGAGCTGATCGATACGCAGACGGCAGGAGCGTTATTGGGTCATCCATCACAGATCGGCCTCCAGTCTTTGCTAGTAGAGGAAATTGGTATCCATCTCGAGAAAGGGCTCGCGCGCACAGACTGGAGTCACAGACCACTGTCTGATAAGGCAGTAAAGTATGCGCTTGACGACGTGCGTTATCTGCTTCCGTTGTGGAACATCCTGGAGCCCAAACTACGTGGGTTACAGCGCGGAGGCTGGATGAAGGAGGATTGTCTCGCTGCGTTAAGCATCCCGCCAATCGCACCGCCGCTGGCGATCTGGAGCCGGCTACGCGGACTGAAATCGTTGGGACCTAAACATCGGGCAGCCGCCCTGGCAATGGTCGCATGGCGGGAACGACGTGCGCAATCGCAGAACCGGCCGAGGCGCTGGATCATGAGCGATGAAGTACTGATGCGAATCGCTAAAAATCCACCGGAGAATCTAAAATCACTGAAAGCCATTACCGAAATGCCGCAACGACTAGCCGATCACTCCGGAATGGATATTTTATCCGAACTGCGGGATAGCGAGAACGCAGAGCCGTGCACGTTGCTCGACGCAAATCTTCCACTGGAACGCCCAGACAAAAAGTCATTGCAAGCGCTGCAGGAACGAGTTCGGCTACGTGCCGAAACACTGGGAATACAAGATGAAGTTCTAGCCACCCGTAAAGAGATGGAGGAACTTCTTCTCGGCCGACCCTCCGGGCGCATCCACAGCGGTTGGCGGCAAATTGAGCTCGAACAGTTACTTGCCGAGACCTAACGCAGCAAGTAAGCGAGCATAAACTTCACCAGGGGGGCCCTCGGCTTGGACGATTTGCAGCAAACCTTCCGTGCGGTAATATTCGATCAATGGTGCGGTTTCCCGTTCATATACCTGGAGACGATTTAAGATAGCCTCCTCTTTGTCATCGGCACGCTGGATTAGCTCGCCCCCGTTCTTCCTACACTTGTCGAGCTCGGACTGTGGCGAGAAATACACGTTCAAAAGACGTCCAGTCTTAGAGCATATACGGCGTCCCGTCAGCCGTTTCATCAAGATTTCAAAGTCGACGTGCATTAGCACAGCGTAATCTAGCTGCATTTTCGATCCCGCCAATACGGCCGCAAGATCTCTTGCCTGTACCTTATTGCGAGGGAATCCATCTAACACGAATCCTGACTTCGCGTCGTCTCTAGCTAACCGTTCCTTTATTACTTCCAGCACAATCGCATCTGAGACCAGATTGCCAGCATCAATTATTGCCTTGGCCTTAAAACCGAGGTCCGTCCCTTCAGCAACAGCTTTGCGAAGTAAATCGCCAGTCGACACCTGCGGCCAACCATAATTCTCCTGTAGCTGCTGCGCCTGCGTACCTTTACCAGCACCTGGGGCACCAAGAAGTACTGTTCTCATAATAGTGCCACCACAGTCCTGTGTTGTATGGGAGGGGACGCGTAAACTATCTCGGTCTATTCGCTCCGTCAACGCGAGGGTGGTCTTTGTTAGACTGTCTGGCTAGCATATTGGAAATAAATATTTTAGCGGAGAACTAGTGAAACAAAATGCATTTTACGCTCAATCCGGAGGAGTAACTTCCGTTATTAACGCCTCCGCATGCGGATTAATTGAGACTGCGCGGAAGCATAAGGACAAGATCGGCAAAGTTTATGCCGGCCGCAATGGCATCATCGGCGCCCTGACGGAAGATATGATAGACACGAGTAAAGAATCCGCAAAAACTATAGCAGCACTGAGACATACCCCCGGCGGAGCATTCGGTTCCGCGCGTTACAAACTAAAAGGACTGGATGAGAATCACATAGAGTATGAGCGCTTGATAGCGATATTCAGGGCTCACAATATCGGCTACTTCTTCTATAACGGCGGCGGAGACTCCATGGATACCGCACACAAGGTCTCACAGATTGGCCGTAAGCTTAGATTTCCTGTTACCTGCGTCGGCATCCCTAAGACCGTGGACAACGATTTACCAATAACTGACGTCTGTCCGGGTTTCGGTTCGGTTGCAAAGTATGTTGCCGTATCTACCCGGGAGGCAGCAATGGATGTTGCGTCCATGGCGAAAACATCAACAAAGGTGTTTATCCTAGAAGTCATGGGCCGGCATGCGGGCTGGATCGCCGCGGCCGCTGCGCTAGCTGGACAAACGTCGGCGGATGCTCCGCATATTATTCTTTTCCCGGAAATCCCTTTCCATCAGACGCGTTTTCTAGCTCGTGTCAAAGAATGCGTGCGGCGCTATGACTATTGCGTCATCGTCGTTTCGGAGGGGACACGTTACCGCAACGGTCGATTTTTAGCCGACGCCGGGACCCGCGACGCTTTTGGGCATGCACAGCTTGGCGGGGTCGCACCCGCAATAGCAAAGATCATCAGAGACAAACTAGACGTGAAATACCACTACGCCATTGCAGATTACCTACAACGGTCGGCGCGACACATCGCGTCAAAAGTGGATGTTGAACAGGCCTATGCGGTCGGCAAAACAGCCGTCCAACTTGCTTTACGAGGCGAGAATGCCGTAATGCCGACGATTGTACGAAAGTCTGACAACCCCTACCGGTGGACCGTCGGTCAAGTTCCTCTTAGCCGCGTAGCCAACCGAGAGAAAATGATGCCGAAAAGTTTCATCAGCCGCGATGGCTTTACCATAACTGCGGCGTGTCGCCGGTATTTAAAGCCATTGATCCAGGGCGAAGACTATCCACCGTACCGCAATGGATTGCCTCGCTATGCCAGGCTCAAATGTGTCTCGGTCAAACCCAAGCTAGGCGGAAACTTTGTGCTAAAATAACATGCCTTGTGCGGCTCGGTAACCAATAAGTGGCTCGCAATTGATCGTGCCCAGGGCAGACGAACGCTACTACAAAATTAACTTGAGACCTGCATCTGCAGGTTCCCGATAGATTGTGGCCGGAGATTTCGGAGAAAAACGGAATGAACCCAACTAATGCCTTGTGGCTCTGTATAGGAGCCTCTTTACTCGCACTGCTATACGGACTGATCTCCGTGAAGTGGATCCTCAGCCAATCTGCTGGCACTGAACGTATGCAGGAAATCGCGGCCGCCATTCAGGAAGGCGCGGGCGCTTATATGAATCGTCAATACCTCACGATTGGCGTGGTCGGGGCGGTGTTATTTGTAGTTCTCGGCATCATACTGGAGTGGTCAACGGCGATAGGATTCGCTATAGGCGCGGCTTTCTCCGCACTCGCGGGCTATATCGGCATGTTCATCTCAGTGCGATCTAACGTCAGAACAGCGCAGGCGGCAACAGAGGGTATTAACCTTGCACTTCAGATCGCCTTCCGCGGCGGAGCCATCACCGGACTGCTCGTCGTGGGGCTCGGACTTCTAGGCGTCGCAGGCTACTACAGCATCCTCCATGCAATGGGAATGGAGGAAGATGCTGTCCTTCAAGCACTTGTCGGCCTTGCTTTCGGCGGCTCCCTCATATCGATCTTCGCCAGACTGGGAGGCGGAATTTTCACAAAGGGCGCCGATGTCGGTGCGGACTTAGTCGGTAAAGTCGAGGCAGGTATTCCGGAAGACGACCCGCGCAATCCTGCGGTTATAGCCGATAACGTTGGCGACAATGTCGGCGATTGTGCTGGCATGGCCGCAGATTTGTTTGAAACCTACGCTGTAACACTGATTGCTACCATGCTCCTAGGCGGTCTTACAATCGCCACACTTGGCCCTAACGCAGTAATTTACCCAATGGTGCTTGGCGCAGTCTCTATTATCGCCTCTATTATTGGAACATTTTTCGTCCGCACTAATACTGGTAGCATCATGGGCGCGCTCTACAAGGGCGTTATTGTATCGGGCGTGCTTGCGGCTATCGCCTTCTATCCAGTAACAGTGGCGCTGATGGGAGACAACTCGATTAATCTCTACTATGCCTCACTAATCGGCCTTGCTCTGACCGCAGCCATGGTAGTCATTACCGAGTACTACACGAGCACCGAGTACGCTCCAGTAAAGAAAATTGCTGAATCGTCAACAACTGGCGATGCAACAAATATTATCGCAGGCATGGGCGTGGCAATGCGGTCAACGGCTCTGCCGGTTATCGCTGTCAGCGCCTCAATCTGGGGTGCCTATCAGCTAGCCGAACTCTACGGGCTTGCTATCGCAGCAACTAGCATGCTTTCCATGACCGGAATGGTCGTCGCGCTTGACGCTTACGGCCCAATAACTGACAACGCAGGCGGGATTGCCGAGATGGCGGACCTGCCGGCAAGCGTACGCGAAGTTACCGACGCGTTAGACGCGGTCGGCAATACAACTAAGGCCGTAACCAAAGGTTATGCGATCGGATCGGCTGGTCTCGCAGCACTCGTCCTATTCGCAGACTATACACATAGCCTCGAAAAGGCCGGGTTGGGCATATTAGCTTTCGACCTTTCCGATTACCGCGTCATCATCGGTTTGTTCATCGGCGGACTCGTACCGTATCTGTTTGGTGCCATGGCCATGGAAGCCGTTGGCCGGGCAGCAGGTTCGGTGGTGGAGGAAGTTCGCAGGCAGTTCCGTGAAATCTCCGGGATCATGGAAGGAACAACGAAACCTGATTATTCAACAGCAGTAGATCTGCTAACCAAATCAGCGATCAAAGAGATGATTATACCGTCGCTATTGCCGATTGCTGTCCCACTACTTGTAGGGAAGTTACTCGGTCCTCAGGCATTGGGCGGACTGCTCGTCGGCACGATTATCACGGGACTGTTCGTCGCAATTTCGATGACAACCGGTGGCGGCGCATGGGATAACGCAAAGAAGTACATCGAGGACGGTAACTTGGGCGGCAAAGGGTCTGATGCCCACAAAGCCGCAATTACCGGCGACACAGTTGGCGACCCATACAAAGATACAGCAGGTCCTGCGATCAATCCGCTGATTAAGATCATCAACATTGTCGCATTACTCGCTGTACCATTGCTCTAGTAATAGCGAAAAATCGCGATAGGGTGTCTATTCTATAGCCTGAGTTTAACGAAAAAATTGTTGGAGAGCGCTTGGTCACGACATGCCATGAAAGAACGACGAATCCTCAAGATCCTTTAAGTTTTCAGGGGCTCCTTGTGTAACTTAGGCTAACTTCGTAACCTTAAGAGTAACCCCTGACTGGTAACCGCCATACTCTACGAGAACAATGAATTTCGAAGAAGCACGAACCCAGATGTTGGGACAACAAATCCGCGCCTGGGAGGTCTTGGACGGACGTGTCCTCGACGTTCTCGGAGCTATTCCCCGAGAGTCGTTTGTCCCCAAATCCCAGCGTGGACTGGCATTTGCCGACCTTGAAATCCCGCTAGCCCGCGGCCAGGAAATGATGGCCCCAAAGGTAGAAGGCCGGCTCCTTCAAGCTCTCTCTCTTAATCCGACTGACAACGTCCTCGAAATCGGCACCGGTAGCGGTTTTCTGACTGCTTGCCTAGCACGACTTGCAAAAAAGGTCCGCAGTGTAGATATATATGAAAGCTTCTCGAAAGATGCCAAAAGCAAGTTTACGCAACTAGGCATTTCGAATGCTGAGTTTGTCACTCTCGATGCCCTGCAAATGGGGTACCAACAGAAGTTCGATGCGATAGCCGTTACAGGATCCTTGCCAGAACAAGACGATCATTTCGTTCGAATGCTTCGACCAGGAGGCCGTCTGTTCACTATCGAAGGTCGAGCACCTGCCATGGAAGCGCGCGTGACAACTATGCATCCTAACGATCAGATTAGCCGAGAGAGCCTCTTCGAATTGGTGTTAACACCGCTTGTCAACGCTAAAAAACCTAAACCGTTTGTCCTCTGATCGAAAACATTAATTTGGAACCTTCCTAATGTGTCCGCTTTAGGGCATTAGAATTCGGGGTAAAAGTCGTGCTACAATATGGTAAGACCAATATGGTAGGACCAAATATTCTCTAAAATATGACAATCGTCCCGGAGTTGACTCCTGAACAATTCTGCAACCGCTGGCCCGAGAGAACGCGGTCCGAAGACGTTATTCTTGTCGACGTTCGCGAACCAAACGAATTGGAACTCGCGGCGCTATCCGGTACCGTGCATATCCCAATGCGTGAGATACCTCAGCGGCTCGATGAGCTCGACCGCGAACGTTCACTCGTTGTGATGTGTCACGTAGGTGGGCGCAGTAGAAACGTAGCAGGATATCTACTGGCCGTAGGCTTCGAGAACGTATTCAACCTTACCGGCGGTATTGAAGCCTGGTCGCAAAGCATTGATCCACAAATACCGAGGTACTAGTAACTCGATTGCTCCGTAATTTCTCATAGGTAAAACAAATATGAACCCATATAAATATAGTATTCTCTTAGTCGCTAGCTTGCTTGGACTATCCCAAAATAGTAATGGTCAGGAAGATCTTCTAACCATCTATCAGCGCGCCCTCCAGAACGACCCAATAATTCGGGAGGCAGAGGCAATCTATCTCGCCACAATAGAAACTAAACCACAAGCCCGCAGCCGTATTCTCCCACAGTTATCTTTGAATGCAGGCGCATCGACTAGCAACAGCGAGGATCCCTATCCAGCCACTAATTTCCAGACCGGGGAGCCGAGTACTATTGTTGTCAGCACCGAGAGCGCGCGGGATAACAGAAACTTTAGCTTGAATCTCAACCAAACGATCTACGACAGAACACAACTCGTCAGCCTGCGATTGGCCGACAAACAAGTGCTCCAGGCTGAGACCAACTACCAGCTCGCCAAACAGGATCTATTGATCCGCGTTTCGGAGTCCTATTTTAACGTCCTGGCAGCGGAGGATACCTTGTCGGCCGAGCAAGCGGCACGAGAAGCCATCGGACGGCAACTCGAACAAGCAGAAAGACGCTTCGAAGTTGGCCTCATCGCAATAACAGACGTACAGGAGGCTCGAGCTGGTTATGACCTCGCGATTGCGACTGAGATCTCAGCGGAACGCTTCCTCGCAACCGCACGAGAATATTTGCGTGAAATAGTCGGCGAATACATATCACAGCTATCGGGTCCAGCAAACGAGATCCCCTTAGTCTCGCCCGAACCCGGTGACGCCAACGAGTGGGTGCGTGTCTCGCTAGAGCAAAACCTCGCCCTCGTATCAAGCAGGTACGCGGCAGATATCGCATTAGATGATGTCGACGTCCAGCGTGGCAGCCGCCTACCAACATTGCGCCTATCCGGCAGCTACAACGAAGCCGACTCAAATAACGCTCGCACAAACGTATTCGCTAATGGCGGTACAAAGGAATATCCATCATCAAGCGGCCCGCAAGGCTATAACTTTTCATTGAACTTCAGCGTACCGCTGTATACTGGTGGCTTCAATAAATCACGCGTCCAGCAAGCCGTATATAGGCATCGGGCAGCGTTGGAGAACCTCGAGCGCATCGCCCGACAGACCGAGAGACAGACGCGCGATGCCTTTCTCGGTGTAATCAGTGAAATCTCACGCGTTCGGGCTCTGCGTCAGGCGGTGCAATCTTCCGAAACGGCTTTGGAAGCAACGGAAGCCGGTTTCCAGGTAGGTACGCGAACTACCGTCGACGTCTTAGTCTCACAGAATACGTTGGCGCGTGCCCAAACCAACTTTGCGCGTAGCCGCTACGACTACATGCTGAACATCCTAAAACTCAAGCAGGCGGCCGGACACTTAAATATCGACGATCTCAATGAAGTAAATGGCTGGTTGAACTAGCCGCTCTTTATCGACTCTATGAGGGCGCTCGTCGAACGTCCCTCTTTAAGTGCCAAAACCCGTACTTCTCCACCTCTCGCTATCACGGCTTTACCGCCTGCTATTTCATCAACCGCGTAATCTCCACCCTTTACGAGAATATCAGGCAAAAAATGCTCAATCAAACCAGCGGGAGTCTCTCCCGAGAACGGCACCACCCAATCCACCGCCGCCAAACTGGAGAGAACTGCAATCCGGTCCTCAAGTGGGATTATTGGCCTAGATGGTCCTTTTATACTGGCTACCGAAGCATCATCATTGACGGCAACAATAAGCCTATCTCCGAGTCTCTTAGCTTCCTCAAGATAACTGACGTGGCCAGCATGAAGAATATCGAAGCAACCATTCGTCATTACAATGCGTTCACCTCGCTGCTTAGCTTCGCTGACAAGTAATTCGAGTTCGTCAGCACTAACTAGACCACATCTGCCAGCACCTCGACGATTGAGAGCCAGGTTCAGCTCTGACGGACTTACCGTCGCGACACCTATCTTACGAACAACAATCCCCGCGCCGAGATTCGCTAGCACCGCTGAGTCCTCGCCAGACCAACCGCTACCCAGTCCGACTGACATCAAACTAATGACCGTGTCGCCTGCCCCCGTTACATCAAAGACCTCCCTAGTCTCCGCTGGCAAAGCAAACGGCTGCTCATCACTCGAGAATAGAACCATACCTTTCTCGCCGCGCGTAACTAGCAACGCGTTGAGGTCTAGCTGTACTCGAAGAGCCTCTCCCGCAGCTAGAAAACCTACCTCATCCGACCAGGCTCCGACTACTGCTTCAAACTCACTTTGATTCGGTGTCAGCATGGAAGCGCCACGATAACGATGGAAATCGCCGCCTTTCGGATCGACAAGCACTGGAATAGATCGGGTACGCGCAAGTGCCACCAGCGGCTCGACACGGTTGAGTGTCCCCTTGCCATAATCAGAGAGGACAACCGCGTCGACATTATCCAGCGAGCGAGCAAACGACGACTCGAACGCATCCTCATAGCCAACCAGCGCCTGCTCCGAGTCCAGGCGGATGAGCTGTTGGTTCTGAGATAACACACGTAATTTATGAACCGTAGGCGTATTCGCCGCCTTAATAAAACTAAATTCCACGCCAGCATTGGAGAGAATCTCGGCCAAAATTTCCGCCCGTGCATCGTCACCGACTACGGCGCAGAGCCGAACCTGGGCACCAAGCGCCGCAATGCCCATTGCAACGTTAGCCGCACCACCAGGCCGCTGCTCCTTAGTGTGTGTGCGTACGACCGGCACGGGGGCCTCCGGCGAAATCCGTTCAATATCACCGAAAACATTCTCGTCTAACATCGCGTCGCCCGCCACAAGGATCTTGAGCGACGAGAAATCAGGAATCATTAGTGTCACCGAGTTAGCATTCCATCAATAATGACTCGGATATTCTATCTTTTTTCAGTGACTAAACACTTAATATCATCACCACGAATCACTGGTGATAGGCAAAAAAATCCGTTCCCGATTATCACTAACCTAGTAGCGGACTAACGGCGAATAACTAAATACGATTTCCTATTAGGCTGGCAATCGTGCGTTCAGGCGCTTCAGCCACATTTGGAGTAACCGCAATTCAGACAGGTCATGCAACCATCTAACATGACGGTGGCCGCTGTACTACATTTACCGCATAACTGGGCACCAGCTGGGAAACCATCCTCAGCGAAAGCGTCCTGCTGGCTCTTTTGCGCTTCGAACTCCGCGCGCTTCTCATTGATCAGCCCCTGCTGTTCCTCACTCGGCTCGTTTAACTTCAGCATACCAATCTGCACGAGATGCCTTTCAACGATGTAGCCCAACTCAGCGATGATCGAAGGCATGAAGACCCCGCCCGGTTGCCAGTAGCCACCGCGCGGATCAAAGACAGCCTTGAGCTCTTCCACGAGGAAGGTGACATCACCGCCTTTGCGAAATACAGCAGACATAATTCGCGTAAGTGCAACAATCCACTGGTAATGATCGAGGTTCTTAGAATTAATGAAGATCTCGAAGGGCCGGCGTTTCTCAAAGTCCGTACCTTCGTTCAATACAATATCGTTAATCGTAACGTACATCGCATGATCTGAAACCGGCGTTTTAACTTTGTAGGTCGAGCCAACCAGCATATCCGGCCGCTCAAGTTTCTCGCTCATCCGAATCACTTTGGCCTCATCGAGGTCAGTGGTATCGGCTGGTATCGGTTGCGAAGCTGAAGCTCTTACGTCCGTACCAGAAGCTACATCGTAACCGACAATTTTTTGTTCAACTTTAATACGTGTCATTTAATTCTAAATCTCTTAGTTCCCAATTTTTAGGTCCGCTGTATCGCCATACCGTGCCCAGCTTCAAATCTGGCATCACTGACTCAGCACTCTTAACCCACAGAGAAGATTTTGTAACAGCCTTCCAGGAAGGTAGCTTGTCAGCGTACACATCGCTAAAAAATCTTCAGCGATTCAGCTTCAATATTTACAGTTTTCCGTAATAACCTTCCTTTAGCGCATCGAACAAATTGGCCGCACTATGCAGCTCACCATCATATTCAATCTCATCGTTACCTTTCGCTTCGATGGAGCTGCCATCATCAAGCGTGAAGCGATACGTAGTGTTTTCGAGATCTTTCTCCTTCACCAGAACCCCTTGAAATGCTTCAGGATTAAACCGGAACGTTGTACATCCCTTCAGGCCCTGTTCATGCGCATACAAATATATATGCTTGAAATCCTCGTACGCATAATCTGTCGGCACGTTCGCCGTCTTAGAGATCGACGAATCAATCCAGTTCTGTGCCGCTGCCTGGATATCAACATGCTCCTTCGGGGAAATATCCTCGGAGCTGACAAAATAATCCGGTAGCGCTTGCTTGCCGTCGGCAACATCAGGTGCCGCCTCAGGCTGCACGAGCTGACGATAGGCGAGAAGCTCAAATGAGAACACGTCAACCTTCTCTTTCGACTTCTTACCTTCCTTGATGACGTTGCGAAAATAGTGGTGGGCGAAAGACGGCTCTATCCCATTACTCGCATTGTTAGCCAACGACAGGGCAATAGTGCCCGTGGGCGCTATTGAACTATGGTGAGTGAAACGGGCTCCCTCCTCGGCCAGCTCGTCGAGCAATTCAGGAGCGACCGAGGCCAGCTTCTGCATGTAACGGCTGTATTTTGCGTGTAGCAGACGGCCCGGTATAGTGTCGCCGGCTTTCCAACCATCCACGACCATCTCCGGTCGTTTTCGTAGCATCTCCGTTGTCACCTCGAAATCCTCTTTTAGGATCGGGGCAGCACCTTTCTCTCTGGCCAGTTCCAGACCCATTTTCCATCCCGCCAGCGCGAGCTCCCGGGATACATCATCGGTGAACTTCACGGAGTCGGGTTCGCCGTAACGCATTCCAAGCAGGGTGATGGTCGAGCCTAGTCCCAAGAAGCCCATCCCATGACGACGCTTACGCATGATCTCATCGCGCTGCGTCTGCAACGGCAGACCGTTTACGTCGACCACATTGTCAAGCATCCGCGTAAACACACGAACGACCTCACGAAATTCGTCCCAATCGAACCTCGCATCGTCAGTAAATGGGTTACGCACGAATTTGGTCAAATTTACCGAGCCCAGAAGACACGCACCATAGGCCGGCAACGGCTGCTCACCGCAGGGATTGGTCGCCCGTATCGTCTCGCACCACCAATTGTTATTAAGCTCATTAACCCTGTCTATGAGTACGAAGCCCGGCTCGGCGAAATCGTATGTAGACGACATAATGACGTCCCACAAACGCTGCGCCGGCATTTCCTTGTACACACGACAACCAACTAGACCCTCAGAATTCTCGACATAGTCCCCAATCACAGGCCACTCACGCCAAACAACCTGCTCCGTATCGTCTAAATCGACACCGTCCTCCTCTACTTCACTCTGCGTCAAAGGAAATGCTAACGACCAGGACAGATTCTCCTTAACTGCCTGCATAAACTCGTCAGTGATCAGAAGCGAGAGATTGAATTGTCGCAGCCTCCCATCCTCGCGTTTAGCGCGAATAAACTCCATCGTATCCGGATGTCCGATATCGAACGTACCCATCTGCGCACCACGCCGACCGCCCGCAGAAGAAACTGTAAAACACATCTTGTCGTAAATATCCATGAATGATAGCGGCCCAGATGTATGCGCGCCCGCTCCAGACACATAAGCCCCACGAGGTCTCAATGTAGAGAATTCGTAACCGATACCACAACCGGCCTTTAGAGTCAGGCCCGCTTCATGAACCTTGTCTAGAATCTCGTGCATGGAATCGCCGATCGTGCCAGACACCGTGCAATTAATCGTTGACGTCGCGGGCTTATGCGCTTCAGCGCCAGCATTCGACATGATACGTCCAGCCGGTATAGCACCGTGCTGCAGCGCCCATACGAATCGCTCGTACCAACAGTCACGCTTACTCGGCTCTTCGACCTCTGCCAACGCTTTTGCGACTCGTTTATAAGTTCCTTCTATATCTGCATCAACCGGGGAACCTGTCTTAGTCTTGAGCCGATACTTTGTGTCCCATATATTCAGCGACGCCTCCTGCAACGGCAAGTCAGTAACCTCGGAAGCACTGAACTCTAGAGCTGTTTCCATTATCGTGTAATCCCCTCCTTGCTTTAGCGCAAGACATCGGCTGATCAGAAAAACAGGCGGTACCTCCGCCTCCACTGATTTTAGCCATCGTAGTTTTTAGCGCGTAATAGTACCCCTCAGGCCACACATAAAACTGCCCGTTTCAGCCTCAACCAGCAAATTTCTTCACCACAAGATATTGTGTTGAAGGATCCGTAGATTAGGACGCCCGGGCACTCCTGTCAAGAGTTAACAGCAAATTAGATCGAGTCTATTTATACTTAAAAAACAAATACTTATTAAAATAATATAAATTTTGTCGAAAATATTTTTTTTCCTAACCAAAAAATTCGTTAAGTCACTGAACACTATATATTGTGTCAACTTATCCTCGCTATATCCCCTGTCGACCTACAAGAAATACACAGGTTTCCCCATCCCTTGGTCACTTGAAAAGTTCCCGTTTAAACCCCATTTCAATGTCAACTAGGAAACTGCAACCTAGAGTTAACGATAAGGAATATTTCCTCGCTGGTGACCCTAGTATCATCAGCTGCTATTAAAATGACGTTTATCTTAAGAAAAAACACATGATGATTTTTTGTCTGAATGCTAGCTAGTAACCCCGTTATGCGAGAAACAATTGATGAGTAATAGACTTCAAAACCAACAAATAAATAACAGCCTTACCCTTAGCGTAATGCTTGCACTAAGTGTGGCTTCGGCAACAGTGCTGGTTCCTGCCTCTAGCGCGGTAGCGCAAATGTTCGTTAATCCAGACACCCCGACACTGGCGCCGCTTATTGAAGAAGTCGGTCCTGCCGTTGTTAATATCTCCGTCAGCGGCAGTGTCGAGATTGGAAATTCACTCTCACAGGATCCATTCTTCCGGCGCTTCTTACCCCCCAACCAACAGCGGGATTTTGAAAGCGCGGGATCCGGTGTAATCGTCGACGCCAGTGAAGGTTATATCCTTACTAATCATCACGTCATTGACAATGCCGACGAAATCACAGTAACGCTCGTTGATAATCGTAGCTTAGAAGCAACAGTTGTCGGTTCAGATCCTGGTTCGGATATTGCGGTTCTTCAGGTCGAACCTGAAAACCTTATCGAGATTCGGCTCGGAGATTCTGAGGTTATCCGCGTTGGCGACTTCGTTCTCGCGATCGGTAACCCTTTCGGCTTGCAACACACCGTAACGTCCGGAATAGTCAGTGGTCTCGGCCGCACGGGTATAAATCCGGAGGGCTACGAGGATTTTATACAGACAGACGCTTCCATAAACCCTGGAAATTCCGGAGGCGCATTGATTAGCCTCAACGGCGAGCTTGTGGGTATAAACTCAGCTATTTTGTCCGGGAGCGGCGGCAATATTGGGATCGGCTTCGCGATACCCGTCAACATGGCACGCAACGTCATGGATCAACTTATCTCATTCGGTAGCGTTAGTCGTGGCCTACTCGGGGTCAACATCGCGACAGTCACGCCTGAGATCGCGGAAGATTATGACCTTGAGGCAACTTCAGGCGCTCTCATAACACTCGTTACGAATAATTCGGCAGCTGAGAACGCCGGCCTCGAAATCGGCGACGTTATCGTCAGCGTTGACGATCAGCCGGTCTCAGATGCGGGCTCATTGCGCAATACCATTGGGCTTCGTCGCCCCGGCGATACTGTGGAAGTAGGCGTAATTCGTAACGGAAGCGAACAGAGAATCACGGCAGTTCTTGGCGAAGCAGTTTCCCCTCCCGTGGAGCCATTACAAAGACTGGCCGAAGTGGACCCGGTGTTCGAAGGCGCTGAGTTCGCGACAAGCAACGATAACCGTACCGGAATCGCTGGATTGCTCGTGTCCGAGGTTCAGCCCGGAAGTCCGGCCGCGCTGCGCGGACTTCAAAGTAATGACATTATCACTCATGTCAATCGCCAACGCGTGCAATCACTCGCACAAACTATTGATATTATTTCGTCAGCGCGCTCTGTAATCTTACAAGTCCAACGGGGAAACCGCGGCGTACTAATCTTGATGCGCTAACAACCTCTCTGCCAAACCCATTGTTCGAACTCGTACTACCGCACCTTTATTGTGTACCTGTTTGAACCTGAAAGTGCTCCATGACCTCAAAATCTTCTTTACGAACCATATGTATCCTGGGAGGAACAGGCTTCGTCGGCCGAGAAATTGCTAGCCGGCTGGTTCAAAAAGGCAACTCTGTCCGCATACCGACGCGTAACCGGCAGCGGGCACGCAACCTGCTAGTCCTTCCCGGTATCGAGATCATCAACGCCGACGTACATGATGAGTCGGCGTTGCGGGACATAGTTTCCGGTGCAGACGCAGTCATCAACCTAATTGGCATCCTGAACGAAAAAGGTCGCGACGGTAGAGAATTTTACAGGACACATGTCCAGCTCGTCGAAAAGCTCATCACAGCCTGCCAGGACAACAACATTCCTCTTCTTCTACAAATGAGTGCGTTGAAGGCGAATGCCGAAACTGGACCAAGCCACTATCTTCGCAGCAAGGGAGCTGCTGAGCAGGCCCTGAAAAATCTTTGCGGCGACGAACTTAGCTGGATAATTTTTCAACCGTCGGCGATCTTCGGCCCCGATGATAGTTTCATCAATCGCTTTGCACAGATGCTCCGTTTAAGTCCGTTTCTGCCACTTGCCAGGCCCTATACACGTTTCGCCCCAGTTTATGTTGTTGATGTGGCTAATGCCGTCTGTTGCGCTTTAGAAAATCACGCTGCCTACAACCGTACCTATCAGTTATACGGACCTGAGGAGTATTCCTTACAAGAAATCGTGGCTGAAATTGCCCAGATTCTCAAACTAAAACGCCGAATAATTCCGCTTCCAGACCGCCTGTCGAAAATTCAGGCTTGGTTCCTGGACTACGCCGTTCCTGGGAAGATATTCACGATAGATAACTACCGCTCTATGGCGGTCAGTAGCATCGGTACGGAGAACGGCCTCACCACATTAGGTCTGATCCCTACTTCGATGAGTACCATTATGCCCTACTACCTAGCTCATCAGGACAACCAGAAACGACTAGCGCTGTTACGGCAAAGAAATGGTCGCTGAGTAGGACGCGACCCGCAACGCGCGTTCCGGTCCCGGAAGCTCCGCCAAATGAGCCATCTCAGTATAGAACGCCTCTAGTCCGTGCTGATTTAAGTAAAAACGCAAATTAGGTAACCATTTACTGTAGGCTGTTACCGAAGCGATCTTAGCGTTGTTGAGCGGCGTCAAGAACCAGCTCTCATAATCTACCGAGTTCCCCCAGGAACGACGCACGTTCTCATACTCCGTAACTAGAACTGCGAAAGCCACGCTTTTCGCATAGCGCATTTCATCGAGCGTAATAGGAGCCGCATAAATTTCCCGCAGCCTAGCCTGTTGATCGGTAACTAGACGGAAAAAATCTTGGCGTCTGCTCTGCTGTTTTTGGTACGCCTTAAGCCCCTGCTGGTCACCTGTATGCGATAGCCATCGTTGAACACCATATTCTTCTATAGCTGACGCAAATGCCTCGTTCAGTTCAGTATCACCAGATATATAAAAACGCTGGTGTGCGAGCTCATGAAAGATGACTCTCGCAATATAAAATTTCCCACTAGTCAACATGGTGTTAAGAATCGGATCCGAGAGATAACCTAACGTCGAATATGCGCTTACACCAGTAACATACGTATCGAGCCCTTGCGTGCTAAGCCTTGCAGCATAACGGTTGGCAGCAGCTTCATCGAAATAACCGCGATAGGTAACGCAACCAGCTATCGGGAAGCACCACTGTCGAGCATCGATAGAAAATTCATCTGCGGCGATCACATTCCAAACCACGTACGAGCGACCGAGATCAACATAGCTTCGATAACTATCATTGTCAGGTAGGCTAAGTTCTGAAACCGCGAATTCACGAATATCCGCCGCATACCGAAGAGCAGTCCGGATCGCCTCTCTCTGTTCCGGATCGGCGAGTGCTTCAGAGATTGGCACGCGTTGCCCTAACAACTCGAGCTGCCCAGCCGCAGCCTGCCAGTAGTAAGGCAATGCGCAACCAGAGATCAGGGTTACGCCGATCAAAAGCATGCAGAATAAGAGAGACAATCGCATTCAGCAGACAATAGCACGGTCTAAGCCTGCGGTATGATGCCGATATGGACATCTTTGAGGTAGGTGGAGCGGTTCGCGACTCGTTGCTAAACGAGCCGGTTACCGAACGTGACTGGGTCGTGGTAGGTAGTAGTGCGGAGGAACTTCGGCGCCTTGGTTATCGGCAAGTAGGTAAGGATTTTCCTGTCTACCTTCATCCACACAGCGGAGAAGAGTACGCTCTGGCGCGCACCGAGCAAAGCGTAGGCGCTGGCTACCACGGCTTCACGTTCGATATCTCGCCTGATGTCAGTCTCGAGGAAGATCTCGGCAGACGCGATCTGACAATAAACGCAATGGCACGAGACAAGGACGGCCGCATCGTCGATCCCTTCGGTGGCCAACACGACATAGACGCGCGAATACTTCGCCATACTTCGCCAGCGTTCTCGGAAGATCCACTGAGAATACTCCGCGTTGCGCGATTCGCATCGCGACTCAGCAGACTCTCTTTCACGATTGCGCCGACGACGATGAAACTCATGATTAATATGGTTGCCGCCGGAGAAATGGATGCACTTCGACCCGAACGGGTCTGGCAGGAGACTGAGAAGGCGCTCGCTGAAGACCGCCCCGACATCTATTTCGAAACGTTGCGCGAGTGTGGCGCTCTCGGAGCGGTGTTTCCCGAGATCAACGCGTTATTCGGCATCCCGCAGCCACCGCGTTGGCACCCTGAGGTCGACACCGGCATCCACACACTTATGTGCGTCCGGATGGCCGCTCGACTGTCCGCAGACTCTGCCGTACGCTTTGCCGCACTCACTCACGACCTCGGCAAAGCGACAACGCCGAAGGATATTTTACCCCAGCATACAGGGCATGGGTGCCGGTCAGTCGAGCTTCTGGACGTGTTCTGCAATCGATTCCCAGTGCCGCGCCGCCATAAAGAACTCGCCTGCGCCGTCGCAAGATATCACGGCGTAGTTCATCGGGCCGACGAATTACGCCCAAGCACCGTGCTGAAGCTGTTCGAAGCCGTGGACGGCATCCGTAGACCAGAGCGTTTCGAAGCATTGCTAATCGCCTGCGAGGCTGACGCTCGGGGGCGGAAAGGACTCGAGGAAAAAGATTATCCGCAACGGAGACGGCTAGAACATGCACTAATGGCTGCGTTAAAAGTAGACACTAAAATTCTCGCTGCGACCGCGCAGGGGCGCGAACTTGGAGAAGTAATTAGGCAACAACGACTCGCTGCGATCGGCAAGGCTTTGGAAGACTTCAGTTAACCACCAATATATATCAGTAGCATCTCTCCCGAGATCCAAAAAATCGTCGCTACTGCGGCCGATGCTTAGCTCAAAGTCCGTGCGATAAGAAAATGGAAGGTGTATTCACGTAAGGTAACTAAATGAATACATAAACGATCGTCCCGGCGAGCACCACGCGATAGGCAGCAAAAACTAACATGCCTACACGCTCTATAAGCCGAAGAAACGCCGCTATTGCAAGGAGCGCCGTCATCCCCGAAATCAAGGCCGTAGCAGCAAGAGAGAGCCAAGGTAAGGGCTCCGACTGGCCAGCGAACTCAATTATCTGCCACAAACCGGCAGCTGAAATGGCCGGCACAGACAAAAGAAAACTAAACCTTGCTGCTGCGGCCCTGCTCAGACCTAACATTAGACCCATCGTCATTGTGACTCCCGAGCGAGACGCCCCAGGGATCAGCGCCAACGCCTGGCTACAACCAATGAGGAAAATATCGCGCCAGCCGAGTTCATATTCATTACGGCAACCCCGCCCATAGGCATCTGCCATCCAAAGCACAAAACCGAAAGCGCCCATAGCTGCAGCAATAACCCCCGGCGTTCGCAGTGAACTCTCGACAACCCCTCCCAACAAAAGACCTCCAAGCCCCAAAGGTATCGTCGCGACAATAATCGACCAAGCGAAACGCGAGTCACGATGGTTAAACTGGAAAAGCGCTAGGCCGAGCTCTCGCAGATCACGGCGAAAATAGATTAGGATAGCGCTTAGCGAACCAACGTGTACGGCAATGTCGAAACCAAGCCCCTGATCATCCCAGTTCAATAAGGCTGGTACGAGTATCAGATGACCCGAACTCGAGATTGGCAAAAATTCAGTTAGCCCCTGCAGCACTGCCAATACAAAAAGTTGAACAGGATCCAAATTCAAGCGCGGCCCTTAATTAGAGAATAAGCCTACCGATGGTACCAGTTACTCCGCGGCAAGAATGCAATCAGAGCCGGTCTCGGAAATCTCTGCCAGGTAATGCTCCCTCGATACCCTTTGTTAAAAGCAAAAGCTTGAAGCGCTCACCCATCTCACCTGGGAGCACTAATGTTTTAAAAGCCTGCGCTTGCCTTACAGTGAAGGGCATACTGGAGGGTTCCAACAATTCAACTAGAAATTGCCCTTGCGTTGTAAATCCGGCAACTGTCAAACCTGCATGGGCCGCTGCTGACGCACAGGCGCTAAAATCTACCCAGGCACTTATATCCTGCAACCCGGGATACAGAAACGGGTCCGTATGAGCACGATGCCGATAGTGGCAAATGAGTGTTCCTTCACTCCGCGACGGATGATAGTACTCATGTTCAACGAGCCCATAATCGATTATCAACAGTGCACCCCGAGCCAAGCGCTCAGTAAGACTTGCGAGCCAAGGGGAGAGTCGGCATGAAATCTCTGAGCAGTAGCCGACTGGTAACGGACGGCCGAGCCGGGCTTCTAGAGCTCTAATCTTTGCGATGAGCGCAGAGTCGCCTGCTGCTTCAGCCCAGGCAAAACCCTTCCCCTCACCGCTAACTCCTAGGATGCGCACTCCGCTTTTATCCTTAACGAATCGTGTAACGGGAAACGCATCCACAACCTCGTTGGCGACTATAAGTCCCTCGAAGGAATCGGCTGGCAACTCATCTAACCAGCTCACTTGTCCACTAAACGCCGCAAGTTCTCTACGCTGTCTACCTCTAAGCTCCGCGCTAACTTCGAGAATTCGATACTCAGGAGGCGGCGATATATGATCAGATAGCTCGGTTAGAATGCTTGCGGCGAGACGGCCGCTACCAGCACCGATTTCTAAAATCACCGGCACAGTCAACTGCGCTAGCATAGGTAATAGTTGGCGTGCCAGCGCGCGTCCCAGTAGCGGCGAGATCTCCGGTGCGGTAATGAAGTCGCCTGAAGGGCCAAACTTCACGCTACCGGCACTGTAATACCCTAGCCCGGGCTCGTATAGCACCCGGTCCATGTAGCGATCAAAACTCAACCAACCACCTTCTTTAATGAGTTCATCACGAATTCGCGCCGCCAGTTTTTCGCTTACTGCCAGCGCGTTCAAATCGGGTTCGGGCATATTTAGAGACATCGTTAGCCACAAGAAGCAAGTTGGAAACCCGGATAGTGTAACCTTACGGCATACCAGAAAGTGGTGGAGTAGCGATGTCTAATTCTGAAAAAAATACTTCCCTAACGGGACGCTGGGCATTAATAACTGGGGCCGGCCAGCGCATTGGCGCATCCATAGTCGAACGCCTGCACACTGCGGGCGCAAACATCGTGGTTCATTATTTCCGCTCTGCAGAGGCCGCTGATACGTTAGTCGAAAAAATCAACAATTTGCGCCCTGAGTCTGCGTTGGCCGTGCAAAGCGATCTCAGAAATAGCGCATCGCTGCCGACGTTGGTCGAAAATATCGTAAAACAGACTGGACGCCTTGATATTCTGGTCAACAACGCTTCGAGTTTTTATGCAACCCCTTTGGGTTCCATAACGGAGGATCATTGGGAAGATCTACTCGGTAGTAATCTAAAAGCCCCTCTCTTTCTCTGCCAAGCCGCGTTACCACATCTACGAAAATCTCACGGCGTCATTATCAATATAGTAGACGTCCACTCGCAGCGGCCGCTATCTGAGCATCCTGTTTACGGCGCTGCTAAGGCAGGGCTGGCAATGTTGACCCGGTCACTCGCAAAGGATCTCGGCCCAGAGATCCGTGTCAATGGTGTCTCACCCGGCGCCATCATGTGGCCCGAGTCCGGAATGCCGGAAAACGTGCAAAAGAATATCATCAGCAAGATTGCGCTTAAGCGCACCGGCCGACCTGAAGATATTGCATCCGCCGTTCTCTTTCTCGTCAGAGACGCACCTTACGTAACCGGGCAGATACTTCCGGTTGATGGAGGTCGCAGCATAGGCTGGTGACATACTCAGCAATCCACCGCAGTTATCATTTAAGGTTTTTCGCCAGCTACAATGTCTGCTGGAGAACCAATATTTGTTAGGAGCGGTTTCGTTTGCGCCAAATCCCCCCAGCTTTCCGCAATAGATATTCCTGTAACTGGATGCGACAAAGTGGGCGCCAGCTCAGCGAGCGGGCACAGCACAAACGAATACCTAAGGATATCTTCGTGCGGCAACCGCAGCGACGCATCGATCAAAGAGCCGTATAGGAGTAAATCTAGGTCCAGACTCCTAGAACCTAATCCGGCCGATGTGCGCTCGCGACCGGCGCGTTGCTCGAAATCGTCGAGAAGCTGCCCAATCAAGACCGCATCGATAGAACTTTGGAACCGCAGCACGAGATTTAAGAAATCATCTCCGACGAAGCCGACTGCCGGATTCCTATAGACGCTTGACGATTCGATCGCGCCGCACTCATTTCGCAGCATTTCGACCGCTTTCGCGATGTTGGCTTCGGGGTCGATATTGCTACCGACACCGACATAAATATCAGGCATCGTAGTCTGCCGTCGTTCGTTCAATAGATATGCCAACAGTTTTAGATCCCTGTATCGCACCGGGTTTTGCGACCGACAACTTTAACCAGGACACGCTAAATTCCTTAATGACAATCTCAGCAACCGCATCAGCAAGCGACTCCACGAGTTGGAACTCCGAATTACCAACAAAATCGATGAGCCGCTTCGCAACATTTTTGTAATTGACTGTGTCATCAACGGCATCAGTCAGTGCTGCGCCGCGAACGTCAGTTCCAATCTCGAGATCAATACTAACTTTTTGCTTGACCTGTCTCTCCCACTCCCAGATACCGATGACCGCATCAATCTCGAGTTCGCGAAGGAAAATCTTGTCCATAGGCATACCTATTGATCCTAACCCAATTCATCAAGCGGCCACCGCGGGCGGGCCACGATGCACGGTGCACCGGTCACGACGGTTTCCCGCCGGCACCACCCCGCATACGCGATCATTGCACCATTGTCCGTACAAAACGCCGGCCGGGGATAAAAAACTCTAAAGCCCCGCTGCTCTCCCGCTTCTCTTAGCCGCTGCCTTAACTCTTTGTTCGCACCAACGCCGCCTGCTACGACGAGTTGCTTAAGATGAGTCGATTCGATCGCGGCAACCGACTTATTTACGAGGGAGTCTACAACAGCAGCCTGAAATGAGGCTGCTATATCCGCTCGCACCGGCTCATCAAGTCCATGGCTACCACTGCATTCCAATTCGTGCTCTATCTTCAGGCGAACTGCCGTCTTCAATCCGCTAAAACTCAAATCTAGGCCGCGACCATGCATCGGCCGCGGAAACTTATAGGCCCTACTGTTACCTAATTCTGCAAGCGCCGCCAGCGCCGGACCACCCGGATAAGTTAGATCCAGAAGGCGAGCAACTTTATCGAAAGCCTCGCCGGCGGCATCGTCAAGGGTGTTCCCCACAGTACGATAGTCGCCGAGACCTCCAACCTGAACGAGCATCGTGTGCCCGCCGGAGACAAGCAGCGCGAGAAACGGAAACTCGGGCGAGTCTTCCTCCAATCGGGACACGAGCAGATGAGCCTCCATATGATGTATCGGTATTGCAGGTATACCGAGCCCGTATGCTAGCGATACAGCCAACGAACCGCCGACCAAAAGTGCGCCGACGAGCCCCGGCCCAGCGGTGTAGGCAATCGCGTCGAGGTCCGTAAGCTTTAACTGCGCGTCGGCGACCACTTGACAAACGAGCGGTGCCGAGCGCGCAATATGGTCGCGTGAAGCAAGCTCGGGCACGACTCCACCGAAAAGCGCATGGATCTCAGTCTGACTATATAGAGCCTCGGCAACAAGCCCCTTCTCAGAATCATAGATCGCAATACCAGTCTCATCACAACTCGTCTCTATTCCTAGTACTTTCAAAACCGTTCCTCGTAATTCTTTACAGCCTTAATCCTAAGGGATATTATCGGCCGATTCAGCGCCGGCGTCAGCCGGCCTATTTGTCTTAGGAAACATCTATGCCAAGCGTTCGCGTAAGAGAAACTGAGCATTTCGATGCCGCTCTGCGGCGGTTCAAACGTGCCTGCGAGAAAGCTGGGGTGCTTAGAGAGCTCCGCCGACGCGAGTTCTACGAAAAACCAACGCAGGAGCGCAAACGCAGGAAAGCCGCAGCCGTTAAAAGACACATTAAGCGAAATTCGAGGCAGGGCACTCGCCGCGCACGCATGTACTGATACCGGGATTAGTTTCCCATGCCTCCAACGTCGATTCTTAAAGAACGCCTCCAGAACGATTCCAACGCAGCGCTCCGTGCCGGCGACAAAGCGCGCCTGAGCGTCCTACGCTTGACAATGGCTGCAATAAAGCAATGTGAAGTCGACTCCCGAAAAAACCTAACCGACGATGGGATCTTGAGCCTGATCAGCAAAATGATCAAGCAACAAAACGCCTCAATCTCGCTTTTCAAGCAGGGAAGCCGGCACGATCTCGTCGCTAAGGAAGAACTAGAGGTTGCAATACTAAAAGAATACCTTCCGGAACAACTTGACGAATCTGAGGTTCTCACACTTATTAATGAAGCAATTGCGGCCACGGACTCAAGCTCGCTAAAAGATATGGGCCGCGTCATGGATGAACTAAAAAAACGTGCGACTGGACAGATCGATATGGGCAAAGTCAGCGGACTCGTAAAAAACCGGCTTATCCGATAGATTTCAACCGTTTGATATTAGCCTCGTCCTAACAGTACCTGAGTCGATTATCGGAAAAATCATGAGCGCCGCATCTCCCGCAACGAAGTTCTCTCGGCTATGATGAGGGATTCCTTTGACGTAAAAGAAAAACGCGCGTGGTACTTGAAAACAAGAGCAGTGGGCGCATTCCGCAGACTTTCATCGACGACTTGATCGCTCGCGCCGATATCGTTGAGGTCGTCGGTAACCGGGTCACATTAAAAAAAGCGGGTCGCGAATATAAAGCCTGCTGTCCGTTCCACGACGAGAAAACACCATCTTTCACGGTCAGTCCGCACAAAGGCTTCTATCATTGCTTTGGTTGTGGCGAGCACGGCACAGCAATCAGTTTTCTCATGAGTTACGAGCGGCTTGGTTTTGTGGAAGCCATTGAGGCGCTAGCGGAAATGCTTGGCCTTGAAGTCCCCGTCACTCGCAACAATAGCGACAAGAACCATGAATCTGTTTTATACAAACTTCTCGCGGAAGCAGATCAACTTTTTCGTGCAGCGCTGCGCAAAACGCCAAAAGCTATCGCTTATCTCAAACGTCGCGGCATAGACGGCACGACAGCGGGCCGCTATGGAATGGGTTTCGCTCCCGAAGCATGGGACACAATTCTCAAAGCTCTCGGCACTAACGACCAACGCATAGCCCAGCTTCGCGATGCCGGTCTTGTGATACGTAACAAGCAAGGCCGGGAATACGACCGGTTCAGAAATCGCATAATGTTTCCGATCCGTGATCCGCGTGGCCGCATCATCGGCTTTGGCGGCCGCGTTATGGACAATGCTGAGCCGAAGTATTTGAACTCACCGGAAACCCCTGTCTTTCATAAGAGCCAGGCGCTCTATGGCCTTTACGAAGCTCTCCAAACACGAGGAAAACCTGAAGAGATTCTTGTCGTCGAAGGCTATCTAGATGTCGCAAGTTTGAGCCAGCATGGTGTACAGCCGTCGGTCGCGACGCTTGGCACGGCTACAACAGCCGAACACATCCGTCGGCTGACGCGCATCAGCGATTGCGTCATCTTCTGCTTCGATGGTGATCGTGCCGGACGCAAGGCTGCGTGGCGTGCGCTTGAAACCGCGCTACCGCATGCTGGCGGTAAAGTCGAATTGAAGTTCCTACTACTACCGGAAGGGCAAGACCCTGACTCCTTTGTTCGCGAGAACGGCGCCGAAGCACTGCGAGGGTTGCTGCTGAGCGCAAAGCAGCTGTCGGAGTTCATGCTCGAGGAGTTACAAACTCAAGTTGATCTCCATAGCGCCGACGGACGTTCTCGCCTTACAAGCCTTGTCGGACCGCTACTAAAGCAACTACCCGTCGGTGTTTATCGAGAACTGGTGCTAGACCAACTCGCAGATCTTGTCGGCTTGAAGCCTCAACGTCTCGAGGCTTTAATCACTGTGCCAGTACAGACAACAACATTGCCCCGCGCGCCGCAACCGCACGCGCAACGTAACCCGCTTGTACGCAAGGCAATCACACTCGTCCTACATCACCCAGCTGCGGCAGCTCAACTCGGCCAAGTAAACGATCTTAATAATGTAAAATTGCCCGGGATCGAATTGTTGCAGCGCCTCCTTAAAGTCATACGAGACAACCCGCAAATAAAGACCGCTGGACTAGAGGAACGTTTTCGTAACGATACAGAAGGCTGCTTCCTTAGCCGACTGGCAGGCCAACCGCCACTAGATGATGAAAAAGCGGCTCCTTCAGTACTAAGAGACAACGTGGCAAGACTCATCGAACATGGTCTGCGCGACCGCCAAAATGCCCTGATACTCCACCGTAACACCTTGGACGATGCTCAACGCGCTGAGCTGGCTAATATTAATGCTCAATTGCTTACCTATGCCAATCAGGGTGGCGACGACGCTACCTGAACGCACATTTTAGGACTTTTATCTAGCAGCCTGTACTACGTTCAGATATAGTAGATCGTTTTTTTATCGCTCAATCCGAATGGAGAAGTTTAGGATATTATGAGTAGATCTGCCCAAGCTCGACCCCAACCAGAGCCTCGTGAAGACGAGCGTCGGTCCCAGCTGAAAATACTTATTGCTAAAGGCAAAGAACAGGGTTATTTAACGTACAGCGAAGTAAACGACCATCTTCCGAGCGATATTGTTGATCCCGAGCAGATCGAGGATATCGTCAACATGATTAACGACATGGGTATCACGGTGCACGAGAAGGCGCCGGATGCGGAGTCGTTAGTCCTATCAGACGCCGCTGTCTCTACCGTAGACGATGTCGCTGATGAAGCCGTTGCCGCACTCGCGACCGTCGATAGTGAATTCGGGCGCACCACGGACCCCGTCCGCATGTACATGCGCGAAATGGGGACGGTCGAACTACTGACACGCGAAGGCGAAATTCGAATCGCTAAACGTATTGAGGAAGGCCTTAATCGGGTTCGTATGGCGCTCGTACAATTTCCACCTACCATCGGGTTGTTAATCGACAGCTACGAGCTCGTTACCGACGGAACAACACGTATGCAAGACGTGATTGTGAACTTCATCGACCCGAACGAAGAAATTGCCAATCCTAACGCTAAACCAACTCCCAGTGAGGATAAACCAGTCGACCTTGGCCCGGATCCGAAAGAAGTTGCTAAACGCATGAAGAAAGTGAAGCGCTTCTACAAAAAGTTCATGAATTCGTTAGAGAAGAATGGGATCACTCATGCAACGACCCTAAAAACTATCGAACCGCTTACCACAGAATTCATGGAACTTAAACTCGCACCGAAATTATTCGAGCTCATGGTAGCCCAACTCAAAGATGCAATCGACGGCATCCGCGACCAGGAACGCCAGATCATGGCACTATGTATCACTAAAGCAAAGATGCCGCGCAAAGACTTTATTGCTAGCTTCCCCACTAATGAGACCAATCTCAGTTGGATCGAAAAACATATTCGCGCGAAGCGTAAACATTCTTCGCAACTCTCCAAACTTAAGGAAGATATTCTGCGTTGCCAGAAGCGCCTCGGGCGCATGGAAACTGGTACGTTTCTCTCCATTGGTGAGATCAAAGATCTTAATCGCGAGATCTCGATGGGTAAAGCACAAGCACGCCGGGCCAAGAAAGAGATGGTTGAGGCGAACTTACGACTCGTCATCTCAATCGCAAAGAAATATACAAACCGCGGACTACAGTTCCTCGATCTTATTCAAGAGGGCAACATCGGACTCATGAAGGCGGTCGACAAGTTCGAATACAGGCGCGGATACAAATTCTCAACCTACGCAACCTGGTGGATTCGTCAAGCAATAACGCGTTCCATTGCAGATCAGGCACGCACAATTCGCATCCCTGTGCACATGATCGAAACAATTAACAAGTTAAATCGAATCTCCCGCCAGATGCTACAAGAGATGGGTCGCGAGCCCATACCAGAAGAGCTAGCCGAACGAATGGAAATGCCGGAAGACAAAGTACGTAAGGTACTAAAAATCGCCAAAGAACCAATTTCGATGGAAACACCCATAGGAGACGACGAAGATTCCCATCTTGGAGATTTCATCGAGGATGGCGAGGTCTCTTCACCGGTAGATTCAGCTACGTCGGAAGGGCTCAAGGAAAGCACTCACTCCGTTCTTGCCGGACTAACGCCTCGCGAAGCGAAGGTCTTAAGAATGCGTTTCGGTATCGACATGAACACCGACCACACACTTGAGGAAGTCGGCAAACAATTCGACGTCACACGAGAACGTATTCGACAGATAGAAGCCAAAGCCTTGCGCAAACTACGCCATCCGTCGAGGTCAGATCAGTTGCGGAGTTTCCTACTGGAAGAATAGTAGTTTCACGTCATCCGATCAAAGCGGGAGATGCTATTCGGGGGAAGCTCGCTACAGCAGACGGATCGCCCTGTACCCGTGACTAGCCGACAGTGTATACGCTGTAGCGCACGCGGCTCCTTAACGCCACAGGAGTGAGCAATGATACCGATCTCCTCAACCATACGCTGCGCGTACTGACTCACACGGACAGCCTTATTTGTTGGATCCAACCCTTTCTGCAAGCGCTTGTTGTGCGTCGTTATTCCCGTAGGACAGCAATTTTGATTGCATTGCAGCGACTGGATACAACCAAGCGCGAACATGAAACCACGAGCCGAAGCAACGCAGTCGGTTCCGGCGCAGAAAGCCCAGGCCGCTTCAGCAGGCGTAATCATTTTGCCGCTAGCTACAACGCGTATCCGTTCGCGTAGGCCGTGTTCTTTGAGGGCATCTACTACTAACGGCAAGCTCTC
Source organism: Candidatus Rariloculaceae bacterium (assembly GCA_045561055.1). GTDB lineage: Bacteria > Pseudomonadota > Gammaproteobacteria > Steroidobacterales > Rariloculaceae > SMWC01. The sequence continues at coordinate 275,257 of JBJKYL010000010.1, read as the reverse complement.
ACGTATCGGTAGGCCAACGTTATCCATGAGCGACATTGGCGCAGCACCCGTACCCCCGTCCCCACTATCCACCGTGATGAAATCCGGCGCACTATCTATACCTCTTCGCGTGATTTCATCGAACAACTCATCTAACCATTCTTGGGCACCGATAACCGACTTTAATCCGGTCGGCTTGCCCGTAGCGTGCCGAACGCGCTCTATGAAATCCAGTAATTGGTGGACATTGGCCACTTCGGGATGACGGTTCGGGCTCAGCGAATCCTGACCGGCCGGTATCCCCCGGATCGCGGCTATCTCCTCGGTTACCTTTATGCCGGGAAGGATACCACCCTTACCAGGCTTAGCTCCCTGGCTGAGTTTGATCTCGAACATTTTTACCTGCCCATGTGCGGCAACCTCAGCGAGACTGTCATCCGATAGATTACCGTTCCCATCACGCACACCATACTTAGCCGTTCCAATCTGGAAGACGATATCAGCGCCACCCGTAAGATGATAGGGCGACAGCCCGCCCTCACCAGTATTCAGCCAGATACCTGCATCACGCGCACCAACCGATAGCGCCTGAACGGCTGGCCGCGAGATAGCACCGAAACTCATCCCCGAAATATTAAAGATAGCGCTTGTGGTATAGGGGTGAGCGCACTGAGACCCGAACGTTATCGGTAATGACTCAGCCATATCACGTTCGAGTGTGGGATAGGGACAGTTAACGAAAATCGGTGTGCCCGCCGGGCGCAGATCACGCGTTGAACCAAACGCGACAGTGCTGTCCATGCTCTTAGCAGCTCTTTCTACCCAATTGCGTTCGGCACGATTGAACGGTAGCTCCTCTCGATCCATCGCAAAAAAATATTGTCGGAAGAATTCGCCGAGACGCTCGAATAGATAGCGGAAACGCCCGATAACGGGAAAGTTTCTACGAACGGCATTCTTCGTCTGCGTAACATCGCTGACAAACAGTAACACCACAGCAATGATGGCAATACCGACCATGAATATGAACAGGTAGGCCAAAAAGCCGATCACTTGAATTGTCTGATCTATCATTGAGCCACTATCCTCTCGTTATTGGGGTAAAAATGCCTTTCTAATCAGGACCACCTACGACAGTAAAAGATTAACGTTATTTAGCAAAGTAACAACCTATATTCTCTGACGGTGGTACCATAACCGCGCCTGGGCCTGTAGCTCAGTTGGTTAGAGCAGGGGACTCATCAAAAACGGTGCCTTCGCGCCGAAAGGCGCGAAGTGGACGGGATGAATTCAGGGAACCCGTAGCGATACTTCGCCGGCAATCCTGAGCCAAGTTGGCGGTACACCGCCAAAAGGTGCAGAGACTACCTGGGAGCTTTAGTGCTCTTAATAACAGGCTAGAGCGTCCCGCACCCTAACAAGGCAACTTGAGGGTGAAGAGATAGTCCACTCCTACCGGAAACGGCAGGATAAAGTGAATCCCTTGGTCGTAGGTTCGAGTCCTACCGGGCCCACCAGGCACCCCCGACGATATCCGTCGAGGAGCGATAGACGGGAACCTTTTAGCAAATGACCATAGTAAATCGATATTTTCTCGCCTCAGCTGCGTTGAGTCTGCTACTAGCCACATTACTCGGCGCCTACGGTACACATGCCCTGCAAGTAAGCTTTAGCGATAGCGCATGGAGCGCTTATGAGACGGCCGTACAATATCAGTTCTATCACAGTCTCGGACTGATCGGCACGACACTTATAGCGGCAAAGTACCCTGATTCGAGGTTGATAGCCTTATCGGGCTGGCTACTAATAGCCGGAATTGTTCTGTTTTGCGGATCAATTTACGCAACAAGCTTTGGCGCACCAGCAATCGTAGAAGCGGTTGCACCTATAGGCGGAACGGCCTTTATGGCCGGCTGGCTAGCACTCACTATCGGGGTTATAAAAACGCGCTAAGCCGCCCGCACATATTCGCTCACAAAGCTCGGAAAAATTGATGCCGACCGCCTCCGCTGATTTTGGTAGTAGACTCCCTGCGGTCAATCCCGGCAACGTATTCACCTCGAGACACCAAAGCACGTCGTCTGCGTCTAGTCGAAAATCAACGCGGCTATAACTTTCAAGCTTCAATATCCTGTGTGCCTTTAGAGCGAGTGTGCGGACACTATCCATTATGCCCTCGTCGAGATCTGCGGGAAAAATCTCTTGCGCACCATCAATTTGATACTTCGAGGTGTAGTCAAAGATATCGCCCTTTGCCGGAATGATCTCGCCTACCGCAAGCGCAGCGTCGTCGAGAATACCGACTGTCAGCTCTCGGCCTGGAATGTACTGTTCTAGCATTACCTGGGGACAGAATCGGGACGCGAGTTCCACAGCTCCTCCGATCCGATCCTCCGAATTGACGAGGCTTAAGCCAACGGTAGAACCCTCTCTGTTCGGTTTAACAATGAGGGGATAACCAAGCTGTTCTCTCACTTCTTCCGGAAGAGCCGGTGCCATTAACCAGCTTGGCGTTGGTACGCCAGCAGAGACAAACAATCTTTTAGCAACATCCTTATCTATGGCCTGCGCACTACCCAGTGAATCACTTCCTGTAAAAGGAATACCGGCAAACTCAAGTAGTTTCTGGATAGTGCCATCTTCACCAATCCCACCGTGCATCGCGAGAAAAACCAGATCTACATTATCAAGATTTCCGTTCGCAATGATTGACGGTAGCTTAGACTCGAGCATTTCCGTCTCACCGGGCGGCAGGCTATCGATGCGCTCGCTAAGTAACCGCCGCTCATCCGCGGGCAATATTATACCCTCACTAACCTCTATGGCGATTACTTCGTGCCCCGAACCGCGCATAGCAGCAATCACCTGAGAGCCGCTCGCGACCGAAACATCGCGCTCGCTACTATTGCCACCGAATAACACAGCAATTTTCACGTTTTTTCAATCATACACATCGCGAGCGATTGTACTAAAAGCACCGAAGGTAACCACCGTAACATGCCCGGAACACCCCGCGGAATGCCACGAAGAATATGCCTCACCCATCCCGACCACCACCACCGTATAATCACCTATACGCTAACAAATGGTTCCGCGATGAAAATGACAGCAAAGGAGTTCATGGCATGGCCTAACAAGGCCATCACGCTACTGGGTATGTCTGGCGCCGGCAAGACTACGCTCGCCTACAAGCTGCCTAGCGCCAAGTGGTTCCATTACTCTGGCGATTACCGTATCGGTACAAAATATCTCGTGGAACCGATTCTTGACAACATTAAGCGGCAAGCCATGCAGGTCGATTTCCTAAAAGAGCTCCTACTGAGTGATTCAATCTATATCGCGAGCAACATTACTGTGAATAATCTAGCCCCAGTCGCAAGTTTCCTCGGCAAGATTGGTCGCAAGGATCTCGCGGGGCTCTCTGTCCAAGAATTTAAAAAGCGCCAACGGCTACACCGGGAAGCTGAGATCGGCGCGATGCGCGATATTGTTCAGTTCATAGAAAAGGCTAAGGGAATATACGGCTACCAGCACTTCATCAACGATGCCGGCGGCAGTATTTGCGAGCTCAATGACGAAGAAACAACTAGTATCCTAGCAGCGCAAACGCTGATTCTATACCTGAAACCCGATGAAGCTATGGAACAGACGTTAATTAGGCGCGCTACCGACGCACCTAAACCAATGTATTACCAAGAAAAGTTTCTAGTACGGGAACTCAGTGAGTACATCGCCTCTAACGGTCTTGCCAATTCCGACGACATCGTTCCGGACGATTTCTCACGCTGGGTGTTTCCGCGCCTACTCGAACATAGGCGCCCGGCCTATGAGGCACTTGCTGAGGAACACGGCTATTCGATTGACGCTCGTAAAGCTGGACGAATCACTAGCGAAGATGATTTTTTAAAGCTCGTCGCAAGCGTCATGGACTAGCAGCGGAGTTTCAGTCCCAGAAAACCCCATCACCGATGAATAGCCGCCGCGTTGAAGGCAACAACCCACGTCATGACGATGAACCCTACGGCAGCGATCGCAATAAGTCGTTGAGCCTGTTCCCTCTCGGGGAGGGATCTAGTAGATAGCCAGATCCCGAGTCCGAAACCTGATACGAAACCAGTCAGATGCGCGATTACGTCAACATTATCGCTACCTGTTCCAGTACCCGTGCCAGTAAAAGCCAACAAGAATATCGCCGCCGTTACCGGTGCTATGCGGACCTTCCACGGTGTATGCTTTAAAAAACCACGTCGCCAGGTATAGGCTGATAACAGCCCGAGAGCCGCAAATACGGATGTAGAGGCACCAATCGCCAGATGGCTCGGCGGTTGGAGCCAGCCGTTGACCAAATTACCAATTACACCTCCCGCTAGTATCGCAGCCCAACCGACGCCCCCGCCTAGGTAACGCCCTACTTGCAGTCCGAAAAATCCGCCGAACGCAATATTCGAGGCTAGATGACCAAAATCCGTATGTAGCGTCAGCGCCGTAACGGCACGCCACCATTCGCCGGCTTTAACGCGGCCTGCGTCCAATCGGCCAGCGCCAAACCAGTCGGTTCCGAAAACGTCCTGACGGGATAAAATAGAAAAAAACACGAGAACAGCACCGTACACAATCACGCCACGCCAACCCGTACCGAGCTCCTCAATAGGTTGCGACCCTACTCGAGGTGCCGTGCGCTCAAGTTCGTAGGCCGCAAGCTCTTCTACAGCTCGAACCGCATTTTCGGCCGCAACGTTGAGCTGCCAACGACCGTCAAGACATTTCAAATCGTGATCAATCTCAAGCGCGGCGAGAACCAACGCGGCTTCAGCGGACAGGCTAGGGTCCGCTGTCTCGTAAACAACGGCCCAAGTAGAAGGATCAGCACTCATTTCAACAGGCTATGAAGGTGACTCAGGAGCGACTATATTCTGGTTATATCAGCGATGGCAAAACACTGAACAGATAAAAATATTATGAGTGAAGCATACTGGGATCAGCTCAAGACTGTTCTTGGGACATTGTCGATTGGTATCGACGGTAACGGCAGTATAACGAGACTGGTTTTCGGTTCGGAAAAAATGCCGGGTCAGCGCTCAACAGAGCGCTGTTATCACATCAGAAATCAGCTCAAGGAATATCTTACAGGTACACGAACGCAGTTTAATCTGAGACTTAAATTTAGCGGCACTACATTCCAACGAAGAGTTTGGCAGGGACTCACCGAAATCCCTTACGGTATCGTGCTCGGTTACGGCGACCTCGCGAGAAACATAGGCCATCCTGGCGCTGCCCGAGCCGTCGGACAAGCCAACGGCGCCAACCCAATACCAATAATTATCCCCTGCCATCGCATTGTCGCCGCCGACGGGTCGATCGGCGGCTTCTCGGGCAGCTTATCTATCAAGCGTATGCTGTTAGCTATCGAGCACGTAGAGCTCGCGACGTAAAGGTAGCGAAGTGGATCAGGAGCTTCGCTGTTACCGCTGCAGTCATTCCCTTACTGCACTAACCCTACCGATATCGCGCCGCGATGAGTGTCCACGGTGCCACGTCGAGATACATGTCTGCCGAATGTGTGACTACTATGACCCCCGGCTAACCGATGCGTGCGCGGAGGATGACGCGCTCGAGGTACAAGAAAAATCTAAGGCTAATTTTTGCGACTACTTCAAACCAAGCGCCGATAAATACTCACCAGATGCCCTCGAAGCAGAAGTTGCTGCAATCCAGGACTTGAATGCATTGTTCGGCAACGAAACTAAATGCGGGTCGGCACCAGCTAACGCAACCACAGAGTCTGCTGCAGAAGCTGACGGTTTAATTAGCGATGCTGAATCATTGTTCAAATAACAATTCCCCCCCTCGACGTCTCTCGATACACATAACTTGACAAGCGCTGCATCAAGTTCACACTTACCACTCAATTACCAGCGGCAAACAACAATGCAAAACTTCGGAATCATAACTGTTGTATATCTCACCTTGCTAACTGCCGCATGCTCTAACCAGCCACCTCAATCTCCGCCGAGCAGTGCTAGCCCATCAGGTCCCTACCAACAAGAAGCACTCCTAAATGAAGCAGATATTTTCTTCGGTCAGGGTGCACAGGATCTAGCCGCCGTACTTAACAAAGCCTTTAATGATCACGGATCTCCCGACGCCTATATAAAGGGCGAAGAGGTCGGGGCGGCTTTGGGCGTCGGTTTTCGTTACGGTCATGGTGACCTTTTCATGAGCAATGGTCGCTCCAGCAAAGTTTATTGGCGCGGGCCATCTCTGGGCCTAGACTTTGGGGGCAGCGCCGCAAAGGTATTCGTTCTAATATACAACCTGCCGAATATAGATGCCCTCTTCGAGCGCTACGGCGGCGCAGAGGGTAGCCTGTATTTCGTCGGTGGTGTTGGTCTGACGTACAATCAACGCGACGGTGTGACGCTTGCACCGATCCGAGCCGGCGTTGGTTGGCGCCAAGGAATCAATGTTGGTTATCTGCACCTGTCAGCTGATCCTTCCTGGATCCCGCTCTAATCATTTTGCTCTCGCAAGTGGTTCCGACGTCGTAATAGCCTCATATTCTACTACCGTTGCGGTATCACGAGAAATAACAGAGGTTTTTGTTAAATTTACCGACAGAGTCGCGCCAAGCTCTTTGCCCAACCAAAAAACCTAGTTAGCGAAACCGCCCCTGTAGCGTACCGAGCACGCCAGCGCCCGGGCAGAGGTCTCCGAAATCAAGGTTACTGAGCGGCACGAGAGTTGTCTGATTGATGCCATGCATATCAGGCTCACTCTCATCGATATAAAGCAATCCGGTAACGATCTCGCCCTTGCGGTGATGTGACCGAATATAGTCCAACGCCGCACCACGATTATTAACCTTATAGTCCTTGCTTATCTTACGCAGTAGGATACGGCTACCATCGTGCATCTCGACGGGCATAACCTCACCCTGATCGTATGCCGCCTTGATCTCCTCTGCTGGCGGAACATAATCGAGGTGTACCGCACGATGGAAGAACTGCCGGGTATACGAATAGCTTTTCGTTGAATCCTCATGATCGTTAAAGGTCACACAGGGTGAGAGCACATCGATAAGCGCGAAACCGTCATGCTTAATCGCCGCCTTCAACAGCGGTACCAACTGGTCCTTATCACCGGAGAAACTTCTGGCGACGAATGTGCCGCCCTGCGCCATCGCCATCTGCACTGGGTCGATTGGCTGCTGCTCGTTAATCTCCCCCTTTTTCGCTTTGGTACCGACATCAGCCGACGCTGAGAACTGGCCTTTGGTCAGACCATACACACCGTTATTCTCGATAATGTACGTCATATTCAAATTACGGCGAATCGCGTGAGCGAATTGACCAAGACCGATTGATAGCGAATCCCCGTCCCCGGAGACTCCGAGCAGATACATCTCCCTATTCGCCGCGCTAGCGCCGGTGGCGATTGAAGGCATTCTTCCATGAACAGAATTAAAGCCATGTGAAGCACCGAGGAAATACGCAGGGGTCTTTGACGAACAACCGATACCGCTCATCTTCGCCACGCAATGCGGGGGAATATCCAACTCGAAGAATGCCTGGACTATAGCCGCTGTCACGGAGTCGTGACCGCAGCCCGCACAGAGTGTCGACATCCCGCCCTCATAGTCCCGGACAGTAAACCCCAATGCGTTACGTGTGAGGCCATCATGAACTATTTTCGGCTTGGCAATATAAGTCATGCGGCAACCCCCTTCCCGGCAGTTTGCTCTATGGTGTCAACAATGCAGCGAAAATCTATCGGTAGGCCACTGTAATTCAATACCGATATCATGCGGCTCTTCGGATAGTTAGTCTCGAGCGTTAGCAAACTTTTTAACTGTGCATCACGATTTTGTTCGACTACGAAAATTCGCTCATACTGGTCGAGAAATTCCTCGACTGCCTTACCAAATGGGAACGCTTTAACGCGCAGATAATCGAGAGAAATTCCTTTTTCTACCAGACGCTCTATCGCCTCTATCACTGCATAGTCACAGCTACCAACAGAGACAATAGCCATGTCGGTCGGGTTACCGCTCTTGCGAATGACGGGCGCGGGAATGAGCTCGGATGCCGTTTCCCATTTACGACAAAGCCGATCCACAACCTCCTGATACTCGTCCGACTCCTCGGTATATTTCCCGTACTTGTTGTGTCCGGAACCGCGAACAAAATAGGCACCCTTTGGATGGACCCCGGGATAGGTTCGGTAAGGGATTCCGTCACCGTCGGAATCGAGATAGCGATAGAAATTCTCGGCCTCCTCAAGTTCTTCTTCGTTCAGAACCTTACCGCGATCGGGCCGGTAATTGTCATCCCACTCAAGATCCTCGCACATCCAATCGTTCATACCTATATCAAGGTCAAGCATCACGATTATGGGCGTCTGCAAACGGTCGGCCAGATCGAATGAAAGGACGGACAGCTCGAAGCATTCCTTAGGATTAGCTGGAAACAGCAAGACGTGCCGCGTATCTCCATGAGAAGCGTAAGCGGCTGGAAGAATATCGGCTTGCTGGGTACGTGTAGGCATTCCTGTAGAAGGGCCAACACGCTGCACATCGAACAAAACTGCCGGCAACTCAGCGAAGTAAGCAAACCCGATAAACTCGTTCATAAGTGACAAACCAGGTCCACTGGTCGGCGTGAAAGCTCTAGCGCCGTTCCACGATGCGCCTAAAACAATACCTATCGCCGAGAGTTCATCCTCAGCCTGTATAACACAAAAGTTTCGCTCTCCCGTTTCGGAATCCTTCCTAAAACTTTCAGCGAACGTCTTAAAAGCATCCATAAGACTCGTCGACGGAGTGATTGGATACCACGCGCCGACAGTGGCGCCAGCATATACGCAACCGAGCCCTGCTGCTGTATTACCATCGATCATGATATGCCCGGTTGTTTTATCCATCGGCTCGAGTCGAGTCGCTAATGGGCACTCTAAATTCTCGATGGCGTAATCGAAGCCGAGCTGAATTGCTTCCATATTTGACTCGATGAGCGATTTCTTCGAAGCGAACATCTCCTTCACCAGCTCCGCGATAACGTCTCGATCTAGATCGAGAAGCGCCGCAAGGGCGCCAACATATGCCATGTTCTTCATCAGAATGCGCGCCCGAGCATTACTGAAATGTTCGTTGCACATACGCGCAAGCGGCACCCCGACAATAGTGATATCGGGTCGGGACAACACGCTGCCGCGCGGCCAGGTGGAATCGTAGATAAGCGTTCCTCCCGGTGCGACTTCACTAAGGTCCTTCTGGTAAGTCTCAGCATTCATAGCAACCATAATGTCGACGTGACCGGCACGCGCGAGATGGCCGTCTTTGGTAATTCGTATCTCATACCAAGTCGGCAACCCCTGGATGTTACTAGGAAAGAAATTCTTACCCATTACGGGAATGCCCATACGGAAGATTGCCTTCATAAGCAATCCATTTGCACTGGCTGAGCCCGTACCGTTAACGTTCGCCAGCCGAACGACGAAGTCGTTTACCCTGCTTTTCTGCCTTCCAGACATTTCGCCTCATCCTGCTTCATCTCGTTGATGGCATATGGAATTTCAACATTCGACTTCTGCATGTCCCAGGCCGCAGTAGGGCATCGTTCGGCGCACAAGCCGCAGTGGACGCATAAGTTCTCGTCTTTGATCATAGCTCGCCCAGTGTGTTTCAACGGCTGGGAGATATATAGAGGCTGATCTGGGTTTAGTAACGGCGACTTCAGACTCTCTTTTAGGGTCTGCTCATCATCGTTTGCGGTAATCGTCAGACAATCGACCGGGCAAATGTCTATACAGGCATCACACTCGATGCACAGGTCCGCAAAAAATACCGTTTGAAGATCGCAATTAAGACAGCGCTCAACTTCCGTCGCTGCCTGCTCAGCAGAGAAACCGAGCTCGACTTCGATATTCAGTTCCTTAAATCGCTTCTTGAGATCAACGCTCGGCATTATGCGTCGGCTCGCGGCATCGAAGTCGTTACTGTAACTCCATTCGTGCATGCCCATCTTGGCACTTTGCAGATTAACGCCGCGCGGTAACCGTTCCATCAGCGATTGACCCTGGCAATATTTGTGGATTGAGATAGCGGCCTGATGACCGTGCTCCACAGCCCAGATGATATTTTTGGGTCCGAACGCAGCGTCCCCGCCGAAAAACAACCCAGGTAGAGTTGATTCGAACGTCACCTCATCAACTATCGGAACGTCCCACTTGTCGAAGTCGACTCCGATATCACGCTCAACCCACGGAAACGCATTGTCCTGGCCGATGGCAAGGACAACATCATCACAGGGGAAAAATTCCTCACCAACAATCCGAGTTTCCGTAATTCTCCCATTATCATCGATATCGTATTCCATCTTCTCGAAATTCATACCGACGAGCTGCCCATCTTTAATCACAAATTCCTTGGGCGAATGGTTGACGACAATTTCCACCATCTCCTCTTCAGCGTCCTCAAGCTCCCAATCAGATGCCTTGAAGAAATTTCGCGGCTTGCGTGCCATGACTTTAACGTCAGTAGCACCCAAGCGGAGCGAAGTTCGACAACAATCCATCGCGGTGTTGCCGACACCAATGATCAGCACCTTCTTACCAATTTTATCGATATGCTCGAAGGCAACGGACTCCAGCCACTGGATGCCGACATGGATCCGGTCGCTATCGTTACGGCCAGGGATATCGAGATTCTTACCCTTCGGAGCGCCGCTGCCCACGAACACAGCGTCATAACCCTCGGTTAAAAGAGCCTTCATGCTCTCTACCGGTGCCCCCAATCTCAAATCGGCGCCCATGTCGATAATGTAATTCATCTCCTCATCCAGAACCGTCTCCGGCAACCTAAACGATGGGATATTCGTTCTCATCAGTCCGCCCGGCTTGTCGAGCGCTTCATAGATAACGCATTCGTACCCGAGCGGCATGAGATCATTTACCGCTGCCAGCGAAGCGCAGCCAGCACCGACGAAGGCGATGCGTTTACCGTTTTTTTGTTCCGCTGCCTTTGGTAACCGATCCGTAATATCTTCGCGATTATCAGCTGCAACCCTCTTCAACCGGCAAATAGCGACCGCCTTGTCTTCAACACGGCCACGACGACACGCGGGCTCACAGGGCCGGTCGCAGACGCGTCCGAGGATTCCGGGGAATACGTTGGAGCCACGATTCAACATATAAGCATCGGAGAACCTGCCCTGCGCAATCAACCTAATATATTCCGGCACATCGGTATGAGCCGGACATGCCCACTGACAGTCAACAACACGGTGAAAGTACTCGGTACCAGAAGTTATCGTGGGATCCATTATTTAGGCTCTGAGCGACCGCTCGATTGTGTTGCTGTCCTACTCATCAATCACCCGACAGTGCAGGCTTGTGATAATTGTGGCGAAGGATACTCCTGAAAGTCGAATGTTGAAACATTCAACCGATGCTATAACCGGATCCAAAGTAGATATCCATTTTTTCTGGAAATATTCAAATCCAAGGTGCTCGCGCAACATTATAGACGTCAACGGATTTGCTACAAGGGCTGTGATCGCGTGATTTTACGAAAATTCGCCTAACAGACTTAAAATATTGAGTCTAGAGCTACTGGACCCACTTTTTTTCGTTAGAATAGATACAAATGGCTCCAATTAAGCCACAGCTGTTTCTACCAAGCGGTGTCCCCCTTTTTATGCCGCTGTGTACCCTTACGTTTATTATCGCCACCCCGAACCTCCTAGCCCAAGAATCTACGCCACAGATCCGGAATCCTGCTGGGGAGACTAACCAAGATACTATCGAAGCTACTATAACGTCTCTGAGCGCGGAGATAGCTCAGCTAGAACAAGTAAGCAACGAGGAGAAACTAGACGAAGCCGTAATCGTGGCGGGAGAAGCTGCGATCGCAATAGCCGCACGCCTGGAGGCTCGCCTTGCCATGGGTGACCTGGTAACCGACGAGCGCTTCGCAGAAGCGATACCTTATGCAGAACGCGTTATCGAACTCACCGAGGAGGCTTTGGGTGTTAGCCCCGAGCTCGGTATCGCTCTGAGCAACCTCGGCGCGCTGCAGCAGCGAGTCCGACTCTATGACGTATCGGAACAGAACTTTCTACGGGCAGTCGATGTGATCAGAGAATCAGAGGGCGTTTTAAGTAATGCGGTAATAAGTCCTATGATCGGTCTCGGCATAACCTATCAAGCCAGAGGTGATTTTCCCGAAGCGGTGACGATTTTCGAGGAAGCGCGAACTATCAGCCGACGCGTCAACGGCCTAATGAACGAACAACAGATACTTATCCTCGACCACCTCTCCAATGTGATGACGTCTATGGGACGTTATGAAGAGGCCGATGAGTTTCAACTCGATGCGCTGCAAATCCAGGAACGTGTTCATGGTATAGATACCATAGAAATCCTACCAGCGATCTATAGGTTTGCTAGATGGTTGCAATCATCCTATCGATTCAATGAGGAACGAGACCAATATACGCGAGCGTTAGGCATTATCCGGCGAAACTTAGGCCCTAAGGATATCGCTCTAGTCAAACCATTGAAAGGAATCGGTAACAGCTTCCGGTTGCAAAAGTTTAGCGAAGGGCGCGGGGTCTCGGCGCTTCGCCAGGCGTTAGAAATCGCCCAGGATCAAGCCGATACGAATCCACGAATTCTCGCCGAGCTTCTCATTGATATCGGTGACTGGAATACTGCATTCAGCATCAACGGCGGAACCGGTGAAGAATACCGTCAAGCATGGGCCCTACTAGACGAGCTCGAGGATAGTGATGAAATACAAAGCCGGTGGTTCGAAAACCCGCGCTATGTGTTTCGCGAAAACCCAAGTAATCGCGGTCTAAGTGACCCGGACGAGCCGGGTGTCTTGCCCGGAAAAGTATTGGTGACGTTCGACGTCGACGAAAGGGGGAGAACCCGAAATGTGGCTGTGGTCGAATCCGTTCCACCAGGACTTAAAGATGTCTCCACAGTACGAGCGCTCGGTCGGTCTCGCTTCCGGCCACGAATGGTCGATGGAGAAATCGTGTGGGCGCGCGGACTGGCGCGAAACTTTACCTTCCATTATCTACCTTAAAGAGTGACCTCGGACGCTCTCAGATCTTTCTTGCTGATCACTATCGGCATCGGCTTAGGGAGTACAACCAAGCTAGGATTTGGGCAGCAATCAGTCAATGGCAATAAAGCAACACCATCTAACCCAACATATGCTGACCGTACTGACGATACGCGGGCAGCGTTCAATCTCGGCTCACTTCAGATAGGCCTCAATGAGTTCGAGGCTGCGGAAACGGCCTATTTACAGGGAATCGAGCTTCTCATACAGGAAAGCGGTGAATTCTCTCCGCAATTAATCGGCCCATACCGGCAGCTTGCCGCGATCTACGTACAACTAGGTCAACATGCCGAAACGCTGACGGTATTGGAGCACGCGCGACACATACACCAACGGAACTACGGACTTTTCAGTACGGAACAAACTCTCATCATCAATGAAATGAGTAAAGCTTATCAGGCCATGGGAAACACGCGCAGCGCACTAGAGCTCCAAGAAGAGAATCTAAATATAGCGCGCCGCTATTTCGGAAGAGAACACCTTGAAATCATTCCTTTCTACTATCGCCTCGCTGAATATTATGAGCTATCTAGAATGCGCACGAAGGCGCGCGAATCCTATCAGGACGTCATAGACATTCTCGAGATCCACCTCGACGAGCGAGCGAGCGAGCAACTCAAGCCTCTCCGGGAGCTCGTTCGTATCGATACTTTCTCCGGGAAAAAAACTTCAGCTCGCCGCCGACTCGAGGAACTGCTAGAGCTCGGATCCGACTATTCCACTCACGAGCGTGCCCTATCGCTAGCTGTGCTAGGAGATTATGAGCTGGCGACCGGAAGGGCGGAAACTAGTATTTCCCGGTACCAGGAGGCATACGCAACGTTAGCGGTGGACAATGCCGCTGCCGCGGAAGCCCTCTTTGCAAAACCCGCACTCATCAATTTTATTCCTCCCGCTAGCCCCGTCGACAGGAAGCCCGGCATTTCTACTTATGCCTGGGGGACGATAGCTGCGGAGTTCGAGATCACTGCCGGTGGTCTTGCTCGCAACGTTATAATCATCGAAGCGACACCGCCAAATTTAATGGAAAACCTCTATCAGCAACGCCTGATAGAGAGTTATTTCAGGCCTCGCCTCATTGCCGGAGAACCTGTAGCAACATCACCTGTTCGATTCAGACACCGCTTCCGTTATTTTCCATCTGAATGATAACCGCTGTATTCAGCACAACAAACGATCTAACTAGGCTAGCTGTTACTCGTTAGTACAGATCTTTTGCAGCCGCTAGCCACTATAGCGTTCCAACAAAAGGCGAGATTGTAAGGCAGCCGAGCAGAGACTTAGATATCACCACACTACCCACGTATGTAATGGAACTGAGCTGCGAACCAAACCCTGGCGGGGGCTCAAGATGATACTCAAGCCCCCACCGATAGATAACTCTCTAGAGGTTGTAGCCGCTCTCCTCGTGCAGCACGAGGTCCAAGCCATCAGTTTCTTCCTCAGCCGAGACACGAAGCGGCACGATTGCGTCGATTAACTTCAGCAATACACCACTTGCGATAGCGCACCATGCCGTAACCGCGAGTATCCCTACAAGTTGTATCCAGACGTGTCCGCCAATGCCAACACCTTCGTCCAAGCCAACGCCACCCCAAGAGGTTGCTGAAAACACCCCCGTTAATAACAGGCCGATCATGCCGCCGATACCATGAACCGAAAATACATCCAGGGAGTCATCGATTTTAAGCTTCCTTTTCATGAACTGTGTTGCGAGGAAGCAGCCTGAACCAGCTGCCAGGCCAATCACAAGCGCACCCGAAGGGCCCACATAACCAGAGGCAGGCGTAATGGTCGCCAGCCCTGCTACCATTCCCGTTACGATGCCTAGAACGCTAGGTTTACCAAACTTGATCCACTCGGCTGCCATCCATGTCAACGACGCTACCGCAGCACTGATATGAGTGACAAGCATGGCCATTCCAGCCGCACCATCGGCAGCTACTGCGCTACCAGCGTTAAAGCCAAACCACCCAACCCAGAGCATGCATGCGCCCGTAACTGTCATCGTTAGGTTATGTGGCGGCATCGGCGTATCCGGGAATCCACGCCGATTACCTATGACAAGTGCTGCGACAAGCGCTGCGACACCCGCTGTAACATGCACAACAGCACCACCAGCGAAATCGCGGAAACCCATCTCAGCTAACCAACCACCACCCCAGATCCAATGTGCGACTGGAAAATAAACGAAGGCAATCCAAAGACTAGTAAACAACAGTAGCGCAGAAAATCGCATGCGCTCAGCGAACGCTCCCACGATCAGCGCAGGCGTAATAATTGCAAAAGTCATCTGGAACATAACGAACACGGTCTCCGGCATCGTTCCGCTTACCGAGTCGAAGGTAATGCCAGACAACATCGCTGCCGAAAACCCACCGACTAGATTACCGAGGATGCCCTCACTGAACGACATGCTATAGCCGATAACTACCCAGATAACCGACATTACACAGGCAATGGCAAAGCACTGCATGAGCACAGACAACGCATTACGTCGACGGACAAGGCCACCGTAAAAAAGCGCGAGGCCGGGAAGTGTCATGAACAATACGAGCGCCGTGGATGTAAGCATCCAAGCAGTATCCCCACTGTCTATAGCCTGAGCGGACGCTGTCGCTGGCCACACCGCAATTGTCGTAACTAAAGCCAATATTCTTGTTAATGTTTTCATACTGAACTCCTAAATTGCTTGTTCGCCAGTTTCGCCAGTACGTATCCGGTAAACCTGGCTTAGATCAGTGATAAATATTTTGCCATCGCCTACCTTTTCCGTCTTAGCAGCTTCTATTATCGCTTCAACAGCCCGATCGACGAGATCGTCAGTTAACGCTAGCTCTATTTTTACTTTGGGCAGAAAATCAACGACGTACTCAGCTCCACGATATAGTTCAGTGTGCCCGCGTTGACGACCGAATCCTTTAACCTCGGTCACAGTCATACCCTGCACTCCTACCTCCGACAAGGCGTTGCGAACCTCGTCAAGACGAAAAGGCTTGATCACAGCAGTAATTAGCTTCATCAGCATCCCCTAATATTAAAATTGCAAGAAAGAAACACCCGTTTTTTCTGGATGCATTTTTAGTACTATTTTTTAGTACCATCATTGTAGCGGATATCACCAAAAGATCTAATCCGAGCGCGCAGGCCACGACACCTGAATACCAGCGACACTATTTTAGTCTGCGGGAAGATAGTAAGTTCGCGGCTTGCCGTTAATAGGGGGTAGCCATTTGTCACCTAGAGTTGCACCATTGTAAGACTTCGTCGAAGTTCCTCTGGTAAGCAAGCCGAGAGTTACCATGCTAATCAAACAACCATCCGACATTAAGCCTTCCGAAATAACTCCTGAGTCGATTTTTGTGAAGCGTCGCGAATTTGTGAAATCATTCGCCGTGCTGGGACTAATCCCCGCAGCTACCGCTTTTCCGCAAAATCTACAGGATTTAGCAACTGAAGCTCTCCTAGAACGAAAACCACCTTTCCCAGCTGACGGCATATTGGAAAACGTGACACAGTGGCCGAACAGTCTCGATCTCGCTACCACTGCCTACGAGGATGTGACCGGATACAATAACTACTACGAATTCGGCACCGGCAAAACCGATCCAGCACGAAACGCCCACACGCTAGAGCCCCATCCGTGGACGGTGACCGTAGACGGAGAAGCCGAACATACCGGTACCTATGGACTTGAGGATTTGATCAACCCCTATTCTCTCGAGGAGAGAATCTACCGCTTTCGCTGCGTAGAAGCGTGGTCGATGGTAGTACCGTGGGTAGGGTTTCCGCTCGAACGGCTACTTAAACGGTTCAACCCAACGTCGCGTGCTAAATATGTCCAGTTCTTCACACTGAATGATCCGAACCAGATGCCAGGCGTGCGACGGCCAGTACTACAGTGGCCATATCGCGAAGGACTAACCATCGCTGAGGCTATGCATCCCCTGACACTAGCCACAGTCGGTGTCTATGGAAGCGTTCTGCCAAATCAGAATGGCGCACCCCTGCGGCTCATAGTGCCGTGGAAGTATGGTTTCAAAAGCATCAAATCAATCGTTGGTATCCGTTTTTCGGAGACCCAGCCCGCAACGAGTTGGAATATGGCCAACGCCCGCGAGTACGGATTCTATTCCAACGTTAATCCAGAGGTTGACCATCCGCGTTGGAGCCAGGCATCTGAGCGGCCACTCGGCGGCGGCTTGTTTTCTTCGCGTATTCCAACTTTGATGTTTAACGGCTATGGGGAAGAGGTCAGTCATCTCTACGCTAACCTCGACCTACGAGCAAATTACTAGCTGTCTCTCATGACACGCGGCAGGCTTACGCTAATAAAAGCGTTAGTAATACTTGCCTCTGGTTTGCCTTTAGTTCTGCTGGCCGCGCGCGCATTCGGCTATGGCAACCTCGGCGCTAATCCTATCCAAGAAATTCTGCATACACTCGGTAAAACGGGGCTGAACTTGCTGCTAATCACACTGGCCATCACACCATTACGAAAGCTGACGGGCCTGAAATGGTTAACCGCACTGCGCCGAGTGCTTGGTCTTGCCGTGTTCGCATATGTACTGCTGCACGCCACCACCTACGTCGCGCTAGATCTGCAACTTGTTTGGCCGATATTTTTCGCCGATGTAACTCAACGCCCGTATATAACAGTCGGCGTTGCTGCACTGATACTACTCGTACCACTCGCTATTACCTCTACAAACTCTATGCAACGAAGGCTCGGCAAACGTTGGCAAAAACTGCATCGATTAATCTATGTGATAAGCTCACTCGGCATCATACATTTTTTTTGGCAGGTCAAGATCACGACCGTAGAGCCTTTGGTCTACACATTTGTCCTCATCGTATTGCTCAGCTTCAGAGCTAAAGATTGGCTAAGCCGGTTCTTTCAGAGAACGGCCGTCAATAAATCCTGAACCCGCCATGTCGGCGGCGAATCAGCGCGTCGAGGCACCACATTCCGGCAAGGAATCCAGAAGCCATCACAACAACAAGCGCTGCAACTACCCACAATATTGGTACGCTGCCGCGGTATTTGTACATCAGGGCTTCGTAGGAATCGCCCTCCATCATATGGGATTCCGCGTCCTGAGCAGCGATAAGTTCATTACGCATAATCTCGAGCAAGGCTTCTACCTCGGTTAGTCTAAGGCGGGCTGGTTTGTCCGCAACGAGATACGCAGACTTAACCCAACCCTGTTCGCCATCTGCCGTTTGAACTAGTGCGTAATCACTGACGCGCTCCAGCACATTAAGCTCAGCACCACTTTCAAGGTTCCTAAACGGCTGACCGCTCGTATCCTCAGCCTCGTGCAGCCCCAAAAGCAATATGTCTGTGACATAGGCGGTTTCAGCCGACACACCCATGACGCCGCAAATCAGTGACATTAAGAATACTAGCCTTATCACACGTTACGTCCGTTGAGGGCATCGTTATCTTCTTCAACGACGGTAATGATATGAAGGATTGCAACAAATGAATGAGACTCAGACATACACTTAGCTATTTATTGTCATGGCAAAGAGTGAACCCAACGAACCAGCGACTCCTGCAACTCCTCCCCCGGGCCGCGGTGGACATCAATTGAATTCAGTATCGCGACAACAACGTAGGTCTGGGCACTCGCTGTGTGCACAAAACCTGCGAGAGCTGAAACGTGGTCAAGCCTACCTGTTTTGACGTGCATACTGCCAGCAACGGCACTACGCTGGAACCGTCCGCGGGTTGTTCCGTCAAGGCCGCCCAGAGACAGCGATGACAGATACTCTGGGCTGTAACGGCTTCGCGCTGCCACAAGCAAAATGTCGGCGAGCAGTTCAGCGGATATACGTGTTCGACGCGACAAACCGGAGCCATTATCGAGTACGAGCATCGTATGATCCAGACCCTGTTCCTCCAGATACGCCGAAATAACCTCGATTCCGGCTGCTTTGGTACCGGGCGGCCCATGAATCTCCGCCGCCAGCGTATACAGCAGCTGCCGACTCATTACATTATTGCTGAACTTATTGATGCTGCGGATGATCTCCCCTAAAGGCGGCGAACGCCACGTCAAGACTGGCTTAGCATCCTCAGCAATAACTCCATAACCCAGTCCGCCTTGGATGCTGCCACCCAACTGTTTCCATAATGTATCGAACACGCCATAGACATAGGTATTGTGCTGCAGCACGCTACGCGTCATTCCGTAGGGACTGCATGCGGCAGGAAATCGCCCTGAAAATACAACCATATTGCCAGCCTCAGCATCACGCAGGTCGAAACTAATTCCTGCCTGATACCCCCTACAGGGCCCATCAACGAGATCGATATCGTTACGAATTCTGAGATTGCTCGGCATCGGATCCGCACTTATCCGCACGCCGCGACTCTGTATATCTTGGAAAAACTGAAAGCGGATAGCTTTATAATTAATGAGCAACGCGTCCGGCAGAACATTGTATGAGCGGTAGGGCTGGCCGTCGAATGCCCCAGGGTCACCATCGTTACCATCGAAAAAACTCGCGTCGATAACGAGGTCACCATCTATTTCTTCAAGACCAGTTTGGCGGAGTGCACGTAGCATTTTCCAGAATTCTTCGGTAACAAGAGATGGATCACCGTAACCCTTTATAGCAAGGTCACCGACGAGCTTCCGACCATCCCAGTCACCCAGAAAGTAGACCTCGGTCGGCCAGCTATACGTCGGCCCAAGTTTATCGAGGGCGACCCAAGTGGTAAGCAACTTGACGGTAGAAGCCGGGTTTCTCGGCGTCTGCGCGAGATGGCTCACTAGCGGTGAGTCAGCGTCTACCGCCTGCACGAAGAGACTAAGATCTTCGGCTGGGATTTCGTGCCCATCTAGAATTCTCTGCAGGGGCTCCGGAACTTCCTGTGCGGTAACCATAGCGGCTACAAGAAAACAACCGACCAGGACAAGTAAAACTCGCATAGGCATCTATTGTGCCCAAATCAGAGTATAGGGAACAGAAGCGCTATGGGTTCTAAGAGGCGAGTCGCGTCGATTTCTTGTACTTACCGTCAACTGCCTTGAGTGGCGCGGCACGATTACTCCGACTGATAAGGGATACGTAAAGCGTAAAAATGGTCCTGGCATGGTCACCCGCTTGCAGCCTAGACATCTTTCGGACCGAAGCCCTAACACAAAGTTCTTTTCCAATCGGCTTCACAGAATGAAGCGCAGAATCAAGAGTTTTAAACTTCTCCTGCAAGTTCTGAGGCAATTCGCTGATTTCCAAATCACCTAGATGTTCCGAGTAAGCGGTGGCTAGGCGATCCTTAACAGATCCTTCGGCCACGAGTACAGACACCGCAGCCTGAAAACGATCAACAAGATAGGTCATACAGTCGTCTTTTTAATTATTTTTGCTAGTAGATGGCTAAGAAATTAATACTGTAGTGGGCAAACATATATCAGATTATAGGGACTAACCACAACCCCTCCGAAGATATAGAGTTATGGTTTACACAAAGCAGAGTTTAGTCTCGGGACAATTCCGCTGTCTTCGAACAGCACTAGCGTGGCTTGCTCACGCCGAGTTTTCGCATCCGGTCTGTAAAGGTCGAGGGTTTCAGCCCGAGAAGCTTCGCCGCACCTCGAGAACCAGAGACCCTTCCATTACTCAAACCTAAAGCGACCTGCATATTTTCTTTCTGCAATGCGACAAACTCCCGTTCCGTCATTACGTGGCTCAGCGACCCCTCCGACTTACTGTTAAGCGACGGCGACGACCGCAATATATCCGCCATTGCGAGATCGAGCCTAAGCACCTTCCCCTGGGAAAGTATTACAGCCCGCTCTACGACGTTCTTGAGTTCACGAACATTACCGGGCCAGTCGTATTTATTGAGCAGTCCTGCCTGCTGACGGGAAAGGGCCAGGGGCCGGTGACCAAAATCCAGATAGGCCTTCTCAAGAAAGTGACTGGCGAGCTGAATAATATCGTCGCCACGCTCCCGCAGCGGCGGGACGTCGATAGGGAACACGCTGAGGCGATAGTATAGATCCTCGCGAAAGCCGCCCTGATCAACGGCTTTTTCAAGATTACGGTTCGTTGCTGCTATCACCCTTACATCGACGGATAGCGTCGCGTCATCCCCGACACGTTCATATTCGCTCTCCTGCAGGACGCGTAGAAGTTTTCCCTGAAGATCGAGCGGGATTTCGCCGATTTCATCCAGAAATATCGTTCCACCGTCAGCCAGTTGGAAACGCCCGATCCGATCCCTGTGAGCACTTGTGAATGCGCCTTTTACATGACCGAAGAACTCACTTTCGAACAATTCATGGGGGATCGAGGCACAGTTAACCTTTACTAGCGGGCCGTCGGCCCGGGCGCTTCGTGAATGGACCACGTGAGCAACAAGTTCTTTACCGGTGCCGGATTCCCCTTGTATCAATACGTTGGCCGCTGTCTGCGCAACAGCTTCGAGGCGGGCCAACATTTTCTTCAGCGCTGGACTCTCGCCGATAATGCGGCCGAAATTCATTGATACCTCGACCTCCTCGCGAAGGTAATCGCGCTCCTGCTCCAGTTCCTGCCTCAGACGCGCGTTTTCCTCAAACGCGGCACGCAGTTGCCGTTCAGCACGATTACGCTCCGTAACGTCTTTCAAGGCCACATAAAGACCAGTAACCTCGCCGTTTTCGTCGCGATCCGCTCGAGCTGACACTAGCGCCTCGATGACCTCGCCCTCTCGTGTCAGATAATTCCGCGGTGCGTTATCAAGCTCTCCCTGTGCAATTATGTTGACTAGCGACCCTTCATCCATGTCATCCCGCGACTCTCCAGCCATAAAGTCGATAATACTGCGCCCAATTACTTCCTCACGACGGTAACCGAGCTTTTTGAGCCAGTGATCACTGACGTACACAATGCGTCCCCCACTATCCACAGCATGAAGCATCGCCGGCGTATCCTTGTAGAGATCCTGATAGTGCTGCCCAACGCTCCGCTCATCCTCCAACTCCGTGTAAATTGCAACCGTGCGCATGCCGTCACCACCTTCCGGCTCGGATTCAGCGACCGCATTGGCGAGACAAGCAACAGTTTTACCCGCCTTCGTTACGAGATCTACCGGGACGTCCGTCAGTCGACCCGCGCGGCGCAATAACGGCATGTAGTCCTCAATGATTCGTCGTGCCGATTCTTGATTAATGATATCCCGAGACCGGAGCTGACTGAGTTCGGGACGGCCATAACCGAAACGCGTTAACCAAGCATCGCTGGCATCGAGAATGTGACCCTCCTCATTAAGCGACAGCGATAACGCCGGACCCTTACGAAACAGCCACTGATAGCGATCATTACTAGACATGACATAAGTTTACGGATATCCGCTATTTATATCAACGATATTCCGTGTTTTAACGGAATTCCGTTACATTAATAAACTATAACATACTGTTTTTATTGATTTAATAAGTTGGCACGACTCCTGCATTAATAAAAGCAAAAGACGTAATTTTAAAATTGACTGTTTTTCCGAAATATTGGACATCAAGGACTAAGGCCATGATTAACCAGGCATCTAGAAAAAATACTTCAACCGGTCTCAGGATATCGCTTGCGATAGTCACCCTGTGCGTGATTAACGCTCCAATGGCAGCTACTGAAGAAGTCATCGTGACCGGTGCTCAGACTACAGCAGAAGCACACGCAGAAAATGCGCGCTTTCGTAACAACATGGACCTGTTTACGAAAACTGTCGAGCTTCGCTTCAAAGCGGACCTGGAATTCGATTTGAAACAGTCGGTAACGCCGCCGTTAAGGCTGGCGAGCGCGCTTACAAACAATCGCGGTTAGCGGCCCGTTGTTAGGCTGTCACCAGGCGATCTTCCCCCCGCCTTGTTGTGACCGCCGCCTCGCCGGGAGGCATTTTTGGGGGCCGGGTACCACCCGGCACAATAGAAATTTTGGGTAATATCGGATAATAGATTTCCGACCCTGGCCCCCACTTTTACCGCTCAACTTTGTCGTTATTTCTGCTTGAATTCTAATGGGCGTCCCTGCGGCTTCTCCATTACTTCACCATTCCGAAAAACAACTACCCCGTTGACAACCGTCGCAATGACCCGCGAATTCAGCTTTTGTCCTTCGAGAGGCGACCATCCACAAAGGTACTTCAAACTTTCCGGCGTCACTTCTGAAACTTGCTTGAGATCTACAACCACGAGATCGGCATAATAGCCCTCCCGCAGGAAGCCGCGTTCTACTACACCAAATAACCGTGCTGGATTGTGCGCTGTTTTGGTAACGATCTGATCAAGCGAAAACAGGCCATCACAATGTTGTTGCAGGAGCATTTGCAACGAATGCTGAACAAGCGGCAACCCTGCCGGCGCCTTAAAATAGGGCTGATTCTTCTCATCTAAGGTATGTGGCGCATGATCAGTAGCAATTACGTCTATGCGATCCTCCTGGACGGCATGGATTAAACTCTTGCGATCACTAGCAGTCTTGATAGCAGGATTACATTTAATCCGGGTTCCGAGCGCAGCGTAGTCTGACTCATCGAACCAGAGATGATGAACACAGGCTTCGGCCGTTATGTGCTTGGAATCGATCGGACCGCTTTCGAAAAGTTCTAGCTCACGAGCCGTTGTCAGGTGTAATACATGCAGACGCGTACCATAACGTCGAGCGATTTCCACGGCGAGGGACGACGAAAGATAGCAGGCCTCGGTAGAGCGAATCTCGGGATGAGCGCTTATCGGCACATCTTCACCATAGCGTTCCCGAAAGATTTCTTCGTTGGCCCGAATCAGCGGTGTGTCTTCACAGTGAGTCGCAATGAGCAGCTGCGCGTCCGAGAATATTTTCTCAAGCACCTCATGATCATCGACAAGCATGTTGCCGGTCGATGCGCCCATAAAGACCTTAATGCCACAAGCGTTTGCGGAAGTAACCCGGCGAATTTCTTCGAGATTATTGTTGGTTGCACCGAGATAGAATGCGTAATTCGCATAGCTACGGCCCTTCGCACGGATGTATTTCTCTGCAAGCGCAGCACTGTCCGTCGTTGGTGGACTCGTATTAGGCATTTCCATGAAACTCGTGACGCCACCGCATATTGCCGCGCGAGATTCACTAGGGATCGTCGCCTTGTGAGTAAGCCCCGGCTCGCGCAGATGCACCTGATCATCGATTAGCCCGGGTAATACATGGCAACCTCGAACATCGATAACCTCATCCACAGCGGTAGCCGATAGATTTGAATCGATGCGCTCTATGCGATCACCGTCGATCAATATGTCCGACTCGAACTCGCGCCCCTCATTTACAAGCGTTCCATTAACCAGTAGCAATCGGCTCATACTAGAAATCCATCAGTTGCAGAAATCAACTCGTGCGATATCCCCGGCTCGTATGCTGAATGCCCGGCATTGTCAACGAGCTGGAATTTAGCTTCCGGCCATCGACTAGCCAATTCCCAAGCGGTCTCCATGGGACAAACTACGTCATAACGGCCTTGAACGATAACAGCCGGAATATGGCGAATTCTATCCACGCTGTCCAGAATTTGATTTTCAGTTTCGAAAAATCCCGTATTAACAAAATAATGAGCCTCAATACGTGCTAAAGCGATTGCGAACTTCGTTTGTTCGAAAGGTAGCGTGTGAGCAGGGTCGGGGAGTAGGTGACAGGTTGCACCTTCCCAGTAGGACCAAGCACGAGCGGCCTCGAGCATAGCTTCTTCATCATCCCCGGTCAGGCGCCGATGATATGCGGCGAGAAGATTGTGACGCTCAGCAACCGGGATCGGCGCAAGAAACCGTTCCCATTGGTCTGGAAACAAGACGCCCGCGCCATATTGATAGAACCACGCCAACTCCTTACGGCGTAGCAAGAAAATCCCGCGGAGCACGAGCTCGCTGACTGCATCGGGATGAGTCTCCGCGTATGCCAAAGCTAGCGTGCTGCCCCAGGAACCACCGAAGACGAGCCATCGATTTACGGCTAACAATTCCCGTAATCGTTCCATATCAGAAATCAAATGCGCAGTCGTATTGTCTGTAAGTGACGCCTCTGGCTTGCTACGACCAGCGCCTCGCTGGTCAAAGACGATAATTCGATAACGCTTAGGATCGAAAAATCGACGAGCACTTACATCACCGCCACCGCCTGGACCACCGTGAACGAATAGAGCGGGTTTACCGTCAGGATTTCCACACTGTTCATAATAAACAGCGTGCTCGCCATCCAGTGGCAAAAACCCTTGGTCGTATGGTTCCAACGGTGGATACAGATTACGTAACATCATTAGCTATTTACTAGTTTTCACGAAAGGGGCAGATCTAGTCACTCAACACCAGACGATAGGGATGATCGCAAGCCCCCCATAACTTCTCTATGCAATATATTTCACCTTAGTCAGTAGTGGCTGTGTTGCAACTTTGCTATAACAGGATGCCACTATCGTCATCAACGACACTAGTAGTAATGCACCTATCCGTAATAATAGCGAAATGTGGCTGCCTAGATACGTTGGGGAAATATCTGGCAAACTCCTATGTAAAAGGTTATCAGCCGAATATCATGGGCCGTCCGCGATTGACAACTTCGTATAGAGGCAAAACCAACTCTCACGAAGACGGCTTTATCAACTACTGAACTCGAACGAGAAAGAGTAAATAGTAAAGAGAACATTATGAAGAAACCGACCCTAGCTCTATACGCACTAACGATCTCCGGCACCTGTCTCGCAGCCGATGATCTCATTATTCAATTTGAAGAATTTACATTGGATAACGGGCTACGCGTTATTGTCCACGAGGATCATAAAGCACCTATCATCGCTAGCAACCTCTGGTACCACGTTGGCTCAAAGAACGAAAATCCAGGCAAGACGGGTTTCGCGCACTTATTCGAACACCTCATGTTTAACGGCACAGAAAACTACAACGACGAATTTTTTGGGCCATTTCAGGAAGTCGGCGCAACCAATATGAACGGCACGACTAATTCGGACCGGACTAATTATTACCAAACTGTTCCGACCAGTGCCTTGGATCTCTTACTATGGATGGAATCGGATCGCATGGGCCATCTGTTGGGCGCCGTAGATCAGGAAAAACTCGACGAACAACGCGGTGTGGTGCAGAACGAAAAGCGACAGGGCGAGAATCGACCATACGGCAAAGCATTTGACTACATCTCCCAGAATATATTTCCCCAAGGACATCCGTACTCGTGGTCCACTATCGGCTCAATGGAGGATCTCAATGCGGCAAGCCTGGATGATGTTCGCGACTGGTTCGCAACCTACTACGGGCCTAATAACGCGACGCTAGTTCTCTCCGGCGACATTGACGTTTCTACTGCCCGCGAGAAAACCGAGCTCTACTTTGGCGACATCCCTCCCGGACCACCTTTGGCGCGCCTCGAGACCTGGGTGCCAACACTCACTCACAATCGTCGAATGATTGTCGAGGAACGCGTTCCACAAGCGCGAGTATACAAAACATGGCCCTCGCCCGAGTGGGGCCAAACGGAAGCCGAATGGCTACACCTCGCGGGCTCGATCCTCGGCGACGGCAGAAATTCCCGTCTCTATCAGCGCTTGGTATTCGAAGAGCAGATCGCAACGGACGTACAAGTATATACGTCATCGGATGAAATCGCGGGCGGCTTCCTCGTCTGGGCAACAGCTCAGCCTGGACAGGATCTAGGCGAGGTGGAACGCTTACTCGACGAGGAGATTACGCGATTTCTTGAAGATGGCCCGACACGAGACGAGCTCTCACGGGTCGTGACCGGGACTAGAGCTGGACTGATACGCACAATGGAGCGTGTCAGCGGCAAGGCCCGGATACTCGTCGAAGGTGCGGTTTTCGGCGGCCGGCCCGACGCCTACCAGGATTCGCTCGATATCATTAATAGCGCTACTCCCAACGACCTACGTGACGTGGCCCGGAAATGGCTATCACAACCGTCATTTGCGCTGGAAATACACCCATTCTCGGCGAATCTGATGGCCTCAGCTCAGGATGCAGATCGTTCAACGCTGCCATTTCCGAATTCTTTTCCACAAGCCGAATTTCCAGAGTTACAGATGGGCCAGCTCTCTAACGGCATCCGGCTAATCGTTGCAACCCATGATGCGGTGCCAGTCATCCATTTTAGTCTGCAACTCAACTCAGGCTATGCCGCGGATCAATTTTCAAGGCCTGGTACCGCGAGCTTGGCAATCAGCATGTTGGAAGAAGGCACGGCGAACCGCGAAGCATTGGAGATCAGTGCGCAACTCTCCGCGCTCGGTGCTGAACTGAGAAGCGGTGCTAACCTTGACTATGCCTTCGTCAGCCTCTCAGCATTGACGGACAATCTCGGACCTTCACTCGACATTTTTAGCGACGTTATCCTGAACCCGGAATTTCCACAATCAGGACTGGAACGCCTAAAGCGGCTAACAATCGCAAACATACAGCGGGAAAAAACAACACCGGCGAGTATGGCATTGCGAATATTTCCGCAGCTGATCTATGGTGAAGGGCACGCCTACTCGTTGCCGATGACTGGCTCGGGTACCGAGGACGCGGTCATGGCTCTAAAACGTGATGCCCTCGTAGATTTCCATTCCACCTGGTTCCGACCTAACAACGCAACGATGATCGTAGTAGGCGATACAACCCTCGAGGAAATAACACCGAGCCTCGAAGCGAGGTTCGCCGACTGGGAACCAGGAGAAATTCCAGAGAAAATTATTCCGGCAGTATCTCTTCCAGAACAACCGCGAGTCGTACTTATGGACAGGCCTGGTTCCGAACAGAGTTTCATCATCGTCGGCCATGTCATGACACCGCGAACCGACGAGCGCGAGCTGGCAATCCAATCAATGAACTCTAGTTTCGGTGGCAGCTTCACATCACGGGTCAACATGAATCTTCGTGAAGATAAGGCGTGGTCCTACGGCGTTCGCTCCTCAATCATCGATACAATGAGACAGCGTCCCTTTATCACCTATGCACCGGTTCAGACTGATAAAACCGCGGCATCAATGCTCGAACTTGACCGCGAGTTCCGCGAAATTCAGACAAACCGCCCGATCAGCGCGGGCGAGGTCAACACAACAAAAAGCCGCAACACGCTAGCGCTCCCGGGTCGCTGGGAGACCGCTCGCGCAGTGATGGGCGATATTGCGGAGATCGTGCGGTTCGGCCTACCGGAGGACTACTGGCGGCGCTATCCGGCACTAGTTGATGCAGTAGATGTCGGGCAGGTTAACGCCGCCGCTCGGGACCTTATTGCCCCAAACCAGCTGACCTGGGTAGTCGTTGGTGATCTCGCACTGATAGAAGCGGATATCCGCGCCCTGAATCTAGGTTCCATCGAACTCATGGACCCAGACGGCAATCTTCTAAATAACTGATTAAAATCAACACTCAGCAAATAATCACATTAATTTTAATAAGAACTTGAAACTATTATTAGCTTGTGGAAAATTGCTCCCCGATTTTTCCGCTGCTGTTTGATGCGCGGCTAGGCGAGAACAGAGAGACAACGTCACTATGATTAAATGTCAAAACCTTATCAAACAATACGGCTCACTGTTTGCCGTTGACAACATTAGTTTTGAGGTAAGCCCAGGGGAGGTCTTGGGATTCCTAGGGCCGAACGGGGCCGGGAAAACCACCACAATGAGAATCATCGCTGGGTTTCTACAGCCGACCTCGGGGACAGCGTCCGTTTGTGGGTTTGACGTCGAAGCGCATAGTACGGCTGCGAAGAGGCGCGTGGGCTACCTGCCCGAAGGTGCACCGAGTTATCCGGAAATGTCACCGCGCTCGTTCCTTGAGTTCGTCGCAGATGTTAGGGGCATGGAAGGATCACACAGAGTAAATCGGCTTGCGGAAGTCTACGCACTACTGCATTTGGAGCCCGTACTTGAACAAACTATTGATACTCTTTCTAAGGGGTATAAGCGTCGTGTCGGTCTCGCACAAGCGATTCTTCACGACCCGGAAGTTTTGATACTCGATGAGCCGACAGACGGCCTCGATCCAAATCAGAAACATGAAGTGCGGGAGCTAATCCATAGGATGTCGGAGAGTAAGATTATCGTTATCTCTACGCATCTACTCGAGGAAGTAGATGCGCTGTGTAACCGTGCAATCATCATCGCGCATGGCAAAATCCTCGCTGACGATACCCCAGAGCGACTGGAGGCGCGTTCACGCTTTAATAATGCAGTATCGGTAAGACTCGCCGATCGAGCGGGGCTGGAGGCAGTGCGAATCGGCATTGAAAGCCTCGCAGAGGTTAGCGATATCGAGATAGACGAGCATTCAGATCGCATAACAGCCTTCCCGGCGAAGGGAAAACTTCCGCTTGGTGCCATAACCGAACTTGCGAATGCGGAGGGTTGGAAACTGGCAGAACTGCACCTCGAATCCGGTCGCTTAGATGAAGTCTTTCGCACAATCACAGGAGGGGCCGACGCTATGAACGGAATGCTCGCTATTATGCGCCGTGAACTTCGGAGTTATTTCTTAACACCCGTTGCCTACGTTTTCATAGTAATTTTTCTCGTGCTGACGAGTACTTTTACTTTCTATCTCGGTGGTTTCTACGAGCGCAGCCAGGCAGACCTGGCAGCCTTTTTTAATTTCCACCCGTGGCTTTATCTATTTCTTATACCAGCACTTAGCATGCGGCTGTGGGCCGAGGAGCGAAAATCGGGCAGCATCGAATTACTTATGACACTCCCCGTTGATTTATGGCAGGCCGTAGTGGGGAAGTTCCTCGCTGCTTGGGCGTTCACGGGGCTCGCACTCGTTCTTACTTTTCCAATTTGGATCACGGTCAATTATCTGGGCGATCCTGACAATGGCGCAGTCGTCGCAGCTTATATCGGCAGTCTCTTAATGGCGGGTGGTTTCCTGGCGGTAGGCTCTTGCATCTCCGCAACAACAAAGAATCAGGTTATTGCATTTATTCTGGCGGTCGTTGCCTGTTTCTTGCTGCTACTTGCAGGCTTTCCGTTGGTCCTCGATATGTTTTCCGCGTGGGCCCCTCAAATGTTAATTGATGCGATCGCAAGCCTAAGCTTCCTGACTCATTTCACGAGCATCAGCAAAGGCGTCATCGACCTGCGTGATCTCGTCTACTTCGCTCTGCTGATCAGCGTTATGCTTTATGCGAATGCAATTGTTCTTCAAATAAAAAAATCTGATTGAGAATCTAATGACCACACAACAACACAGAAGAGTTGGACTGATGTCACTAGGGCTCCTAGCACTGATATTTATTACGGCACTGATCGCCAGTAACACATTACTCAGAGGCCTACGCATCGATCTCACCGAGAACAATCTCTACACAATTTCGCCGGGCACCCGCGATTTGCTCGAAAGTATTAACGAACCAATTAATATCTATTTTTTCTTCTCCGACGAAGAAACGGCTGATATTCCGTTTCTGCGCGGCTACGCGACACGGGTTCGTGAGACTCTAGAGGAATTCGCACGCGTCGCCGGGGATCAGCTTGTCGTCAACGTAATAGATCCCGCGCCATTCTCCGAAGACGAAGATCGCGCCTCGCAGTTTGGGCTCCAAGCCATCAGTCTGGGTTCGCTGGGTCAATCAGTCTATTTTGGAATCGCCGGTACTAATAGCGTCGGCGATGAGGACACGATCGGTTTTCTGCAGCCGGAGAAGGAAACTTTTCTCGAGTACGATCTTGCTAAGCTTATATACAACCTCTCCAACCCTAACAAGACGGTTGTAGGACTGCTATCGGGGGTCTCGATGAATGCCGGTTTCAATCCGCAGACTCAGCAGATGACGGACCCGTGGGTGATTACTAGTCAGGCGCGCCAGGTTTTCGACATCCGAGAGTTAACACCAGATCTTACCGAGATCGCCGACGACATCGGCGTATTATGGGTTGTGCACCCGCAAGCACTTGGCCAAGCAGCCCTATACGCTATTGACCAATTTATACTTGGAGGCGGTCGGGCGCTTATCTTTGTTGATCCGTTTGCCGAAATTGATATGTCTTCAAGCGACCCCGCAACAATGGCGGCAGGTAGCTCCTCTTCGCTTGGCCCTCTGTTCAGTGCATGGGGAATCGAATACGAGACGGAAAACGTCGTCGCGGACGATCGTTACGCGCTAAGTGTTGGGGGAGGGCCGTCCGGCCGTCCGGTACGCCACATCGGACTGCTGGGTCTGGACGGGTTAGCGATGAACGGGGAGGATATCGTTACCTCCGGCCTGGATTCGATAAACATCGGCACGGCCGGGCATTTCAGAGTAGTTGAAGGTAGCAATACCGTGATGGAACCGCTACTCGTATCGAGCACCTCTGCCGGCATGATGCCGACAATTCAGTTTCAGTTCCTATCCGATCCGGCAGCACTTATGGACGGGTTTGTCCCTAGTGGCGAGACTTATGTGCTCGCTGCACGGCTCGAGGGTAGTCTGACAACCGCATTCTCTGATGGTCCACCCTCTGCTGATGCGCCAACCAACGACACCTCTACCCCCACTCCAATCAACCCCCCTAACCATCTGAACTCGACCGACGCAGCCAACGTGATTCTAGTCGGTGACGTTGACATGCTGAGTGATCGGCTGTGGGCACAGAGCCAAAACTTCTTCGGCCAGCAACTGGTCACGGCATTCGCCAACAACGGTGACTTCGTCATAAATGCGCTGGACAATCTATCGGGAAGCGCTGCACTAATCGGTATTCGCGCTCGTGAAAGTTTCGCGAGACCGTTCACGCGCGTCGAGGATTTGCGGCGAATCGCCGAAGCAGAGTTCCGGGCAACTGAGCAACAACTTCAGGCAGAACTTGCGGATACGGAACAACGGCTCGGCGAACTTCAAACGGCTCGTAGCGACGGTGGATCGCTACTCATGAATGACGAGCAGCAAGCAGAGATCCAGCGCTTTCTGGATCAGCAGATAAGTATCCGTCAGCAACTCAGAGCTGTTCAGAGAAATCTAGATCTTAGTATTGAGAGACTCGGGACACTACTCAAAGTTATTAACATCGGGCTCGTTCCATTATTGCTGACTATCGGCGCGTTAACTTTCGTCGCTCTCCGCCGCAGACAGAGGAAGGCAATAGCATGAACAATCGGACAGTGTTATGGCTTTCGGGAACGCTAGTTGTACTCGCTATATTGGCTACTGTTGGTCAACGTGACCAGCAACCGCAGACAACCAGCGGTCAACTATTCTTGCCGGCATTATCAGCCTCGCTCGATGACGTGCGCCGCATAGAATTTACTGGAAGCGGTGAGGAGGTAATCGCAACGCTGGAGCGCGGCGAGTCTAATTGGGCAGTGCTAGAGAAGAGTAGCTATAGAGCCGACCTCACGAAAACTCGAAACCTGTTACTGAGTCTTGCGGAAACTCAGATCCTGGAATTCAAGACAGCAGATCCCATGCTACATAATCGCCTGGGTGTCGAGGCACTCGCATCCGAGACCGCGAGTGGCGTCGGGATTCGACTTATTGGTCCCGCCGAATCGGTAGAGGTAATTGTTGGTGACGCGGAAGGTAATTCTCAGCGCTATGTGCGCCGACAAGGCGAAGATCAGTCTTATCTAATCAATAGAGATCCGGATATCGGCACGTCTGCTACCGACTGGCTTGATACCCCAGTTATCGACGTTGAAGGAAATCGTGTCCAGTACGTCACCGTCACCCGCCCGGACGGAGGAGAAGTCATTATTTCGAAAGCCGCACGCGAACAGGCAAATTTTACTGTCGACAATATTCCTCAAGGCCGCGCTCTAAGTTACGACAGCATCCCCAACGTCATAGGCAACGTTCTGGAGGATTTAACACTAGATGATGTCGAGCAGGACACGGCAACGACCGAGGAAAAGATTGTCACTGAGTTTAAAACATTTGACGGTATTACAATCACCGCACATTCTTTCGAACGCGGCGACACGGCGTGGACTAGTTTTATAGCAATGGTCGACCCCACGCTATCGGATGTATCTGAAGAGGCACGAAGTGTAGCGGAAACTGAAGTCATTGAAATAAATGCAAGGGTGGGAGGCTGGCGCTATCAGATTCCTGCCTTCAAATTCGAACAATTGACCCGTGAAATGGAAGACTTACTACAAGATATCGAGGAAGAGCCGGTCGAATAGCCTCGACTTTATTAAAAAATCAATCAATATTGGACCGTTCGGCCGACATCCTCTGCGCGATGGATCACACGGGTAACGCTGAACGCATTTTTCCTAGTTATCGCGCCTAACACCATTACTGCTACAGTAGTGGCCTGGTATAAACAAGCACCGCCACTTTCCACTGACGGCGATACCTAGAAGGTTCACTGCTACCACATCGAATCAGATGCCCCGCTCCATTAACTTTTTGGATGGACGCAATCCATTTTAGATACCACCAAATGTTAAACTCGCATCATAAGCAAATCTCGAAAGAGGGGAGACCTATGAACGAAAAATTCATGGCCACACGACGCGATGTCTTGGAAATGATTTCTGTCGCGGGAGTTGCTAGCCTCAGGCCAGTGCATTCATTCGCACAACAACAAATGCCGATGCGCGCTATTCCAAGCACAGGCGAAATGCTCCCAGTCATCGGATTAGGCTCGAGCAAGGTAGTCTCACAAATTTCAGACAACGGCACGGGGCCAGTTGCGGCAGTGTTAAGAGCGCTGGTAGCTAGTGGCGGTGGCGTCGTCGATTCATGGCCGCGTAACCCTGTAAACGACAGTGGCTTCGGCGAAGTCATCAACCTGCCCGACCTTCGTGATAGCCTCTTCGTAACTACCAAAATCGACAAGGTTGGCAAAGAAGCCGGTATCGCACAATTTCGACAGACGCAGGAACTTTATCAACGCGAAACGATCGATCTTGTCCAGATATTCAGCCTTACCGATCTCGACACACAGTGGCCCAACCTCAAAGATTGGAAAATGGAGGGAAGTGCGCGCTATATTGGCGTAACGGTTTCGCAGCACGAACGTTATGATCAGCTCATCGAGTTCCTAGGTCGCGAGACACCAGATTTCGTACAGATCAATTACTCGATCACGGAAAGACTTGCCGAAGAAAAACTACTTCCGATGGCTGCTGACATGGGACTAGCTGTGGTTCTTAACCGGCCGTTCATGAACGGTGCTTACTTCGATCGCCTCGGGGGTCGTCCTCTACCCGAGTGGACCGCCGAGTTCGACTGCAATAGCTGGGCACAGTTCTCGCTGAAGTACATCCTTGCACACCCAACAGTTACAACCATATTTACCGAGACGAGTAATCCAGCTCATATGACCGAGAATGCACAAGCTTCTTTCGGTCGTTTACCCAACGCAGTTGAGCGCGCAAAAATGCGCGTACTCATTGATGAGGTTTAATCTGATGTACATTATGAAAATTATCCGCCGCGCTGTACTGACTTTGCTGATAGGTACCCCACTGGGCTCTAACGCTCATCATTCAAATGCGCCTCACTATGACCGAGATCAACCAATCACAATTGAGGGCATCGTTACAGAGTTCGAATTTGTGAACCCACACGCATGGCTACACATTGCTACCACAGACAGAAACGGACAAGAAATCATCTGGGACTGCGAGTTACAGACGGCTAACACGCTTAAACGACAGGGTTGGTCCGAGGACCAGTTTGTGCCAGGCCAGGAAGTCACCGTATCGGGCATTGCCGCAAGGCGCGATCCCCACGGCTGTTCATTCACTGGGGCTGTCATGGCCGACGGTACCTCTATCGGTAGAGGCGGTGAGATCGTCGTACCGGAAATAATCGAAGAAGGGGAACGCCTCGCTTTCCTCGGGGAGGGAATCCCCAATCTTTCTGGCCCGTGGATACGTGACCTGAGCCGCCGCCAGCGGGGTGGGCTAGGTCCGGGTTCCGCGCTACCAGGCGTAGACCGTTTGACGCCGGCTGGGCTGGCTGCTAATGAAGGCTACGATGAGCGCTTCGACGATCCATCATTCGAGTGCAGCGCATCAAGCATCTCACGTGCCTGGTCCGAGCCAGGAACCGTAACGGACATCGAGCAAACCGAAGACCGTGTCATCCTCCGGCATGAATATATGGATACGGTGAGAACAATTCGTATGGCACGAGAACACGCCGACAATCTAACCCCGCGTCTATACGGTCACTCCATCGGCTGGTACGAAGGTTCGACCCTCGTGATCGATACGATCGGCTTCGCACCAGGTGTATTAACTCCTCATCCCGGCGTCTTACATAGCAACGCACTGCATATGATTGAGAAAATTACAGTTAATCCCGACGATCCATCAATAGATATGGAATGGGTGGCTGAGGACAACAATTTTTTTAAGGTACCGTTTACCGGTAGTAACCATTACACCAAATCGCTATATCCAGTCGGTGAATACCACTGCATACCAGAGATATCGAACAGGTAATATAGCGAAGCTAGCTCCGTATCAAGCGCGCATTAAGATGGCGTCCCAGGCTCAGCGACCCCTTTTAGGAAGAAATATGTCCTCATTCCTAAAAACTAAAAGATATAGACACACCGTATGGATTACGATAGGTTATATGACTGTCGGACTGTTGATCATGATGATCCTATTCGGTTTCATTTCTAAATTCGTGCTGAATGCGCCACGACCCCCGTTCGCGGGAGCTGAGGTGGCTCCCGATTCGTTCGGGCCAACGCTGGATCAGCCACCTACTCCGACAGCGGTACGTCCGGCACCGACAATCCCGGATGAAGCGGATAATTATTATGAGGAATGACATTACTAAGGCGTGAAGCTAACAAATTTGAGTTGAGATTTGTTAAGTTTATAAAGTAAAGTCACCTTTGTTAGTAGCTCGTCACAGGATAATAAGCTATGGGTAAATTAGCCTCTTTAATGACATGTTTGTTAATTGCCTCACCTCTCTCGGCGATAGCCCATCACTCGATGTCCGAATTCGAGCCCAGAGGCGAAATGATAGAAATTGAGGGTGTAGTCTCAAAATTGTCGTGGCGAAATCCACACATCATGCTAGAAGTGACCAATACCAGCGCACATGGTGAGGAAGAAACTTGGATACTTGAAGCTGGTGCCGTAAGCGGGCAAAGACGTAAAGGCTTGACCGGTGATGAAATTTCCGTCGGTGATGCAGTCCGCATAGCCGGCTTTCCATCGTACCGTAGGGATAATTTCATGAAGGGCATGCACCTATTGCTCTTACAGGACAACGTCGAGATACTGATCTCTGCCGCTCGTGAATCGCGCTGGGCAACCGAAACGCTGGGAAGTGATAGAAACGTCTTCGACCCGGAGCTAGCTACTACGACGACAGGTAACGGTATCTTTCGTACCTGGAGCCAGGGGGGTCGAAACGGCAGTAATGCGTGGTACTTCGCAAATCGCCCCCAGGCAACTTATCGACTGACAGAGGCCGCAGCCGCAGCCGCAGCCGCATGGGATGACATTGCCGACAATCCAGTTATGCGATGCATAGGGCCGGGGATGCCTTCACTCATGGGCAACCCTTACCCCATGAGGATCACGCAGGCCGGAGACAACATCGAACTGCGCTTTGAGGAGTTCGATTCGCTGCGAGTCATTCATATGGGCGATAATGTCGCAGACCCTGAAACCATACCGCTTTCTAAATTGGGGTATTCGGTAGGCCGCTGGGAAGGCGAAACTCTCGTCGTTGATACTTCGCGGATCAGTTGGCATTACTTCGACCGCTCCGGTGCGCCGCAGACACCAAATGTTAAGGTCAACGAGAGATTCACGGTCCAAGAAGACGGCAATCGGTTGGAGACAATCATGACTGTCGATGACCCGGCTACTTTGGTCGAACCGTTTGTATTTACTCTAGGATACGAGTGGAAGCCTGGAGATACGGTCAATCCATACGAATGTGATCTCGAGGAATGGCAAACTCTTGAGAGTACGCCGCTGGTAAACTGAACGAGGCTAGATAACCGAGGGGAACAGCCTATGGATTCCAAAGTTAAGTCCTACCCACTAATTGTGAGCTTACTAATTACCTTACCGCTCTCTGTCACAGCTCATCATTCGATGTCCGAATTCGATCGCAGTGTGATTGAGGAGGTCGAAGGCGTAGTCTCGCAGGTTTCGTGGAAGAACCCTCACGTCCTGCTTGAGCTAATCAATACCGACGAAAATGGTGCGGAGCAAGTTTGGTATCTAGAAGCAGGCGCCGTAAGCTCGCAACGACGCAAGGGCTTGACCGGTGATGAAATTTCCGTCGGTGATGAAGTCCTCATAGCGGGCTGGCCATCGACGCGCAGGGATAACTACATTCAAGGTAACCATGTATTACTTCCCGATGGTGTTGAATTGCTCGTCGGTGGCGCACGGGAACCGCGCTGGGCAACCGAAACGCTGGGAAGTGATAGAAACGTCTTCGACCCAGAACTAGTTACTGCAGCGACAGGTAACGGTATCTTTCGTGCCTGGAGCCAGGGACCTGGTATGGCTTGGTTCTTCACGGGGCGTTCAAACTATCAACTGAATGAAGCTGCGGCCACTGCGGTCGCCGAATGGGATGACATTGCCGACAATCCTATTATGGAATGCATAGGGCCGGGTATGCCGTCGCTTATGGGCAACCCTTACCCCATGGAGTTCGCCCAGGTCGGAGATAACATCGAACTGCGCTTTGAGGAGTTCGATTCGCTGCGAGTCATTCATATGGGCGATAATGTCGCAGACCCTGAAACCATACCGCCTTCTAAATTAGGGTATTCGGTAGGCCGCTGGGAAGGCGAAACTCTCGTCGTCGATACATCGCGGATCAGCTGGCATTACTTCAATCGCTCCGGTGCACCGCAGACACCGAATGTTAGGGTCAACGAGAGATTCACGGTCCAAGAAAATGGCAATCGGCTAGAGTGGATTATGACCGTCGATGAACCAGCTACCTTAGCCGAACCTTTTGTATTTGAGGGGCACTTCATCTGGAAGCCTGGCGAAGAAATTCATCCATATGAGTGCGAACTTGAAGAGTGGGCGTCAACCGGAAACACGCTAACGAACTGAGCGAGTTCTATTAACTGCGAGCCATCAAGAATAG
This sequence comes from Candidatus Rariloculaceae bacterium, assembly GCA_045561055.1. Taxonomy (GTDB): domain Bacteria; phylum Pseudomonadota; class Gammaproteobacteria; order Steroidobacterales; family Rariloculaceae; genus SMWC01. Next base: position 237,099 of record JBJKYL010000010.1, on the reverse strand, counting down.
CGGCAACTCATGGACGCAACAACGCCGCGAATAGATTGGCTTTCTATATTCTACTCGTTATAAACGATAAACCGATTAACTAGTCCTATTCAGAAGATAAGCGATCCATAAATGATGGGTCATTCTCTATTTTTGCCCTATCATCGCAATCGTAAGGCTCATAAGCTAAATCAGAAACCTGAACTTCATCTTGACCAATATAAGCCTCTTGTAAATAGAGAGGATCCTCAGCCACCCACGTCCGAGAAAGCGTTCTACGCTCGTGGTCATAGTTGAATCGTTCGACGACGTGAAGTTGATCACTGTACATAATCGGTATACGGAAGTTCAGCAGCCCGGGCTCAAATCCGACTGTATCAACAACGAGAGTCGCGCCTTCCCATCGACCAATGGAATGTCCCCACATCGACCAAACATTATCAGGGTGCTCAGCTTGATCCATATAAATGGTCCTTATAAGGTCCATCATTCCATACTTCATCACGATTGTGTCACCTTCTTCGGTGATCTGGTTAACGTGCTGATCAAAGGTCCAATCATTAAATATATTGGTAGGCTTACAGTTTTTCCGAGGGTTATCTCTAGCTTCAACATAATCAGCCGCCGCACCGCGCATGGCTGCGGTGGGGCTTAGTCCAGGAGCTCCGCCCACACCCATACCCATACCCATACCCATACCCATACCAGACTGAACATCGCTAAGTAGAGCTCCCATACCTGCTGTCCCTATTCCCCGGGGATCAACATTAACGCGTTGCTCCGCAGCCCAATCCCCAAAAATATTAGGGCGTCCGTCAGCAGTTAGGGCCGCATGATTATCAGCTATCGTTGTATCTCTAGCAGACAATTGCGTATATCGATCAGTAGAAGTGCCATCTGCAAAATTTACGGTCGCGACATAACAACTATTTAGTTCTGTTCGATCCGGTATTCCCTCAATTGTGATTGCATCACCTGCCAAGAATAATTCTTCTGACCATCCGGAACGCCTAAGAACAGTCCCAGCTCGCATCTCACACCTCCAGGGCTCTATATCTTCGCCATCATCTAGAATTGCATCTAAATAAACGTATGCATGCGGATTGACTAGAGCTACGTCGCTAACAACACCAGTCAGTATTAAATTCACGCTGGAATTAAAGGTCCCCATCCCATGATGAGGGAAAACGGGCGAAGAAACGATCCCAAGTAAAATAAAAAACAACCAGCTTTTTGAATGCATTCTTACCTTCTTTTTATGTCAAAAGTAGTTCGACCGCGGAATCAGCAGAACCTCAAAACAGTGTCTCGAGATATCTTGCTGTCGTACGCTCGCAAATCGCCATTTTGCTGCGAGAAGATTCGGAAGAAATCAGACTGATATTGATCCGCGGTAAGCCTATGCCCGCAATCTTTGAGCCTCATGCCGACGAGCACATTCTCTGACGTTGTTACCGGCGCGAAGTTATAGACGTAATATTGGAGGTATTCCTCGTACCCTGAATACTCGAGATTGAGATGCTCGGCCCATCTTTCTAGGGTACTGGGATTTGAGGGAGTATTTTCGTCCCATGCAGAGTATGTAAGCCCGTGTATTGTGTCTCTTAATCCATCAACGATAGCTGCCCCGTTTTCGATCGAGGCAAATTCTAAGAAATTGATACCCCTTTTACCCGTTTCTTGACCGTTAAACCAAAGCCCTCCATCCCGCTCTCCCTGGATGTGTAAGACAGATGGCAATGTGTCAGGCGTATTTTCTTTGAAATCGACAATCCCCTTCCGTAACGTTGAACCTCCCGTTACGGAAATGGCTTTAAACTGATAAGTATCATTGATGCTGACATCGGTTAGATCGACCGGGCCGCCTAATACGTAAGAGATCAAAAAGATCGCTCCTGACGAATGACCAACCCCAAAGATGTTTTCCGGATCAATGTTGATATCAGACGAGGACTGTAATTCTTCGAGCAACGTATCAACGAACGCGTAATCGTCACGCTCTGACTCCAAACCTTCATGCCAGAGCCACATACCACGCGCTCCACCGTCTTCCACCCCTTGGGGAACTTCCGGTTTCTTCTTGGAGAAGGCAGACATTTTTATGGTGATGAAATCTTCTTTATACGATTCTAATCTTGGTGCCCAATCCAAATAACCCAAAATAGCTTCCTCGGTGAAATCAGGACGACACATACAACCGTGAAAAAACAGAACGACTGGAGACGCTACGTCATTGTTATACGAGGCAGGAAACGTAACGGAAAAATATCGGTCGTAGCCGTTGATATTGATGGTGCCATTATTCGTCTGACCAAGCTCGAGACTCGAGAATACTAGTTTAGTGTCATCAGACTCGGGTTGAGGTTGAGGTTGAGCGAACGCGCTGCAGCATGTTAGCCAACAGATCATCAGACAAGACCATCGGTGGGGCTTGCGGCGAAATGTAAATGAAAATCTATTCATAATGGCCCTCGTTAGTAGTGTACTGTTTTTGCTAGACCCCCTATAGGCCGCAAGAAAATTAATTCAACATAACATCAAATGTGCCAAACCAACGACCCCTGTAACATTGCATCGCTCTTATCAATCCGCTACATCTTATAGTAGCCTGACCGAACACCTAACCCTATCTAGAGAATATGGTAATTTTATTTTCAAACGGCTTCTTCGAAGCCTTTATGAAGGTACGCAGGTCGATTAGAATCTACTTAATTTGTCCGCTTATCGGATTTTCCATACTCAGGCGCAAAAAGGGTCGCGAGTTATCTAACTGAGTCTAAATTGACACTACAAATCGGTCTCGTACTCGTCATTCTGGTCGTCTCACTGGCGCTATTCATCAGTGAAAAAATCAGAATGGACCTTATTGCACTCATGGTGCTCGGAACACTTGTTCTGACAGGTCTTGTTACACCACCTGAGGCTGTAGCCGGTTTCTCTAATCCCGCTGTGATAGCGGTATGGGCTATGTTCATCCTCAGCGCTGGCCTGACAAGAACCGGAATTGCCAACGTAATCGGTCATAGCGTACTCCGGCTAGCCGGCCGGCAAGAAACACGTATGATCATTGTAATTATGCTGACAGCAGGCCTTCTGTCGGCGTTCATGAACAACATCGGCGTTGCTGCTCTCATGCTTCCTGTTGTGATCGACGTGGCCCGTCGTACGCGAATTCCTGCCTCACGCTTGCTGATGCCACTAGCCTATGGCAGCTTGCTCGGCGGTTTGACCACGATGATTGGTACGCCGCCGAACCTGCTCATTAGTGGCTCTCTGGAAGCTGCAGGCTACGAACCTTTTAATCTATTTGATTTCACGCCGGTTGGTGGAGTCGTTCTCATCGCCGGAACTCTCTTCATCGCGTTGGTTGGTAAACATATGTTGCCACGCAAGAAACCTGAAGAAGAAACGCAGCGACGCAGCCAGAGAAATCTTCGTAGGCAATACGGTCTGCAGGCGCGCGCTTTCGAAATGCGTGTGCCGGCCGACTCCATCCTCGTCGGCAAGACGCTAAGCCAGAGTCGTATCGGTGTTGCCACCGGACTAATTGTCCTCGCCCTAGAACGTGACGGAAAATCGGAATTTATGCCGTCACGTCAAACGGTATTGAAGAGCAACGATAACCTCCTGATCCAGGGGCGGCTCGATAGGTTTCACGAATTTCAACGATGGAGCGAACTTGTGATCGAGCGCGAGGCGCCCGTGTTACAGGGACTCATGGCCGGGCAAATCAAGGTTCTCGAGGTCACCGTAAAAGATAGCTCACCGCTAGTCGCTGGGTTACTCCACCACGCCGAGTTTCGGAACCACTATGGCGCTAATGTTCTCGCTATACGGCGCGGTGATCTCGTACGCCGCGTCAATCTAGCCAATATTCCACTCCGCGGCGGCGACGCGCTGTTATTGCAAGCAAGTCCTGAAACAGCCGAAGAAATAGAGCGCTCACCGGAGTTCTCAGCCTGCAGAGCCATTGAAGAAAAAGAACTTAGCGAAGTTTACCGGCTCCAGGAGAAATTATTCGTGGTGCGCGTACCGCGTGAGTCACCACTCGCAGGTGAAACGCTAGTGCGCAACCGGCTCGGTGATGCTTTCGATTTTCGACTGCTGGCGCTATTTCGCGAGGGCGAACTTAAGCTTATGCCTGAACCCGATCAGTCACTGAAGGGCGGCGACCTCTTATTGATTCAGGGACGTAGAGAAGATCTCGACGTTTTGCGAGGCCTACAGGAACTCAAAATCCAACGTGGCGCGCACCCAAACTTTAACGCATTCGACTCCGACCGTCTTAATCTACTCGAGGCCACACTAGACCCGCGTTCACCCCTGGCCGGACACGCGCTTTCGGAGTTCGATTTCCGAGAGAGGTATGGTCTTGAACTCGTAGCAGTGTGGCGCAAAGGCGAGGCTATTCGAACCAACCTGGATCAACTCAAGATGCAACTAGGCGATGCCTTATTGCTTCTTGGTCCGAGACAAAAACTCGCGATATTCGAGCGTGATCCGGAATTCCTCGTGCTTACACCGGTAACTCAGAGGTCTGTTGATACGGCGAAAGCGCCACTCGCCGGCGGTATTATGTTTGTGGTTATTCTCTCGGTTCTAGCAGGCTGGCTGCCCATCTATATTGCAGCGGTGATCGGCGCGACACTCATGATTCTAACTACCTGTCTAAGCATGGAGGATGCATACCGTGCGATAGAGTGGCGCGCGATCTTCCTGATAGCAGGAATGCTGCCACTCGGAACGGCGATGGAACAAACCGGGGCTGCAGAACTGCTTGCGAATCAGACGATGGCCGTGTTGGGACCGCTTGGTCCCTGGTGGGTTATCGGCGGACTCTATTTGATTACCGCAGCAGGAACGATGATCATTCCAACAGCCGCGCTCGTCGTTCTAATGTCACCTATCGTACTGTCGGCAAGCGCCGATCTTGGCATTGCACCGCAGACTGCGATGATGGCCATCGCGATAGCGGCTTCCGCAAGTTTTACAAGCCCAATATCTCATCCTGCGAACATTCTTGTCATGGGTCCGGGCGGTTACCGTTTCACTGATTACTTCAAACTCGGGTTACCCTTGACTATCATCGTATTCGTCTGCGCGATGGTTTTGTTACCAATCTTCTGGCCGCTATCGAGCGTATAAGAACTACTAAAATCTTCGGTCAGCTTGGCCCAGAGTGATTTCAGTTTATTGCAGCGAAGCTAGAGGGCTTCGAATCGAATAAACCTTCCTAAAGAATCATTAACAATGAGCCATCAATTTTTTCAGGTCACGGCAATAGTACAGTCGAACCCTTTGTCCGTCGCGATTCTAGCGCGCGATGCGCATCTGCCGCGTCCGCGAGCGCAAAGCGCTGGCCAATCTCGACCTGCAAACAACCGTCACTAAGTAAACCTAGCAGTTCTCCACTAGCCAGCTCGAGTTCTTCTCGATTCGTCACGTTACTGCCTAATACAGGCCGCGTCACGTATAGCGAGCCACGCTTCGCCAGTTCAAGTAACGGCAAGCAATCAACCGCGCCCGAGGCATTACCAAAACTTACAAGTAGTCCGCGACGACACAAACAGTCTAGCGACTGATAAAGCGTGTCCTTGCCGACAGGATCATAGACAACGGGCACGCCGTCACCATTCGTGATATCCCGCACAGCCGTCACTATGTCGCTATCGGCTAGCAGAACTTCCGTACAACCATGAGAAAGCGCGAGCTGCCGTTTTTCCTCGGTGCTGACGACACCGATGACTCTCGCCCCAAGATGCTCGGCCCACTGCGCGGCGATCAGCCCAACACCACCGGCGGCGGCATAGAGTAAAATCGTATCTCCTTCTTGGACTTCATACGTTTGCCGCAACAGATACCAAGAGGTCAGTCCCTTGAGCATTATCGCGGCAGCCGTTTCGTCGGCGACATCCTCAGGAATCTTAATGAGCCACATTGCATCGATGACACTTTCTTCTGAATAGGAAGTCGATGGTTTCGGGACTGCGTAGCAGACGCGGTCGCCCGGCGTAACGTGCTCCACACCTTCACCGACAGAAACCACCGTACCAGCCGCCTCTCCGCCAAGCCCGGCAGGCAATTCGATAGGATAAAGCCCAGAACGATGATAGGTATCGATAAAATTAACACCGATGGCCGTATGCGCTATCCGAGCCTGCCCCGGTCCAGGCTCACCTAACTCGATCTCCATGAACTCTAGTTTCTCCGGCCCGCCAAACTCTTTTATTCTGATTGCATGGGTCATTTCTTCATTGATCCTTTTTTAAATCTTGACTAGCTAAGCAGCTACTACCCGGTCTCGCAAGTAAACAACGATACAATATCCTATGCCTAAGCACTTCATCATAATTGGCGGCGGCCAAGCAGCAGCACAGGCTGTCCAAACTCTACGCCAGAAAAAATTCGACGGCACCATTACGCTCATCGGCGAGGAAGGGCATGAACCCTACCAACGACCTCCATTGTCGAAGAAGTACCTCACTGGCGAGTTGGCGGCAGAACGACTGAAGCTTCGTCCCGCAAGTTTCTACCCGGAGCGGGAGATCACTATGGAACTCGGCGTCCACGCAGCGGAGATTGATGCAGCATTCCACCGAGTGCGCTTAGAAGATGGAAGAATCCTTGAGTATGACGGCCTGATGCTATCCACGGGAAGCCGGGTGCGAAGGCTTGATATCTCGGGTTGCGAGCTCGCCGGCATTCATTATCTTAGGACCCTCGCGGATGCAGACGCCATCCGCACCGAACTCATTCCGGGGAGAAAACTTGTTGTGGTGGGTGCCGGCTATATCGGCCTCGAGATCGCCTCAATCGCTGCAACGCTCGGTCTCGAGGTAACCGTTTTCGAAGCGGCGCCCAGAGTAATGGCACGAGTGGTGTGTAAAGAAGTATCACAATTCTATGAGGACTATCACAGCGCAAAGGGAGTCGAAATTCTCTGCGGTACCGGTGTCAGTGCATTTCAAGGCGGAGACCATGTTACAGCTGTCCGAACTAGTACAGGTCAACTCCATCCCTGCGACATCGTGGTCGTGGGAGTAGGCATCAAACCAGTCGTCGAACTCGCTTCGGAAATAGGTCTCCACTGCGAGGATGGAATTCGCGTCGATGAATACGCACGAACCAGCGACCCGTGTATTGTCGCTGCTGGTGACTGCACGAATCATCCGAACGTCTTCACCGGCCGCTCGATCAGGCTAGAATCCGTACACAACGCGATCGAACAGGCCAAGACCGCTGCGCTGAGCTTGCTGGGCGAGGCACAATCTTATCAACAGGTGCCATGGTTCTGGTCGGATCAGTACGATCTGAAACTACAGATTGCTGGTCTTTCCGGAGATCACGATGAAATAGCGATCAGAGGCCATCCCAAAAGTAACAGTTTTTCCGCATGCTACTTGCGGGACAGGCGGTTGATTGCCATAGACGCCGTGAACGCCCCACAAGATTTCATATTCGGTAAGAAAATCATAGCGGCCGAGACGAAAGTGACAGCAGAGCGGCTGGCCGATTCAGATACGAACTTTAAAGATCTCTTGCAGAAGATTTGACCGAGTTGCGTAACTTCTGGCGACGTATTGCCCACGCACCCTCCTACAACGCGGCACAGTCTGTGCTTATGTAGCAAGAAAACGGCTATTACAAGGCCGGGTTGAGGGTATCAGAAGGAAGCTGTAGGAACAGACGCACGTCTACGGTACCTGGACCCTTGGCCTTGTCGAAATCATAAATTTTATAGTCTTCAATAGCCGTCCCCCTGACACCATCGAACGCACCCGTTCCTCCGGTTACGAGCGCAAAACCCTCCGCACTAGGTCCGACCGTAGGCCGATAGTTTTTCGGTCCATACCAGGGCCAGTCGAGATACCAGACAGGGATCAGAGTTTCCTTCAGAAATGGCCAAAGATTATTGTTTGCGCGGATAAAAAATGACCCTTCGCCCATTATCGTAACTAGCCAGTCGTCATCAACTAAGACGCCCCGACTGAGCATGTCCGTTCTCTCGGAGAGCTGGCTCACCCGGCTTGCAATACCAACGGGCTGGTTACCATCATCGCGTAACACAACAACACTCAGCATAGCGTTTTTAATCGCGTTCTCCCACAACTCTGGAATCGTCGTGGGCCTCAGCTGCAACCGCGACTGACCGTTGTGCGTCATCGTAAGCCCGGCAGTGAAAGGCGAACTGTAATGCAGGGCCCGGGCATTCAGATCGTCAGCTTCTCCAGCATCAGTGGTGAATGGATTGCAGTACATTCCGATTACCGCCAAAACAAAACCAACTGCGAATCCGAAAATTGTCATGGCGCCGGAATTCATTCGACGACCTCCGATATCGTCCGCAATATTATCGTACCGCGAAGTTCGCCAGCCGGGGTCACACCGCTGATCAGCCAGTCCTCTTTATACGTTCCAAGCAGACCCGCAAACTCGTCATTGCCTCCCGCAACTAAGCCGGACTCATCGCCCCCGCCCCCAGCAGACCACTCTAGATCGCCGCTCCATGGGCGACCTTCTATCTGACCTTCAGAAGCCAACGCACGATCCAACGCGCCTGGATCTGCGTGACCGAGCAGATGCATCGTCCCGCGGCCCGGGATTGTCAGCGCCCAAGCGCTGGCCGCGTCGTCTTCAACAACACTAGCATGGCGCACCGCTACGCCGATGACCTCGCCTTCACGGTCACGAAGCTTGAAATGTTCGACGAGGACTGGATGAGCGGCTATCTCCGCTGGCACATCGACGCCGTCCGGGTAGGCTTTGGCTCGGAGGCCCATTTCCGAACCGCCGAGACTAGCAATACGATCTATAGGAAAATAGATGACGAAGTCTTCAGCACGGCCGCCATTGTGCAAAACGACTGTCAAGGGTACCGATCGAGGGTTATCTACCCACGGGTAAAATTGCGCAGCACCAACGGCCACCGCGCAACCTGCAAACATTCCGACTATAAACCTGCTGACTTTTTTCTTGGTTTTTATTTTTGTCGTGGTCGCTTTGGAAGAGACTTTCTTCTTAGTCTTTTTCTTTGTCGCAGTTGCCTTAGCAGAGACTTTCTTCTTAGTCTTTTTCTTTGTCGCAGCTGCTCTAGATGGTTTCATCTAATTACTAGCTTACTGATCGCATCTCGGAGGTAAAGTGTCTCTATTTTAATCGTTGGAATCAGCAACTCAATTCACAAGAAATACTCACGAATTCTTTAAATATTCTCAAAATAACTGGCCAGATAATCCTCGAATGGCGGTTCCTTCGTCTTCTCTAAATCTTCCGCCTGCTTTAAAGAGCGCTCAGACACGCGCGCAAATAGCGCTTCTTTTTTCGCCGGTAGACCAACTCCGCGGAAATAGTCGGCATGCGCACGGGAAACATCTAGCGTAAATTCTAAGAAGCTCTGTCCCCTATCACGCATCTCAAATAATATCTGAGCTGATGGAGTGAGAGTCGGATCGGTCAGTGCATCGCGTTGGGCATCGGCGGCGGCGATGTAACCCTCATCATTCACATCAAGCAACGCGGCAACTTTCGCAATATCGTCGACGATTTCGACACCCCGCTTAGACATCAACACATTGCCGTCTGCACCTGGAAGCTTCAGATTAGGCTTACGACCCTCTCGAGCAACAATGAGTTCAGTAGCATCAATCCGAGCCTGTTCAGCTCTATCGATAGGCGGACTGCTGGATAACAAACAGTAGATCATCGCAGCTTCAGCAAAGCGGAGCTGAGTTTGATTAATCCCCACAGGATCGAGCATATTTATGTCAAGGGTCCGTACTTCAACATATTCGATACCAGTTTCACGTAGACGAACAATCGGCGAACCACCTACCCCAGGAGCCGGCTTCGGGCGGATTGAACTGTAATACTCGTTCTCGATCTGCAGAATGTTGGTATTGAGCTGCTGGTATTCACCGTGAGCTCGGATACCGACTTCTTCGTAAGCAGGGTTGGCCGTGGTGACCGCCACTCCGAGGTCCGACGTATACTCATCGAATGAATTAGCGGACATCTGCAGAGCAGCCTGCGTTTTGTTGCGGTAACCGATGTCGCTCATACGCAGTGACGTGCTGTATGGTCCATACCAAGTCGCGGTATCTAGCTCCTCGAGAAGTTCATGGCCAGAAGCTTGAAATGATTTAGAGAGCGCGGGTGAGGCCCCGAACAAATAGATAAAGAGCCACGCGATACGTCGATAATTGCGGACCATACCCATGTATTGAGAAGTAGCAAAGCTTGCGAGAGTCTCGGAGTTTTTCTGGTGTTCCCGGAGAGGTTTCCACAAGGCACTAGGTAGAGAATAATTGTAGTGTACGCCTGAGATAGCCTGCATTGCCTGCCCATAACGATAACCCAAACCACGGCGGTAAATCGTTTTCATCTGGCCTAGATTCGACGATCCATAAAATGCAATCGGAAGCTCCCCATCTGCAGCAACGATACAGGGCATACTTTGAGCCCAAAGCAACTCATTATCGAGGCTTCGTGTTACGAAGCCATGGCTATCACAGAGAAATTGGAACGTCTCCCAGTTGGACGAATAGGGTGGCGTAACGAACTCGAGCTGTGCCTCAGAGTAGTCGGTCGTCAGATAAGGATGAGTGAGCTTCGATCCTAGTTTAATTGGATGGGTCTTTTGAGAAAGATAACCGGCATTATCAACGCGAAGGCATTCCTTTTCGATACCGCGCAACCCCCTCCGGATGAGACCAGTATTTTCCCCTTCTTGTAACCAATCTAACAGCGAATCAAGCAAAGAATGTTCCTTCACATTTGTCCTATTAAGCGGTGACAGCGGATAGTCGTTTATCTAGAATCCGCCACCAAGCGAGAGCCCATTATAAGCCGAAGGCATATGCTGAACATTGTGACCGATAAATATCATTCGACAGAGTCTCACCGTGGAATCGCTACAGCCGCTAGGGTATAGTTGCGCGCATAACAACCCAACAGCAGTCTGGATAACATCATGATTACAATAAGGTTATTGGTTATATTGTTAGCCGGCAGCGGGGCCGCGGCTAGCCTCGCATGTGACTATCCTCCGTTAGTTGCTATTCCAGATGGCCAAACCTCAACGATGTCGGAATTAATTACTGCGCAATCTGGTGTCAGAATCTATATAGCCGGGATGGAGTCTTATCTCGAGTGCGTTTCTGAAGAACTAGATGCCGCTGGTGACGACGCCCCCACGGAATACAAAGCGATCCTGTTTTCTCGACACAATGCGGCGGTCGCCGAAATGGAAGCGGTTGCCGCATCGTTTAACGAGCAAGTCCAAACATATAGGGCAGCGAACCCAGACCCCGAGCCGACTTCGACGGATACGGGTAACTAGTCCTGCTAGTCTTTTAGGTCCTCAAATAGACTGGGAAGAGGCCGCAGCCTGGCTCGAGTACATCGCGACGATCCTAGCAAATGGTAACGAAGGCGCTGCGAGCGAAGGAACGAATGCTTTCGTAGAAATTTAGCCGGTCTACGAGTTGCCTGCAGACCTCCGGATAGTGCTTAGTCTCTAGCCTGGAGACAACTCGATAGCGTGCTAGAATCTGCGCCCTCTCTCAACAGATAATCCTTCATACATGGGTGTTAGATTCATATGACAACAGAAACAACCGTGCCAGTCCGTGTTGCAATTACCGGTGCAGCTGGCCAAATCGGCTATCAACTAGCTTTTAGAATTGCCTCCGGACAGCTGTTCGGTCCACAACAGCAAGTAATTCTGCAACTACTGGAAATTACACCCGCAATGAATGCTTTGAACGGTGTTGCGATGGAGTTAGATGACTGCGCATTTAATACCCTCGACGACGTAATCGTGACCGATCAGGCAGAGGTGGGTTTTCGAGATATTCAGTATGCTCTGCTAGTCGGCGCGAAACCCCGAACAGCAGATATGGAGCGCAAAGATCTACTGCTAGGCAACGCGCGGATATTCTCGGCGCAGGGGAAGGCTCTTAACAAAGTTGCGGCGAGGGATGCCAAAATCCTCGTGGTTGGTAACCCGGCAAACACAAATGCTCTCATTGCACGAGAAAACGCCCCCGATCTTGACCCGCGAAACTTCACGGCTATGACGCGATTGGACCACAATCGCGCCAAGGCACAGCTGGCCACTAAGACTCACGCGCATGTGTCAGAGGTTAAACGCATGATCATTTGGGGAAATCACTCGGCAACGCAATACCCGGATATTTCTCATGCTACTGTCCGCGGCGAATCGGCGACTATGCAAGTCCCCGACGACTGGTATCGCGAGGATTTTATTCCCACCGTCCAGAACCGTGGCACGGCAATTATTAAGGCACGTGGAGCGTCGTCTGCAGCATCAGCAGCATCCGCTGCAATCGACCATGTGCGGGACTGGACGCTCGGCACGCCCGGGGATGACTGGGTCAGTATGGGAGTAGCTTCCGACGGCAGCTACGACATTGAGGAAGGAGTCGTGTATTCCTACCCCGTGACCTGTAGCAATGGAAATTACGAAATCGTTCAAGGCCTGGACGTTAATGAATTCAGCCGCAGTAAAATAGAGGTTACGGACCATGAGCTCCGTGAGGAACGAGCGAACGTAACGGAGTTACTCTAGGTTCCTGTATAAAAGTTAAATAAAGGAAGACATGGCGACTCTTTTCGGGCTAATTGTTTCACTCGGCACCTGCCTGGCACTGGCTTATAGTCGCATAGATCTAAAAATTTCTACCGCCGTCGTCGGCATACTAGCGATTGCTTATACAACAGTCGGTAGCAGCATCTTTTGTATGATTATTTTGTGGCTGCTATTCGCTGGTATGGCGGCGCTCAATATTGAGACGCTCCGCCGCAAACATCTAACACTTCCGCTACTTAACATCTACCGTACGATGTCGCCGTCGTTGTCGCAAACGGAACGCGATGCACTCGAAGCCGGCAATGTATGGTGGGAGGGCGAATTGTTCTCTGGCATGCCCGACTGGAGCAAGTTAACTGACCTTCCGACACCGAAACTTACCGACGAGGAAAAGGCGTTTCTTGACGGACCGACAGAGGAATTGTGCCGGCTACTTGACACCTGGGATATACCCCATAGGCGACTCGATCTATCGGAAGAAGTCTGGGCGTTTATAAAGAAAAAGCGCTTCTTCGCGATGATTATTCCGAAAAAATATGGCGGCCTGGGATTCTCGCCGTTAGCCATCTCCGTCGTCATAGCGAAAATCTCGTCTCACGATGGCGAAGCATCATCCACCGTCGCCGTGCCAAATTCTTTGGGTCCGGCCGAACTTCTGCTCCACTACGGAACCGAGGAACAGAAGCAGCACTGGCTCCCAAGGTTGGCACTAGCCGAGGAAATCCCCTGCTTTGCCTTAACCTCACCCCACGCCGGTTCGGATGCCACAGCCATCGTCGACTCCGGAATTGTTTGCAAGGGCACCTACAACGGCAAGCAAATCACAGGCGTTCGCCTGAACTGGGACAAGCGCTACATCACGCTAGCGCCCATTGCAACCGTACTGGGATTGGCGTTCAAACTCTATGATCCTGACCATCTGCTCGGAGATCGCGATAAGTACGGCATCACGGCAGCATTGATCCCTACCGATCTGCCGGGCATTACGATCGGCCGTCGTCATCTGCCGATAGGTAACCCGTTCCAGAACGGGCCAACGCAGGGTAAGGATGTGTTCGTCCCGCTCGATTCAATCATCGGGGGACCCAAAATGGCAGGCCAGGGCTGGCGCATGCTAGTCGAGCTTCTGTCGGTTGGACGCGGTGTTGTGCTTCCGGCAACCGCGTTAGGCGGAGCGAAAGCCTCTGTCTTCGCGACTGGCGCTTACGCGCAACTTCGCCATCAATTCAATCATCCGATTGGCAAATTCGAGGGTGTCGGCGAAGCCCTAGCAAGAATGGCCGGCTACACATACACCATGGCAGCGGCGTCTCGCGTAACCTGTTCCGCATTGAATGTCGGCGAGAAGCCGGCAGTGCCGACCGCGATCCTCAAATATCACAATACGGAATTCGGGCGGCACGTCACTAACGACGCCATGGACGTGCACGGCGGTAGAGGCATCATGCTAGGACCGAGCAACTATCTCGCTCGCCGCTACGAATCACTTCCGGTTGGCATTACCGTCGAGGGCGCTAATATTCTGACACGTAGCCTAATTATCTTCGGTCAGGGCGCAATTCGCTGCCACCCATTCGTATTGGCCGAGCTAGAGGCTGCTCGCAACGTAGATCCCGAACGCGGCCTCATAGACTTCGACCAACTGCTGTTCAAACACATTGGTTACACAATATCGAACGCCGTGCGTTCACTCGTGATGGGCCTGACATTGTCTCGATTTTCCAAGGTGTCGGCGCGTGGCTGGATCGCTCGCTACTACCAGCGCGTGAATCGATACAGCGCGTCATTCGCGCTCACTACCGACATCGCGATGCTAGTCCTCGGTGGAGAGCTCAAACGCAAAGAATTACTTTCCGCTCGGTTAGGCGACGTTTTGAGCTATTTATATCTCGTATCTATGATCTTGAAGCATTATGAAGATCAGGGAGCACCGGAAGCGGACCGCCCGCTTGTCGAGTGGTCCTGTCGTATGCTGCTCTACAGGACCCAGGAACAATTCCATAGCTTTCTAAGAAACTTTCCTAATCGCTGGATTGCGGCGACCCTTAGACTCCTCATTTTCCCGCGCGGTAGGACCTTTTCATCACCGTCCGATGAACTCGGGCAAGAGGTCGTTGACCTCATTATTAATCCCACGCCATCACGCGAACGACTTTGCGCAGATATATACAAAAGTAACGCGCTCGGCAGGCTGCAGGAAGCATTGGAACTAGCCGAAGAGGTGAAGCCGCTAGAGCGTAAGGTGTTTGACGCCAAACGGCGAGGTGAAATCACTGCTGACGATACGCACGGGCAGACCGAAGAAGCGCAAAAGAAAAATATTATCACCGCTACCGAAGCAAAGCAGATAACTGTATTTAGCGAACAAGTCATGGCGCTAATCGCCGTAGATGACTTCACTCCAGAAGAACTGCTTCAGCATACAGCAACGGAAGATAAAAGAGCCTCTACGAAACGGCCCGCAAAAAACTAAACAAACTCCCCACCGCAACATGAAGAAAAGCCCTTAATCGCCTGGCTAACTCAATAGATATTATCCCGTTACAGCCCCTGAGGCGATGGCTGTGCTACATTAACAGTTCAGATCAGCCTTACCTGTAGCGGAGGGACCCATGCCTACTCGTGTGTTAATTATTTTAGCCTTTTGTCTATCTCTTTTTGGCTGTGGCCAAAACGGCGGTGACCCCGCTTCGGAAACACCTGCGACAGCGCCACCGGCTACTACCGCACCACCAGGCATTGCTCGAACCCCTTCTCCGCCCGGAGCTATGGTCTACATTATCTCGCCCACCGAGGGCGATGAGGTTCAAAGTCCGGTAACCGTAATTTTCGGCCTTAAAGGTATTGGAGTTGCGCCAGCCTTAATCGATTTTCCGGATACCGGCCACCATCACCTGCTTGTAGATACCGAACTCTCGAATATGGGATTCCCCATTCCGGCAGATGCTCAGAATATTCACTTCGGGCTTGGGCAGACCGAGGCGACAATAGAACTAGAACCCGGTGAGCATGTCTTGCGGCTTGTATTAGGCGATATGCTGCATATCCCCCACGACCCACCGTTGGTATCGGAGCCAGTAACAATCCAGGTTATTGAATGAAAAAACTTTGTGTTCTGTTATAGCGTGGTAGCAGTACAGGTTATCGGGTAGCGGTTGCTAGGAGTTAGGCGTGTATGCCCAATTCTTCGGGTTAACAGAAAAACCTTTTTCGATTACTCCGGATCCACGCTATCTCTATCTGAGTCGGCGTCACGCGGATGCTCTAGCTCATCTTCTTTACGGTATCTCTCAAAGCGGCGGTTTTATACAATTAACCGGCGAAGTGGGTACTGGTAAAACGACGCTAGTTCGAAGTCTGCTTGAGCAACTCCCCGACGAAGCTGACGTCGCACTGATCCTTAATCCGGAACTCACAACCCGCGAGTTTCTAGCTGCAATCTCTGAGGAACTCGGAGTTGAGCTACCTAACGACGACTCAATTAAATCGCTCGTCGATAACTTGAGTGCCCACCTTCTTGACGCGCACGCTAGAGGTAGGCGCACGGTCTTGATTGTCGACGAGGCCCAGAATCTCGCCACCGACGTTCTTGAACAAGTACGTTTACTTACAAATCTTGAGACGCCTAAGCAAAAACTGCTACAAATCATTCTAATCGGCCAACCGGAGCTACGCGAAATCCTCAGCCGCGAGGATATGCGACAGCTCGCTCAACGCGTGACTGGACGCTATCACCTCGAGCCGCTAAATCAGGGCGAAACTGCAATATATCTCGAGCATCGTATGAAGGTAGCAGGCGCCGCCAGCGCAACCTTCTCTAAATCAGCTATCAGAGAAGTCTTCCGTTGGTCGGACGGTGTGCCAAGAATTATTAACGTGATTGCTGATAGGGCTTTGTTAGCGGCGTATACGAAAGATATGAGGGACGTCGATAAATCGCTCGTAAAGAAGGCCGCAACCGAAGTTTATGGCAAGCGTCTTGTACCTCGCGTCGAGCGCCGTCTCGCTGCAGCAAGCGCACTCGTAGGATTCACTCTCCTAGTCATCGGAACTTGGCTCGCTTTGAACCCTAATGGCAACTGGCTATCCGTGCAACTTGGTCAAGTACCAAATTTCATACTCGACCGCGTAACACCGAACGGGAGTTCTAACGGGATACTCGCAACTGCGTTAGCGGACCGATCTCTTCCTAGAGGAACGGATGCTGCCTTCGAAACTTTGTTCTCTCTTTGGGGAGCACAATATCTTCGTGGAACCGAAACGGCTTGCCAGCAGGCGGAGCGACAACAGTTGCGCTGCTGGTTCCAGAAGGGTTCTATTAATAACCTAAGACATCTAAACCGACCGGCGATTCTTGGCCTCATAGATGAACACGGCCGTCAACACCAAGTGGTGCTGACGGCACTCGATGATGATGTTGGACAACTCACGATCGGAACGCGAACGTTTTCGGTCAGCCTGAAAGATCTTTCCCAATTCTGGTTCGGCGATCATCTCCTTCTCTGGCGGCCGGGCGCATGGGCGGAACAAACTTTAGTACCTGGAATGCAGGACGATAGCGTGCGCTGGCTGCGAGAGAGTCTCGCCTTAATCGGCAACATACCATTGATCGATTCGGAGTCAGAATTCTACGACGACGCACTCGCCAACCACGTACGTGATTATCAACGCGAACGCCGCCTGATAGTTGATGGGATCGTCGGCACCAAAACACAGATCCTAATAAACTCGGATCTTTCAATTAGCGGTACTCCCCTGCTCTTTAGGAGACAGTAAATGTCTTTTATCCTAGACGCACTGAGAAAATCGGAAAAAGAACGTCAGCAAAGCACCGCTCCAAGTATTAGTGACGTGCCGGCGGTCATTCATAACCGGAAAACTCCAGCCTGGGTAGTAGCGGTCATTGCAATACTTTCCACAAGCGTTTTTTTTCTCGTCTGGGACTGGTGGCATGATAGAGCTAGCGATCCCGACGTTGCGGCGACTAGTTCTCGCGAACAAATACAGCCAACTCCCACCGTCTCACCTATGCTGCAGTCCGGCGCAGTTAGAAATCTCGCTCGTGAACCAACGGCAAACACCGCGACCGCGACACGTACTCAGCAACCGACTGAGACTACTCCTGTGCAGGCTGAACCAGAAGTAGAGGCTCCGACTATGCTTGTCGGACCACCAACAATAATGGAAGCTATCGCGGATGGTCTAATAGTCCCGCCCCTCGCACTAGAATTACACGTGTATAGCGGCACTCCGACAG
This sequence comes from Candidatus Rariloculaceae bacterium, assembly GCA_045561055.1. Lineage (GTDB taxonomy): Bacteria > Pseudomonadota > Gammaproteobacteria > Steroidobacterales > Rariloculaceae > SMWC01. The sequence goes on along the minus strand of JBJKYL010000010.1, from coordinate 219,253 downwards.
ATCGGTTCGTCCGCATTAATTCGGCAAGTTATCGCGAGGGAGAAATATTACGCGATGGCCCGAGAATCGAAACCATAACTGAGGAAGGCGTAATACTTAATTATCGCGGCCAGAGTTTTCTTCTCTCCGCCGACTAAAAAAATAACCGATAGGCTCACTGCCTAATCTGCAACTACTGAAGCTTACTTAAAGCAACCCCGAACTAGTGTTTGATCCCCACCAGCGGTGTAAGCATTGCAAATCGACCGGACACATTAGGTTCTAATTCCGGTACCCCGATTAAGCAGCACTAGAACAGTCGTGTACAAAATGACCAACGAGATACAAATGATAGCGTAAGCTGTCGCAATCGGAATATCAGACGAGCCAAGCATTCCGTAACGAAATGCGTTGACCATGTAGAGGATGGGATTAAGCCGCGCGACAGCTTGCCAAGTGTCGGACAACAACGTAATCGAGAAGAATACACCGCCGAGGTAGGTGAGTGGCGTCAGCACAAACGTCGGGATAATGGAAATGTCATCGAAATTCTTTGCGAAGATTGCGTTCAGTAACCCCGCCAGAGAGAAAACCATGGAAGTCAGCACGACAACGGAAAGCGCGATCAAAGGATGAACGACGTTAAGCTCCGTGAATATTAATGAAACGAACGTAACTAACGCCGCCACACAGAGGCCGCGCACTACTCCACCAATGACAAAACCCGTTACTATCGTCGGAAAAATCAACGGAGAAACTAGCATCTCCTCAAGGTGACGATGGAGCTTCCCGGAAAAAAAGGATGAAACGACGTTACCGAAGGAGTTAGTAATTACGGCCATCATAATCAGTCCCGGGGCGATGAAGCTCATATACGGAACACCGTCCATATTTCCGATTCTCTCGCCGATCAAACTACCGAAGATAACGAAGTAAAGCGTCATCGTAATCGCTGGCGGCACGATAGTCTGTATCCAAATTCTTGCTACACGCCTAATCTCGCGGCGAACGATGGTGTAGAACCCAACAACATTCACGCGGAACAGATTCTGCTCCGGTCGGTCAATCAACGTAACAGTACTAGATAAAAAAGCTTTTTTTTCAACCACTATGGCGATTTCTCCTTTGTCTTGTCCGTTACAAGGCCGATGAAGAGTTCCTCGAGTCTATTACTTCTGGTGCGCATACTCGCGACATGTAAGTTATTTTTCGACAATGTTGCGAAGAGCGAGTTTAAATCTTGCTTATTGGTCACTTCGACTTCAATCTCTAGACCATTTCGTAATCGTACTTCATAACCATCGAGTCTTGGTGTCTCGCTTAACGGCTGGGTCAATGTAAGAACGAAAACCTCTCGTTGCAATTTGCTCACAACGTTGGTCATTGAATCATTCTCGATGATTCGACCCTCATCAATAATAGCAATATTGCGGCAAAGGCTTTCAGCTTCCTCAAGATAGTGTGTTGTCAGAATAATCGTCATACCAACTTCATTTATCTCACGCATCAAATCCCACATGGAGCGGCGAATTTCTATATCAACACCAGCCGTCGGTTCGTCGAGCATAAGCAGGCGGGGTTCGTGAACCAGCGCCCTAGCGATCATGAGACGGCGCTTCATACCGCCTGAGAGTGTCCGAGCGATATCATTACGCCTATCCCAGAGACGCAGCGCTTTTAGATATTTTTCCGCACGAGTCTCCGCTAACCGGCGAGGTACGCCATAATAGCCAGCTTGGTTGAGAAGAATTGTCTCGCAGGACTCAAAAACGTTGACGTTGATCTCCTGTGGGACAACGCCAATACAAGCCTTAGCGGCATCTTGATGACTATCAAAATCGAGGCCGAATACGTTTATCTGGCCGCTGCTCTTGTTGATAAGCGACGTGATTATCCCGATAGCGGTCGTTTTCCCAGCGCCGTTCGGTCCAAGCAGAGCGAAAAAATCTCCTTCTGCTACGGTTAAATCAATACCCTTGAGCGCCTCCAGGCCATTGGAGTAGACCTTACGGAGATCCTTAATGTTTAGTGCGTCCAGCGATCAGATCCTTAGATTGAGCGGCAACCAAATCCGCAAGCTCTATATAAACTGTTTCAAGTACCACTGTGTCGAGACGATAAGGCGACTACAATAGATCGGTACCTATAATTCATCTAGTCTTTTATTGCCAAGCAATGTATATCTTAGGTATTCATTCTACAAATGTAACGAGACGTGTCTGCTCGTAACGCCCAGCCCGGGCTCTATCTCACTAGTGGGAACAGGGTCTTTTACTGGGGATTCTGTGAGGTTAAGAACTGGAAATTATGCTTTGCAAAGGGTACTCAATCAGCTATGTCCATAATATGCTAGCGCTTCCACTTAACGACTGTCCGGCCTATCTCAGCCTAAATTATCGCCTACCGGTATATTACTACGCCGAGACTATGGTCTAAAGCTGATGTGTCTTGCTGCATTCTCTCTGCGGGAATCGGGCCGCTACCCATTCGTGTTCGCCGCCAATCGAGACGAGTTTCATTCGCGCGCGTCAGCGCCGGCAGGATGGTGGGAAGACCATTGCGATGTCTTTGGTGGTCGTGATCTCGTTGCCGGCGGTAGCTGGCTCGCCGTGGATAGAAGAGGGCGTATAGCCGCGGTAACCAACTTTCGGGACCAGATCGCTGCTGAGTATTCACGGTCGCGCGGCAAACTTGTGGAAAATTTTCTCAGAGATTCGATAAGTGCGGCAGACTATGTGGCGGCACTCCAATCCAATTTGGCTGACTATGGGCCCTTCAATCTCGTCTTATTCGACGGACAAGAGCTGCACTACGCCAGTAACCGTGCGTCAAAGAAAAAATTATCAACAAATAGTGTATATGCGCTTAGTAACGCTCGCCTCGGGGCAGCGTGGCCGAAAGTCCACTATGCTGAAAGTCGGCTTCTCGACTGCGCCGAGAACGACGAGCTAGCAGAATGTTTGTTCAAAATGCTTAGGAACCAATCACTCCATGGCTATTTGCCAGAGGGCGCTGACCGCGCAGCGAAGCTTCGGTCGATGGTCTTTGTAAAAGACGTTCGGTATGGGACTCGCTGCTCAACCGTTATACTACTGTCACGAGACGGAGAACTGCAATTCATCGAGCGCCGCTTTGCTGCAAACGGTATTTCTAGCGGCGAGAGCATGGAATGCTTCAGGATAGGCTAGCCGTTAACCAGCTACTGATGTCGGCAATCTCATCAACGCAGACGGAATGATCCATTGGATAACTGTGCCACGCAACGTCATAACCATGCTTTAGAAGAATTTCTTTCGCTTTCAAAGCCCTCGACTTTGGTATAACCGGATCATAAATCCCATGTGCCATGAATATTGGGATAGACACATTCATAGCACTTCTTTCGGCAGCGAGCGTCCGCCTGAGTGGTAGATAGGTAGATAGAGCGAGAACTCCCGCCAAACGGTGCGGGTAACGAAGCGCTGTATGCAACGCGATGGCCCCGCCCTGTGAAAACCCAGCGAGTATAATTTTCTCACTAGTAATACCTCGATCGATCTCTTTTTCTATTAGGGCGCCTACCGCCAAGGCGCTAGTGCAAATACCGTCACCATCTTCCGAATCGGTCCGTTCGATAGAAAGGATGTCGTACCACGCGCGCATACGGACACCCATGTTCACAGTAATCGGACGTACGGGGGCGTGTGGAAAAATAAACCGTATCTGAACCGGCAGATCGAGTTGCGGCACTATAGAAGCAAAATCATTCCCATCCGCACCGAGACCATGTAGCCAAATCACGCTTGCTACTGGTGAATCGCCACTCGTAATTTCTACTGTTTCGAGAGAATCTACCAACTGATTTTCCATGTGTTCATCAAATCCTTGCAATATATTCGCATATTAATTATTATATGCGCAACTTTATGCATAAAGGCTTTCTGATCATGCCCAATGCCGCCACCCCACAACAAGCTCGTCGGCGCGCTATCGCGCAGTTATTGAAGAGTAATACCATCGTACGGCAAACGGAGCTCGTGAAATTACTCCGTTCCGATGGCTATCATGCGACACAGTCTAGCGTCAGTCGCGATCTCAAAGACATGGGCGCCGCGAAGCTTAACTCCGGCTACAGCTTGCCCGAACACCTAAACGGCGACAACGAGCGGCAGCTTAAAAACGTGGTGGATTTCGTTCGCAACGTTAACCCGGCGGGCCCGAACATGCTCGTGATAACGACGGCTATCGGCGCCGCACAGCGCGTTGCTTTGACGCTAGACCGTAGCAAACTGCCCGAGATCGTCGGCACACTCTCTGGTGATGACACAATATTTATCGCGACGACTGGTCCAGCTCACCTGCGACGACTAACTTCGCGATTACGACAAAACTGGGGGAAAACCACCTCATGAGCAGCAATACCAATCCCATCATTCTAGCCTTCTCTGGCGGCCTCGATACGTCCTTCTGCGTACCATGGCTAGAGGAGACCTATGGCCGTCCGGTGATAACAGCTACTGTTAATACAGGAGGGCTCGATATAAAGGCAACCAAATCACTCGCGGAGCGAGCTAAGCTACTAGGGGCGACCGACCACATACTTGTCGAGGCACGTGATGAATTTTTTGATCAGGTGCTGAAATTCCTGATCATGGGGAACATTCGCCGCGGACAGCTTTATCCATTGTGTGTCGGCGCAGAACGCGGAATCCAAGCCCGTTATCTTGCCGACCTCGCCACCAGGACCGGAGCAAATACCATCGCCCATGGCTGTACCGCAGCAGGTAACGACCAAGTACGGTTCGAGATCATCCTGAAAACGCTAGCGCCAGAGCTCGAAGTGTTAGCGCCTGTGCGAGATCACTCTTGGGCGAGGGAGGATCAGCTCTCTTACCTTGCAGACAGGGGCCTACCCGAACCCGCGCAAGGCTCGGCCTATTCGATCAACCGTGGGCTCTGGGGCGTCACAATCGGTGGGACGGAAACACTCGACTCGCTCGCGTCCATACCCGAATCCGCCTGGGTATTGAGCACAGGAGCATTCGAATCACCGGCGTCCGATGAGGAATTAACTATCGAATTCTCTAAAGGTGTACCCATTGCACTTAACGGCGACCTACTGACTCCTGTCGCATTGATTGAGCAACTCGAACAACATGGTAGCAAGTTTGGTATCGGTCGTGGCATCCATCTCGGTGACACGATTCTAGGTACGAAGGGTCGTGTAGCCTTTGAAGCACCGGCAGCAGACATCCTTCTAACTTGCCACCGTGAACTCGAGAAACTCACACTGAGCGCTCTACAGCAACGTGTGAAAGAACAACTCAGTCTAACCTACGGTGATCTAGTCCATGAAGGAAAGCAGCTGGATCCTGCATGCCGAGACATAGAGGCGCTACTTATGTCATCTCAGGAAAGGGTCACGGGCTCCGTGCGTTGCCTCCTGCGTGCTGGTAGCGTGTTTGCCCTCGGCGTCGAATCACCACATTCGCTAATGGCTGCGAGTGAGGGCAAATATGGCGAAGTGACAGGAGAGTGGTTGCCTAGCGATGCGGTCGGCTTCTCACGAATTCTCTCACTGCCTGGCATGCTGTATACACGCGCTAAAGGTGAATGAGATGCGCTCACTCATCGTAGACAAAATTTCATCTGTTGCGCTTGGCAACGATATCGGACGGGAAATCCGAATCAGCCCTGACATACCTTGTGAGGAAGGCGTGCTCTTAGCAGCGGAAGTTCTGAACAACAAGTCACGGTATAACACGCTCGAATTAACTAGCGGCCGAATGGCACAGGTGAAACGCGGCGACATTGTCGTCGGTGCACTGGGGCATCGTAAGGCACTATTCGGTTACTCCGGGCATATACCCAAAAAGCTCGACGAAGGCGACGTCATTCAGATTTTGAATCTCGGTGGCGTAATGGGTGTCTGTGACTCGATTAACCCTAATCACGGTCAGCCTTTCGACTGTCGTGTACTCGGTGTAGTACTAAATTTCCCTTATCTTGGGGAACGTATCGGTATTCCCGCACGTATTGGTATGCAGGAAAAAATAGATAAATCGCCTTTAGAAATCGGCGAGGTCCCAGTCGTCGCCATCGCAGGAACCTGTATGGATTCCGGTAAAACCGTTGCGGCGAGCACTATCATCAGTCGCTTTCGCCATACCGGACTCACAGTCGATGCGTTTAAGAGTACGGGCGTCGCACTGCGACGAGACATTTTGGCAATGGAAGATGCCGGCGCACGACATACCCGCATCTTCTCCGATCACGGTATCGTTGCGACAACATCAGATAACGCTCCAGACCTCACCCGCAAACTACTACATAGCCTTACAGCAGAGCGGCCTGATGTCATCGTCTTTGAACTCGGTGACGGACTGCTTGGCGCATATGGCGTCGAAGCAATTCTTCATGACGAGGACATACGCAAAGCTTTGACTGCGGTTGTGCTTTGCGCCAACGATCCGGTCGGCGCTTGGGGGGGAGTGAAATTACTCCGCGACAACTTCGAGATAGAACCAACTGTGGTGACCGGGCCGGCGACCGATAATGACGTGGGGCTCGAAATTATCGAGCGGCGTTCGAAGGTCCCCGCACTGAATGCGATCACACACGGTGCAGATCTGGGCGATCTCATTTTGGAAGGGCTAAAAACTGCCGGTGCAGAAACGGGGGCACCAACATGAAAGATTCGATACCCGTAATCGTACTAGGTGGGTCCGGCTATGTCGCCGGCGAACTACTCCGCCTAATTGCAACACACCCGCGATTAAACCTTGGTGCCGCAGTCTCAACTAGTAAGGCTGGCGAACCAATTGCGGCGAGTTTTGGGCATCTCGCCACAGTTTATCCGGACGATGTCTTCGTTTCCGCTGATGACATAACCGATCAACTCGGAGCATCAAAGCAATGGGTGATAATCTCAGCTGCACCGCACGGCGCGTCAGCTAACCTAGTGGACAGCCTGCTGGTTGCCGCCGAAGCTTCGGACGTGCGGGCAACGGTCGTCGACGCCTCAGCTGATTTTCGTTATGCGGATGCGTCAAGTTTCGAAACAATCTACGAACAACCGCACCAAGCTCCACAACGATTATCTAGCTTTAGTTGTGCTGTCCCTGAACATCTTAAAAATATCGACACACCACACGCAGCCCAACCCGGCTGTTTCGCAACGGCAATGTTGCTCGGCATCGTGCCATTAGTCGCCAACAATCTCTCCGAGCCGCGGTTTTTCGTTAGCGCTGTGACCGGCAGTACCGGCGCGGGACGAACTCCTCGAGAAACAACCCATCATCCACTACGCCAGAGTAATGTCTTCGCCTACAAACCTCTTAGCCACCGGCATCAGCCTGAAGTAAAAACACTTGTACACAACGCGACGGGTAAGGAAGCACAACTGCACTTCATGCCTCAATCCGGACCGTTCGCACGTGGCATCTACGCAACAATATTCGCACCCCGTGCCACCGATGTAACCGAAGACCAAGCACACGACACGTTAACAAAATTCTATGCCGACTCGGCATTCGTATCGGTAGCTAACGCACCGCCGCGCCTCAAAGATATTGTCGGAACAAACAATGCAATCTTAAGCGTAAACGTTGATACCGATAGCATCGTCGTCTGTTGTGTGCTCGATAATCTGGTCAAAGGTGCTGCCGGCGGAGCGATTCAGTGGGTCAATCGCCTGCTCAAGTGGCCCGAAACAGAAGGTCTCATAGTTGCTCCCGCGGGGTGGATCTAATGACTAAGCAGTCCGCCCACTTGGACGAGGTGTATCCGATGCTGCCCTACAAACCGGATAGCGGCCAAGGCGTATATCTCAAGGATGTAAATCAACGTCGTGTCCTCGATCTTTACGGTGGACACGCTGTAGCTAGCTTGGGTTATGGGCACCCACGGTTGACCGAGGCGCTGCATAAGCAGGCCCAGCAATTGTTTTTCCAGAGTAACGCCGTCAACATATCAGTAAGAGACGAGGCTGCCGACAAACTAGCGGAATTCGCACCCGATGGACTCAACCGCGTATTCTTCGTCAACAGCGGCGCCGAAGCGAATGAGAACGCGTTACGTCTAGCTTTACAGACCACCGGCCGTAACAAGGTTGTTGCTATGGAAAAAGGTTTCCATGGCCGTACAGCGGCGGCTGGCGCTGTGACCTGGGGATCACGTGATCGATGGTATGGCTTCCCGAACATACCGATGGACGTCACCTTCGTGCCTCGAAACGACTCGGTAGCGTTATCAAAGGCGGTCGACCAAGAAACTGCGGCCGTCATCATAGAGCCTGTTCAGGGCATTGCCGGAGCATTCGATTTCGAACAATCATTCATAACATCCGCGCGGGCAGTTTGTGACGCCAATAGCGCACTATTAATCCTTGATGAAGTACAAACCGGAGTCGGTCGGCTAGGGACACCTTTCGGAGCCGATTACTTCGGCGTCAGTCCGGACCTCATCACAACAGCCAAATCTTTAGGTAGCGGCTTTCCTTGCGGCGCAGTGCTCATGCGTAACGATATGGCGAGGGACCTCGGTCCAGGAGCACTCGGTACAACGTTCGGAGGCGGACCGCTAGCTTGCGCTGCAATTATCGCCGTACTCGACGCGATAAAAGCAGAAGACCTACTTGCAAACGTCACAGAGGTGTCCGCACTCATTCGCAAAACCTGCGTCTGCGGCCCCGTTACAGGCATCCAAGGGGTAGGATTTCTTCTGGGTCTAAGGACCACCGCGCTGGCGGCTAGTGTGCGCAACTCACTTCTAAACCACGATATTCTCGTGGGGACGAGCAGCGACCCCCATGTGCTGCGATTACTACCCCCATTGATATTACAACCCTCCCATGTAAAACAGCTAGCACAAGCTCTAGAGGAACTAACTGATGAATCGCTTTAATAATCTGGTCGACTTTTCTACTGAGGAAATCGATGAGCTTCTCGGCCTGGCTAAGCGCCTAGAGCAGCGCCCAGAGCCACGCGCTCTTGAGGGAAAGGTTCTATCGCTATTGTTCTTAAGCCCATCGCTCCGAACGCTGGCTTCGTTCCAAGCAGCAATGGGCCGGCTCGGAGGCGGATCGTTCGTCATCTCTCCAGATATGTCTATTCATGGCCTTGAAACTCGGCCCGGTATTGTTATGGACGGTGCCGCCGCAGAGCACATTCGTGAAGCCATTCCAGTCATCGCTTCGTATGGCGATGCAATAGGGATTCGAGCTTTCGCGGAGCGACGCAACCTAGACGACGACCTTGCTGATAAAGAATTCGAGGGTATGGCGTCGCTCATCGACGTACCACTCATCAATATGGAATCTGCTATCCAACATCCCTGTCAAAATCTAGCCGACTGGAAGACGATGAACGACTTCGACATTCCTGCAGAAGGCGGGCGCTTCGTCATCACGTGGGCGTATCATCCGCGAGCCTTACCACTGGCTGTGCCCTCGTCAACACTGCAGATGGCCGCGCATCGCGGAATGGATGTCGTAGTACTGAATCCCCCCGGATTCAATCTCCCCGATGCCATACTGGAGAAAGCTAGCGCCGTCGCACAAGTGTCTGGCGGTAGCGTCACAACCACTGGTGACCGGGATGAAGCAACACAAGGCGCTCACATTATCTACGCTAAATCCTGGTCTTCCACAGAGCACTATGGTGATTGGCCCGCAGACGAAGCAAAGCGCGAGAAACTGATTGATTGGTGCGTAGACGACTCATGGTTTGATAATGCACAAAAGAACTGCCGATTCATGCATTGTCTGCCAGTGCGTCGCGGTGTCGTGGTCACGGATCGGGTGCTCGACAGCCCGCGAAGCATCGTATTACCGGAAGCTCGTAATCGAATGCTTGCGCAGATGGCCGTGCTTCACCAAATGATGAAGGATTAACGACGTGACACACCTGAGCCACAATGAGCGAACAATCGTTGTAACGGCGCTGAAGCATGCGGCGCCGTATATTCGGATGTTCAAACGTAAGGTATTTGTATTGAAGGCCGGCGGTGAAGCATTTCTATCACCTACGACAACTAAAGCGATTGTCGAGCAAATAAGCATTCTCCACGAAGTCGGAATTAACGTCGTCGTTGTTCACGGCGGCGGTCCACAATCGACAAAACTCGCGAAAGAAAAGAATATCCCGCTAAAGATAATCGACGGACGCCGCGTTACAAACGGTGAAACTTTAGCGGTCATGGCAAAGGTCTTGAATGAGCAGATAAACCCGATGATCCAAGCCGCGTTCGCTGATCTGGGTGTCCCGACGGTTGGCATAGCGGGTAGCGAAGCACGCGTCATAAAGGCACATAAGCGTCCACCCACCGATGGAGCAGGACCGAATGGCGAAACCATAGATTACGGTTTCGTAGGCAACATCGATGCGATCGACGCAGGGATCCTGCTTGGACACATTGCAAATAGCGTCGTCCCAATTATCAGCCCGATGGCGGTCGACGAGAACGGTACGCTACTAAACATCAACGCAGATACCGTAGCGGCTGCGGTAGCCTCAGCCCTGGGTGCCGAGAAACTAATACTCGCAACTTCCGCACCGGGCATACTCGAATCCCGCGACGACACGCGATCGTTGATCTCATATATAGATATCGCCGGGTTGGCTAAACTTCGTGCCGAGGGTCGAATCGCGGACGGTATGCTACCGAAAGCTGCTGCAATCGAAAAAGCGCTGACGAGTGGCGTACCGCGCGTCCACGTTATTTCTAGCGAATTGCCCGACAGTCTGTTGCTAGAGATTTTCACAAATGAGGGAATGGGTACGCTCGTTGTCAACAATATCGAGCATCTCAGTCCGGCCGAACAAACCTGAGAGATAAACTAATGACACGCTTGTGGGACAAAGGGACACCACTGGACGAGAAAATTCTCAACTTCACAGCTGGAGAAGACTATCTCCTGGACGAACGACTCGTAACCTACGACGTGCGTGCTTCAGCCGCGCATGCACGCATGCTCGAGGCACAAGGCCTACTAACAACCGAGGACTGCGAGGCGATTTGCGATGGTCTAGAAACTCTGGGCGTACAGCATGCAGACGGTCAGTGGTCGATTCAACTTGAGCAGGAAGATGCACACAGTGCTCTAGAACAACGCCTTATAGAGTTGATTGGCCCGGCAGGCGGACGCATTCATCTAGGACGATCACGTAACGACCAAGTGCTAGCAGCGCTGCGGTTATATATGCGCGATGTAGCAAAAACACTAGCTGAGGGCACGGTAGACGTAGCGAATGAACTCGACAACCTTGCCAAACGCCAAGGAGAATTAGAGATTCCTGGTTATACACATATGCAGCCTGCGATGCCGAGTTCTGTGGCTCTTTGGGCTGGTGGATTCGCGGCCGAACTTCGAGACGACGCAATAGGGCTCGAGTCTGCGGCACGCAGAGCAAACGTCAACCCATTAGGATCAGCGGCCGGCTACGGCGTGCCTGGCCTGTCTATCGACCGTGAAGCAACACGCAAAGCGTTGCGGTTCTCAAGCACCCAGGATCCGATAACAGCTGTGCAATTGAGCCGCGGCAAAGCCGAAGCCTCTCTAATATTCGAACTGACGCTACTTTTGGGCGACCTCGGTCGTTTAGCGTCTGACCTGTTGTTATTCTATACAGAGGAATTCGCATTAGTGGTACTTCCCGACGAAATGACGACGGGATCTTCGATCATGCCACAGAAACGCAACCCCGATGTGTTCGAGCTCGTACGTAGCGCTCAAGCTGTGGCGATGGCCGCGCTAACCGAAACGCTCGCGATCACTGCAAAACTTACTTCCGGATACCAGCGGGATCTGCAGCGACTTAAGGCGCCACTGTTTCGCAGCATCGATCTTGCCGACAATACGCTCGCAATCATGGCACACGCCTTGAGCGGTATCCGATTTCGCATAGCCAAGCCGCTCAGTGACAACCTTTATGCTGCCGAACGGGCAAACCGACTCGTAGTCGAAGAGGGAATCCCGTTTCGAGAAGCCTATCATCGCGTGGCCGCTATGCTGAAGAAAGACCATTGATGATGAATAGAGATTTTTTGGCTGTAGCGAAAATCCTATGGCTACTGATTTTCGCCACTTTACTCAACAGTTGCGGTCAAAAGGGACCGCTTGTACTGCCGACTCCAGACACAGCGCTCATCGTCACCGAAACGGATCCAAGCGGTGAAACCGAGGATGGTTTGGAAGAAGAGAGCCGGACAACCCGTGAATAGGTGTATTAATCCGTTAGAAAAACAACGGGCGGCTTATGAGCGATAAGCCATTCATTATCGTAGACGGTTCTTCATATCTCTTCCGTGCATACCACGCACTACCGGCATTCAGTTCGAGCAAAGGCGAACCAACGGGCGCTATCTACGGCGTACTCAACATGCTTTATAGCCTGATCGATGAATACGAGCCAAAGAACGTTGCTATTGTTTTCGACGCGCCAGGCAAAACCTTCCGCGACGACCTTTATTCAGAATATAAGGCCAACCGACCACCGATGCCGGAAGATCTCCGACCACAGATCGAACCACTAGTACAAGCAGTCGAGGCAATCGGGTTACCCGTACTGCGAATCAAAGGCGTGGAAGCCGACGACGTCATCGGAACGCTTGCGACGCGCGCGACAGCTGCCAGCCTGAAGACGGTTATCTCGACTTCTGATAAAGATATGGCACAACTCGTTAACGACCATGTATCACTCGTGAATACGATGAACAATTCAAAGATGGATGCCGAGGGGGTAAAGGAAAAATTTGGTGTCCGGCCCGATCAAATCATCGATTACCTTGCACTCGTGGGCGACAGCTCGGATAACATTCCAGGTGTGCCGGGTGTAGGACCCAAGACCGCGGTTAAATGGCTTACCGCACATGGGAACCTCGACACAATAAAAAAACACGCAGATGAAATACCCGGTAAAGTGGGAGAGAATCTTCGAAACACACTCGGACAGCTACCACTCTATGAAGAGCTGGTAACCATCGTTTGTAATCTTGAGCTTACTAGTGACCCATCCACACTCGTCTACCGAGATCCTGATACTAAGCGACTACAGAGTCTCTACGACCGTCTAGAACTTAGAAGCCTGCTGAAACGTATCGACCCTACTGAAGAAAATCTCCAGAATTCCAGTGCAGAGTATGAAACAGTGCTTACCGAAGACGCGTTGGACACATGGCTCACGCGTGTCGAATCCGCCGAACTCGTAGCGGTCGATACCGAGACGACGAGCCTTAATTACATGCGGGCCGAGGTTGTGGGCATCTGCCTATCGGTAGAAACCGGCGTGGCAGCATATATTCCTGTCGCCCACAGCTATCCCGGTGCGCCGGACCAACTCGACCGCGACCTAGTGCTCGAGAGAATGAAGCCTTGGCTAGAGAGTTCATCACTGAAGGTCGGGCACCATCTTAAATATGACGCCCATGTGTTACGCAATCACGGTATCGAACTAGGGGGTATCGCTTTCGACTCAATGATTGAATCATACGTACTTGACTCCACTGCAACGCGCCACGATATGGATTCGATAGCAAACAAATATCTCGGTGTTAAGACTACAAAATACGAGGACGTCGCGGGGAAAGGCGTTAGGCAGCTGCGGTTCGATGAAGTAAATATTGATATAGCTGCACCGTATGCGGCAGAAGACGCCGATATCACGCTACAACTTCACCAGATGATTTGGCCGAAGCTCAAAAAAATTCCGGAGCTAGAAAAACTCTACTTGGAGATCGAGCACCCACTACTTGAGGTCCTGAGGAAAATTGAATATATCGGCGTGCGCGTTGATGCCAACATGCTAAAGCAGCAGAGTCAGGAACTAGCAAAAAAAATGGCTTCCACCGAAGCGCAGGCATATGAACTCGCCGGAGGGCCGTTCAACCTAGCGTCACCGAAACAACTGCAGGAAGTTCTCTATGATCGACTAGGCCTGCCGGTGCTCGGTAAAACTCCTAAAGGACAGCCATCGACAGCCGAGAGCGTGCTTCAGGATCTCGCTGAAGAATACGAATTACCTAAAAGGATTCTCGAATACCGTAGTTTAGCAAAACTCAAATCGACCTATACTGATAAGCTACCCCTTGAAATTGATCCGCTCACAAAGCGCATTCATACTTCCTATCATCAGGCGGTAACCGCAACCGGACGACTCTCATCCTCCGATCCTAACTTGCAAAACATTCCGATCCGAACACCGGAAGGCCGGCGCATCCGGCAAGCATTCGTCGCTCCGCCTGGTTACCAACTGCTGGCTGCGGACTATTCACAAATCGAACTTCGTATCATGGCCCATCTTTCAGAGGATGCCGGACTCCTCGCGGCATTCGCGGCGGACGCCGATATTCACCGAGCGACCGCCGCGGAGGTATTTGGGATACTTCCCGATGCAGTATCCGTTGAGGAACGCCGCTCTGCTAAGGCAATCAATTTCGGGCTCATTTACGGAATGTCGGCATTCGGTTTGGGGCGCCAGCTAGGCATCAGCCGCGGTCAAGCCCAAGAGTACATCGATCTCTATTTCTCACGTTATCCCGGTGTTAAAACCTATATGGATAGAACACGCGAGCAGGCCCGGAAAGACGGTTTCGTGTCTACGGTCTACGGCCGACGACTCTATCTACATGAAATCGAATCACGAAATCACCAGCGGCGCCAGTATGCTGAGCGCAGTGCAATTAATGCACCGTTACAGGGTACGGCCGCAGATATCATCAAGCGTGCCATGCTACAAGTCGACGACTGGCTGACTTCCTCGGGATCAGATGCCCGCGTCATCATGCAGGTTCACGACGAACTAGTTCTCGAAGTCGCAGAGGCGTCGGCGGAACACATTGCTGCGGAAGTAGCACAGCTCATGGAAGGAGCCGCTGAGTTGACCGTACCGCTCAAAGTCGACTGTGGACTCGGCGCTAACTGGGACGAGGCTCACTAGACGACAAGCCTAAATCGAACGTAGCAGCAACCGCTACTGGAGCGAGGATTGAGACTGAAGTAAAGGAAGCGTTCGTCATTAATATTGCCTCGCTGATGACGCCCAAAGAAGTATTAAGTTTCGCTTGAAAGTCACCGCAACCTGAAAAATAGCGATGATATCGAATGGAATCCTCCATCCCTATATATCCCCTCTAAATCCCATAGTCGGATTTTCTTTATATTCATCGAGGTACCGTCATACCAAAGTTTCCAACCAGGTTAAAAGTTGTCGCCGCGCGTCTTCCAGGCCCAGTCGCTTCGGCGCCGAAAATAGAATGACCGGAACCGCAGCATTTACGGCAATCTGCTGTCGCTTTACAAGATTTACGCTACGACTTAGCTTATCTGCCTTTGTTAAAAGTATTGCTGCCGGTACCCCTGCCTCCCGAGACCAGGACAGCATTACCTCATCAAGCTCCTTGAGGCCGCGACGGATATCAACCGTTATGAATAGACCGGAAAGTGACTCGCGACGCCGGAAATAGGCCTCCAATAGACTCCGCCATTCCTGGCGGACAGGCTCTGCGACTTTAGCGTAACCATAACCGGGCAGATCTACGAGACGATGGCCGGCATCAATTTCGAAAAAATTTATGAGTTGGGTGCGTCCGGGCATCTTGCTAGTTCTGGCTAGACCACGGCGCGCTGCTATCGCGTTAATCGCACTGGATTTCCCAGAATTAGATCGCCCTGAAAAAGCAACTTCACGGCCTAAATCCGGAGGGAATTGTGACGCTTTTTGCGCACTCTTGAGAAACTCGAGACTCGAGAAAAAGGTCATAATTAATATTAACGGTTAACGCATCACAATACGGAAAATAAGTAGTTTAGTGTACAATCTCTTACCGTTCGCAACGAAAGTACATAGCGTTTAAAAAACGGTAGCGTATGAGCAGCCTGTTAGTTGATAGACGGATTTACAAGTCTGGTATGGAACCCTCCGATGCCTCTAACAGTCAGATAATGCGCGATTTCGCCGTATCATAACGGGACAACGAAATTCGCAATGCAGCGAGGTCTGCGCTAAATAACAGCCCCGAAAGAGGTATTTATCGTGTCTAAATCAAAATTCTCAAAAGTAGTACTGACGACCGTCGTAACAACCTTTCTGCTAGCTCTAGCGGGCTGCGGTAGCGAACCGGAACCCACAAGCTCTAGTCTACCACCCACGAATACGGCCCAACCCGAGGTAGAACGAATCGTGCTAGCGCAAGCCGATCCCATGCCGGCGAGCGGCCGCTTCGAGCTTGGGCGCCACTATGAGCGACTTCCAGCAGCTCAGGGAACCAGTTCTAGCCCGGATCAGATTGAAGTTGCCGAAGTGTTCTGGTACGGCTGCGTGCACTGCTACACGTTCGACCCGTATCTCGAGAACTGGCTCGAAGATCTTCCGGAAGACGTAAGCTTCGTGCGCATTCCTGCTGTCTGGAATGCATTGCTTCAGATGCATGCTCGGGCGTTCTACGCAAGCGAAGCATTAGGTGTCAACGAAGACGTGCACTCGGCTTTCTTTCGCGAGATTCATATCAATCGCAATGGGCTTGACAGCCAGACAGCGCTTGCTGTGTTCTTCGCTAGCCATGGCGTGGACACCGCCGACTTCAATGCCGCCTATGAGTCTTTCGCGGTCAATACGAGGATGAATAGGGCTGACGAGCTCGCTCGGCGTTACCGAATAAGTAGTGTGCCAACAGTCATCGTCAACGGTAAGTACACAACCGACGCAAGTATGGCCGGTAGCTACGAAGAACTCATGGAGCTCATCGACGAGCTAGTCGCTATGGAGCGCTCTGGCGAGTAAGTGAGCTGACAAGCTGTACCTCTAAGAGGATGAGCTTGAGATTAAGCTGAAGATGACACTTTGTTGAACCGCGTTACCTCTAGGGACTCAGAATGTCACAACGTTGCTAGCCGCTCTGCGGCTTGGCGTAAAGTCTCTACTTCCTTTGCGAAACAAAACCGAATGTAACGCGTATTTGGCGGAACTTTGTAGAAAGCTGATATCGGTATTACGGAAACGCCACGTTCCTGCGTTAACCAGCACGCGAACTCATCATCAGGTAGATCCGACACTGCAGTGTAGTCCGCCAGTTGGAAGTAAGTCCCGCGACTGGGGCGAAATACGAGCTTCGATTCGTTAAATAGTTTGAGAAAAAAGTCACGTTTCTCCTGGTAAAACGTTGGCAAGCCTAGGTAGTGTTTGGGGTAGTCCTTTAGGTAGTCGGCGAGCGCGTACTGTAATGGCGTCGCAGTCGTAAACGTGTTGAACTGATGTACGCGTCGAAACTCCTGCGAGAGGGACGCGGGCGCAACACAGTAGCCAACCTTCCAACCGGTTGCGTGATAGGTCTTACCGAAAGAAAACACAGCGAAACTTCGTGATGCCAGCTCCTGGTTCGAAAGTACGCTCGAATGAGACTCTCCGTCGAAAACAATGTGCTCGTAAACTTCATCGCTCAGAACGTAGGTATCGTAGGGACGAACGAGCTCGGCTAACCGCGCAAGATCAGCACACGTCAGTAGGCTACCCGAAGGATTGTGCGGCGAATTCACAATGACAAGTCGCGTTTTTTCATTAAGAGCATCGGCAAAGCAGTCCCAATCGATATCGAAATCAGGCATGAGCAAAGGCAAATGGATTGTCTTTGCTCCCGCAAGCGTAATGGCTGGATCGTATGAATCATAGGCCGGGTCAAAGACGATGACCTCGTCACCGGACCGAACCACAGCGTGTATTGCACAGAACAAAGCTTCAGTGGCTCCACTAGTAACAGTAACGTCCGTAGTCGAATCCGGCAAGACGCCATAGAGTTTTGAAATCTTAAGTGAGATCTGCTCTCGTAGAAGCTGAATCCCTGTCATGTGCGGATACTGGTTCTGTCCAGCGTGCAGATGGTATGTGACCCTGTCTAGCAATGCCTCCGGTGGCTGGTAATCAGGATATCCCTGCGAAAGATTGATCGCACCATATTCCTCTGCGAGCCGAGACATTACCGTGAATATAGTGGTCCCTACACCTGGCAATTTACTTTCAAGCTCAGGCATTCTTGCTTACTCGATCTCTGCAGCGATTTTAAGTGCTTTTTGTCGCAACGCGATAAAGTATTGTACTTAGCACAGCGATTACTATGAGACCTACAATCGTCGGTATTTCGAGACTCAATGTAATAATCTCAGGGTTACCACTAAGAACGATCGGAACCGCCATACCGATGCCAATCAAAGCTTCACCTGTAATCAACCCGGAGACGACTGACAGCCGTCAACGCTAGCATAATCAATCTACACCGCTCATCAATCGCTTCAACGGTTTCGCCACAATCGCGAGCAGTACACCAGAACCAACAGTCGTGAGTACGATTTGTGTGTAAAGCCGCGGCATGTCATCAACAGCATCGGCACTAAATTCACCAGCGATCAGCCCAGCGAGAATATTGCCGAGAGACGCAGCTAGAAACCACACTCCCATCATCTGACCGACGAAACGCCGTGGGGCGAGTTTGGTAACGGAGCTAAGGCCAACGGGGCTCAGTGCCAGCTCGCCCATGGTATGCAGTAAATACGTAAAGAATAGCCAGGTCGGCAGCACCTGTTGTCCATCAGCGACCAACGCCGCCGCACCGATCATGACGGCGAAACCGAATCCGAGGATGATCAAACCTACCGCAAACTTCATCGGCGTAGACGGATCCATGTGTCGACGTGCTAGAGCCACCCACATCATCGAGTAGAACGGCGCAAGAAAAATAATGAATACGGGATTCAGCGACTGAAACCAGCTCGCAGGTATTTCGAAGCCTGCCAACTGTCTGAGCGTGTAACGCTCCGCGAAGAGATTCAGCGACGATCCCGCCTGCTCGAATCCCGACCAGAACATAGCAGCGGCAAAAAACAGGACGATGATTACGATGACACGACCACGTTCATCGCGCGTGAGCTTGCCGAGTATTAATAGGTAGCCAAAGTAGACGAATGCCATCGCTACGATGGCATAGGTACTATTTTGTGCTAGCGAAACGGCATTAAGGGTTACGGTATTCGTAAGGCCCGCGAAGAGCACGGCCCCAATTATGGCCAGAAAGAAAAATATCCCAACCCATGCTTTGCGTTCGAAGGCCACATCATTCGGCGGTTTAGCCGCCGGCAACCGCCCAGCTTCGCCAAGCTTCGCCAGCGTAACCTTAAATTGAACGAGACCTAACAACATGCCAACACCGGCCGCACCGAAACCATAGTGCCAGTTATCTTGGGCCAAATAACCGCAGACTATCGGCCCAAGCGCAGCACCAACGTTGATTCCCATATAGAAAATAGTAAAACCACCGTCGCGCCGGGGATCCCCTGGTTGATAGAACTCACCAACGATGGCACTGATATTAGGCTTCAGAAGCCCCGTGCCTAGGGAAACTAGAACAAGTCCCAAAAAGAAAGTCGAAATACTAGGAATAGCAAGAACGAAGTGACCGGACATAATAATAATGCCGCCAAACCACACTGCACGCTGTGCGCCAATGAGACGGTCAGCAATCCAACCGCCGGGCAGAGAGAGCATATAGACCGCAGCCGTATACAAACCATAAATCGCCGTCGCCGTTTGATCGGAGTAACCAAGACCCCCCTCCTCAACAGCTTCAACCATGAATAAAACGAGCAATGCTCGCATGCCATAGTAGCTAAAACGCTCCCACATCTCAGTCGTCGACAGCGTTAACAGCCCTATCGGATGACCGAGAAACCCGGAGCGCGGCGAGAGATCAATAGTATTAATCGTCATAAGTTATTTTGGTGAACTTAATCGTCGATACTAGGCGGCGTATCTTCCTCATCTTCGCCCTCTGTTGCCGGACCGAATATTCGAGCCATAAATAATCCCGACTCGTACAGTAGATAAACAGGTACCGCTAGGAGAGTCTGTGAGATTGCGTCGGGCGGTGTCAGCAACATTCCCATGACGAATGCGCCCAGGAATACATATGCACGCGCACGACCTAGAGTTTCTATCGGAACCAATCCACTCCAAACCAGCATGACGGTAGCGATTGGAACTTCGAAAGCCAAGCCGAATGCGAAAAATAGTGTCAGAATAAAGTCCAGATACGAGCTGATATCCGTCATCATCGTGACACCTTCGGGCGCCACTGCAGCAAAGAATCCGAACATCAACGGAAATACGACGAAGTAAGCGAACGATACGCCGACGTAGAACAGCACGATGCTAGAAAAGATTAAGGGCAACGCAAAACGCTTTTCCTTTCGGTAGAGCCCAGGCGCAACGAAGTGCCAGATCTGGCTCAACACAACCGGCATCGCGAGAAACAACGCAGCGAACAATGTTGTCTTAAATGGTGTCAGAAACGGCGATGCTACCTGCGTAGCTATCATCGTTGCGCCCTCAGGAAGCTTGTCCATGAGCGGCGTAGCAATAAGCGTGAATATAGTCTCCGAAAAAGGGACCAAGCAAATGAATAGTAATAATATTGCGGCGGCGGTCTTCAAAAGCCTATTACGAAGCTCTACGAGATGCGAAACGAGCGAGCCTTCAGCCAGCACTTCTTCGTCACCCGGTCCTTTAATCTCCGTTCTCATAGACCGCTTGCCGGCCCGTTTGTTTTTTGCTTTGCGTCTTTGCCTTGCGCCTCGAGTTCATCACCATCCATAACAGCAAGGGACTCGGCAACTTCAGCCGATAGATCTATAGATTGTTCTACATCACCTTGAACAGGCCCTTCTTTCATCTTATCCGGCGGGCGGTTTACGGGCTCTAGCGGCTTAGGTTTACGTGGCGGCGGCGCATCTGCAACCGCAATCTCCTGCTCCAATTGTCGGCGCAGCATATTCGCTGTCCGTCGAGCGCGTCCGATCCAACGTCCAACCTGGCTGGCCACGCGTGGCATGCGTTCCGGGCCTAAAATAATCAGCCCTACGCCAAATATTAGAATAAGCTCCCAAAAACCAACGTCAAACATTTCGTCTAACTACTTTGGCTCTTATCCTTCTGCTCGGCGAATTCGGCATCGGGCACAACATCTTCTAAGCGCTGTGGCTCATCTGTACTCCCATCATCGTCCTTATCATCGTCCTTATCATCGGTATCCATCGCCTTGCGAAAACTCTTCAGCGCCCCACCTAGATCACCGCCGATTGATTTCAGTCTTTTCGTACCAAAGATCAACACGACGATTAGCAAAACGATGAGCAATTGCCACATGCTTATCCCACCTACTCCCATCTCAACTCTCCAGCCTTAGATTTGTAGCCTAATGATACGCGAAAGCATACGGACAGCGCCTCATACTTATTCTGTCGGGGATACGCTGAGCCAGAACGTTACCGGTCCTTCATTCGACAGGTTGACTTGCATCATGGCGCCGAATCGACCACTAGCGACCTTTATCCCGGTCTGCTCCGCGAGACGCAAGAGGACATTGAAGAGTTCCTCCCCTCGCTCAGGTGACGCTGCCTTTGAAAACCCTGGCCGATTCCCCTTCGCCGTGTCCGAGACTAGCGTAAACTGCGGAATTAAGAGCAAAGCTCCTTTAGTGTCAGACAAACTCAGGTTCATTCGCCCTTCTTCGTCCGCAAAGATACGAAACGCGAGAAGGCGCTTCAACAACCGGGACGCCTCCCGTTCCGTATCCTTCCGCTCTACTCCCACGAGTACCGCTAACCCAGTATCGATATCCGCAATGGTTTCGCCATCCACCACAACATTTGCCTGACTTACCCTTTGTAATAGTCCAATCATCACTGCTCCACAGTTGTTGCTTACTCTGACCCAGCAGGAAAAAAGCGGAAGTGGCTAATATAATGGGCTTTCTCGTAATTATGTCTTCCTTTCAACGCGAGGAGACCAATTTTTCTTCTCAAGGCAGTCGCCGAAGAACGGTCACTAGGGGTTTGAGAGACCGATGTGGATAATCGTATTACCTTATAAATAGTTTTATCCCACTTTAAAATATTTTTTGTCCTAAAATAATAATAATTTACCACTTTTTATGTTTTTTTATAATAGTGGTTTTTTATGTCGATATAATATGTATTTTTAGACTTTTGTGGGGATATTGTTATTAGACTAGGCGCTAGCAGGTTAGTCTGGTATTAATAATCATAAGATTATTTTTTAAAGAGCGTACTAAATGAAACGACGGGCATTTATATCGGGCGTGGCCGCAGGTGGAGCTACGCTAAGTGCTTGCGCACCACGCAGTGACGTCGAAATTGTTACCGCGCCAAGCCAGCAAAACTTTTCCTGGAAGATGGTGACCACCTGGCCACCGAACTTCCCCGGGCTCGGAACGGGCGCGACTAACCTAGCTCGTATGCTAGAAGAGATGAGCGGCGGACGTATTGAGGTCCAAGTCTATGCGGCCGACGAGCTCGTGCCCGCACTCGAAGTGTTCGATACAGTCTCGCGCGGCACCGCCGAACTCGGCCACGGAGGCGCCTACTATTGGCGTGGCAAATCCGAAGCAACGCAGTTCTTCACAACGATTCCTTTCGGTATGAATCCGCTTGAGACTAATGCCTGGCTCTACTATGGTGGCGGCCTCGAGCTGTGGCAGGAAGTCTACCGGCCTTTCGGACTCGAACCTTTCCCGGCCGGTAGTTCGGGCGTGCAGATGGGCGGCTGGTTCAACCGGACGATCGACAGTATGGACGATCTCAAGGGCCTAAAGATGCGCCTTCCTGGGCTCGGCGGCGAAGTCTTGAAACTCGCGGGAGGCACTCCCGTGACGCTGCCTGGTTCTGAAATTTTCACGGCCCTACAGACCGGTAGTATCGACGCGACGGAGTGGGTCGGACCTTATAACGACGTCGCGTCCGGACTACATCAAGCGGCTCGATACTATTATTACCCCGGCTGGCATGAGCCCGGCTCGATAATGGAATGCATGGTAAACCTGGAAGCCTTTAATAGTTTACCTGCTGACCTAAAGGCGATCGTTCGAGTTGCTTGCCAAGCTGCTAACCTGGATATGCTCTCCGAATACAACGCCCGCAACGCAGTCGCCTTGGAGCAACTCGCAAACGACGAAACGGTCGAGATCCGAGTCTTTCCGGACGAGGTACTGAGGGGCCTCAAAGAGCTTACGGAACAAGTCATAGCGGACCTGACGGAACGCGACCTACTCGCCGCTAGGATCTGGGAATCCTACCAGAGCTTCCTGACCCTCTCGCGACCTTGGCAGCAGATCTCGGAAGAGGCTTATATGCATACCACCGTTCTCTAGAAACGTAGCGACAGACAGAAATGACTAAACTAATCTACGACCGCTCGGCCATTAACTCCAAACGATCATTCTGCTAAGATGCTGCCGCTAATTTACCGAGTTTCATAGGTAGGGATTGCTAATCGATGAGAACTACTTTCACTATTTTCGCTTTAGCTGGGTGGATGCTTTGCGGAACAGCTAACGGTCAAGAATGCGAGCAGACAATCGAAGGCAATGATGCTCTACGATTCAACCTCACCGAGGTCCGCGTAAGCACGTCCTGCGAACAAGTCACCATTACATTGCAACACGTGGGATCTCTTCCCGCTAACGTCATGGGCCACAATTGGGTGCTAACAACGACCACTAACTTTGTGCCTGTTGTGACAGCCGGACGGGCCGCTGGTCCACCGGGCTACATGCCAGAGGGCGATCCTCGCGTTATCGCAGAAACCGATCTCATCGGCGGTGGAGAAACCGCATCCGTGACCTTCGATCTATCTGGACTAGAACCAGGGGGAGACTATACTTATTTCTGCTCCTTTCCTGGACACTATGTCCTGATGAAAGGAAACTTCATTATCGAATAACACCGCTTTCTATTCCTATGTTCGCATAACCTCGAACTAAAAAGGCCTTAAGCACATGCTTCTAGCAATTGCGCTCGTCCTATTAGTAGTAGGCAGTGTAGCTTTTCATTTCCTAAGTCCTTGGTACCTAACGCCACTGGCATCCAACTGGGGGCTTATCGATACCACAATAGACATCACATTTATCGTTACAGGCGCCGTATTCATCGGCACCAATCTATTTATGGCGTACTGCCTCTATGCATTCCGGCACAAGGCAGGGCGAAAAGCCGCTTACGAGCCGGAAAACACCAAACTCGAGGTCTGGCTTACCGTCCTAACATCAATCGGCGTGGCGGCAATGCTCGCGCCCGGACTGATCGTTTGGAACCAGTTCGTAACGGTACCGGAAGACGCAATCCAAGTCGAAGCCGTCGGCCAGCAGTGGCACTGGAGCTACCGCTTCCCGGGTGAAGACGGGGAGTTTGGTAATGTCGAAGCCCGCTATATTACCGAGAATAATCCGTTTGGTATAAACCCAGAAGACCCGGCAGGGCTGGACGATATTTTAGTCGCCAACCCGACGCTACACCTACCGGTCGATCAGCCCGTCGAGACATTGCTACGATCCAAGGATGTGCTGCATGACTTCGCCGTCCCGCAGTTCCGAGTAAAAATGGATCTGGTCCCAGGAATGGTTACTTACGTCTGGTTTACACCGACGGTCCCTGGGACCTACGAAATTCTATGTGAGGAATTATGCGGCGTAGCCCATCACGCGATGCGGGGCAAGGTTGTTGTCAATACAAAAGTAGATTTCGACTTATGGCTGAACGAGCAACCAACTTTTGCTGAGACTATCTCGCGACCACCGGGCGACCCGATTGCGGGCCAGGCTAGCTACTCCCTCTGCGCCGCATGCCACGGACTGGATGCGGAGGGTATGCTAGCCTTGAACGCACCCAAGCTAACTGGACAGGAGGGCTGGTATCTGCGCCGTCAGCTACAGTACTACAAAAACGGCGTGCGCGGCACGGCAGAGGGCGATATTTTCGGCGCCATGATGGCGCCAATGATGGTGGCGGTACCTGATGATCAGGCGATTGAGAATATCGTCGCGTATCTCCTGACATTACCGTCAGAGCCTGCACCAATCACTATCACCGGTGACCTCAAGGAAGGCGAGGAACTTTATGGTACCTGTGTAGCCTGTCACGGCGAAAATGGACAGGGTATTTGGGCTTTGAATGCACCAGGCCTAGCTGGCATGACAGACTGGTATCTCGTCCGTCAACTACAGAATTTCAGGGATGGGATCCGCGGTAGCCACCCAGAAGATGCTTATGGCGATCAAATGCGAATGATGGCGGACATTTTTGCAAACGATCAGGCAATCAATGACGTGGTTGCCTATCTGAACACTCTATGATCGGTGTCACAAAGACTCATATGAATCATAAGCGATACCAACGTCCCGAGAGCAAACAGGGGAGCAAGCACTAATGGGATATGTTGCAATAGCCGATCGAGATAATGAACAACATCCGCACGATCCGCAGACATTTATCACCAAATATATCTGGAGCCAGGACCACAAGGTCATCGCCATCCAGTACGGCTTGACTGCGATCAGCGTCGGCCTGCTAGCGATGGGACTCTCTGTCCTAATGAGACTTCAACTCGGCTTTCCGGAAACATTTACTTTTATTACTCCGGAGGAGTACTACCAATACATGACCCTGCACGGCATGATTATGATTATCTATATGCTCACAGCCCTGTTCCTCGGGGGCTTCGGTAACTATCTCATTCCGTTAATGTGCGGGTCCCGCGACATGGTTTTCCCATATATGAATATGCTCAGCTATTGGGTATACCTGCTTTCGGTACTGGTGCTGCTAACGAGCTTCTTCGTTCCCGACGGGCCGACTGGCGCCGGCTGGACCCTTTATCCACCGCAGGTAATATCCCAAGGAACTCCTGGTAGTGGCGGCGGAATTGTCGTCATGCTCGTGTCTCTCATATTGTTCATCGTCGCCTTCACGATGGGAGGCCTTAATTACGTCACGACGGTGCTACAGGCACGCTGTCGCGGCATGACACTGATGCGAATGCCCTTATCAGTGTGGGGAATATTCGTTGCCACAATCCTCGGTCTACTGGCTTTCCCAGCACTACTCGTCAGCGCAATCATGCTATTACTTGATCGACTAATCGGCACAAGCTTTTTCATGCCATCGATGCTGACGATGGGAGTTGAGTCAGAATACTCAGGCGGGAGCCCGATTCTGTTCCAACATCTTTTCTGGTTTTTCGGCCACCCCGAGGTATACATCGTCGCGCTGCCCGCTTTCGGTATTGTCTCTGACGTGCTTGCTACCCACGCCCGAAAAAGCATCTTCGGTTATCGCATGATGGTCTGGGCTATCATCGCAATAGGCGCACTTAGTTTTGTCGTTTGGGCACACCACATGTATGTCAGCGGAATGAATCCATACTTCGGTTTCTTTTTCGCTACAACGACACTGATTATCGCCGTACCAACCGCACTAAAAGTCTATAACTGGATATTGACATTATGGCGCGGTGATATACGGCTAACGGTGCCGATGTTGTTCACGGTTGGTTTCATCTTCACGTTCACGCACGGTGGACTAACCGGGCTGTTTCTCGGTAACGTCACCATCGACCTACCTCTGTCCGACACGTATTTTGTAGTCGGACACTTCCACATGGTGATGGGTGTCTCACCTGTGCTCGCTCTGTTCGCGGCCATCTATCATTGGTATCCGAAAATGACCGGTCGGATGTCCAACGAAACACTTGGCAAATGGCATTTCTGGCTGACGCTATTTGGTACCTATTCAATCTATCTCCCGATGCACTACCTCGGCTTCCTCGGCGTACCACGGCGTTACTATGCGAACGGCATTACCGAATTCATGCCCGAGTCCGTACAAGCAGCCAATGCCGGTATCACCATTGCGGCTATAGTAGTCGCTGGAACGCAGGCAATCTTCCTTATCAATATAGTATGGAGTTTCTTCCGAGGCGAAAAAGCTGACAGCAACCCTTGGGGTGCTACGACGCTAGAATGGCAGACTCCTGATACCCCACCCGTACATGGTAACTGGCGCGGGAAACTCCCCGAAGTACACCGCTGGGCATATGACTATAACGTTCCCGGCGAAGAGCAGGATTTCATTCCGCAAACCGAGCCCCCTCATAAGGGCATAAACGATCGTAACCATACGGCCGGGGGCCAATGAATATCCCAGTACTGTTCATTGCATTGGGGGGGTCCATTATCTTGTGGTTCTTCCTTATGCGCCGACTCAGGACGAAACCCTGGATTGAAAAAGGGCTAATCGACAATCGCGACGGCGCTATTGGGGTTCCCGCCAAGCGAGTTGGTCTATGGGTATTTCTCGCAGTGGTAACAAGTTTTTTCGCCCTGTTTATGGTCATTTATACGGGGCGCTCTAGCAGTGCTGACTGGCGCCCCGTACCAGTTCCACAGTTGCTATGGATAAACACTATATTTCTCTTATTGGGTAGTGTCGCATTACAGCGCGCTCGTAGTGCAGTAATGCGCGATAATTTTGCCGGGGTAAAAATAAATCTCTCGGCCGGTGGAATCTTCACGATATTGTTTGTGCTCGGTCAGTTATTTGTCTGGGAACAACTGAACTCCTCTGGTTACTTTCTAGCGACGAACCCAGCAAATACTTTTTTCTATCTGTTGACCGGCCTGCACGGATTACACCTTCTCGGTGGGCTATGGGTTTGGGCAAGAACAATCTATCGGATCTGGAACAAACTTGGCTCTCTCAATGTAGCTCAAAGCGAGGGGGTTCGCTTGAGCATACAGTTATGTTCAGTTTATTGGCATTTCCTATTTATCTTGTGGCTGGTGCTCTTCTATCTACTCTCTTCTACTTAAATGGATTTGAGATCAAATGGCACACGAAGCGACTGCAGCACGAATCCAGCACGAATCCAGTTTTAGCGACATAGCTAGCGACTGGGCCGAAGACAAGCAAACGTTTCACGTTCCGTGGGGCAAGGCCATGATGTGGATCTTTCTCCTCAGTGATACGTTTATCTTTGCGTGTTTCCTTACCGGGTATATGAATGTCCGTGCGTCGACCCGGGTCCCATGGCCGAATCCCAGCGAAGTCTTCGCCCTCTCGTTCGGAGGCGACCCAATCCCGCTGATTCTGATTGCCATCATGACCTTTGTCCTGATCACGAGTAGCGGCACGATGGCAATGGCCGTAAATATGGGCTATCGCGGTGATCGTGCGAAGACCGCATCATTGATGTTGATTACGGCCGCGTTCGGTGCATTGTTTGTCGCTATGCAGGCCTTCGAGTGGACCAAATTAATCGTCGATGAAGGTGTTAAGCCTTGGTCGAATCCTGTAGGTGCACCGCAGTTTGGTGCGGTGTTTTTTATGATTACAGGATTTCATGGGGCGCATGTATCTATCGGCGTTATTTATCTCGTTACGGTCGCCATGAAAGTGCTCCGCGGCGACTACGAGGAACGAGGCTACGAAATCGTAGAGATCACAGGTCTATACTGGCATTTTGTCGACCTGGTATGGGTTTTCATCTTCGCATTCTTCTACCTCTGGTGAAGGCTCACCATGGCTCAGGACAACACACACCAACAACACCCGCTTGCGATTTATTTCTGGGTTTGGGCATTCCTATTCATCCTCAGTGGACTCTCGTACATGGTCGACTACATCAGCCTGGAGGGCTACCTACGATGGGGCTTGATTCTTCTGTTTATGTTTTTGAAGGCGGGCTTCATCATGGCAGTCTTCATGCATATGATGTGGGAGAGAATGGCGCTGATTTGCGCGATTATCGCCCCCCCGATGTTGTTGCTCGTGCTCATTGGCGTTATGGCGCTAGAAGCCGACTATACAGTTCTCACTCGTTTAAATTTCTTCGGAGCGGACACAACCGAGTTAGTGAGGCATCACTAACTGCAGACACAGAGCTTGTCTGGTTCTAATACACGGATAGTTTAGGAAAATATGATGATCTTTGGGTTCGCGGAATTAGTAGTACTACTAGCCTTGTTGAGTTTCGCATGGTACTGCCAGACAAAAATTGCTTATGGCATTCTGATTGGCCTAGGATTAGGCGGTCTTTTAGCGCAGTTTATTGGCCCGTTCGAGACGATCCAGGAAATACCTGTCTGGCTGCCAGCAGCACCCTTAGTTGGCGCGGTCATTGTCCTTTTCGTGTTCGGCTTTTTAGCCTGGCACGTCGAGGATAAAGGCAGCGAAGACCCAAACAAAAACCGTTAAGTTTAGGCTTTTACAGAATCTACTACTAACAAAGCAGATAGATATCAAACTCACCGGTGTTTTTTTAATGGGTCATTGAATAGATAACGTAGTTAACCGCAAACCGGTAGGCCAGCGCCGTCATGGGTTCTGGATACCATGGATCGTCTGCATGTTCCCATGCATCGCCCATATCCATGTTAAAGTTGATTGCAACTAGAAGCCTATCCTCTTCATCAAAAATCCCACGCCAATGTGGAGTAGTGTTGTAGCGATTCCCTCCACGACCTGGAATCTGGGTCCGCTGATCGAGATCGTAAAGAACGTGTAACAGAGGATGCTCCTCCCCGAGCTCTACGACCGGCCGATCCGGGAACACCTTCATCATCGATTCCGTGAATATTGACCACTCACGGGCCCCCCAGAAGTCATCCACCATGAGGAAACCTCCGCGATCCAAGTATTCACGTAACCGCGCCGCTTCCATATCGTTGAGGTACCACTGTCCAACTTCAACCGCATAAAGCCATGGGTAGTCCATGAGTTCATCGCTTCGCAGATTTACAATTCTGCCAGCTGGCCCGGTCGCAACGCGCGTCAGACGGTCAATTCCGGGAAGCAAATGCATCTCGGCATCGGGCCAATCCGTAAGCCAGGCACCGCCACCGCGGGAGCGTGTTGAGCTCGAGTATTGAAGCCTAACGAAAAAAAACTCCGAATCAATCGGGCCGTTAGGCTGAGGCTCGTAATACTGCCGGTAACGCTGAGCCTGGATCTCCGGTAGGTAAAAAGACGTGAGAATCAGACCGATAACAACGAATACGATTTTTACTGATTGTCGTCGGTCCAATCTCATCAACCCTTCGCATCCTGCTCTAATGCGCTATAACGGCTGCAACTGAAGGTTACGGAAGCGTATCAGACCGCCATTATTCTGAAGGGCAAACGGGCCATAGGGATGGCTATCATCCTCAATATCCGCGGTCACCGTACCATTCAGCGTCACTATAATACGAGAACCTTCGGCGACGATGTCATAGGTATTCCACTGCTCGTTCGCCTCCGTCGTCACCGCAGGGGGGACATGATTTACAATCGAACCGGTTCGATTATCTGGATTCTCATTCGTGTCATAAATATTAATCTCGTAGCAACTATTCGCAGTAATCGCGGCTGGATCTTCGCACCGGATGAAGATACCGCTATTGGAATCTGGACCGGGCCAAAACTCAACGCGTAAGCGGAAATCACGATAACCTCCCCTGCTAACCAACCAACTACCCACATAACCATCCGCTTCTACGTAGTCATCGATGATATTCCATTGCGCGTCACCGAGTGGATTGAAGCTGGTAAGGTCATGACCGGCAAATAGGATGGCCCACTCAGGGTCGCTGAGGAGCGATGCCTGGGTGGTGGTTTGAGGAACATTCGGCTGGGGAACAGCGTCCGCAACAGGCGGCGCCGGCTCAAGCGGCCCAGCCATAGGTGCGGAATCGTCTGCATTCTGGCATGCAGTGAGCGCAAGACACGAGAAAACTATTGTAGTGATTGTAAAGCCCTTCATTTCAATCTCCTGACAGTTTTTCTTAGATAAGGCGAGCGCGCATGGTGGTAAATAGCAATCACCCCCGCAACACGCTCGCTGAAAGCATACACGCCCCACCAGCGCTAGACCCAAGGGGGCATCTTTACGAAGATAATACCCTAGAAAAGGCTAGTTGAAACCACGCCTTACCAGAACGCTCAGATCAAGCACTACACGCCCACCAACGATCTAGACACGCACGGCCTTCTGTCAAACTCCGGCTGCGCTCTCGCCTGCTAGGCCGATGGTAGTTGGTCGATATGAGCAGCCATACGCCGCAGCATCGCGCTATCCGGGAGCCGGCCTATCGCGCCACCGAGGTTATCAATCATGTTCGCAGGCTTACTCGTACTCGGCGTAATTACGGTAACCGCAGGATTGGCGGCGATGTACTTCAGGAAAAATTGCGCCCAGGTACTAGCGTCGATTTCCTCTGCCCAGTCCGGTAAATCCTGCCCAGCAACTCGACTCCAGAGACGACTCCGACCGAATGGCATATAGACCATAACTGCAATACCCAGGTCTGCTGCAAGCGGTATTATAGTGTCCGCAGCTTCCCGATTATCAATAGCATATTCGATTCCGATAAAATCTAATGGCTCATCACGCATGACCTGTGCGAGATCTGGATAACGACCAGAGCCTGTCCACGTCACACCAATATAGCGCACGCGGCCTTCAGCCTTAAGGTCCTTAAGAATGCCGAGTTGTGTAGGTACGTCACCAAGTTGATGAACCTGAATTAGGTCGATGATGGGCTTGTTGATGATCGCGAAGGAACGTTCTATCTGCGCCATAGCGGCTGCAGGATCAGCCGGATCGTTACTCCGCCGTGGTACAACGTTGACCTTAGTCGCCCAAAAAACTTGTTCTTGAAGTTCGAGCTCATTGACAAAATCCCCCGCAACCTGTTCCGCAGTTCCACGACCGTAACTCGGCGCAGTATCAAAAACGGTACCGCCGTTATTCAATAGGGCGCGCAACACCTCGCGCAAAGCCGTCGCATCCTCACTCTGTGCCAATGATCCAAAGGTAGCGGAACTACCTAGCCCGATCATTGGGATTCCCTCGCCGGAAGAAGGAATTGCGCGCTTAATAATTTCACCGCTAGACTGAGCCTGTAGCAGCCCCGGCAATAACGCCAGCGCAGTACCCGCAGCAGCATAGTCCTTAAGCAATTCGCGTCTAGTTATCATTTTCAGTGTCCTAACCAGAAAAACAGACGACTACCCTAACGAAACTGTCTTACTTTGGTCAATAATTCTATATCTTTTCCAGATATTCATTGATACCCGGCCTTTCTCACTACATTAGCCTGGATTAATCTAAACTAGGGAATCAGGGCCGTCGAAAAATCGATAATGTGATTGATAACAGTAGTAGCCGGTATAAATTCGTACTTAAAAGGCTACGCAAGCTGATAATCGGCCGACTGCGAGGCAACTTGATAGTAACTAATTACCGTAAGGGCGCCGCTATCGCCACGCTACTGATCGCGGCAGCAGTCTTACTGACAACATGGGCACAAATAGGCCCCGATTCTGGACCTGATATCTGGACGTTCGAGATCGTTACTACCTTTCCTCATGATCCAGAAGCATTTACACAGGGCCTCATCATTGACGGCGGCCAAATGTATGAGGGGACAGGA
This sequence comes from Candidatus Rariloculaceae bacterium, assembly GCA_045561055.1. Lineage (GTDB taxonomy): Bacteria > Pseudomonadota > Gammaproteobacteria > Steroidobacterales > Rariloculaceae > SMWC01. The sequence continues at coordinate 186,991 of JBJKYL010000010.1, read as the reverse complement.
CAATACGGTCAATCGACGTTAAGACGGGTGGAGCTCGAAACAGGTCATGTTGAACAGCGGGTGGCACTGAGCGATCACCTATTCGGCGAAGGTATAACCATACTTGACGATCGCGTCTACCAGCTCACTTGGCAGAACAACCTCGTGCTCATATACGAACGTGATGGACTCGCACACATCGGTACCCTGCGGAATAACGGTCAAGGTTGGGGACTAACACACGACGGCATTCATCTGATAGTCAGTGACGGGACAGCAACCATTCGGTTTCATGAACCGGATGCTTTCGAGCTCATTAAGAGCGTGCAAGTTCATGACGAAGGCACGCCTTTAACTGGTATTAATGAACTCGAGTATATCAATGGCGAAATTTGGGCAAACCTCTGGTATCAAGATAGGCTCGCACGTATCTCTCCGGAGACAGGTACAGTATTGGGCTGGATTGATTTAACCAACCTTTATCCGCGTTCGTTACGTGTATCGGAGGATGTCCTGAACGGCATTGCATACGATGCCGATACCAACAGGCTATTCGTCACGGGCAAGAATTGGCCGTGGCTCTACGAAATCGAGGTCGGACCTCCTTAGCGTTTTGCTCCAGGTAGCAAGAAATATGCTCGCACCTCGTATAGACATTCGGTTGAAACCAACATTTATCTAGCAAAAAACAAGAATCAGCAGAGACTTGCCATCGATCTTTGATGTAGCGGTAAAAGAAGATCTGCGTAATCCCTGCCGGCATTACAGTATTAATCGAACCGCTCTTCCCAACGACACCAACATGAGAAACCCGGTTCCACAAAAGCAGCACACTTTAATGAGATCGGATAAAAGTTCGAACAGTGGATTGACGTTGGCTATTGGTAACTATACTTCTTTACCATTCTAAACAGCCTATTACTAACCATAGATAATCGAGGGTAACCAGGTCGCAAGCGCTGGATAAAACGCTAGCAGAATGAGCGCTAATAGCTGAATGGCAACAAACGGCATAACGCCCCGATATATATCGGCGGTTTCAACGCTCGATGGAGCTACTCCCCGCAGATAAAACAAAGCAAAACCAAATGGCGGCGTTAGGAATGAGGTCTGTAGATTGATCGCGATCATGACGCCAAGCCACACGGGATCTATGCCCATCATAAGCAGAATCGGCCCCACGATAGGAACAACAACAAAAGTTATCTCGATAAAATCTAGAACAAAACCCAACAGAAACATCAGTAACATGACCGTGAGCATCGCTCCGAAGACCCCGCCCGGTAGGCTCAGAAGCAAATCTTGAACGAGCCGGTCACCTCCGTAACCTCGGAAGACAAGCGAAAACAAGGAAGCACCGATGAGAATCAGAAAAACCATACTACTGACACGAACGGTGCTGCGCATGACTTCGATCAACCGTTCTATGGAAAAAGCACGCCTTAGCAATGCGAGCAGTAAGGCACCAACAGCACCGACCCCAGCAGCTTCGGTCGGTGTAGCAAAACCAGCCATGATTGAGCCAAGCACGGCGACAATGAGCAGTAGTGGCGGCAACAACGCTAACAGTACGGCCAACAGGCTTACACGTTCAGCTGAAGCAGCCGGCAAATTTAGCGGCATAGTCTCTGGCTTAACAATTGCTAGAACGATCAAGTAAACAACATAGAGTGCCACCAGCCCTAGACCAGGAATCAGTGCACCAACGAACAAGTCGCCTACAGATACCGTATCGGGGGAGAAAATCCCCTGCATGAGCTGAGATTGGCTGTAAGCAGAAGACAGCACATCGCCGAGCAGAACAAGAATGATCGAAGGCGGAATTATTTGGCCGAGGGTCCCCGACGCACAGATCGTTCCGGTCGCGACTGCGGGACTGTAACCGTACCGTAACATCGTCGGTAGCGACAAGAGCCCCATGGTTACGACCGTCGCTCCAACAATCCCGGTACTCGCTGCCAACAGCATCCCTACAATCGTGACCGATATACCGAGTCCACCGCGCAAACCCCCGAATAGAGAACTCAGGTTCTCAAGCAAAGAATCCGCAATTTGCGCCCGCTCGAGGGTAATCCCCATAAACACGAACAGCGGCACGGCCATCAATGTTTCATTACTCATAATGCCAAAAACGCGGTTGGGCATTGTTCCAAGAAAAGCCACATCGAAAATTCCGAGTGTGGTTCCGACAAAGGCAAATATAAGCGCAATTCCTCCTAGAGAGAATGCGACCGGATACCCAGCGAGTAATACGGTTATGGCCACGGCAAACATTAGAAGAGAAACCCACTCCATACCTAATTCGCTTCCTCTACCGAAACTTTCTTGTCGGGATCACTTGGCATGCGGCCAATAAGCGTCAAAACCGCCGCGATTAGATTCGCAATTCCCTGAAGCATCAACATGCCCGCCGTCACCGGAATCAAGCTTTTCAGGATAGGCACGAACGGATAAGGCAACCCACCAGCCTCACGGGAGGCCTCCCGTATAGCCCACGAAGTGTAGACATAATCCCAACTCGCGACGGCCAGAAAAACGACGACTGGCAGCAGAAATATCAGTGTTCCTAACAGTTCGACGAGCGCTTGTCGCTGAGGTGTCATCCTACGGTAGAAGAGATCTACGCGAACATGTTCATTATGTTTAAGGGTATAGGCAGCACCAAGCATGAAAATGGCGGCGTGCATCCACGTTACGCTCTCCTGCATCGAGACCCAACCAAGATCGAAGGCATAACGCAAAACAACAACAATAAAAGTAATCAACACCATAAAGAGCGTCAACCAGGAAACGAGGATGCCCGTAAACTCGCTAAAGCTCTCCAAAGCCTGTCTCAGTTTGAACATGTCCCCACCTCAGGCGGCTCTGCCGCGCTCACCCTAACTTCTCCAAGCGCTTTAGGAATACCTCCATCTCCTTAGCAGACTGCCGATCACCGCGGCGTGTAGCTGCTTCTATACCCTTTCGATAAGTCTCGCGGGCGACCTCTGCCAGACCTGCCTCACCCTGCCCCTTACCCAACAGTTTCCACGCGGCAGAGTAGTCTGGGTCTATCGTCACAGCAATGCCCAGGTGCTGAATAGCCTTGTCTAGCTCCCCAGCTTTTAAATATTCGGCTCCTAGCGCAAATCGCAACAACGCATTATCCTCACCGCAGGCGAGTATTTTCTCAAGATTCTCCACCGCGCTCACGAACTAGCGACGCCAGAATGTTGGCGTAATCAACACGAGCAACGTAAATATCTCCAAACGTCCTAAAAGCATGGCGCATATGAGTGCCCATTTGCTAATTGTGTCTAAATTTCCGTAACTAGCTGCAACTTCTCCTAGTCCCGGGCCGAGATTGTTGAGCGTCGCCGCAATTGAAGAGAAAGCTGTTACCTGATCGACTCCGCTCCCCAAAAGCACGAGCATCAGGATACTGAACACGACAACATATACAGCAAAGAACCCCCAGACAGCATCGACAACACGGTTGTCAAGTGCTTTTGCACCAAGCTTTACCATAATCGTAGCACTCGGATGAACGAGACGTTGAACTTCACGCACCCCCTGTTTGTACATAAGCAGGCAACGAATCACTTTCATCCCACCAGCTGTCGACCCGGCACAACCGCCAATGAAACTAGAAAAGATCAATAGAACCGGAAGCGCGCCCGGCCAACCGACGAAATTATCGGTAACAAAACCCGTCGTCGTTGCTATGGAAACAACCTGAAACAGACCTTTCGTTAAGGTTTCCGATAAAGTCCCATAGTACCCCGTCAGATATAGGTATATGAGAACAGTCGTTGCAAGTCCGACAAGCATTCTCACATACGCACGAAATTCGGGATCGATCAGATAGTTAGTTAAGCGTCGATGTCGCCAAGCGAGAAAGTGCAAAGAAAAATTCACACCAGAAACAAACATAAATACAACCGCAATCATCTCGATAAGCGGACTCTGAAAATAGGCAATGCTCTCGTCGTGAGTTGAGAAACCTCCAATTGAAACCGTACTGAATGCATGACAGACAGCATCAAACATATTCATACCAGCCGCCCAGTATGACAGCCCACATACCAGCGTAATTCCGAGGTAGACGTACCAAAGTGCTTTAGCTGTCTCAGTTATTCTTGGCTTAAGCCGTGCATCCTTAACGGGACCTGGCGTTTCCGCTCTATAAAGCTGCATCCCGCCGACGCCGAGCATCGGAAGTACGGCGACAGCTAAGACGATGATGCCGAGACCACCAAGCCATTGGAGTTGCTGGCGATAAAACAGAATGGCCTGTGGCAGAGAGCCTAGACCTGTAAGGACGGTCGCTCCTGTTGTCGTTAACCCAGAGACAGACTCGAAAACCGCGTCCGTAAAACGCATGCTCGGTTCTGCTGATAACAGTAGCGGTGCCGACCCAAACAATCCTAGTACAACCCAAAATAATGCGACGACGAGAAAACCATCTCGTAATCGCAGTTCGCGTTTTTCGGCGCGAACCGGAAACCATATGATGGCCCCTGACGCTAAGATGATAAAAAAAGAAATAGCGAAGTAGATCCACGTCCCATCTTTAAAAATCACCGAAATGAAAATCGGGGTCAGCATCGTAAGACTGAAGGTCATCACGAGATAGCCCAGTACACGCTGAATCGCTAGAAAAGTTACCGGCATCAAGCACCATCCTGTGCGCGGCTATTTGAGCAACTGGTCATAGAACTAAACGAAGTTAGAGCCTACTTCAAACAATCGTTCCACTTCGTCTATTTGGCGCCGCTCCACCATGAATAAAATAACATGGTCATCCGTTTGAATTACCGTGTCGTGATGAGCCATGAGTACCTCATCGCCTCGAACGATTGCACTAATCGTAGCCCCTCGTGGTAACCGTATCTGCTCAATAGTTCTGCCAACAACACGCGACTCCTCTTCGTTGCCGTGCGCTACCGCTTCGATTGCCTCTGCTGCCCCGCGTCGGAGCGCATGAACCTTTACAACGTCACCGCGACGGATATGAGCGAGTAGAGTTCCCAACGTTATCTGTGACGGTGAGATCGCGATATCGATCGTGCCGGACTCAACCAGCTCTGCATACACTGGCTTGTTAATGAGTGCCATCACTTTTTTAGCTCCCAACCGCTTTGCCAGCATCGCGGAGAGAATATTAGCTTCGTCTGCGTTAGTGACGGACACGAAGACATCAGCGCTGTCAATATTCTCTTCAAGAAGCAGCTCCTCATCCGCTGCATCGCCGTGAAGTACGATCGCCCGGTTCAGTCTTTCCGACACAGCGCGAGAGCGGGCGTGACTACGCTCGATGACTTTTACCTGATTCTTCGATTCCAGTGCCTTTGCCAACCTCACGCCAACATTACCTCCACCCGCAATGACAACGCGGCGAATTGGATCGTCAAGCTTTCGCATCTCACTCAACACGGTCCGGATATCCTTGCGCGCAGCAATGAAAAATACCTCGTCATCTTCTTCGACAACCGTATCACCATCGGGGATTATCCCTTGACCATCGCGATATATAACGACAACGCGGCACTCGATGTTTGGTATATGTTTGGATAACTCGCGCAAGGGACGGCCAACTAGAGCGCCCCCTTCGTGAGCGAGAGCCGCTACCAATCGCACCTTACCTTTCGCGAATTCGAGCACTTGAAGGGCTCCCGGAAAATATATCAGCTCCTCGATATGTGTGGTAACCAGTTCTTCGGGACTGATCATGACATTAACAGCTACCGCTTCCGGACCGTACAACTCATCATGCGCCATGTATTCCGCCGCTCGAATTCGGGCAACTCGCATTGGCGTATCGAACAAACGACTGGCAACCTCGCATGCGACCATATTTATCTCATCGCTATTGGTGAGCGCGATAACCATGTCAGCGTCTCGAGCTCCCGCTCGTTCAAGTACTTCCGGGTATGCGGCATAACCGACGACTGTTCTCACGTCTAAACGGTCTTGCAGTTCGCGCAGAACTTCAGGATCACGATCGACAATCGTAACCTCGTTAGCCTCCTCGCGAGCCAGGCTATAAGCGGCCGTAGTGCCTACCTGCCCCGCGCCCAGAATAAGAATATTCATTAATGGGATGCTGCCTAAAAACCGCGCGTAGTCTACATCAGTTCAAGCTTGGCATATGCAAGAACAAGCCATTTTGTGCCAGCTTTTTCAAAATTAACTTGGACTCGAGCATGTGAACCACTACCTTCAGAGTTCAGCACCACGCCATCACCGAACCTGCTGTGGCGAACTCTCTGTCCTAGACGCATAGCAGATGAATCTAGCTTTTGAGAACGAAGAGGTCTGTAGATCGGCCGGGATACCGAAAGACTGGGACGAACTTCCTCAAGAAGCTCCTCCGGGATTTCCTGAATGAAACGCGACGGTGTGCCGTAATTATCTTTTCCGTACAAGCGCCGTTGTTCCGCATAGGTTAGATAGATTTGCTGCTGCGCACGCGTTAATCCAACGTAGCAGAGGCGCCGCTCTTCCTCAAGGCTGTCGGCATCTGTCAAAGAGCGCTGATGCGGAAACAGGCCGTCTTCTAGACCGCACAAAAAAACCAGCGGGAACTCCAGCCCTTTGGCCGAGTGCAACGTCATAAGTTGTACGCTGTCCGCATATTCTTCAGCCTGAACATCGCCTGATTCTAGCACCGCATAAGAAAGAAACTCGGCCAGCGGGGGCATATCTGAAGCTTCATCTTGAATGACATTCTGCGCTGCACTAATAAGTTCCTCAAGGTTCTCGACTCGCGCTTCACCACCGGTCCGACCATCTCGCCTATGGTGTGAAATAAGGCCACTAACCTCGACAACCACTCTAACCTGATCGTGGAGCGACTGATCACCTGTCTCCGAATCCAGGCGGTCTACGAGACTCAGAAATTTATACAGCGCTTTACTCGATCTTTTTGGAATTTCGTCTTCAGTTATCACCGCTTGTGCAGCACGCCAAAGACTCATGCCAGATTGACGTGAACACATGCGCACCGCCTCCATCGTCCTCTGTCCGACACCACGTGTTGGTGTATTGACTACCCTCTCGAAGGACGGGTCATCATCTCGATTCGAGATTAATCTTAGATACGCCAGCGCATCCTTGATCTCAGCTCTCTCAAAGAATCGCAGTCCACCGTACACCCGATAAGGAATTCCGGCTGCTAACAGATTTTCCTCAAAAACACGCGATTGTGCGTTCGAGCGATACAACACAGCGACCTCATTACGCAAGTTACCCCGAGTAATGTGATCGCGGATACGGTTGACAACAAAATCTGCCTCATCGCGCTCATTGAACGCAGCGTAAAGACGAATCGGCTCACCCATACCTCCCTCAGTCCAAAGGTTCTTACCCAAGCGTCCACTATTGTTCATAATGATTGCGTTGGCTGCTTTTAGTATCGTGCCAGTCGAGCGATAGTTCTGCTCTAGACGAATAACTTCCGTATGTGGAAAGTGCTGTTGATAGCGCTCCAGATTTTCTATACGCGCGCCCCGCCACCGGTAAATCGACTGATCGTCATCGCCGACCACAAAGGGGGTTCCCGTCTTACCGGCTAACAGTCTTAACCAGTCGTACTGTATCGCGTTCGTATCCTGAAATTCGTCAACGAGTAGATGCTCGAAACGCTGCTGATACTTCACCAGTAGCTCTTTATTCTGCTGAAGCAACTCCAAAGCCCGTAACAATAGCTCAGCGAAATCGACGACCGATGAAGCAGCGCAGGCCTTCTCATAGCGCGCGTATAGATCGATCATTTGCCGGCGACCCACGTTCCCCTCGTCATCCACGCTCCCCGGCCGCAGCCCCTCGTCCTTCTGCGTGTTGATGAACCACTGAATCTCCTTAGGATCCCATTCTGATTCGTCGAGCTCCAAATCCCTGAGCATGCGACGAATTATTCGCTGCTGATCGGCCGAGTCGATAATCTGAAATCCTTCTGAAAGCCCAGACTCACTCCAATGTATGCGCAACAGGCGATGAGCGAGACCGTGAAACGTTCCAATCCAAAAATGGCGGGTCGGAAAACCGAGCAGAGTTTCGATTCGCCGCCGCATCTCGGCAGCCGCTTTATTCGTGAATGTAACTGCTAATAACTGTTGTGGGGCAACGCCATCAGCACGGATCAGCCAGGCGATACGGTGTACTAGCACACGCGTTTTGCCACTACCAGCGCCCGCAAGTATGAGCGTCGGCCTATGTGCTGCCGTGACAGCTTTCCGCTGGGCATCATTTAGAGGGTTAATGATTTCAGTGACGTCCATCCTCAGAACACTGGATTGTACGGTCCGAAAATAGAAGTAGCCGTTTGGCTACCCAGGCCAGAAGGTTGGAATATAGTGGTCAGCTAAAAGAAAACTGAACAGGGCGATGAGATAGGTAATCGAATAAGCGAACGTGTTCATCGCAATTTCATCATGATCGCTTATCTTCAGACATATAGAATAGTATAGAAACCCAGCGCCCAAAAGCAGCGCGCCAAATAAATAAAGTACCCCACTCATCCCCGTCAAGTAGGGAAGAACGGACACAATTACCAGTAACACCGTATAAGCGAGCACAAAGGATTTCGTCCTCTCAATCCCGTGCGTCACGGGAAGCATCGGCACTCCCGCTTTCTCGTACTCATCCTTACGCGCAATTGCCAACGCCCAAAAGTGAGGTGGAGTCCACGTAAAAATAATGAGAAACAACAAAATTGCGTAACCACTAATTTCATTAGTCACCGCGGCCCAGCCTAGCAAAGGAGGTGCTGCGCCTGCTGCTCCTCCAATAACAATGTTCTGGGGCGTTGAGCGTTTTAGAAACACGGTGTAGATCACTGCGTATCCGATGAGAGAGAAAAAGGTCAACACAGCAGTCAGAGTATTAATGAGTACCGTTAATACCGTGAGTCCAACGGTACCTAGAAACAGAGCAAAAATTAACGCGAACCGCTCACTTATCCGTCCTGTTGGCAACGGGCGCTCCCGGGTGCGCATCATCTGCGCATCGATTCTCTGATCAAGCACGTGATTGAATACGGCACCCGAGGAAGCCGCTAGGCCAATGCCCAGACTCGCGAATACGAGCACATCCCAAGGCACAAGCCCGGGCGTTGCAAGGTACATCCCCACGATAGCCGTAAACACAAGAAGTTGAACAACCCGGGGCTTGGTGAGCATGTAGCAATCTCGCCAGATAGCGAGCAGGGAACGCCTAGGACTGATTAATTCGTTGGTTAGCATTGAGAACCGTCAATAATAATAATGCAGCGACACCATTGTGTCCGACTGCCACCGCCAATGGAACACCAAAAAGCACAATACTTGCGCCAAGTATGAGCTGTGTCGCGAGGGCCACGAGAATCAACATACCATCCAGCCTAGTGCTCAACTGCTGAAGCAGACGGAATCCCAAAATCCCTATCACCAAAACCGCAAGGATGGCTCCCAACCGGTGTGTGAAATGAATAGCGACACGTGCAGGATTATCCAGAACTCCGCCCTCATAGTCGATACCGAGGCCGCGCCACATGACGAAACCCTCCTGGAAATCCATTAGTGGGGGCCACCAGCGCGTCTGACAAGTAGGGAAATCCGGGCATGCCAGCGCTGCATAGTTAGCGCTCGTCCAACCACCAAGCGCTATCTGCAATACAAGTACTATTAACGCAACAAGCCCCTGAGTTGCCGATGTTGCGATAGCGTTCACGGGACGTCGTCGCCATCGCGACAGCCAGGAGAGCAAACCGAGTGTAGTCATGCCACCTAACAGGTGCCCCATAACAATGATGGGCTTCAATAATAGCGTCACAGTCCACATTCCTAGGAGACCCTGAAAAATAACGACACCCAGCAGCAAAAACGGCATGCGCTTCGGTTGCTTCGGGTCGCCGCGATTGAGCCATGCGACAATCACTAGCAGCAAACAGATGAATCCCAGTATCGTCGCAAGATAGCGGTGGAGCATTTCGCGCCATGCTTTGTCGACATCTAGCGGGCGATCCGGAAATGCCGCTGCAAGCCGTGCTTGTTCAGCCGCGTTGTCGGTAAGAAAGAGCTGACCATAGCAGCCGGGCCAGTCCGGACAACCGAGACCGGCGTCGGTAAGCCTGACCCAGGCGCCAATTAAAACGACGAAAAGTGCGAGCACGGTACCAGCGCGCGCGAGGCGCTGAAACATTATGTCCAATTGCACGAGTGTCTCTTTAGGTTTTTTAGACGCCTACTCTGGCAGGCTAAGTTTACGATTGGGAACGACGGATTCTCCGTAGGGGTAATTATACCAGAATTGAAGCCCTAACCGAGGTTACAACGCTCTACGAATACTCCTAATCCTGGCCGAGTTGCCGCCGCATTTTCGCGAGAGAATACGTGGCCTCAGCGGTATCTTTAGATCGATCCTCAATCCTACTCCTGCCCCAGACCTGACCGAATATAAGCTCTACCGTCAAAACGAATCGCCCGTCCCTTCTCATAGACTCCAGCGCATCACCGAAAGCTGCCCAGCGTCCGCGACTTGTATACGTCGCACGACGGCCTGCGGCAACATTACCGGCACCGCACGCACGTACATCAGCAACAAAAGAACCGACATCTTTGTAGGTCACCTTTATCCGGTCGACATCCATTACCGGCTCGGTAAGACCCGCGCGCAACGCGAGATCACCAATGTCGTGCATGTCGACGAAACCATGGACATGAATCGCATCATCAACACTAGCCCAAGCCCGCCTAACTTCTATCAGCGTATCGGGACCAACGGTACTAAAACTCAGGAGGCCGTCCTCCCGCAACACGCGTGCCGCCTCAGCGAAGAAAAGGTCAGGAACACACCATGGCAAAAGTAGATTAGCGAAAATTAGATCAACAGTATTGTTGCTAAAGGGTAGGTTCTCCGCACAGCCTGCCAATACCGTAAATAGACCGTCGTCCCCTCGACGTGTTTTTGCCTTTGCCAACATAGCTAAACTTCGATCGATGGCAAATGTCTGCGCTTTAGGAAACTCCGCCGCAAGATCGACACTCGCCTTCCCCGTTGCTGCGCCCAGATCGATAACAATGCTCGGCTCAAACTTAAGCAACTGCAGACGCTCGAACAAACGCTCCCGAGCTAATTGGTGAACCGCGTCCGCCTCATCAAACAGCACGCTCGCTCTATTGAATCGACGCATCGCAGCAACCGGTTCGGGCAGACCATTTGGGGTCGAGCTTCTCATAAACAAGGTTGTACTAGGACAAAGGGTCAAATAGGACCGATATCCGTCTCCACCTCCGGTTTTAAACCTAGACGGTCTAAGAGCACCCGATCGGCGCGCGTATCCGGATTTCCAGTCGTAAGTAGCTTCTCACCACAGAAGATGGAATTAGCGCCTGCAGCAAAACATAACGCCTGCAATTCGTCGCTGAAATCCGATCGCCCGGCTGAAAGCCGCACATGCGCCCGAGGCATGAGAATTCTAGCGACCGCTATGGTACGCGCGAACTCGATACCATCTACTGGATCTGATTCTGCAAGCGGCGTCCCCGGTACGGGCACAAGCTGATTGATTGGTACGCTCTCAGGCTGTGTCGGTAACGTCGCGAGCGTACACAGAAAGCTGGCTCGATCATCGCGCGTCTCCCCCATACCCATTATTCCGCCACAGCAGACTTTCATACCTGCCTCACGCACATGTTCGAGTGTCTCCAAACGGTCTTCGAAACGACGCGTGGTAATTATCTCGGAATAAAACTCCGACGATGTGTCGAGATTGTGATTATAAAAATCCAGCCCCGCGTCAGCCAGCGTCTTTGCCTGCGGGCCCGTCAAAAGCCCGAGCGTCGCGCAGGTCTCAAGACCTAGGGAGCGAACCTCGCGAATCATCTTTCCGATTTGTTTAACCTGATGGTTTTTTGGTCCTCTATAAGCAGCGCCTAGACAGAATCTAGTGGCACCGGCATCCCTGGCTTTCCTAGCAGCATCCTTTACCGCTGAGACCGACATTAAAGATTCAACTTCGACGCCGGTGTCGTAGCGGGCGCTTTGCGGGCAATAGGCACAATCCTCAGGGCAGGCTCCAGTCTTGATAGATAACAGAGTGGAAAACTGGACTTCGTTCGGATCAAATACTTGTCGGTGCACCCATTGGGCTGCGAATAACAGGTCATTGAACGGTAGTACGAACAATTGTTTTACTTCGGCAACCGTCCAATCGCTTCGGGGATGGCTGGAGATTTCTAGTCCTGCGAGCTGCAATTCTTTGGAATCGATAGATTGGATATTAGTACGAATAGCAGGCATGTTGTGCTCACTTCCCGATCGCCATGGTTGAACGATAGCTTAGAAATCTATTTGAGTCTGTCAACTTAAATCTCTGTTGAAGCGCGTAACATTGTTGTCGATCATCTGTCATCCAATCGATATAACCTATTCGCAATAGTTCGGCGCAACACAGCTTAGAACAATCACAGACAATAATGGAGGACAATGCCAGCGAAAACGAAGCCACCGGTCCAAGCGTTGTTAAGAAACGCGTAAAAACACTTTTGCGGGTCGCGCTCTCTTATAAGGTACTGCTGGTAGAGCATCAGGGCCCCCACTGGTACGAGGGAAGCTAGGAATGAGGTTCTTAGTTCCACTATTTGCCCCACGAGGAAGAGCCCAGCCAAGAACAACAGCTGCATCACACCAACTAACACTCGGTCCATATCTCCGAAAAGTATCGCAGTTGAGCTTACGCCGAGCTTGAGATCATCTTCTCTATCTGCCATCGCGTACTCGGTATCGTAGATTAAAACCCAGCTCATCGTGACTACAAACAATAACCAACCGACGCGCGGCACTTCGCCGAGCTGCGCAGCGAAAGCCATAGGCACTCCCCAAGAAAATGCAATCCCCAATACAAATTGGGGAGCTGAGATAAATCGCTTCGTGAATGGATAAACAATAGTGACAATTGCGCCGAAGCATGCCAGCAACTGAGTTAACCGATTTAGCATCAGTACAAGACCTAGACCAATTAGCATGAGAACACCGAAGATGGTAAGAGCTCCACCCACTGAGACTTCGCCTGTTGCTAATGGCCTATCGCGAGTACGCTCGACATGCGGATCGATAAACCGGTCCGCATAGTCGTTGATGATGCAACCCGCCGAGCGCAGAACAATGGTGCCCGTAACAAAAACTAACAGCATGCGGCTTTCGGGTATCCCCTCCGCAGCAATCCACAATGCCCAGACTGTAGGCCACATCAATAGCCATATTCCGATTGGCTTATGCAGCCGCACTAACCTCGAATAAGCACCGCATTGTTTGAAAAAATAGGCAAGATAGGCCAACAGCGGGATCGCACGCGCGCGCAAGAAAGCAAGACAAATTTTTGATGTTTTATTAGTAGTCGGCCCGAGCATATGGCACCCATTGTATTATGAGAACACATGACCTTTGAAAAGGAGACAGACAATCACGCCTCCAAGGATCCTCCTTCGGAAACCGGAGTAAGGCAAGGATCAGTGAAACAGCGCATTTTGAGTTTATATCTTTCGCAATATCAGCCCATCTGAAGACCTCTCAACAAACCCTAAACTTTTGCGTAGTGGGGCTGGCCGCTGAGCCAACGTTTTATCAGGGGTTCTACCCGCTGCGGATACTTCTCGATAAGTTCGTCGGACAACCGAATGACCTCAGGTAAAAGATGCGCGTCGCGAACGAGATCCGCAATCTTCAATTGAATCACACCTGTCTGGCGCGTACCAAGAACTTCGCCAGGACCTCGAAGCTCGAGATCTCTCTCAGCGATTTTGAACCCGTCGGTAGTTTCCCGCATTACGCTAAGTCGCGCGCGCGCAAGTTCGGATAGTGGTGCCTTGTAGAAAAGGACACAGCTTGAAGCTGTTGTTCCCCTACCGACCCGCCCACGGAGCTGATGTAATTGCGCTAGGCCCATTCGTTCGGAGTTTTCAACAACCATGAGCGTAGCATTTGGCACGTCGACGCCTACCTCGATCACTGTCGTCGCTACTAGAACATCGATATCGCCAGCTTTAAAACTGCGCATGACCCGATCCTTAGCAAACGATTTCATCCGACCATGCAGCAACTCGATGGATAGCTCAGGTAACGCTTCCTTCAGTTCTTGCCCAACCTTTTCGATTGCCTGTGAATCGATAGTTTCAGATTCTTCTATTAGTGGACAAACCCAATACACTTGTTCACCGCGCTGACAGTGCCTGAAAACACGCTGCACAAGCTCTATCCGCTTACGGTCGGGGATTACGACGGTCTGGACAGGCTGCCGGCCGCCGGGTAGTTCATCGATGATAGAACAGTCGAGATCTGCATAAGCCGTCATTGCGAGTGTCCGCGGGATCGGGGTCGCGGTCATAACGAGTTGGTGCGGAGAGACCTTGCCGTCCTTACCTTTGAGCTTAAGTTCTAGACGTTGATCGACACCGAAACGGTGCTGCTCGTCGACGACAACCAATGCCAGGTGTTGAAAACGAACTTCTTTCTGAAATAGTGCATGTGTACCCACAATTATAGGCACACTGCCGGTCGCGATCTGCGCTAACGAGTCTGACCGTGCTACTCCTGACACAGAACCCCCTAAATACACGACGTCGATACCAAGCGGCTCAAGCCACGCACAGAAGTTTGCGTAATGTTGTTCAGCCAATAATTCCGTCGGCGCCATCACAGCGGTTTGCAACCCACTTGCAGCACTTGCGATGGCTGCCGCTGCCGCAACAACAGTTTTCCCCGAGCCGACATCGCCTTGCAGAAGCCGATGCATCGGCTTGTTGAGGTACAGATCTTTGAGGATCGTCGTCAGAGCCCGATCCTGCGCATCTGTGAAATTAAAGGGTAATTGGTCACGGAATTTATGCACGAGTTCTCGCCCCTCTGTTATAGGAACAGCCTCCTCCCGTTGACGGCCCAGGTTGATCCGTAGTAAACATAACCGCTGCGCAACAAGCTCCTCTAGTGCTAACCGCAACTGGCATGGATGCCGGCGCGCGCTGAGCGACTTAACCTGCGTTCCCTGCGGTGGACTATGCAGGAATCGCAGCGCTTCCTTAAGCTTCAGTGCATCAGCCGGTAGACGATCCGAAAGATAATCGCATAGCGGAACCTGCTCCAGATGATCCAATGCCTGCGCTACCAGTAACCGCAGCCGCTGCTGATGTAACCCCTCTGTCAATGGATAAACGGGGGTCAACGTCTTACTCGGGGGCGCCGTATCTGGGCCCACTAGACGATACTCTGGATGGACCATTTCGAGGCCTACCGAACCAGCGCGGATCTCGCCAAAACAACGCAGACTCGCGCCACGCTTAAGATTCTTCTGCTGAGCGCGCGAGAAATAGAAAAAACGTAGGGATAGCATACCTGTCCCATCTGTGATTCTAGTTAGCATGGCGCGACGGCCACGATAAATGATTTCCGTCAACTCAATTTTGCCTTCGACGAGAACCTTCTCACCAGATTGGAGACCTCCAAGCCGCCGCAGTTCAGTGCGGTCTTCATAGCGAACCGGTAGTAGGTACAAAAGTTCACCTATAGTTTGTACGCCGAGGCGCAATAGCCGCTCTGCAAGCCGCGGGCCAACACCGCGAAGGTCCATCACAGATTGCTCTAACGTACCGCTCAGTGCGGAGGACTTCGATTCAGAATCAGTCGCGGGAGCCACGTGGAGCAGTTTAGACAACTAGGATAGCGTCAATTTGGACAGCAGCGCCTTTGGGAAGGTTTCCAACGCCTATGGCTACCCGAGCCGGATAGGGCTCCGAAAAATACTCTTTCATAATTTTATTTACGACAGCAAAATCATCGAGATCAGCTAAATAAACGGTTAGTTTCGCAACGTCTGCCAAAGTAGCACCAGCTGCTGCTGCGACAGCCGCAAGATTATCGAATACCTGGCGAATTTGCGCATCGCTGCTATCATCCACGAGTTCCATAGTTTGAGGGTGCAATGCTATCTGGCCAGAGAGGTATACGGTATTTCCAGCACGAACGGCCTGGCTATATGTCCCAATCGCCGCAGGAGCGTTGTTCGTAAAAACTGTTTGTTTCGGCACCGTAATGACTTCTCGATCATCCGGCAGCGCGACTAACGCGCACTACACCTGGATTCGAGCGGATACCGCGAATGACCTTAGCTAGATGTATACGATCGCGAACGTTTAACCGGAATGACAGAGTAGCAGCATCACCGTCCGCCTCAACGGTGACACTATCGATGTTGCTCTGCGTTGCAGAAATTCTCCCCGCTACCTCAGCGAGCAAGCCGACACGATCCAGCGTTTTGACAAAGATTTCAGTCTGGTACTCGCCTTTGATTCCGCTTTGCCAGTCAACCGGAATCCACTTAGCAGCATTTTTCCTATCTTCGATAACATTGTGGCAATTCGTGCGATGAATTACGATACCGCGCCCCGTGGACATGAAGCCTATTATTTCGTCACCCGGAATAGGATTACAGCAGTGAGCATAACTAACCACGAGTCCTTCGGAGCCGGAGATTTCGAGCGGCTTGAGTTTGCCACTGGCTTCGCCTTCTTCGGACGCCTCCGTCTGCGCGAGCATACCGGCCAGTATGGGAGCTAAACGCTCTCCGAGACCAAGCTCCTCGTAAACGACCTCCATGTCCTGGACTTGTAACTCTTTAAGAAACGGCACAATTTGCGCCTTACGCAACCGGCGCAAATCTAAAGAATAAGGTCGCAAGGCTTGGCTGAGAAGACGCCTGCCTAACTGCCGCGCTTCGTCTTGCTTGAGTCCCTTAAGGTAAGCACGGATCGCATTCCGCGCTTTTGCTGTCGCAACAAAGTTGACCCAAGTCGGATTCGGTTTAGCTCCACGTGCCGTCAAAATCTCTACGCTAACTCCATTATTCAGCGCGGTCTTAAGCGGCACGAGGCGACGATCGATCTTAGCGGCAACGCACCGATTACCTACATCAGTATGCACCGAGTAAGCAAAATCTACCGCAGTAGCACCACGTGGGAGGCGCATGATGTCGCCCAGCGGGGTAAACACGTAGACCTTATCGGGGAAAAGATCAACCTTAACGGTCTCGAGAAACTCCTCCGAGTTCGCCGACTTCTGCATCTCTATGAGACCAGTGAGCCACCCTCTTGCTCGTTCTTCTGCGTCATAAGTTTGCTTATCGACGGCTTTGTATTGCCAGTGCGCAGCGATTCCGCGCTCGGCAACCTGATTCATATCATTTGTTCTAATCTGAACTTCGAGCGGCGTACCACCGGGCCCAAACAGAGTAGTGTGAAGAGACTGATATCCATTAACACGTGGTATAGAAATGTAATCCTTGAAACGACCAGGCATCGGCCTGTAGAGCTGGTGGCAGAGGCCTAACACTCGGTAACAACTATCAATATCCGGGACGATGATGCGCACACCGAAAACATCGACGATATTAGCAAGATGAAGATGCTTCCTACGCATTTTGGAATAAATGGCGTAGATAGGTTTCTCCCTAGCCACGAGTTCGCCATTGAGGCCTTGATCAGCCAAGTTCTTGCGCAAGTTACCCCCTATCTTTCGCAAAAACTGCTTTTGGCTTCCGCTTGCCTGGCTCACCGCACGCTTTAGGACACGATAACGGAACGGATAATAGGCCTTAAAGGCGAGGTCCTCGAGTTCGATTTTCAAACTGTAGATGCCGAGACGATTGGCGATAGGAGCGTAAATTTCGAGGGTCTCTTTTGCGATACGCCGTTGCCTTGCTGGCTCGAGAGCGTCGATGGTCCTCATGTTATGAGTACGATCCGCGAGTTTGACAAGTATGACCCGAATATCTTTGACCATCGCCAAAAGCATCTTGCGAAAATTTTCTGCCTGCGCTTCGGCCGCATTGTCAAAACGCAATTTATCGAGCTTGCTAACACCGTTGACGAGCAGGGCAACGGCCTGCCCGAATTTCTTCTCCACGTCGCGCAAAGTACAGGGCGTATCTTCCAACACATCATGCAATAGTGCGGCCTTGATGGAGTCCGCATCGAGGTACATCCCCGCAAGAATTTTTGCGACTGCGACCGGGTGAGTGATGTACGGAGCCCCACTGAGTCGCTCCTGTCCCTCGTGGGCTTTCGCACAGAACTCGTACGCAACGATTATGCTACTTACATCGTCCTCAGGTAGGTATTTTTCGAGTTCCTTCAGTAGAGCTTCAAACTCATCGCCACGCCGGACAAAAGGCAGATGGTCGCGGATGACAGCACCGTAATCCATGGTGACTTCACTTCATCACGGGAAGCGAGACGCGAAACCTATCAGCTATCCCGCATCAATCGCGGATGGAAATCGGGCGTGTAGCCAGCCGGTCCTCAGAGACATCCGAAGAGGTCGAGTCAAGGTCAATTAGATCTTCTATTGGCTGGTCCCGCTCCGTAAGAACACTCTCAGTAACATAACCCTCTGCAATTTCGCGCAGCGCTACTACCGTGGGTTTATCGTTTTCCCAACCAATCATAGGCTCCGCACCATTCGCTAATTGACGCGCACGCTTGGAGGCTACAAGCACCAGCTGGAACATATTTGGGATTTTTTTGCTACAGTCTTCAACTGTTATTCGGGCCATTCCGAAGACTCCTTGGACTATGTCTTTTCGCCAGTGTACTGCAACAACTGCCGAGATCGCTAGATATGAATTCACATGTGGTGGCCCCGGGTAGCTGCGAGCGCGAAAAAAACGGCCATAGCTATGATCCGCTTGCCAGGATTTCCTCTACCCTTGTACGGATTTCGGAATCGTTTGTCCGATTTTTAACGCCCCCATCGGTAATGACCGCCGATAATTCAGCCGTAGCGGTCTCAAGTTTATCGTTGACCACGATATAACCGAATTCATCCCAATGTTTCATGTCGTCAAGCGCCTGGCTTAGACGAAACTGAATCACTTCTTCAGAATCAGTGTTTCGGCCACGCAAGCGTTGTTCGAGCTCGGACTGACTCGGCGGCATGATAAAAACAGAAATCGCATCGGAACATTGCTGTCGTACCTGCTCAGCCCCCTGCCAGTCAATTTCTAACAACACCGACTGTCCCGCGTCGAGCAGTGACTGAACGTGGTCTACACTTGTACCGTACCAGTTACCGAAAACTTCTGCATACTCAAGAAACGCGCCGCAAAGCCGCATCTCGGCAAAATCCTCCTCGCTGACAAAAAAGTAATCCTTACCATCGACTTCAGTATCTCGTTGCGACCGTGTCGTATAGGAAACTGAGAATGTAAGGTCGATTTCACTATCGAGCAGCTTGTGCACAAGTGTCGTCTTACCAGCGCCAGACGGTGCGGTTAAAACAATGAGTTGACCGGGTTTGGTCACAAGTTACTCCGAAATTTTAGATACGGGGATAATAGTGGTAATTATTCGAGATTTTGTACCTGCTCACGCATCTGCTCAATGAGAACTTTAAGTTCAACTCCCGCACGAGTCAGTTCCTCATCCTGCGATTTAGAGGATAGTGTATTAGCCTCGCGGTTCAGTTCCTGCATGAGGAAATCGAGCCTGCGGCCGATCGGCTCATCTCGATCAAGCACCTCACGCACTTCGCTTACATGAATAGCGAGCCGATCAAGTTCCTCAGTGACGTCAAGCCGCTGTGCTAACAAAGCGAGTTCCTGTTCAAGCCGAGCATGGTCGTGGTCGATATCGAGCCTATCCAATCTCTCCATTAGTTTTTCGCGGTAGCGTGCCTGTGCCGCAGGTAAACGCGGCCCAAGGTCAGCGATTATCTTCTCAATCGCGTTACAACGCTTGAAGAGCATCTCGCACAAACGTCCGCCCTCTCGTTGCCGCGCGTCGCTGAGAGAAGCAAGCGCCACTGAAAAACTAGCTGTCAACGGCTCACTCAATGCCGAGAATTCCGGCCGCTTGTCTTCGATAACGCCAGGCCACCGCAGAATCTCTCCGACCGTTAGCTCTCGTACCTCCGGAAACTTCTGGTAAATCTGTCCCTCGAGTTTCTTGAGGGATTCCAACGCGGATTTCCGAACAACCGCCGACCCGGCATCCTGCTCTAGCGTGGATATTCTTAGTGAGCAATCAACCTTACCGCGACCCAGTGCGGCACCGACTAATTTACGGCAAAGCGACTCAAACGATCGCATCTCCTCCGGCAAACGCAAACTGATATCCAGAAAACGATGGTTTACGCTGCGTACCTCCCAGACGAACCGGTACGAGCCAATTACCGTTTCCTCTGTGGCGAAGCCTGTCATACTGCTAGCCATTGCGTTAATTCCTGAAGGGGTTCCCCGACATGTGTACAGATCTAAGTCTAAAATATGTGGAAGAGCGAGATGAATTTATAGTCAGCAAATAATGCCCCTCACAGTTTCAATACCGGCGCAGCCGCGCTACGATGTGTAGGCTAGCACCCCGCTGACAACACCCACAATAGGTTTTCGGAAGCTAAACTAAAAATAAGGATATCAAATTGCGTCCCAGCGGCCGAAGCGCCAAACAAATGCGTCCTATACGTTTTACCCCCGAGTTCACTCAGCATGCTGAGGGTTCGGTACTCGTTGAGTTCGGCCATACACGCATACTCACCACAGCATCTGTCGAATCCAAGGTTCCGCATTTTCTTAAGGGCAAATCCGAGGGTTGGATTACAGCTGAGTACGGAATGCTCCCACGCTCTACGCATACGCGAAATTCTCGCGAGGCAGCCCGCGGCAAACAAAGTGGCCGAACGATGGAGATACAACGCCTCATTGGTCGTAGTTTACGCGCTGTAATCGATCGCGCAGCGCTCGGCGAGCGCACAATTACCGTTGATTGTGATGTCTTGCAGGCCGATGGCGGTACCCGTACCGCCTCAATCACCGGCGGTTATGTCGCGCTTGCCCTCGCAATACAGAATCTCGTTTCACGGGGACAACTCGATCAATCTCCCATCCATGGACAAGTCGCAGCCATATCTGTCGGAATTTTTAACGGCTTACCGGTACTCGATCTCGATTACGCCGAGGATGCCGTGGCCGAGACCGACATGAACGTCGTCATGAATGAAGCGGGGGGCTTTATAGAAATACAAGGAACAGCTGAGGGACACGCCTTCCAGCGCGGCGAGCTCGATCTTCTGCTCGATCTAGCGACGATGGGCACCGAGCAATTGTTGGAGGCCCAACGAGAGGTACTCGCACGGTGACAACGGCCGATAGGTGGGTGTTAGCAAGCGGTAACTCCGGTAAAGTTCGGGAGATTCATACTATGCTGCCCGGTTCCGGGATTGAGATCGTCGCTCAAAGCGAATTTGCAATCGAGTCCGTGGAGGAAACCGGTTCTACATTCGTCGAGAACGCCCTACTAAAAGCGCGTCACGCAACACTCCATACCGGACTGCCTGCAATCGCTGATGATTCCGGACTTGCGGTTGATGCCCTCTCGGGTGCTCCCGGCATCCATTCCGCCCGGTATGCTGGATCCCCAGCTAACGATCTGGCCAATGTTGGTAAGCTCCTTGATGCACTCGCCAATACCCCCGATATTGCGCGCGGAGCAAGGTTTCACTGCGTTATCGTAGCAATGTTGAACCCCGAAGATCCAGCACCCGTTGTTAGCCATGGAACTTGGTACGGTAGTATCACGCGCTCACCAATGGGAGAAGGTGGCTTCGGTTACGACCCGGTCTTCTTTGACGCTAACCTCAACGCAACCGCTGCGCAACTCCAGACTGATCTCAAAAACCGCGTCAGCCATCGCGGCCACGCGTTGATTAAACTCGCTGACGCGCTAAACAAACGGGTAAAGCGTAGCTAGGAACGCTTAAAGCTTCGCCAATTTATGCACAGATCGAAGTTTCTCCCTCCATTACAGACTCTTTACAGATAACTGCTACGCCTTCAATTCACCAAAATATCATAAGTAACTGATAATTAGGTGGTTTTATTAAATGCTTATTTTTTAACCAATTTAAGGGAAATGTCCCTATACCGCTATTTTAGAGTGCCTGCTTCAAGCCTTTTCCACACACTTATCCACTGCTGTTGTGGATAAATTCATTTGCTGGGCCAGCGTTGGCCTATCATGTCCCGCCACGAGCGCCTCGCGAGACCAAGCGAGCCGCACAGATTATTACGAATACTCCAGCCCCTAGCGCTCCGCGTGAAGCGCGCCCGGTAGTCCTACCGCACGTGGATGAAATTGGAGCTACTGCCTAAACAGGCGTTCTCATAAGCATTCCCCTAGCGAGCGTCTTCGCCTATTGTTCCACCCTGGTGATGCTGGCTTTTCGGCCGATGATCTCCACGATATCACCATTCTCGAAATCGACGCACATTAAGCGCATGTTATTATGTTCCTTTCATTCCTTAGAAGGGTGTACTGGTACTGAATTCTCGATAACTGTTCCGTCAACCTTGTGTTTCAGCAATTCGAGCAGTATGCTCACGCGCCGCCAAAAATTGCACTGACGAACCATGAAACCAGATATTCACCCAGCCTACGGCGATATCAATGTAACCTGCAACTGTGGGAACACTTTCATGACCCGATCTACGCTTTCCGGCGATCTCAATGTAGAGGTCTGCTCCAATTGCCATCCGTTTTACACCGGCAAACAAAAAATCGTAGACAGTGGCGGCCGCGTAGACAAGTTTCGTAAGCGCTACGGACGAGGCTAAAGCACCAAATCTAAGCCCACCTTTTATTTCGGCGCGACAGTCAAAGCGCTGTTACGTCCTAAAAGCGCCTGCGGACTGCTATAATGTTGATTTTTACCTTCCTGGAGCCCGTTTAGGAGTTGGGGAGATATAGCAAACCGACTCTAGGCTAACCTCAAAGTTGGTTGAAAATTACAATATATTTGTACGGATCCACGGGCATACATATGACCGATAAGCATTTCACTTTAACCGACTCAGAATCGGATACCAAAGTAAAACTTCCACAATACGTCCCTACGATCGGACCAAGTGTCTTGGACATAACAAAGCTGTACACCCAGCGGGACGTATTCACCTACGATCCCGGCTTCGGAGCAACCGCGTGTTGTACTAGCGAAGTAACCTATATAGACGGTAATAACGGCGTACTCATGTACCGCGGCTACCCGATCGAACAGCTTGCGCAACATTCTAGTTACCTCGAAGTCTGTTACCTTCTGCTGCACGGGGAGCTACCATCCCAAGCTGCGCTTGGGGAGTTCAGAGAATCAGTCCAGTCGCACACAATGATCAACGAGTCATTGTTGAGATTCTTTAACGGCTTTCAAAATGACGCTCACCCAATGGCGATGGTTTCCGGCGTAGTTGCCTCACTGTCAGCCTTCTACCACGAAACGACGGACATTTACGATCCCGCCCACCGCGACATCCTGGCACACCGCATCATCGCGAAGATTCCGACAATTGCAGCCGCAGCCTATAAACACATACTCGGCGAACCCTTCGTCTACCCTAGAAACGACCTCGGCTACTGCGAAAACCTCCTTAATATGTTCTTCGCTTCCCCAACTGATGACTATGAGATAGATCCGGTTGCTGTTGAAGCGCTCGATTTATTGTTTATCCTGCACGCAGACCACGAGCAAAACTGTAGTACAGCCACTGTGAGAATGGCGGGAAGCTCGGGAACGAGCCCTTATTCGGCGATAGCTGCCGGGATCTCAGCGCTTTGGGGACCGGCTCACGGGGGCGCTAACGAGGCCGTTATAAATATGCTCGAAGAGATTGGAAAGATCGAACGGATCAATGAATTCGTTGCGAGAGCGAAGGACAAGAACGATCCTTTTCGCCTGATGGGTTTCGGCCATCGAGTGTACAAGAGCTACGATCCCCGCGCTGCAATCATCCGCAAGATGTGCCACAAAGTTCTCGAGGGACTCGGACAACAAGACTCCCCAATGTTCGAGCAGGCCCTTAGACTCGAAGAGATCGCGCTAAAAGACAGCTATTTTGTCGAAAAGAATCTGTATCCGAATGTTGATTTCTACTCTGGCATAATCTATCAAGCGCTCGGAATTCCAAAGTCAATGTTTACTGTTATGTTCGCCATTGCCCGATGCGTAGGCTGGGTAACACACTGGCGCGAGATGGTTGCCGACCCAACATCACGAATCGGTCGACCGAGGCAACTATACACCGGCCCCAGTCAGAGAAACTACGTCGCGTTCAGCGAGCGTTAGTCGCGGACTGCTCAAGTAACGACAGGACTTTTCGCCTGCCGGCACGTTGCATTGGTCGTCTATCCACTGGACTGATAGGCGCTTGGCGCAGTCCTTTCTCCGGAAAGATGATGGTATAAACGCGCTCTCCTTCTCTCGTAAAGTACAAACCAGGAATGATTTTAAAATTCCTGCCTCTTATCCGGTAACGTCGTTCGCACTCGCGACTGCTGATACCCAATGATGTCAGTTTGAAAAAAATGTCTTCGGGGGCATCAGTGAATACGTGTAGTTCCAGCGGGGTATTTTCGGTAACCGTCCCCGTCAGCACAGCACCGGCCAAACGCGGCTCGAAACCGCCTAATAACTCCATAATGTCGGCCGCAAGCCTCCGCATAGCTATCAGCCGATGAGCATAAAAGTCAGAGTCAAATATTCGCAACCGCTCGAAGACACTCGACTCTATCTCTGAATTGCTAGGTAGCGTGCCCCAGTCGCGTCTACCAAAACGCTGTACTGCCTTGCGTTTTGCCTGACCGTAGTCGCGCATGCCATGATCAACAATTAACCGCGCAGCCTCTTGTGCTATTTGTTCGCGAAGCACTATTCCACCTAATCCGCGCTTATCAGCCATACGTCATTCACTCGCACGCTGGATTAGAAAACATCTGAAACGTTAGCGGTCGAGTTACCATAGAGTTATTTTTAGAATAGAGGATCTTGTCCCGGCGTGTAATCCCGTGTCGGGTCACTGGCTCCTGGTAAAATACCAGGCTTCAGCTCGAGCTGAAGCGGCTCACGCGCAGGGATATGGTCAATACGGAACTTCTCAAAGATACTGCCCGCGTTTATCGCCGCAATTAGGCCTGACGCAGGATTGATGCGAACGTCGACAATTCCAGGCGGCTGCTCCAGTGTGTGGTGGGATACACCTTGCATCGCCTGACGCATAAAGTCGATCCATATCGGTAGGGCAGTTGCCGCCCCCTGTTCGTAACGGCCGAGGGAGCGTTCCTCATCGAAACCAACCCATGCAGCAGCAACCAGGTCGCCATTGAATCCAGCGAACCAGGCATCTCGCCTATCGTTAGTAGTACCGGTCTTACCAGCAAGATCTTGGCGCCCTAGCTCTCTATAAGCAGCTACTCCTGTACCGCGACGCACAACATCTTGCATCATGTCATTGATAAGATAAGCGTTCTGGGCGGAAATAATTCGCTTCGCCACTCTCGTATTTGGATAAAGATCGATAGCACTATCAATCAATTTTGCCTCCGGTGGCTTTTCTGCCGCTGGTTCGTCACATTGCTGACAGACAATCCCCGGACTTGATTCGTACAAAATTTCCCCGTCGACATTTTCGATGCGTTGTATGAGATAGGCGTCTACATTGTATCCACCGTTCGCGAAAGTGGCATACCCATCGACAAGATCTATTGGAGCGACTCCACCCGCACCGAGCGCCAGCGTCGCATTAGCTGGTAAAGCCGTCTCATCGAAGCCGAATGTGCTCAGATGCCTAACCGTAGCATCAATACCAGCCTCTCGTATAACGCGAATCGATACCAGATTCAGAGATTTGACAAGCGCCTCACGAAGGCGAGTTGGCCCGCTGAAGAAACCGCTATAATTGTTCGGTCGCCAATCCGTTTCGAGATCGTCGCTAGCTTCAACAATCGGCGAATCATTAACAATAGTAGCAGCAGTAAAACCGTTTTCTAGCGCAGCAGAATAGACGAACGGTTTAAACGACGAGCCCGGCTGACGCTTAGACTGGATGGCGCGGTTATAATTGCTCAGATAAAAATCGAAGCCTCCGACTAGCGAGGTGATAGCACCATCCTGAGGGTCAACAGATACCATCGCGCCCTGCACCTCAGGCACCTGCGCCAGACGGAGGTTGCCGTCCTTAAGTACCCGGAAGCGAGCAACGTCACCCGGAGTCAATGCTTCACTCACCATAGTCGGCGCAGCCAAAACTGCATCTTCGCTAATGAAAGGTGCTGCCCAGGCCACTGATTCAATCTCGATCGGTAGCAAGCCCCAATCCTCGAAGAAAACCTGAGCACGATCGAGCAGCGGCTCTACTTCCAACGATTCCTCTTGCAAAACCCCTGACACGCGCTCCAATCTCTCCGGTACGACCGGCAACTCATCAACGCCTACAACCAGTCCCGTCTTGAATCCATCAATCTGAGAATAATCACCGAGCACCTCACGCCAAACATCCTCCTGAGTTTGGTCCTCCTCTGCTACAAGGGTCGCAAGATCAATGTGTGCAAGCTCTCCACGATAGCCATGGCGTTCGTCATAGGCGATTAATCCCTGCCGCAATGCCTGTTGGGCAGCTCGCTGAAGCCTGCTGTCTATCGTTGTAGTAACCTTCAATCCAGCCTCATAGGCGGCTGTGCCGAACCTACGAATGAGCTCGGCTCTGACCATCTCCGCCACATACGGTGCTGCCAGCTCCAACTGTGGTCCGAATTTTTTACTCTCGACAGGCGTCGCCAAAGCCTCCTCGTATGCTGACTCGGTAATGAAGTCTAGTTCTCGCATCCGCCTGAGCACATAACCCCGGCGCTGAGTAGCAGCAACGGGATTTCGGTAAGGATTTAGGATAGATGGTCCTCGCGGAATGCCACCAATAATCGCTGCCTCCGAAACCGTCATATCTTTCAACTCTTTATCGAAATAGATCTGCGCAGCAGCTACTACCCCGTAGGCATGTTGGCCAAAAAAAGTAGTATTAAAATAAAGCTCGAGAATTTCCCGTTTCTCGAACTCGCGCTCTATCCGGACGGAAAGTATTAGCTCTTTGAATTTACGAACAAAAGTTCGGTCTCGACTCAGAAAAAACGTTCGCGCAACCTGCATTGTGATAGTACTACCACCCTGGCTCCTATCACCGCCGGAGAGCAAAAAATTGATGCCGGCGCGCAAATAGCCTTGCCAATCGAAGCCCGGATGTTCAAAAAACCGATCGTCTTCCGCTGCTAGTACGGCCTGAATCAGCACCGGAGGTACATCCTCATATCTAACCGGTGTACGCTGTTTTTCACCGAAAAGAGCCATTAGCCGCCCGTCTCGACTATAGACGGATAGGGGAATCTGCAGACGAACGTCGCGCAACTCTTCAGCCGGCGGCAACGTGGGCGCCACATAATAATAGCCCCCAGCGAAAAGGCCGCCCAGCATGGCTGCCCCGAGGAGGCTGTATGCCGATATAACACTGAAAATTCGAATATATTTATCCATTGTTCAGATTATATTGTACTTCCTTACCGAACCCCTTGCTCTTGATCTGACCAAGAAACAGACAATCTAAACTACCCCATTACGATACCCGCTAAGTTGAGAGAATATTTTCCATTATGTCGTTACGATTATCTGTATTACATCCGTTCTTAGCGATAATTGTACAGGCTGTAATGCTTATTTGAGGCGCCTTATTACCAGCGTCCCTTTCCCTCTAATTTCACCGAGCTTCCTTTCCCCTCGTTGTTTAGAATTGTACTAGCGCTCTTTTTAACAGCCGCTGCACACCAGCACCTGATAGACTGAAACGTTAATGATTGATAAAAACAACATCTATCTGATAGGCCCAATGGGATCGGGTAAGACCGTGGTTGGCCGACAGCTAGCCAAGGAACTCTCTATGGAGTTCCTCGACAGTGACTCTGAGATCGAAACCAGTACTGGTGTTGATATTGCTTACATCTTTGAAAAAGAAGGTGAAAAAAGTTTTCGTAATCGGGAGCGAGAATGCATCAAACTACTGACACAACGTGAACGGATAGTGCTCGCAACGGGCGGTGGTTCTATTATGGATGAGGCCAATCGTCGTCGCCTTTCGCAGAACGGAACCATCGTTTATTTAAAAACAAGTATAGAGAGCCAACTCGAGCGAACGCAAAATACGAAGAATAGGCCATTGCTCATGGAAGGCAGTGCGCAGGAAACTCTTGTCCGCCTTGCGGCCATTCGAGAGTCAGAATACGAGGCAATTTCAACTTTCACAGTCGATACCGGTGGTCGTCAAGTAAGGGCTGTGGTTATTACCATCATTAAAGCCCTCAAGAATCGCGGTTTCGAAGCATTGAAAAACTAGCGCCCACCTGCGAACCTTCGCACGATCTACTAATTGGTAACTATTGACATGGACACCCTGAAAGTTTCGTTGGGAGAACGTAGTTACCCGATTCTTATCGGCAGCGGGCTGCTGAGCGAAGTGAGGATAATTAGGGAACTCATTAGGGCACGACAAGTTCTGGTCATCACAAATGACATTGTAGCACCACTGTATCTCTCTCTACTCGAGAAGGCGATAGATACTGACGAGCTACGTACCCTTATCCTACCGGATGGCGAGGAACAAAAATCGCTCGAAACGTTCGCGAAGATTCTCAATGCGCTCATGGAACATGGATTCCATCGAGATGCTTGTTTGGTAGCACTAGGTGGAGGCGTCATCGGCGACATCGGGGGCTTTGCCGCCGCCTGCTATCAGCGGGGCATTGACTATGTTCAGGTTCCGACCACTTTGTTAGCGCAGGTCGATTCGTCCGTTGGCGGCAAAACTGCCGTTAATCATCCTAGCGGCAAGAATATGATCGGAGCATTCTATCAACCGACATGCGTGCTAGCCGATACAGACACACTGAAGACATTGCCGCCACGCGAATTTGCCGCCGGGCTGGCCGAGGTCATTAAGCACAGTTTGATACTAGATGAAGAATTTTTCGTTTGGCTCGAAGAGCACTTGGATGAAGTGACAGCATTCGACACGGTTGCCCTAGGACTAGTCGTGCGGAAAAACTGTGAGCTGAAGGCTAAAATAGTCGCCGAAGACGAGCGCGAACGAGGGCGACGAGTCCTACTCAATCTCGGGCACACTTTTGGTCATGCGCTAGAATCTCTCGGCGGATACCGACAGTTACTTCACGGCGAAGCCGTATCGATCGGCATCGCCCTAGCTGCCCGGACATCCGCTCAGCTAGGCCTACTCGACGATAGCGACTGCGATCGAATCGAAGCGCTGTTGACACGTGCACACTTACCGGTTAGCGCGAGCGATATCGATGTTGACCAACTTCTAGAGCGAATGCACATGGATAAAAAGGCTAGCGCTAAAGGGCTCAATCTAGTGTTGCTTCAGCGGATAGGGGAAGGCATCGTAACCCCCTCGCCCGGTGATGCGCTCCTTCGAAATATAATAGAGACCCAGCTAGCTACATGAGGGTAAGTTTATAGTGCCGCTCGAGCTAGCTCCTTATGCTGCGACACCGGCTAACTCGAGAGGTCGGCGACGTCTCGAGAATCCGCCCGCCTATCGCAGCGAGTTTCAGCGTGATCGCGACCGCATAATCCACTCAACCGCCTTTCGACGTCTCGTATATAAGACTCAGGTATTCGTAAATCATGAAGGTGATCTCTATCGTACACGACTAACGCATTCGCTCGAGGTTGCGCAGATCGCGCGTACCATTGCTCGAGCAATGCGCCTAAACGAGGATCTCGTGGAAGCGATCAGCCTCGCTCATGATCTCGGCCATACGCCTTTCGGTCATTCCGGACAGGACGCCCTCAATCAATGTATGCGGGAGTTTGGGGGCTTCGAACATAACCTTCAATCGTTACGTGTCGTAGATCAACTAGAGGAAAGCCATGGGGATTTCCAGGGGCTTAACCTTACGTTCGAGACTCGTGAAGGGATATTAAAGCACTGCTCAGTATCAAACGCACGACAACTCGGGGATCTGGGCCAACGATTCCTTCAGAGACGACAACCAGGATTGGAGGCACAGATAGCGAACGTCGCGGATGAGATTGCGTACAATAATCATGATGTCGACGACGGGCTACGCTCTGGGCTGATCGAACTTCGCGACCTCGCCGAACTGCCTATCTTTTCCGAACAACTACACCTCGCACAGCGCCGCTACCCGGACGTGAACGAGCAACGCAAGATTCGCGAAGTCGTTCGCAACATGATCGGTGCCTTCGTCACCGACCTCATTAAGACGAGTAGCGAACGCATCAAAATCGTTGCACCCTCCGACATCGAGGCGGTTCGATCGCAACAGCGGCCGCTCATTGATTTCAGTTCCTCCTACGACGAGGCAAAAACAACGCTGAAGCAGTACTTGCGCAAGCATCTATATCAGCATCCTCACGTCACCGAGATGACATCCCAAGCTCAAGATATAGTGTCGCGATTGTTTGAAGTCTACTTTGGCGATTATGAAAAGATGCCCACCGCCCACGCGGATCAAGCTCGGACTCTATACGCTACGGATGGTCCTGCTGGGAGCGCCCGAGTGGTGGCAGACTATATTGCCGGGATGACCGATCGTTTCGCACTACAAGCCCATGACAATCTATAGTTAAACCACTCTCCCCGTCAGTACTGCAGATTTACCCCCTCCCTCTGCTAGAATGCGGATTGTGTCAGCCACCTCTACCTCTTCTATAACAACAATCCCAGCACGCCAGCGTTTAATCGTCGCACTGGACGTACCCGACGCCTCAAGCGCCCGAGCACTCGTAACAACGCTCGGTGAATCGGTCGAGTTTTATAAAATCGGCTTAGAACTGGCAATGTCGGGGGAATACTTTGAGTTTTTAGCCTGGCTTCTCGATGAAGGCAAGCAGGTCTTTGCGGATCTCAAATTCTACGATGTTCCAGCAACGGTCTCTTCAGCCGTTCGCCAACTGCAACGCTGGGGAGCATCGTTCCTGACAGTCCACGGCGATCGCGCCATCATGGAAGCAGCGGCAGCGGAAAAAGGCACCGATATGCGACTTCTCGCCGTGACGGTGCTGACGAGTATTGACCAGAACGATCTTCAACAGATGGGTATTACTCTCGACATCAAATCGCTAGTCCTGCAGCGCGCAGAGCAAGCTCAAATCGCCGGTTGCGACGGCGTCATCGCCTCAGGCCTGGAGGCAGCGACGGTTCGTAAAACTCTGGGACGAAACATGCTTATAGTCAGTCCGGGGATCCGCCCTCTCGAAAACAGACCAACAGACGACCAAAAACGTATCGTCACGGCGACGGAAGCATTTGCGAACGGAGCTGATTACATCGTAGTCGGCCGGCCGATTCGCAACGCGGCCTGCCCACGCGCTAGCGCCGAAATCATACAATCGGAAATCGCCGCCGCTCTACAATGACAGCTAACGAATTCGCGTGTGCATCCTTAAATGTCGGGCTGAGTGTTATTCTCGTCGCGCAGCGCGCGTTTCAGAATCTTACCAACATTGGTTTTTGGTAGTTCATCCCGAAACTCAACCTGGCGGGGGATTTTATAGCTGGTCAATCGCTTTCGGCAGAATTTGATTACTTCCTGCTCCGTCAACTCCGGATCATTCCCGACGACAAACAGCTTTACGGCCTCACCACTATCTTCATCAGGCACACCAATTGCCGCTGCCTCAACGACACCGGAATGACTAACCACAACGTCCTCGATCTCAGCCGGATAAACGTTAAAGCCAGAAACTATGATCAAATCCTTGAGTCGATCTTCGATGAAAATAAATCCTCGCTCGTTCATGCGACCAACGTCACCAGTGCGCATCCAGCCCTCACCGAACATAATATTGGCCGTTGCGGCTGGCTGTTGCCAGTAACCCACCATGACCTGAGGCCCGCGGACAGCGATTTCGCCAGACTCGCCGATTGGTAACGGCTCATCGTTATTGTCAAAAATCGCGACTTCGGTCGATGGCAAGGGGAGACCTACTGAGCCGCTGAATTCACTAAGCCCGAGCGCATTGGCGCTGACGATCGGAGATGTCTCCGTCAACCCATAACCCTGCGTAATAGGCACACCTGTTATCGCCTGCCAGTCGTCAGATACCGCACGCTGCACAGCCATCCCGCCGCCCATGCACGCCTTGAACCGGCTAAAATCAACTTCTGAGAACTTAGCGTGCCGCATCAATGCCACGAAGAGCGTGTTTACTCCAGTCAGGTAGGTGAACGGCCTCTTTTTTAGCTCCTTAATGAATCCCGTCAAATCACGCGGATTGGTAATGAGCAGGTTATGCCCACCAAGTTCCACGAAACTGAATAAATTTACGGTCAACGAAAAGATATGGTAGAGAGGCAATGGTGTCACGATGACGTCACCCGGACCTTGAATGACCGGGCGTGCCCAAGCGGCTGCCTGCAAGATATTCGCAACCATATTACGGTGCGTTAATACGGCGCCTTTCGCAACACCGGTCGTACCGCCCGTATACTGTAAGAAAGCGATATCGTTTGGGCTAACGTCTACACTTTGATATTGACGAAGCCCACCTTTCGTGAGTGCAGCAATATACGACACTGCACCGTCGATTCGCCACTTGGGTACTAGGCGCTTGACATATTTAACTACGAAGTTAGTGATAACACGGGTTACTATGGGAAGATGATCACCCAGCCTGGAAACAATGACTGTTTTAATTTCGGTCTTTTCAGCTATCTCTGCCACAGTTGTAGCAAAGTTCTCCAATACTAGAATCGCGCGCGCTCCACTATCGGTCAGTTGATGTTCTAGTTCCCGAGCTGTGTAGAGCGGATTCACGTTGACCACAACGAGACCCGCTCGAAGAATGCCAAACACCGCAACTGGATATTGCAATAGGTTCGGTAGCATAATGGCTACTCGATCACCGGGAGTCAGTGTCGGTAGGGACTGCAGATATGCTGCGAAGTCACGACTTAGTCTGTCAACCTCTGCAAAACTCATATTTTTGCCGAGATTGGACAAAGCTGGCGCCTCCCCGAAGCGCTCAAAACTCGCTTCGAGTAGTTCAGCTAATGAGGCATATCGGTCAGGATTAACCTCAGCCGGAACACCGTGTGGGTAATCGTCTAACCAAGGGTGTTTCATCTTAGGCTTACTAAGAAAATACTCAGAGCAGCTCAGCTAGAACTGCCCATACATTCTCAAGCATGACATCGTTCCCGCCCGCGTTGGGATGAATGCCATCGGACTGCATTAGGCTAACATCCAACGCCACATTGTCCATGAGGAATTCCACCAACGGTAAATCGAACTCTGCCGCAAGCTCCGTATAGACTGCAGAAAAAGAGTTCGTATAAGTCTGACCGTAGTTAGGCGGAATCTGAATACCTGTCAGCACAACCAGTGCGCCCCGGCCCTTAGCTAGCTCGATCATCGCTATTAAATTAGTCCGTAGGTTGCTGACTGGCTGACCCCGTAGACCATCGTTACCCCCCAACTCAATGATGATGATCGCGGGCTGATGAAGCTCGAGGATCCGTGGCAATCGGGCCAGCCCGCCGGATGTTGTATCGCCCGCGATACTAGCATTGATGACCTCATATCCGTAACCTTCCATTCTAAGGCGTGCTTCCAATTTAGAAACCCAGGACTGTTCGATACGCAAACCATAACCGCTGCTCAGAGAATCCCCCAGAACCACAATTGTCTGCCCAGCAGACTGGACGGACACCGCCCAAATTAATGAAATCAAAATTGCTATGGCCGACTTTAAGATAGGGCGAACTTCAGTTAATAATTTAAAAAACATGACAGATTCAACTTCCTTGCTAACTACACTGGCACTGACCAAAAAGGTCGACAGTCCCGAGGGTGAGCTGACAATCGTGAACGATGTCAGCCTCAGCGTAAAGCGGGGCGATACAGTGGCTGTAGTAGGCCCATCCGGAGCAGGAAAATCGACGTTGCTTGCGCTGCTTGCGGGCCTCGACGAGCCTACTAGCGGCCAGGTCTGGCTAGGCGAAGAAGAGCTAACGGCACTCGACGAAGACGGGCGCGCCCAACTGCGCAACCGCCGGGTTGGCTTCGTCTTTCAATCTTTTCACCTACTACCCTCTCTGACGGCACTCGAGAATGTATTACTACCGCTAGAACTAAGCGGCATCGATCACGAAGCGGAGCGAGCACGTAATGCGTTGCATAAGGTTGGGCTAGAGAACCGCCTACACCATTATCCGCGGCAGCTATCTGGTGGCGAAAAACAGCGTGTTGCCATCGCTCGAGCCTTCGTAACAGAACCAGCGTTGTTATTTGCAGACGAGCCAACTGGAAATCTTGACAACGCAACCGGTGAAAAAATCATGCGTTTATTGTTCGATCTTAATGCTGCTTCAAAAACAACACTGGTTCTCGTCACCCATGATCTCAACGCGGCCGAGAGCTGTGACCGCGTGATCGAACTCGCTGCGGGTAAGCTGGTAAACCCCTCAGCTGCTCCGAACGCATCCTAGACAAGGCGCCGTAGCACGCCGCCGTTAACAAAGTCCTGTACATTTTCCGCAACCTGATCGAGAGCTCGCTGACGGGACTCCGTCGATGTCCATGCGATGTGTGGGGTAAGAATTAAGTTCGGAATACTACTCGCTAGCAACGGTTCATCATCGGTCGGTGGCTCTTCGGCAAGTACATCAATCCCAGCGCCCCCTATATCACCCTGACGAAGCGCTGCAACGAGAGCGTCACTGTCAATCAAAGCGCCACGCGCAGTATTTATCAGAAGGGAATCCGATTTCATTGCGCCAAGTTCCTGCTCTCCTATTATGTTGCGTGTTACTTCGGTGAGCGGGCAATGCAAGCTTAGTACGTCAACGTCTTCTAGGAGAGCATCAAACGGAACGCGGCATTCGCCCTCGAAACTCTCGGTACCGGGACGAAACGCGATTAACACCTCCATACCGAACACACGGCCAACCTCCGCGACACCTCGGCCAAGGGATCCATAGCCGACAATGCCAAGTTTCTTTCCTGTGAGTTCGCGAATAGGGTAATCGAATCGAGCAAAGGTATTACTTCGCTGCCAGGCACCACTGTTGACCACTGCCTGATAACTGCTTATCTGGCGCGTTAATGCCAATATCAAGGCGAAGACATGCTGCACAACAGCTGGGGTACAGTAGTTTCGAATATTGGCGACAGCAATACCATGGGCCTTAGCTGCAACAAGGTCGACGTTGTCACTGCCCGTTGCGACGAGAACGATTAACTTCAGACTCGTGTTGGCGGCTATGGTCTCCGCATTGATAGGTGCCTTATTCACGATAGCAACTTCGATTGCGTGTAAGCGATTGGAAATTTCTCCCGACGGTGAATAATCGTAATAATTAACGTCTAAGAGATCGTCGAGAGGGCTTGTATCGACATCTGGCCCAAGCGTCGCGTAATCGAGGAATGCGGCTTTCATACATTGCACTTTAGCTTAACAGCCTACACTATCACCCTATGACGGATTGTTCTATGAAACTCAAGATCATCGAAGATAAGCCATTTTGGGAGCACAAGAACCTACGCGACATGACGCGCGAGGAATGGGAATCGCTGTGTGACGGTTGCGGCCGGTGCTGCTTGCATAAGCTCAGGGATGAGAGCACCGAACGTGTTCACTATACAGACGTAGCCTGCCGGCTTTTAAACTTAAAAAGCTGCCGATGTTCGAACTATCCGCAACGTCTCAAGCAGGTCCCCGACTGCATCGTCCTCAGCCCAAACAACCTAGACGATCTTGCCTGGATGCCTGTTACCTGTGCTTACCGGCGCCTCGCCGAAGGCCGCGGTCTAGCAAAATGGCATCCGCTAATTTCCGGAACACCCGCTAGCGTAAATGTCGCGGGCATATCGATAAGCGGGCGGGCGGTAACTGAGTCGAGTGTCGCAGACGACGATATGGAAGAACACATCATTCACTGGTTTAAACTACCTTCTGGCGGACTGAGGAAGATAGGCCGCTAAAATTTTCTATCCGGTATTCTGCATACCATGTGCGATACCGTTAATACTTGCCATCAACGCATGCAAAACTGTTTTGTCCGAACGCCCTCCTTCACGCCAGCGTCTCAGTAAATCCACCTGTAGAAGACTCATTGGATCGACGTATGGATTGCGCAAACGTATTCCTCTGCGCAGCGTGCGATCATGCTCTAACAAATCTTGCTGACCGCATATCTCCAGAATAATTTCGGTACAACTTTCGTGCTCGGCCTGAATAATAGGAAATATGTCATCATGTAGTGAACCGGCCAACTCTGAATATTTTTCAGCAATGACAATATCACTCTTACCAAGCACTATCTCAACATCAGTGATAAATATTTTGAAAAATTTCCATCGCTCAAACATTTCCATCAGTTCGTCTTTGCCGAATCGCTCTAACGCACGCCGCAGCCCAGTACCTACCCCAAACCAGCCCGGCAACAATAGTCGCGTCTGCGTCCATGCAAAAACCCAAGGGATAGCACGAATGTCTTGAATACTATCGTTCTCGGCGCGATACGCCGGCCGCGAACTTATACGAAGCTGCTCAATAACGTCGATGGGCGTCGCGTCACGAAAATACTTCCAGAACTCCGGACGATCGTAAATCAGCTGTTGATAGACATCACGACTCGCCTCAGCAATCGTCGTCATAATTTCTTCCCAAAGCGGTTCAGATGCTTCTGCGATAGGTTTTTTAGTTGTCGACCAAAGCACGGAACTAACTGTCTGCTCCAGAGAGCGCATGGCTATCGCTCGCAAACCATACTTAGCATTTATCGTCTCGCCTTGCTCGGTCATCCGAAGGCGCCCTGAGACTGCGCCGGCGGGCGCCGCCGCTACGACATCATGGAGCTTTCCACCACCGCGGCTGATAGTTCCGCCGCGACCATGGAAGATCGTGAGTTTAATGCCCAAATCGGCCATCGCCTTCACAAGCTGTGTCTGTGCCACACGCAGCGTCCAACGAGCTGATGCCAGGCCACCATCCTTGTTGCTGTCGGAATAACCGACCATGACCATCTGTTCAAATTTTCTGTGCTCCAAGTGCGCCCGGTAGCAATCGTCGGCCAGTAACCCTTTCATGATTGATGCAGCGTTATCTAAATCTTCAACGGTCTCGAACAACGGCACGACGTCTAGAGGAACCGCAGCACCTTTAGGTCCGAGATCGCCCCATTTTGCCAAAAGTAGCACGGACAACACATCATCCGGACCATGCGCCATACTCACAACATAAGGACCGATTGCTTGAGCGCCGTATCTTCTCCGGCAGTGCACGATTGCCTGAAAGACAGCAAGCGTGCGACGGGCTTCCGAAGACAGCCGGCCAGTGGGCGACTCACGCCGATTTAGTGCTTCTCTGATCCGCTTGGTGCGTAGCTCGGTAGACAGCTCAAGCCAATTGTCCTCCTGCAATCCTTCACCTACAACCCGGCGGTGCACTAGGGCGTTTTGCCGAATATCAATCGTGGCGAGATGAAAGCCAAAAGTTTCGACTCGACGCAGTAGCCTCGATACCGCGAATAACCCCGCATTTCTTCCTTTGTTAGCGCGCAAACTATCCGCGACAAGCTCGATATCCGCAATAAATTCTTCCGGAGATTCATAGGGGAACGCCGCATCATCGTAAGTCGCTTGCAGCCTTGCCGCGACGAGCCTTAAAAACACTCGATAGGGCATTTGCCTATGCCTAGCAGGTACCGAATGGGCCGCTTGTACGAAATGCTTAGCATAGAGCTCACTTCGTTGCTCGATCTCCTCGTCGACAGCCGTCCTATTGTCACTCTGACTTAGCTGTCTCGCGAGACTCAAACAATCGTTGTAGTAAAGATCGAGGATTAGAGCTCGTTGACGAGAAAGTGACTCACGAAGGTTCTTTGCTGTCACATTCGGATTTCCGTCCATATCGCCACCAACCCAAGACCCAAAACGCAGAAGTGTCGGCACACGCATCCGGCCACCATACTCTGGGTACACGCTAGTTATCGCCGATTCGAGGCCCTCGTAGAAAGGCGGAACCATTCGATACAGTATGTCTGTCAGAAAAAACAACACATGCTCCGCCTCATCGCTTATTCGAACCTGTGTGTCAGAATGCTCCTCCGTTTGCCAGCTCGTCGTCATCTCCATCCGCACTTGCCCCAAGGTTGAAGCCTCTTCCTGAGGCGTCATGAACGGATCGAGCATATCGACTAAGTGCCGTGCAATATTCTGTTGTTTATGCAGCAACGTTCTGCGCATTGCCTCGGTTGGATGTGCAGTAAATACCGGCTCTACCAACACCGAACTTAAAGCCGATTCGAATGCCGAGACATCAACGCCAGCCTCCCTGAATTGGCCTAAAGTATCCTCAAAACTGAGCGGCTGGGGAGTCGTAACATCGCGCAGATAGGCCCGGCGGCGACGAATCCGGTGAACTTTTTCCGCCATATTAATCATCTGAAAATAGGTAGAGAATGCGCGTACAAAGTCACGAGCCGTGAGCGGTGTCAGCGCAGCCAGTAGCGTCTGGAGTTCCGGCAGTGCAGCCGTATCTCCCTCACGATGTGCAATAGAGGCCCTTCGAGCCGCTTCAACGAGGTCAAACAGCGCCTCCCCTCCCTGATCTTTGATGAGATCGCCTACGAGCCCTCCTAATCTGCGGACGTCATTCCGTAGATCCTTATCTTTTTCGGCGAAAAAAATGTCAGTACGGGGGACTGGTTCTGATGGAGCAGTAAACATGAGAGACACATTTAGGGTGAAAGCGATTGTACCTCAGACGGCACGTCTCTTCTCCCTATAGCGGTCAACGGTAACCGCGAGCTTGAAGCTCGAAGAGCTTCGCATAGTGACCCTGTAATGCGACTAGCTCGTTATGGGTTCCTCGTTCTACGATTTCACCGTCCTCCATGACGAGAATAAAATCTGCATGCCGCACGGTAGAAAAACGATGCGATATAAGAATTACGATTTTGTGTTCAGTTAAAGACTGAAAATG
Source organism: Candidatus Rariloculaceae bacterium (assembly GCA_045561055.1). Taxonomy (GTDB): domain Bacteria; phylum Pseudomonadota; class Gammaproteobacteria; order Steroidobacterales; family Rariloculaceae; genus SMWC01. The sequence continues at coordinate 148,168 of JBJKYL010000010.1, read as the reverse complement.
CTCGAAGATCTCAGCCTCAGTCTCCGAATCCATGGAGGCAGTGGGCTCATCGAGCACTAAAATATTTGCTGCGCTTCGCATGAATGCGCGAGACAACGCAATACGCTGCCATTGCCCTCCTGACAACTCTTGACCACGGTGAAACCATCGTCCTAGCTGCGTGTTATATCTCTCGGGAAGCTTCTCTATAAACTCCGATGCCCGGCCCATAGCGGCAGCTACCTCCCAATTCCGCTCGTTCCATAGATTGTCTGAGTCACCAACGCCGATATTCTCGCCAACCTGGAGTTGATAGCGCGTAAAATCCTGAAAAATCACACCAATAGAACTGCGGAGCGCGTCAGCATCCCAATTAGTTAGATCATGCCCCTGATAGCTAATTCGCCCAGTATCAATCTCATAAAGACCACCTAATAATTTTGTGAGTGTCGTTTTCCCTGAACCGTTACGACCGACGAGACCAACACTCTGTCCGGGCCTTATCTCGAAACTGATGTCGCGTAATGCTGGCCGGTTAGCACCCGGATAAGTAAAACTCACTCCCTCAAATATCAGTCCAGCCCGAAGATCGCGCCCCGTCCGCGCAATACCTTGACGGTTCGGCGTAGGCTGCTCAAGATAGTCATACAAATTCGAGAGATACAGGTTGTCTTCGTACATTCCGCCTATGGCGTTCAGCATAGCTGACACCGACGACTGCCCTTGCTTAAACACGAGCAGATACATCGTCATCTCACCGAGGGTTATCGTGCCCTGAATAGTTGCAACAGCGATCCACGCATAGGCACCATAAAATGCGATATTAGTAAGTAATCCCAGGCCTAACCCCCACGAATCGCGGCGAATCGTCAGCTCCCGCTCTTCGTCGAATAACAGAGCAAAGATTTCCCGATAACGCTTCAACAGCTCCGGGCCTAACTGAAACAACTGAACTTCTTTTGCATGGTCCTCGCGCGCGAGGACCATTTCTAAATACATTAGCTTGCGCCGATCTGGTGAACGACGGCGAAATATTTGAAAGCGAGCGCCCGAAAAATGCGTCTCGGCAACAAAAGCCGGTATACCGGCGATCACAAGTATTGCGACGGCCCAAGGAGAAAATTGCAATAGCAGTGCTGCGTAACTAGTAAGTGAGATACCATGTTGCGCAATACCGAAAGTCCTATTGACCAGACTCAACGGACGGCTCGACGCTTCTTGCCGAGCGCTATTAAGCTTGTCATAGAACTCCGAGTCCTCGAACTGAGCGAGTTCGAGTGTGAGCGCTTTCTCCAGAATTAGCGTATTAACACGTTGGCTCAGAAGTACCCTTAGAAGCGTCTGGCAGAAACTGATACCTCTCTGAATCGCCGCAATCGCGGCGACGAGCAGGCCCTCCAAGAGCACGAACTGAAGGACTTGACTATAAGAAGCTACGCCACCTGATTGGGACACTGCAATAGCCGCCACTACAGCATCGACTATTAGTTTGCCAACATAGGCCGCACCAGCTGGTAGTAGCCCGGCTACAATCGTCAACAGTGCGAGTGAAATCGTCAGCCCTTTATGGGTGCTCCACACGAGCTGCACAGCCCGTCGACTGTAGCGGTAAACGCCCAAATAGCTTTCAAGCGCCCGAGTCGGCTTAACAATTTTATCTGCGGTCATGTCCGTGTAAGTAGTGGAGATAAATCCACAACCATGTTATTAGGGTGCTAGGCCATAATCCAAGAAGTAATCTGTGCCAAGCCTTCCAGATCCTCATGCCATTTTCGTTTTGCTACTAACGCCGCTAGCCCTATACCTTTTTACCCGCGACAGGCTTCCCCTAGAAGCCTCAGCACTAGCGATTCTCGTCATTCTCGTCCTGAGTTTTCAGCTCTTTCCATATTATGTGAACGGCGGCCGGCTCTCTTCCACAGCTTTCCTCGCCGGCTTCGGCAACGAAGCACTGATCACTATCTGCGCGCTGATGATCATGGGGACAGCGCTCGAAGCGACGGGCGCACTGCAACCAATAGCCGTCTCTCTTGCCAAGGCTTGGGCGGCATGGCCAAAACTCGCAAGTCTTGGCACGCTCTTTATAGCCGCGATCCTAAGCGCGTTCGTCAACAACACACCGATCGTCATCATGCTGCTACCGATGTTGATTGGTGTCGCAATACGGAACAAGCTAGCTCCGTCATCTATTCTCATGCCAGTAGGCTTCGCAACATTGATCGGTGGTATGGCCACGACGATCGGTACATCCACTAATTTATTGGTCGTCGGTATTGCTACCGATCAGGGCCTTGAGCCATTTGGCATGTTTGATTTTACATTACCAGTATTGTTTGTCGGCAGCATCGGAGTATTTTATCTCTGGATCGTTGCGCCGCTTTTTCTTCCCGAGCGAAAACCTCCGTTAGCGGACCGATCACCACGAGTCTTTGATGCGACTTTCCATATCCACGACACAAGTGCTGCATGCGGCCTAACATTCGCGGAAAGTCTTTCGTTGACCGATAACGAGATGCGCGTTGATCGAATCGAGCGCGGCGAAGGCCTTACCGTCACGAAACTACCGTCCGTGAGAATCACTGCAGGGGACCGCCTCGTCGTCAGAGACACGCCCGAGCAACTGAAGCACTTCGAGAAAAAACTAGGGGCGACACTGCACGGAGATCTTGGCGAGAACAAACCACCTAATAAAGTCAAAAAATTTAAAGATCAGCAGTATCTCGCAGAAATCGTCGTTACGCGCGGCTCGCTGTTGCATCGTGCAAGTCTGATAGGTGTTCGATTCGCGCAACGTACCGGCCTACTACCGCTGGCGATACACCGAGCTCGTGCTCCGGGAGGCGAGGAAATTAGTGGCCACACCGGTACCGAACGTTTACGAGCCGGAGATGTCGTACTGGTCCAAGGTACAGACGCCGAGCTCGAAAAGGTAAAACGTTCGGGCACAACGCTCTTACTGGACGGTACCACCGATTTACCGCGAACGCATCGAGCCGGGCGTGCACTAATCATAATGATTGTTGTCGTATTATTTGCCGCGACTGGCATCCTTCCGATATCCGTCAGTGCAGTCGTCGGTGTCGGCGCGATGCTCGCGACCCGCTGCCTGACATGGGAAGAGGCGGCCGGCGCTCTCTCATCGCAGGTCATAATGATCATCGTAGCAAGTCTCGCGCTTGGCCTAGCGATGACCGAAACCAGCGGAGCACTGTATCTCGCTCAAACCTTCGTTGAAGGCGTTAGGCTCCTACCGACACCGTTTATCCTGAGCTTATTAATATTAATCATGGCGATTATTACTAACGTTGTCTCCAATGCCGCAGCAGGAATTATCGGTGCACCAATTGCTATTCAGATGGCGCAGGAGCTTGGTGTACCTGCCGAACCGTTCGTCCTAGCCGTTATATTTGGAGCCAACATGAGCTATGCGACCCCGTATGGGTACCAGACGAACCTGCTGCTACTGTCTGCGGGCGGCTACAAATTTACGGATTTCATGCGTGCGGGCATCCCCTTGGCGGCCCTGATGTGGCTCGGATTCTCCCTCATCCTGCCTATCATCTACGATTTGTAAATAATTTTACGCCTCTCAAACTTGACCCCCGTAAGCCGGTGAGAACATACTCTTACTTCATGGAGCGTTGTATGAACATGCATTCCCTTACAGTTTATTGGTGGCGACGACCCTTAACGGAGTGGGTAATGCACGCCTAGTTCGACGAGCATATCTCGTTCAAGGCAAACCCGTGTCCGTAGTTTAGGAGATGGGTTTTTTTATATCTGTAAATTTTTGGACTTTAGAAATAAATGAAAGCGCCTTTTGACATTGCGGCTGACCTGGATACGCCGGTTTCCGCCTATATGAAACTTCGGGCGTTCAATCCCTGCTTTTTACTCGAAAGCGTAGAGGGTGGAGAGCGTTTGGCACGTTACTCTTTTATCGGCCTTGGATCACGGTTAACCATAGAGTTATTTAAGGGGGAGATAAGGTACAACGGGGAGAGGGTCTCTCGACCGGAAAGCGGTAAGGCCTGGCTAGAGATCCTACGGGATGCGCTAGTAACTAGTCCGGAACTCAAGCCCGCTATCGAGGGACTTCCGTTTGCGGGTGGGCTTGTTGGCGCGTCAGGTTACGATGTCGTACGTTTTTTTGAGGTCCTACCGAAGAACCAATCAGAACTCGAGGGCCTACCACAAGCTGTCTATGTTGCACCCGAGTCCTTACTCGTCTTCGACCACCTGACCCGCCGTGTTGCATTGCTGCATTCGGGAACCGAGGAAGAACATGCGGCCCTAAGGTTGGACATAATCGAGGCATTGCGTAGCGGGATTGAAATCAAGCCGCTATCGGGGAGCTTTTCTGAGGCCGTGGCCAGTCTGAGCCAGGATGAATTCGAAGCGGAAGTAGATCGTTGCAAAACGCATATCAATGCGGGGGATATTTATCAGATCGTGTTGTCGGTGAGGTTTAGTGGAACCACTGATCTCGATCCCTTTCAATGTTATCGCGCCGTGAGATTACTAAACCCATCACCGTATATGTACTTCCTGGAAGTGGGCAATCTAAAAATCGCAGGTTCTTCGCCCGAAGCGCTTGTGCGTCTCGACGGACGCAACGCATCCTTGAATCCTATCGCCGGGACTCGTCCGCGCGGCCTCGACGAGGAACACGACATTGCGTTAGAGGAAGAGCTACTCGCCGACCCGAAGGAGAATGCGGAACACGTCATGCTTGTGGATCTCGCACGTAACGATCTCGGTCGGGTGGCGAAAGCTGGCTCCGTGTATATCGATCCCTACCTCAAAATCGAGCGATATAGCCACGTAATGCATATCGTCAGCGGTGTTCTAGGTCAAATCGTAGAAAACAAGGATGCGTTTGATCTCTTTGCTGCTACCTTTCCGGCCGGTACGCTAGTGGGCGCGCCCAAGGTCCGCGCGATGGAGATCATCACCGGCATGGAGCCGGTTGGTCGAGGGCTATACGGCGGTACCATCGGTTACTTCGCGAACAACGGCAATATGGATCAAGCCATCACAATACGAACCCTGGTATTTAACGATAACGAATATAGCTTCCAAGCTGGGGCCGGCATCGTGGCGGATAGCGATCCGGCACGTGAATATGAGGAAGTTCTTGCTAAAAGCGCGATTTTGCGGCGCGCCCTGAAGATGGCACAGGAAGGGTTATGAGAGAGCGCTTGTTACTGATCGACAATTACGATTCTTTCACCTACAACCTTGTGCAGGCCTTCCTTGTGCTTGGGGCGGAGGTTATCGTACATCGTAACGATGCGATTGATGTAACCCAGGCCTTGGAACTTAAACCAACACATCTAGTCATCTCGCCCGGGCCGGGTCGCCCCAAAGACGCTGGCGGGTCTTTGGCGATGGTTGAGGCCTTTGCGGGAAAAGTGCCGTTACTTGGCGTCTGCCTCGGACATCAGTGTATCGTCCAACATTTCGGCGGCGAGATCATTGCCGCGGGTACCCTTATGCATGGCAAAACTTCGTGGATCGAGCACGATGGCTGCTCGCTCTACCGCGGACTGCCTAGTCCATTCGAGGCCGGCCGCTATCATTCTCTTGCAGCCAATCGGCTAAATGTCCCGGACGAGCTGCAGGTTACCGCTACCACCAACACCCACGAGATTATGGGGGTGCGCCATCATGAACTACCAATAGAAGGAGTTCAATTTCACCCGGAGAGTGTCCTAACACCGGAAGGACCGATGCTTCTAGAGAATTTTCTTTATTCTGACCGAAGAGCCCGATGAATTTTTCAAGGAGCCTGAACGATGAATGCAGATGCAATTAACTTGCTAGAGCAAGTACTGGCAGGATCGGATCTTAGCGAGGCCGAAGCTGCCTGGATAATGCGATCTATGGTAGCAGATAATTTAGCACCAGCCCTTTCAGGTGGGCTACTCATCGCGATGCGCCTTAAGGGTGAAGCCGCGAGCGAGATTCGCGGTTTCGCGCAGGCAATGAAGGAACTCGCCCGAAGCCCTGAAATTCCGGCGGGCGGTAACTACGTCGATATCGTCGGTACCGGCGGTGACAGTTCGGGAAGTCTTAACCTTTCAACGGGTAGCGCGCTTCTTACAGCGGCCTGTGGAATACGGGTCGTGAAACACGGCAACAGATCAATTTCCAGCCGTTCCGGAAGCGCCGATGCGCTAGAGGCGATCGGTCTGCCAATTCCGCTCAACGAAAGGGAAGCTGGAGAGAGTCTTGCCACGCTCGGTTTCACGTTCCTGTTCGCGCCACACTATCACCCTGCAATGAAGAACATCGGCCCAGTCCGCGGCGCCCTCGGTGTACGTACAGTGTTCAATATTCTTGGTCCGCTCACCAATCCGGCGACACCGCGATTCAACGTTATCGGCGCATTCAGTGAGGAGATAGCTGAAATGATGGCACAAGCACTGTCTGGAATGGACGCCGAACGAAGCTTCGTAATTCACGGCGCTCCGGGCTGGGATGAAGCTACACCCGTCGGGCCGTTCCTGTGTTTTGATGTGAGGCCGGGTATGGTAGAGCGCACTGTTCGTGATCCAGCTGATCTCGGTCTGGCTCGCTGCAGGCCCGACGATCTGCTCGGCGCCGGAGCACAGGAGAACGCCGATAGGCTCGTAGCAGCGGTTAGCGGGGAGGATACCCAGGCACACCGAGACGCACTGACACTGGGCGCCGCCCTTGCGCTAGAGGTTAGCGGCGCCGAACCCGATGCCGAATACGCGGTCAAACGGGCCCGCCAAACGCTTGAGGACGGCGGTGGAGCAAAGTTTCTACAACAGTTACGGGCATTCGGACAGGAATTACGCGAGTGACAGATGATTCGTTTCTTGGACGGATGGCACGCAGGAGTCGCGAGCGAACACTGCAGGCTCGCGCCCAGGAGTCGGAGGCAATGCTACGCGCTCGTGCTATGGCAACCGCCCATCCGCCCAGATTAACGCTTGGCGAATTCGGCGTAATCGCCGAACTTAAGCTTCGTTCGCCGGCTGCCGGCTCGCTAGCTGAGCCGGACTTCGATCTCGGCGCGCGCCTCACAGCTTACGCCTCGGGTGGAGCCATGGCGATCTCAATTCTAACCGAACCCGATGAGTTCAAGGGTGATCTGGCTCATCTTCAGGAAGCGGCCTCAATTTTGCAGGAACATGACACACCGGTAATGCGCAAAGATTTCCTTACCGAGCCCTATCAAATATTGGAGGCAAGGGCCGCTGGAGCGAGCGGCGTACTCGTGATCGTGACCATGCTTAACGACGAAGAAACAGAGGCGCTTCTCGCATGCGCTAGGGACTGCGGGCTATTCGTCCTCCTCGAAGCATTCGATGTGGGCGATCTTAGGCGGATTGCAGGACTGACCGGGCCTTGGCTAGCTCCTGAGCAAGCCCCCGTTCTGTGTGGCGTGAACTGTCGCGACTTAAAAACACTTGCTGTAGATTTCGGACGTTTTCGCTCACTCGTCGAGCATTTACCGGCGGGATTAACTGCTGTCGCCGAAAGCGGCATACTCGGCATCGATGAAGTTCACTCAGTCGCGCAGATGGGCTATCAAGGTGCCCTCGTAGGCTCCGCCTTGATGCGATCGCGACAACCGGCGCAAACAGTTGCGGAACTCACCGAAACCGGTACTCAGCGATACGAAAAGAGACGATCGTGTTCGTAAAAATCTGTGGCTTGACGAGTTCCGATGCCGTACATACAGCGGTGGAAGCGGGTGCGGACGCGGTCGGCTTCGTCTTCGCCGACTCGCCGCGACGGGTCAGCCCAAAGAAAGCTGAGAAACTCTGTAGTGACCTCCCCAACCATCTCATTCGGGTTGCCGTCATGCATCATCCCAGCGCGGACGAATGGGCTGCCGTACGAGAAGAGTTCGCACCAGACTGGCTACAGACAGATGCGAGTGATTTTCAAGAACTCACACTACCGATTGGCTGTAAGGCTTTTCCCGTTTATAGAAACGGACTAGTTCCTCCGCCTATTACTTCCGGACGCATCCTGTTTGAGGGGGTTAAGAGCGGTAAAGGAAAATTGGCAGATTGGAGCGAAGCTGCGACCATCGCTACCCGTACACGGTTGGTTCTTGCAGGCGGATTGAACACAGACAATGTTGAAGAGGCTATCCGCACTGTCGAACCATGGGGAGTTGACGTATCGACTGGCGTAGAGCGGCAGCCTGGGGAAAAGGACTCGAAAAGAATCGCATCGTTCATCGCCCATGCTAAGGCCGCGGAGACACTGTAATGAGCAGTAGTAAAAAAAATGCCCTTTTCCAGGCCCTTCTGGAGGGTAAATTACCCGATAAAAAGGGCCGCTTTGGTCCCTATGGCGGCCGCTATGTGCCGGAAGCCTTGATACCCGCCATTGATCGGCTGACCGAAGGAGTCTACGCAAATCTGCCCGACCCCGAGTTTCAGAAGCGACTTAACCGCGAACTAAAAAGTTGGATTGGCCGACCGACAGCACTGACGGAAGCGTCGCGGCTTTCTGAGCTCTGGAAGGTAGAGGTCTACTTCAAGCGCGAAGACCTGGCACACACTGGCGCGCACAAAATTAATAACTCCATCGGCCAAGCCTTGCTTGCGCAGGTTCTCGGCGCCACCCGCATCGTTGCGGAGACCGGGGCGGGGCAACACGGTGTCGCTGCAGCTGCAGCCTGCGCAAGAATCGGGCTGCCTTGTACTGTCTACATGGGCGAAGTCGACGTGGCCCGCCAGGCACCCAATGTAGACCGAATGATCCGGCTCGGTGCTGAGGTCATTCCGGTTACCTCTGGGGACCGGACGCTTCGAGCTGCGATCGACGAAGCGATTAGAGACTGGGTCTCTGATCCGAATGGTACCTATTATCTGCTAGGGTCGGCTGTAGGTCCTCATCCCTATCCCTATCTGGTACGCGAACTGCAGGCTGTAATAGGCCGCGAAGCACGCGAACAACTTATGGCGCACAAAGGACTGCCTGACGCGGTCTTCGCCTGCGTAGGCGGCGGCTCGAACGCGATCGGTCTTTTTCACGGCTTTCTGGCAGACCAAGACGTGAAACTTTTCGGGGTCGAAGCAGGCGGCCGAGGCGAAGCTCTAGGCGAGAATTCTGCAACCCTCGCTGCAGGCCGACCGGGCGTATTACATGGCGCCCACTCGATGCTACTCTATGACGACAACGGCCAAATTCAGGAAACTCACTCAGTTTCGGCCGGGCTCGATTATCCGGGCGTCGGGCCCGAGCACTCTCTGCTGCAACACGTCGGGCGTGTCAAATACGTAACTGCCAGCGACAACGAAACAATGAGAGCCCTCAATGAGTGCTGCGCACATGAGGGAATCCTACCAGCTCTAGAATCGTCACACGCACTCGCAGGGGCCAAGCGCTGGGCCTCAGAGAATCCAGGCACAAGAATACTCGTGGGCATGTCAGGCCGCGGAGATAAAGATATGCCAATTCTGAGCGAGTATCCAATGAACGAGGACGTCGGAGAGAAAATCGATGCAACCACGTGAAAACCTAACCGAAGCGCTAACGCTCGATGGCACGACGGCGCTCGTCGCCTTTTTTACGGCCGGTTACCCAGACCAAACAAGCTTTCTCGAAGTATTACGTGAGGTAGGAGAGGCTGCTGACGCAGTGGAGATAGGAGTGCCCTTTACCGACCCGATGGCGGACGGCGTAACCGTACAACGTGCAAGCCATGCAGCACTGCGAAACGGCGTAAGCCTTACGTGGATATTCGAACAACTCGCTTCGCGAGATTTCAATCTGCCGGCTCCGGTGTTACTTATGAGTTATCTCAATCCGCTGTTCGCGTTCGGCTTCGAGCGCCTCGCTGAGCGCTCGCTCGAAACAGGCGTATCCGGCTTTATCGTGCCGGATCTACCATATGAAGAAAGCATACCTCTGAAAAACGCCCTAAATGAAAAAGGGATCGCGCTGGTGCAACTGGTTACACCAGCAACACCCCCAAAACGGCTGGAAAAGCTCTGTGCGGTCAGCGAAGGCTTCGTATATGCCGTGACACGCTTAGGAATAACAGGTGGCAGCGAAGGCCTGCCTGAGGAAACCGCTGCATATCTCCAAAAAATTAAGCAGGCCTCGCACCTTCCAGTGTGCGCTGGATTCGGTGTGAGAGAAAAATCGCAGGTTCAACTCATCGGGTCTCACGCCGATGGCGTCATTGTGGGCTCGGCACTAGTTGAGGTGCTCGAAGCCGATCGGAGTCCTCGGAAATTTTTAACAGCATTACGACCGTAACGTCACCAAAATTTGGTTAATTTTAACTTCGCGAAAGGACGTGCTCATGGAGAGATTGACCTCTCACGAATCATTGGCCTATATAGGGCATCTGAAGAACGTACTCGAGCACGCCGGTATTCTTTGTATGATAAAAAACGCTCATCTATCCGGCGGGATAGGGCAAATCCCGTTTTTAGAATGCCTCCCAGAACTCTGGGTCCTCAAGAATCTCGATTTCCACCGCGCCAATCAACTTCTAGCTGAGCTGGAGAGCCCGATCGAACTCGCACAGCAATGGCGCTGCAGAAACTGTCGCGAACTCATCGATGGACAATTCGTCGTTTGCTGGAATTGTGGTGCTACCACTGAGCAAAGCTAGAAATTACAGCGTTACCGTGAAAAAACTGGTAATGCTAAATCGTTGTACAGCCGAAATGACGTGTATAGATCATTGTGCCGTGAGTGGCGAATTAAGCTTTAACGATTACAATTACGGCGCGGTCTCCGAATCCGGTCATTACCGATTGATCGCCAACATTTCTCTGCGAGGTGTCCCGTGACAACAAACTCTTTGGCCCCAACCGGCTGCGTTCTACTAATCGGAAACGAAATTCTTTCTGGCAAAACTCAGGATGTGAACCTGCAATACCTCGGCTCGCAATTAGCTTCCCTCGGCATAAGGTTATTGGAGGCACGAGTACTTCCAGACGACAAGGACATCATCGTCATGACAGTTAATCAATGTCGGTCCGATTTCGACTATGTATTCACAACCGGAGGCATAGGACCAACGCACGACGACATCACAGCCCAATGCATTGCCACCGCATTTGGCCGAGAGTTGATACTGAATGAAGACGCGGTCGCGTGTTTACGCCGTGGTTCATTCGAGCTTAACGAGGCGCGGCTAAAGATGGCGTATGTACCGGAGGGCTCGACCCTTATCGAAAACTCTCTAAGCAACGCACCAGGCTTTAGAGTAGAAAATGTCTTCGTACTCGCGGGCGTACCCAGCATCGCCCGGGCCATGTTCGAGACCCTAGCCGCCGATATCGCAGTAGGCGAACCCATCCGCTCAAAGAATATCGATATCCATCTTCCTGAGGGAGACATCGCGGCGCCGCTCGAGCAGATTGCCTCTAAGTATGAGGATGTCGAGATTGGTAGCTATCCATTTAAGCGCGATGGCCAGTTTGGCGCTAATCTCGTTATACGTGGCACGGATGAGCAACAACTCCAGAAAGTATTAGCCGAGATTGTCGAAACCATGGCGGAACTTGGCGACGAGGCTACTGCCGGGCTATCGACCTAGCGTACTCTTAGAGATAAAACTAATCCCGAGACTGCCACTAACCAACCAGGCCAGCCGGGCGTTAAATCCAATCCGAGCCACAGCACTCCTACGATTAATAATGCGGTGGTCGTAAAGGGGTTACTCGCAATTTGCGGCAACTTTGGCGCTTCATCGACCAACGACTCGCCGTCCTCTAAAACATCTTCTCTACCCTCATAGATGACGCGACGAACCAATCGATGCAACGCCTCGGGCATAAGAAGTAGGTCCTCACTGATCTGCGGCCAGCTCTTTAGCAGCTGCTCGAAATGTGCGCTAGGTTGCGTTCGCTGTTTCATCCAGCCCTCTAGGAACGGCTTCGCCGTTTGCCAGAGATCGAGCTCCGGGTGCAGCTGTCTGCCGAGACCTTCGATATTGAGTAGCGTTTTCTGCAGAAGCACTAGCTGGGGCTGGACTTCCATGCGGAATTGCCGCGCCGTCTCGAAGAGTCGCAGCAATACTAGTCCGAACGAGATATCCCTGAGTGGCTTGTTGAAATTAGGTTCGCACACAGCCCGCACTGCCGACTCGAGCTCATCAATACGCGTGCCCGAGGGAACCCAACCCGAATCTACATGCAGCTTCGCAACACGATAATAATCTCGCCGGAAAAACGCTAGGAAGTTCGCCGCGAGATAATGTTGATCACGGGAACTAAGGCTCCCAACGATACCGAAATCAACCGCTACGTATCGCGGGTTCTCCGGATCCTCAACATCAACGAAAATGTTCCCGGGATGCATGTCAGCGTGAAAGAAATTGTGTTGGAAAACCTGCGTAAAAAAAATCTGTACGCCATTTTCCGCAAGGCGGGCAATATTTGTGCCACGCGCTCTAAGTTCATCAATATCGCTTATGGGTATTGCAGAAACCCGCTCCATCGTCAAAACATTCGGACGACAATAGTCCCAAAAAACCTCGGGAACATACAGCTGATCCGAATTGTGAAAGTTGCGCTTCAGCTGTGCCGCGTTAGCAGCCTCTCGCATCAGGTCGAGCTCTAGATGTAGAGTTTTATCAAACTCAGTGACAACTTCGACCGGGCGCAGACGCCTGCCATCGAGCCAATAGCGGTCGGCTAATCTAGCTATCGTGTAAAGCACTTCGAGATCACGCTCTATAAGTTGGCGTATCTGCGGGCGGAGCACCTTCACGACAACTTCTTCCCCGCTCTTGAGACTCGCCGTATGCACCTGTGCTACCGAAGCGGCCGCTAAAGGCTCATGTCCAAATTCTGCGAAGACGTCGTCTACAGGGGCATCAAATGCTTTTTCTAGGATGTTGAGCGCCAACTGCGACTCAAACGGCGCTACCTGGTCTTGAAGTTTGCTGAGCTCCGTCGCAATTTCAAGCGGTAACAGGTCGCCACGTGTAGACACTGCCTGGCCGAATTTAACAAAGATCGGTCCGAGCTCCTCAAGTGCCTCACGAACTCTGATACCTAACGGCTGACGCCGTGACTGCCGCCTTGGAAAAAGCCACCGTAACCATCCGATCGGCCATAACAGATGGGTTACCCAGACAATCTCATCGAGACCATACTTAATTAGAACGCGCTGAATAGTTAGCAAGCGCAGCACTAGACGGAAGCGACGCATCTTTATCACTCGTGTTCTTTTTCCGTAGCCAGATGGTTGATCTTAGCAGTGAGTCGGTCCACTGCGTCGCGCAGATCATCCACCTCTAAATAGAAACCCTCGACTTCAGCACGCGCTGGGAGTTGCTTGCTCTCTTCCTGAAGGAACTCCGAAAGGTTCATTCGGGATGCGCCGAGCGCCTGGGAGCCCCATGCGCCAACATCGCGAACGAAATTACTGGCCTGATGGGCAACCAAATCCCCCGTGAGGTGAGCCAGCTGTTCTTCCAGGTCAGGCCGCGCCAGCCGCAGTAATTCCGCAAATTCCTCAGCTATCTCTGCTTCGCCGGTCAATGAAATGCCCGAAGCGTAGAAGCTAGTTAGCGAATCGCCTCGGAGTGACGCGAGCAGCGCAAGCGGCGTACCACTTACCGTAGCCGTAGCGGACCCCCCAGCGATGGCGGCAAGACAGAGCTCATTCTCCTCCGCTGTTAGTAGCAGAGTAATGCCCGGACCCACGACGTCGATCGCCAGGCTCTTACCGGCCAGGGACGCCAATCGCTCGATTGCCGCAGTAGATTCCCTAACGTGTCCGTTCAAAATTTCGTTTGCCAGCGCAATAGGAAGCAATTTCACGACGCAGCAGATCCTAAACGCGATAGCCGCGATGCAATGCGACAATTCCGCCCGAAAAATTCAAGTAGTCGCAACGCTTGAAACCGTGCTCCTCCATTAACTCTTTGAGCTCTTCCTGATCGGGATGCTTGCGTATCGATTCTGCGAGATAGCGATAACTATCAGCGTCATTGAGAACAAGCTCACCAATCTTCGGCAAAAGGGTTAAGCTATAAAAATCGTAGACGGGTTCCAGCAAGCCGAGACGCGGCCTGGAAAACTCAAGAACAAGGAGCCGGCCCCCAGGCTTCAACACCTGCAATATCGAAGAAAGTGCGGCTCCCTTGTCAGTGACGTTCCTTAGCCCAAAGCCGATAGTGATGCAATCAAACGTTCCCCGCTTAAACGGGAGCTGTTCCGCGTTCGCTTGAACATAGTGAATGTTACCTGTAAGGCCTGAGTCAGTAAGGTAATTGCGCCCAACGGCGAGCATTCTGGCATTAATATCTGTTACAAAAACCTTCCCACTCTTACCTACCTGCCTTGCTAAACCACGACTGAGATCTCCACTCCCAGCTGCAATATCCAATACAATATCACCAGGCCGGAGGCCGCTTTTTGAGACTGTAAGCCGTTTCCAAGCGCGGTGTAACCCTACAGACATGATGTCATTCATAAGATCGTAGCGCTCGGCCACGGAATCGAAAACACCGCGCACCCTTGCCTGTTTCTCATCACGCGGGATCGACTCGAAACCGAAATCGGTCATGTCATCATTATTCTTCTTGTTCCGGTTCGTCATCCGATTTCACCACGGCTCGGTACTGCCCAGCTTCTTCGAGCCGGACCAGGTAGCGCCGCCACTTGGCCTCGTAGTTTTTACCCAGATCATAGAGTATAGGCCAGGTATAAAGCCCAGTATCGTGTCCGTCGTCGAAAATCAACCGGACAGCATATCTCCCAATGGGCTCAATCTTTACAATGCTTACGGCCTCTTTGCCTGTAACGAGCGCCCCTTCGCCGCTTCCATGTCCCTGAACTTCAGCCGATGGCGAGAAAACTCGCAAATATTCAGCCGGCAGATCAAAAGTTGTTGTGTCGGAAAACTCTACCTGCAAGGCACGCGTGCGCTTCAATAACTTGATATCGGTCGGGATAGGAGCGGAAGCCATCAGAGAATATAGCGCGCCAGGTCCTCGTCCTGCACTAGCTCGCCCAGATGCTCATCGACGTAGGCTGCGTCTATAACGATCGATTGGCCGGTCTTGTCAGCCGCCTCGAACGAAACAACCTCGAGAAGTCGCTCCAAAACGGTATGCAGACGTCGAGCGCCGATATTCTCGGTGCGCTCATTGACATGAAACGCTACTGCAGAAATCCTCTCGATACCATCAGACTCGAAACTAAGCTCGACTCCTTCCGTACCCATTAGTGCCACGTATTGCTCAGTCAATGACGAATCCGGCTCTGTCAGTATCCTTACGAAGTCCGCTGCGCTAAGTGCATCCAATTCAACGCGGATAGGAAAGCGCCCCTGAAGCTCAGGGATGAGATCTGATGGTTTAGATACGCTGAATGCGCCTGACGCGATAAACAGCACATGGTCTGTACGCACCATTCCATAACGCGTACTTACCGTGCAACCTTCCACGAGCGGCAACAAATCACGCTGCACACCTTCTCTCGAAACGTCGGCCCCCATCGTCTCCGCGCGCCGAGCAACCTTGTCTATCTCATCAAGAAACACGATTCCATCCTGCTCGACGGCATTGAGTGCCTTGAGTTTAATGTCCTCGTCATTAATCATTTTGCTGGCTTCTTCGTCCGTGAGTAGTTTCGATGCGGCATCGACTTTTAACTTGCGTTTATTGCGTTTTCCTGCGGAGACGTTCTGAAACATGCTCTGCAACTGGTTGGTCATCTCCTCCATTCCGGGAGGAGCCATTATCTCGACGCCGACAGCTGGCGACTCGACGTCAATCTCCACTTCACGATCATCCAGTTGCCCTTCGCGCAACATTTTGCGAAACCGTTGTCTCGTTTCACCACCATCACCTTCGTCCTGCGATCCTGGAAGCAACGCATCCAATAAACGATCTTCCGCGGCATCCTTCGCACGATGGCTCACTTTTGCGAGCTCGGCTTCGCGCACCATCTTAACTGCCATATCTGCCAAATCACGTACGATTGAATCCACCTCTCGGCCAACATAACCGACCTCAGTAAACTTCGTAGCTTCAACCTTAATGAAAGGTGCATTCGCGAGACGCGCCAGACGCCGGGCGATCTCCGTTTTCCCCACACCAGTCGGTCCTATCATCAGGATGTTCTTAGGCGTGATCTCACTACCTAGTGGCTCACCCACCTGAACACGGCGCCAGCGATTTCGCAATGCAATAGCAACCGCACGTTTCGCTTCGACCTGGCCGACAATGTGTTTGTCCAGTTCCTGGACTGTCTCTCGGGGCGTCATCGACATACTAATCGCCGAGATCTTCGATAGTTATCTGATTATTAGTGTAAATACAGATATCAGCAGCGATAGCGAGTGACTTTTCAACGATGGCGCGAGCATTGAGCTCCGTGTTATTGAAAAGCGCCTGAGCCGCCGCTTGCGCATAGGCGCCTCCGGAACCAATCGCCAACAAGTCCTGTTCTGGCTCTATAACGTCGCCAGTACCAGAAATCAACAGAGACTTTTCGGCATCGGTAACGCAGAGTAGCGCTTCCAGGCGTCGCAACATTCGATCAGTACGCCAGTCCTTCGCTAGCTCGATCGCCGCACGAGTAAGATTTCCGTATTGATCAAGCTTCTTCTCAAAGTACTCGAAAAGAGTGAAAGCGTCCGCAGTTCCGCCAGCGAATCCGGCTAGAACCTTACCTGCATGTAGGTAGCGCACCTTACGTGCATTGCCTTTCATAACTTTGTCACCGAGAGTGACTTGGCCATCACCCCCCAGGGCGACGCGGCCATTGCGTCGTACGCATAGAATCGTTGTGCCGTGGAATGTATTCATATTGGACCTAGGCTGCTGATTGGCAACCGGCGCTTAGTCGCCCCGGCGCCTCGCGCGGGGGTGAGATTTATCATATATATGGGCGAGATGCTGAAAATCAAGATGCGCGTAGATCTGGGTTGTGGAGATACTCGCGTGGCCCAGTAGCTCCTGCACGGCACGTAGGTTCCCGCTTGATTCGAGCAGATGCGTCGCGAACGAATGCCTGAGCATATGCGGATGAAGAGCTAGGCCGCTGCCGTGACGCTTGGCCCATAACCGCAGTCGCGCCTGAATGGTTCGACCTGCGAGACGGGTTCCGCGCTGCGAGACAAACAACGCGGCCTCGCACGTCGAGGCAAGCGCCGACCGTTGTTCCAACCATAGCCCTATTGCCGCAATTGCGACCTGACCAACTGGCGCTATCCTCGTCTTATTACCTTTGCCCAGCACTCTAACTGTCTTATCGATCAGGTCGAGATCGGACAGGTCAAGACCAACAAGCTCCGACAACCTTAGTCCTGATGAGTAAAACAGCTCGAGCATCGCTCGATCCCTCACTGTGTATACATCGGTGCCCTCTAGCGCGAGCAGACTAGCGATCTGATCCGTATCCATAATCGCTGGAAGACGTCGGGCGGGCTTGGGTGCCTGGACGCTGTTCGCTGGATTTGCTGCAACCAGGTCCTGAGCGATAAGGTAGTCGAAAAACCGTCGCACAGCCGACAAGCGTCTGGCTATGCTACGTGAACTAGACCCCTTTCGATGGCACTCTGCCGCGAATTGCCGTACATCATGCGAATTGAGCGCAACGAGCAACAACGAACGCCGTCGAAGAAATTGTAGGAGGACATTCAGGTCAAGCCGATAAGCGCTGACCGTATGTGGTGAGAGCCGCCGTTCGTCTCTGAGATACCGCAAATAATCGGCCAACAGCTCTTTAGGGTTCATTATTATCGCGACCCAACCTCCGCGTTTTGTCGCGGTTCACCAACGAGTGCAGCGAAAACAAGTTCACCAAGTCGCGAAAGAAAATCTGTTCCCTTATCCGGGTTGAAATAGTCCGGGTCCCTGCTACCAATGACGAGAAAACCGAGTTCCGCTCGCGACCCCAGCGGCACGAGCGCCGCCGAATTAATTTCCCCACCGTTGTCCTCGAAAACGAAGGCCTTCTGCCGATCGCGAATCAGTCCGCATCGAGGCCTAGCAGATTTCAAGAAGCTCGCGAAATCCTTGAGCCTATCATCATTACGATCAACTATTTTGAGGAACCCTTTGCTCACATCAATCTTTTCTGCGGACGGCGCGAACAGCACAATGGCGGCACTTTCGGCACGAAACTCTTCCCTGAGCTGGGTCTCGAGCATCGAGATTCGTTCAGCGCGCCCTGATGCTGCCATAAGTTGAATCGACAAACGGTGAATTCTCTCTCCCAGTAGGTCGTTAAACTTCGCTGCTGCAACAAGATCCTTGAGTTGCTGCTCGAGGGCACCACTTCGCTGTCGAAATAAGGCAACCTGTCGCTCAACGAGCGATACCGCTGGGCCACCAGTCTCGTGGGCAACTCGGAGGCTTATCAAAAGGTCCGAATGCCGGTCAAAGAAATCAGGATGGCGTTGCAAGTACTCAACGACATCGTCGTCCGAAAAGGATGCCTCACAAACAGCTTCAACTTTCTGTTGGCTCATAATCAATCTGCCCTTCATAAACCCAGGTCGTGGGCCCGGCCAACCACAGTGGGCTGCCACGGCCCGGCCAATATACCTCGAGCACGCCGCCAGGGAGACTCACATCAACCTGTGCATCTAGCATACCTCTATCCCTACCTATGGCGACGGCGGCCGCCGCAGCTGTGCCGCAGGCCAGAGTCTCTCCGACTCCGCGTTCAAAAACCCGAAGTCTGATGCTTGCTGCACCTTGAACTTCCATGAAACTAACATTAACTCCACTTGGAAACGCCTCATGCTCCTGAAATCCGGGGCCAAGTATACCGACCGGAGCCTTATCTAAGGAATCCGTAATGATGACGGCATGAGGGTTCCCCATTGAGACCGCTCCAAATTCCACGTGCTGGTCGCCGACGGACAGTTCGTAGATCTGCGCTTCATTTTCAACTAAAAACGGTAGGGCGTTGGGCGAGAACTCGGGATTACCAAGATTTACAGTAACCTTGTCGTTGTCGAGTATGCGTGCCGAGACTATCCCACCGACACCGGCAAGGCTAAGCGAATCCGTCCCGCTTTCGGAAGCCAAGTAACGCGCAACGCAACGAACGCCGTTGCCACATTGTTCCACCTCTTGGCCATCCGCGTTGAATACCCGGTATGCCCCGTCTTCAGGCCCCGTATAATCGCCACAGATCAACATAAGCTGATCGAACCCTGGCCCAAACCGCCGGTTTGCCCAGAAACTAATTTGCGCGCGGCTCGGCAAATCTACAGCTGCAGGCCAGCGAACAACCATAAAGTCGTTACCGGCACCGTGCATTTTTGCGAATTGAAGCTTCATGGAACTGGAAATACCGTTCATGGAAGGTTAACTTGAGTGCCCTCTTAATAAACACCCCCTGAAGGCTAAAGCCCGGAGGCTCAAGCCGCGGATGAGATTATAGTGGATTCACCCTGGTCAGCGCCTGCCGTTAAGTTCGAGGATCTACGCAGCTTCCTTACAGCGCTTGAAAAACTCGAGGACCTTAAGCGGATCGACGTCCCTGTAAGTCCCGTGCTCGAGATCACCGAGATCTGTCATAGGACCCTAACTGACGAAGGGCCCGCTCTACTGTTCACGCAGCCTAAAGGTAGCCAAGTATCAGTACTCGCAAATCTTTTTGGCACAAAGGAGCGTATAGCTGCAGCCCTCGGCATAACGGAACCGGAAGGTTTTAAGCAGCTGGGAGGGCTTTTAGCGGCACTCAAAACGCCCTCGCCGCCTCGCGGGCTCGGCGACGCCTGGCAGAAGCTACCGCTCATTAAAGAAATTCTCAAAATGGCGCCGCGAACCTCTCGCAGTGGCCCTTGCCAGGAAGTTGTTCTAGTGGGTCAAGACGTCGATCTCGGTGCCTGGCCAATACAAACTTGTTGGCCAGACGATGCGGGGCCCCTCATCACCTGGGGTCTTACTACAACACGTGGCCCTCAGTCCGACCGGCAAAATCTAGGGATCTATCGGCAACAGGTCATCGATCGCAATCGCATTATCATGCGCTGGCTACCACATCGCGGCGGCGCGACCGATTATCGCGCCTGGTGCGAACAGAACCCAGATAAACCCTTTCCTGTCGCTATAACTATCGGCGCTGACCCTGCAACAACACTCGCAGCGGTAACCCCTATTCCAGATACCTTATCGGAATACTCATTCGCCGGATTATTGCGCGGCTCCCGTACCCAGCTCACAACCTGCCTTAATTCTGAGCTGTCGGTGCCAGCGACTGCCGAGATCACCCTCGAGGGCCACATCCGACCAGGCGACGCCGCCGCCGAGGGACCTTTCGGAGACCACACAGGTTACTACAACGAGGTTGAGACGTTCCCCGTCATGACGGTCGATACAATTACGCATCGCCAGAATCCTATATATCACACAACCTATACCGGCCGACCGCCGGACGAACCTTCCGTCCTCGGCCTCGCTTTAAATGATGTGTTCGTGCCAGTCCTTCAGGCCCAGTACCCGGAGATTATCGATTTCTATCTGCCAAGCGAAGCTTGCTCGTATCGTGTCGCCGTCGTTAGTATCCGCAAACAGTATCCCGGCCATGCCCGACGGATTATGTTTGGAGTTTGGTCATACTTACGACAGTTCATGTATACCAAACTCATCATTGTCGTCGATGATGATATCGACGCGCGTAATTGGTCTGACGTCATCTGGGCCCTAAGCACACGAATGGACCCGGTACGTGATATGCAATTAGCAGAATCCACTCCGATCGACTACCTTGACTTCGCGTCACCCGTCGCCGGACTAGGTTCTAAACTAGGAATTGACGCAACAAATAAATGGCCGACTGAAACCGACCGACAGTGGGGAAAACCGATCAAAATGAGCTCAGCAGTTGCGGACCGGGTAGATCGGTTATGGGAGCAACTAGGACTTGATTAAGCAGGGAAAAGCTTGGCCGCACATGATCGATAGATATTGGAAATTCATTATAATGCCGGCTACTTTATAAGCTTTGGGACAGCTTATAAGGCCTCGTCCGCTAGCGGACCTGAAATAGGGGAAACTTAATGCGACATATTCTGGTAACTAACACTAAGGGAGGGTGTGGCAAGAGCACTCTAGCGACCAATCTCGCTGCCTACTACGCCTCTGAAGGTTATTCGACAACGCTCGCGGATTACGATCCACAAGGGTCCTCTCTGAGCTGGCTAGATGAGCGCCCCGAAAGCGCCGCACCGATCACGGGTCTGGCAGGTTACGAAGAAGGGCTTCGCCATGCCCCACGAAACGCCGATTACCTGATTATAGATTCGCCAGCGCGAGCTTACGGCACAGAACTGACCGATCTGGTCAGGCGTTCTGAAACCATACTTGTACCGGTGCTGCCATCGCCCATTGACATCAAGGCGGCGGGCGAATTCATTGAGGGGCTTCTCAGCCGTGGCAAAGTGGTAAAGAGACAGGCCAGGGTCGGCATAATCGCGACCCGCGTGAGAGAAAACACTATTATATTCGACGAACTCGATGAGTACCTTGAGAAGCTCAAAGTGCCCTATGTCGGGGCACTACGGGAAGCGCAGAACTACATCCGCGCGTATCAGCGCGGCCTCGGCGTTCACGAACTGCCCCCTTATCTTGCTTGGCCGGACTGGGACCAGTGGGATCCCATCATCAAGTGGCTGGATTCTAAGCGGTCTCGTCCCCTCTAGCGAGCAGACCCTCCACACTTTCTTTCCTGCTAGTGGCGACTTTCGGTGGCACAGTCAGCGCCGACGCTTCATCGATCGCCCCCGTGACGAGGGCTAACCCCGAACGAAAAGCTAGAGCGGAACTCTCCTTTTCTCCGAACTGTTGGAGCAGACTCCCATACAGACCGTACGCGTCAGTGCAGGGAACCATCGCAAGACTCGACTCGAGATAACTGCGTGCTTTACCCCATAATTCGACGGCCATACATAGACGCGCCGCCGTCAACAACAACGCCCCGTCTTCGGCATGAGATTTGAGCCAATCCTCCGCACGTTTCAAATGCTTGGCTGGATCCTGTGTCTCAACACACCCAAACGCAATGACTAAATCTTCCTGCCAGCTTTTATTCAGTGCCGCACCAATCTCCCGCGCGGCCTGGTCTCCGTAACCTAACTCACTCAATACCGTTCCGCGCAGTGCTATAAGGCGCGGGGAATCACGAAGCTGGCGTGGCAACCGGCTCCAGAACTGTTCCAATTCTTGATAGCTTAGATTCATCTGTAAGCTGCTCGCTGATAACGCCTCCATCGTTAGGGCTTCGAGTTCTCCGCTTTCGATTTTTGCGTTACCTAGTCGAGGTAATAATGCAGCCAACCGGCCCCAGTCCTGTATAGCCCGATAGGTCTTAGCGAGTAGCGCGATCGCTACCGGATGTTCGGGGTTCGACTCCTCGATACGATTTAAGGTTGCTAAAGCCTGCTCAAACTCGGCATGTTCGAGCTGCAGCTCTGCCTGAGTCAGCAGTACAGCAGTCTCCGCGTTCGGCAACTCCTCGTAGGCCAGTTTCAGCCAATCATCTCGTCTTTCCTTAGAACCCTGTAGCTGCGCCGCACGGGCAGCCATCAAATAGTTAATCAACGGCGCGTCAGTATCCTTTAGCCCCGCCATAAACAACCGCTCGCCTTTCGACCAATCGCCCTCAGCGATATTAATCAGGCCGCGGGTAAGCTTTGCGCCGGAGCGCTTCACCCGGTTCTTGGCTAAGGCGCCACCAATACGCCGGGGAGCATGCCATAAAGCAGCCCCCGTACGAATCGATGCGTAGAAAACAACAAGCAAAGCTAGCATCACTGGAACAGACATTTCGATCACGTAACCGGCGAAGTTGATCAAGACATAGCCGCGATCCTGAAGCAGGAACTGTGTTGAGAAAGCGCCCAGAAAAACGGCCGCTATTACCCATGATCCGATCCGCATCACCCGCCTCGTTCTTCTATATCCCGCAGTAACCTCAAAGAACCGCTGATATTGGGAGGTTCTGGTGAAATTGTTAATCCAACCATTTCATCGAGCAAATTGATGGCAGTTACTACGGACGCCGCTGTTTGATCGAAATGGCGCCGCAATAGCCCTGTTGCCGTCTCGATGCTGGCCCGAAAGATCCCGGACTGACCTCTGATCAACGCAACTCGAGCGACAGTTAACTCCAACTCAAATTGCCGCCGCAGCAGCGTTTGTTCTTCGCTCGATAGAGGGCGGACGATTAATTCATCGTGGCGCTCAATGCTGATCATAGATGCAACCGCACTCTTTACACTAAGCCAGGCCCGAGCGAACCCAGCGGGAACTCCCGCTCCCACGGCCTCTTCGGACGTGAAGGCGCCTCGCGAATCGGTTCGCAGCGGCAATGTATCACCACTCTCAGCGAGGCTACTCAAGCTAAAAGTAAGCCCTTCGATATCAGGCAACTGGATCGTACTTAGCACCATTAACTCCGCCGCTATACGTTGACGTACACCGCTTAGTGCCGGGTTAGCGAGTTCTAATAATTTCCCGTCAGCGAGTTGCAGGGCCCTAGTCGCACTAGACCAACGTCCTGCGATTGTTAGCTCTGCGTTCGCGACGCCCAAATAATACTCGGCTTCCGCACGGATCCAACGACGCCGGGCATCCTCCGACACACCCTGGGTAGCGCGCAAGCGTTCCTCGAGATTCAGGAGACGGCCGGGAAGTATATCGAGCTGGTTGCCCAGCTCGTTCGTCTCCTTACTCGTTGCGTTCTGTGCGAATATCAGATCCTCTAGCCGAAAATCCAGCGCACTAAGATCGGCACGAACTGTCTCCAATGCAGAACCCAGGTCCGCACCCGTTCGATCGAGCTCGGTATTGACTAAACGAAACTGAAACCAGAGAAACGCGGTAGCTATAGTCGCGCAAAGTAAGCAGATCAACATGACGCCAGATAGGAAGTTTAACCCACCTCGTCCCTGCAGCTTGAGTGAATTTGTATCCGAAGGCGCTATCTTACTGGCATCGTCCTCGCCCTCTGCCGTGTTTTGCGTATTGTCCGCAGCCGTGCTGTTCTGGCTCATATTTCTATTCTATAGACAGGCTGGAACAACCTTTTTACCACAGGATGGGATTCTGATCTTAAGCTTAGTAGCAATCTCAGCGTACCATCATTAAACGTTTCGGCTTATCGACTAGGCGGTAACCAGCTGACCGAGTTTTCTCGTGGTCAATTTCCAATACGATACCGACCACAGCAAAATCTTCGCCCGCGCTGGCTAACATACCGGTAAGTTGCGGAGCTCTGCAATCGTCTAAGCTCAATGCACAAGATGTTGTGACAGCTCCCGGCGAGCCATTGAAAACTGATATTATTAAGCTGTTTAGTCACAAACTCCGGCTTGGGGTAGCACGATATATATCCGCTAGCGCATTTAGTGCGAGAAGCGCTAGTTGTTTGCCTTGCCCTTACCGCCTATAGGATAGCCAAATGACCAATAATTCTAATCGTCCCGGTATAGATGATCTAGCAAGGCGGCTGGCTGAAACCGTACCGCAAAATCTCCGAGTAATGGGAGAGGATCTTGAGCGCAACTTCAAGTCGTTGTTGCAGACAGGACTGGAGAAGATGGATCTTGTCACACGCGAGGAGTTCGACATTCAGGTTGCTGTCCTAGCACGCACTCGCGAGAAGCTGGAAATTCTAGAGGCTAAGCTCGCCGAAATGCGGGCGCCTGCTCAAAAGTAGCAGGCCGCCTCGGGCTCTAATGGGAGACCACGACTAGCAATGCCGCACGCCGATCCTGGCGAAAGTCCAAACATTGTCGTGCTGCATCCTAACGAGACCATCCAACCGAAATACCTAGAGTAGGTTTGAGGGTCCGGTCATAACCGATATAATCCTTCCGTATCGGCTATGGATCGCGCTTTGGCTAACCAGGAACAAAGAATCTTCAACAGCTTTATGCTGCTGCTCGGAGTATGGGTAGGCGTCATTGTTGGAATCGTCTTATTTTCGGATTTTACCGAGGGTAGAGAAGCTGACAAAGCAACCGTTGACACAGATGTTGCCGCGCGGTCCCCGCATCTAGAAAAAAACAGAGTCTCAGCGAATAAATTAATGCTGGAAGTTGTGTGGCAATGAGAGCCGTGCTGTGCGCCGGGCTATTCAGCGTCTTTCTGCTCTTCGGAGAACAGAATGCAACTGCGGTCGAAACCGATGCCCTTGTCCCGTACGAGTCAGAGCTTTATCCCGAAGATCTGTTGCAAAGAGTGCGCGAAGCCGCGCAAACGATTCCCGGCGAACTGCCTCAATCAATCAATTTCGTGAAGTTCGCAGAGAGCCACCGCACCTATGCAGCGGTAATCGAAGGGGGTAGCGAAGATCCCTTCATCTCGGCACGTACTGCATTTCAGGTCGTCTACCCGAAAGGAACGATCATGCTCGACAGCGGTATGGACGAGGAAGTTCACCGCTTTTACGGCTTCGGCCGCGACGAGCCCTACTGGCAGAACGTCAACGACGAGATTCAGGCCGCGTTGCGGCGCGCGCAGCTAATCCTCATCACACATGAGCATGGAGATCATATAGCCGGGGTCATCCGCAGCGACTACCGCAACGAGCTCGCGACGAAAACAATCCTGACCAAGAATCAGGTTCGAACCCTCAACCTGGCACCGCAGTTACCCGAAATCATGCTGACCCCGGAACGAGCCCGCGACTATATAGTCGTCGACTACGAACTCCTGCTGCCGGTTGCGCCCGGCATCGTGCTGATTAAAGCGTCCGGACATACGCACGGCCATCAGATGATCTATGTCCGTATACAGGACGATGCGGAGTTCCTGTTTATCGGTGACATCGGCTGGACGCTCGACAACATTACCGAGCAGAAACTGCGACCTGCGGCAACGATCGCACGGGTGCGCGAGGATCCGCAGGCACTAACGCATCAGATAGCGTGGATCAAAGGCGTCATGGATAACGACGACGTCATCGTCATACCCGCTCACGACGACGAACTGTTATTAGGTTTCGCCGCCGACGGTATACTCGGCACTAGTCTCGAATAGCTGTCGCGAACCAGCCCGCTAGCCGTGGATCAGTTCAACCTACGCCTCACAATCGAACGGTTGAATCTCGACTCCCGGCTGCCAGCGCCAGATCATATAGCGACTCGCTGTAACAGGCTCAGTGAAAGTTGCTGCGTCTGTAAGGGTGATGTCGTAGACCAGTTCGCTATCGTCCTCTGACAGCGTAAATCGCTCTTCGAGATGCAGCCCATCACTCTGTTGAACGGTGGCCAGCCCCACGACGTCGATGTACGGCCAGTCTATGAGGGTCGTCTCAACGACCAGCGTATTTCCTTCCCAGCGACCGGTGGAATATCCGAGCGGGGTTGCAGGTTCTCCGTCAGCAGATGCGTTCGGGGCCATATGGATCACCCGGACATTATCGAAGGTCTCGAGACGCAAAATAATGGTATCACCGCGTTCGGAAAACTCCAGTGGGTGTGGCCCGGATGACGTTATCGCACGCGGCATACCCGCAGCGCGACAACCAGCTATCGGATCGTCCTCAAGAGGATCGTAGGCCGCCTGTGACGCGAACGCGGCGGCGGTCAACGGCGGTTCACCGTTGAAGCGTAACGGATTAGTCTCTGTTTTCGTCCAGACACGGAACAATCCCGAATCATCGTTGGCAACAGTCGGCTGGTTGGTGACCCAGTTGGTAAACCCGACACCTTCCTCTTTCCAGCGGGGCTGCGTATTACCACGAAGGCGAATCTCGGTACCGCTGGGCAACAACATATTGGTTGTAGACATGAAATGATCCTGGCGCGTCGACACGAAGCCTGCCGCTCTGACGATCTGGCCGATTGCAACAAGATCGCGGCTCACGCCCCGCCTGCCCAGGCTATTGATGTCCTGTGACTCGAGTTCCCATAACTCTTCGGTTCCATCAGCGCCGGTGATGCTCAGGCCGATCTCCACATGTGGATTGGCCCAGTGAATCGATACAATTTCGCCTTCGAGCTCGTGAACTATGCTCGTGTCGAATTCGGCCTGCGAATGATGCGCCCAGGCGGGATGAAGCAAGGAAATCATCCCGAAACCGACGACTATTCTCTTCATTTCGTCGACTCTCCGCGTACTATTCAGCAGGCTTCCGTCTCAGGACGTCCGCAAAGCCGTCTCGAGTGCCACTAACGCAAGCACGCCTGTTGAGCATCAGTGAATTATCACACAACTTCGGCGAAATATGGAGACGGCTAGTGCAGCGTCGGTGAACAGGGCACGTTCATCAACAGCTCCTGCAGCGATGCTTCCGCGTCTTCGCTGTGCAGCCACTCATCAACATCGGGCTTCTACAACTGAAAGCTCAGCTGCATGAGCGTGGGGTGCGCTTTGACGGCAGCAACCGGAACGTTCTCGGCGTCCACGATATCTCCTAAGCTTGAACCGCAGCGCCGCTACAAAAGCGTCGCGACAGCTATCGTTAAGAGATATATTAGGGCTCCTGAGGCGCATTCAAGAGCGCCTGAACGCCTTTAACGGGTTGGACTAACGAGACCGAACGGGTTCCGTCATCTCTATGTGTAGACCTTCCGGGCCCTCCAGGAACATGAGGTCCGCTCGGGGCGGGTTCGGTCGCTCTAGATAGGGCTCGTAGCCTGAGGTCAGCAATGTGGCGCGAAACTCGTCAAGAGATGGCACACGAAAACCGATATGGTCGGTCGCGCGATAGCGACTACCCATTCGCTGATCGTCCTCGGCTGTCTGCGTGACATGCACCCAGACATCGTCGTAGAGAATCGTGTGGAAACGCCCTCGGCCGCGCTCTTCATTGTATTCACCGCCGAACACCTCGAGGAACCAATCCTTCATAGCGTCCGCGTCCGCAGCATATAGATGGATATGATTAACACCCGTGTAGACCGGGTCCTCGAGCAGCTCGAAGCGGCCGCCCCAGGGGTCGGTGACGTGAGAGATCAACGCCGCCGTGACGCCTTCCTGTGGCTCGGTTCGAATCTCTCCACCGATCTCTCGAATGACTTCTACGGCCACTCGAACATCGGGTACGCTAATTCCAATATGGTCTATCACGCTCTCCGCTCCATCACCGGCCATACCTTCATTCGGCATCGAGCCGACGAAACCATTGTGGTAACGGACACCAGGTCCTGGACCGATCTCGCCTGGTTCGCCACCAAACACCCGGTTGTACCACTCGGCTGCTGCCTCCAGCTGACCTTCGGGTACGCGATGGTGCGAGTGTGTATAGACGCTTTGCGCCATCGCTGCGCCGGATGCTGCTAACACCATCGCAGCGACTACTAAGATGCTTGTCGTTTTCATTTTCCCCCTGAATGATCCGCGTTGTTTTTGCTTTGAGTTCTTCCAGTGCCGGCCGGCTATAACCATATAGCGCTCGACAGACGTCGCTAAACTCTATGCCTGCGTGAAGTAGCGGTCAAATTCGGCGGGCGCGTATTTACGCTCTCAGCAGCCAGGATGTACTTCAAGAACCTCGATCTCCACTTCGTCGCCGATCAGCGAATGGTCGTAGTCGATATAGATATAGGCCGGATAGCCTAAGGCTTCATCATAGCTAACGCGCAGCGTCGTGGCGTTTTCTTCAGCGGTCGCCACTAGCGAAAACAGACCGTCAATCGTTCTAAACCATTGAAACTCATTCGGATTAACGGGCATCTGACTGACGTAATCGTCGCGCTCGTAGCGAACATCAACGACCACGTCATTCTCTACGGCTACGATTGTGTCAGCTGGCGTATCCCGGTGACAGTCACAGACTTTGCGATAACGGTACTCGTAGGTCTGAATGGCGGCCGCGGTCCAGGTAGCCCGATTGGAAAGCAGCGCCTCGTCGGCCGAGGCGGTGGCCGGAGCCAGAAATAACACAATCGCGATAAATCGGTCACAGGCCACGGCTTTCTGCGAATCCCTAGTCGGTACGGCTCGTGACTTCGAGCAGATGAAATCCGAATTGTGTCTCGACCGGGCCATGGACCTCGTTCAGCTCGGCACTAAATACGACTGTGTCGAACTCCTTGACCATCTGGCCGGGCCCGAATGAACCAAGATCGCCTCCACTTTGACTAGAGGGACATGTCGAGTGCTCGCGGGCGACATCGCCGAAGCCTGCTCCATCTATAATCTTCGCCTTAAGCTCCTC
Organism: Candidatus Rariloculaceae bacterium; assembly: GCA_045561055.1. GTDB lineage: Bacteria > Pseudomonadota > Gammaproteobacteria > Steroidobacterales > Rariloculaceae > SMWC01. The sequence goes on along the minus strand of JBJKYL010000010.1, from coordinate 119,090 downwards.
GCAGAACTGTTCGTTGTTTACAAGAATATGCCGGGCCGTAGCTTCAGCCATGAAAGTTCCTCTCAGGGAGTGTGTTGCGTCCAAGTGGACCATAGTCGAAGCATAGCCGAGAAATGGAAATGCGAACAGACCCATAACTGAGCCCTTTCTTCTCTGCTAGCCACACGTGACATTCGCGGTCATTTAACCTTGCGAAAAACCACACTGAAATTGTTCGCTGGCATCGAAACGACCTCCGCCAGTGCGAAGCCCGCAGCCTCGGCTTCAATTACAACCTTTTCCATATCTCTTATCCCCCAGGCCGAATCGCGACACCGCAACGACGCGTCGAACGCTTTATTGCTCGGCGCCGTATGCTTATAACCACGGCGGAAAGGGCCATAGAGATACAGTGCCTCCCCGCTAGAAAGGAGTTTCTCTGCGCCATCGAACAACGCAAGAGTGGCTTTCCATGGCGACACGTGGATCATATTAATACACACGATTGCGTTGGCTGCGCGAACCGGCAACGTAGTCTCCGTCACATCCAGGAGAATTGGCCGCTTCACGTTCTCCAGTCCGGCTGAGGCGACCGATTCCATTAAAAGGCTTAGAAACTCGGGGTTAGCGTCGCTAGGCTGCCATCTAAGCCCGGGCAATGCAGCCGCAAAATGCAGCACATGCTGGCCAGTCCCGCTCGCAATTTCCAGAACGAGACCATGCTTAGGCAACACTCGCCCAAGAACCGCTAGTATTGGCTTCTTGTTACGATTTGCTGCTGCCGAGTACGCTGGCGCCACGATAACAGGCTCTCTCTTAAGGTTGTCGTTTGATCCTTAGTGTCAACTTACCAAAACTTCTTGCCGATACTGTCGAAACGACCGCCGAATATCAAACAATGCGCTATCTCATTAGAAATTCCGGTGTAGGGCCCAGCAGAAGGCCCCTCAATGTTCCGAATCGTCGGGGACCACGGAACGGGCTACTTCCTTTCCAAGCGTTAGTTCAAAGTGTTGCTTGACTTATTAAGCAGCGGCGGCTTGCCCGAAATGCGGTCTGCTAAATGACCCACTGAAATTGCAAATAGATGCGAACGATTCCAACGCATTATTGCCCGGTAATTCTGATAGACCATAAATGCCGGCTCAATACCTTCAGCCGGCAAAATTACAGAACCCTCTACAGCAACGTTCGGCAAATCGGCGCCGCCTATCATCCGTATGCCGAGCGCCTGCCACTCGTTAAGCGTTTTCCTTGTATCCAATCCCTGAAGTGCGGTATCGAATTCCGCTGGCAGTTGAACCTGACGACCCCAGATGATGCCAGCCCGCCATCCGGCGCTTGCCATAAAATTCGCCGCCGACTCGACCGCATCCGCGGGATTATTCCAAATATCCTTACGGCCATCGCCATCACCGTCTCGAGCGTAATCAACAAATGTGGACGGCATGAATTGTAACTGTCCCATCGCTCCTGCCCAGGACCCCTTCATATCGTCAAGTTCAATATGACTTTCATCGATAATTCTGAGTGCGTGCAACAACTCCCCCCGAAAGAAAGCGGACCGCCGCTCATCGTAAGCAAGCGTAACCAGCGAGCTGATTACAGATAAGCTCCCCTGTGTTCTTCCATAATTACTTTCGACACCCCAAGCCGCAACTAATACAGGCGGAGGAATCCCGTAGCGCGATTGCACGTCTTCAAGCATTTCTCGGTGCAACTCAAGATGAACGCGGCCCTGCTCGATGCGGGCATTAGAAACGACGCGGCCGACATACTCCCAAAAGTCAAGTTTGAATTCGGGCTGATTTCGATCTAATTCGATAATCCGCTCAACCGGCGTTACATTAGCAAGCGCCGCATTTGCGGTCGCTTCTGAAACGCCGCTGTCGATGGCTTCGAGTCGTAGCCCTTCAAGCCATACTGGAAAAGCCGGCGCTTGCGCAAAAACAGGGCTACCAGCAATAAACAGCGAGATGAGCCCAATGTATCGAGTGGTTTGTTTCATAGCAATTTGAGTGCTTTATTGAAAATTTTATCAGCATGTAAATTGGTTCCGAATCAGATTTACAGCGTGCTTCTTAATACTACCGGCGCTCCGGCGCGAGAACCAATCAAACGCAACGCTTCTTGTAGCTGGTGATCTTCGTCTGCCGAAATTTTGCTGCCGGTACGGCCGAACTGGTCGTTCGGGCTAGGCACATGCACGATAACGTCGGGTTCGATCCCGGCCCCGTTTATTGCGCGACCCGATGGAGTCAGATACCTAGCCGTCGTCAGCTTGATAGCCCGTCCAGCCACAAGCGGCATAACCGTCTGCACTGTCCCTTTCCCGTAGGTCTTGGTGCCGACGAGCTGAGCACGATTGTTTTCCTTAAGCGCTCCCGCGACGATTTCAGCCGCGGACGCGGAACCAGCATTTACCAATACCACAAGATCAGCGCCGTTAAGAAGATCGCCCTCTCCTGCGTAGTGCTCGAAACGGGCGTCTCTATTCCGCCCGGTACCGCGAACGATGAGTCCCCGTTCTAGAAAGGCATCGGCAACATCTACCGCTGCATCCAAAATACCGCCGGAATTGTTACGAAGATCCAATACAACGCCGCGGAGCCCATTACCCGCGCGTTCTGCAAGCGCCTTAGCTGCCATCGTCATATCGCGCTTAGTGCTATCGGAGAACCCCGTCAATCTTATATATCCATAACCCTCGCCTAGATACTCGCTCCTGACAGTTGTAACCTCAATCTCGGACCTAACCAAATTGAAATGCAACGGGCCAGGCTGACCGTCTCGGGCAACATCAACGGTTACTCCCGTACCCGGCTCTCCTCGCATCCGAACGATTGTCTCCTCGACACGATCCTTCTGTACGGGAACGTTATCAACAGAGATCACCATATCGCCAGGTAAAATTCCTGCACGATACGCTGGCGTACCTTCCAGCGTAGTTACAACTCTGACCTTACCTTCTTCGAGGTGCACGTTGAGCCCCACTCCCGCGTAATTACCGGTTGTCGCGATAAGAACCTCTTCGTAATCGTCAGGCCCAAGATAGCGGGAGTGCGAATCGAGCTCACTAATCATCCCTCGGATAGCGCCCTCGATGAGCTGACGATCGTCGACGACATCGACGTACTCTCGCAGCACCGTCTCTAGAGCCTCTGTAAGTAGCCTCACATCCAGCGATAGCGCCGCTTCGGTAGCTGCTTCTTGCGCCGAGCCACGCTCAGCAATCAATATGCTACCGCGCGAAACCACGAGGCCCAGAACAGCCCCCACCACGATAATCCCCAGACTTCTAGCTTTCAGCGACATAAGGCTGTCGTCAACTCCTGCCTATCTTCTTTTGAGCACCTTAGCATAAGCCTTGGAAGCCATGTATTCGGATGTTGTGTTAATACAGCTTGTTCGATGAGGTACCACTAATTCATCTTTCTTAGGCCCTGAGCCATCCATGGATGGGGATCGATTGGCTCGCCGTCCCGCCTAATTTCGAAATAGAGAGCTGTCTGAGACTGCCCACCTGAATCGCCCACATAGGCGATAACTTCCCCCGACGCCACCCAGTCGCCGGACGTCTTCAATATCGCTTCGTTATGCCCGTACAGGCTCATATACCCCCCTCCATGATCGACGATGACGAGCAGCCCGTTACCCGGCAACCAGTCAGCATAGACAACTTGCCCGTGGTAGATAGCACGTATGGGCGTTCCGCCCGGCGCTCCCACCACCACACCATTCCAACTAAGCTCACCACCGGCGCGCTGTTGCCCAAAATCGTTCACGATCGTTCCAGAGACCGGCCAAGCGAGTTCGCCCACAACATCTGAAATCCCGCCTGCGCTTTCAACAGGAAGCGCGAGCCGAGAATTACCAAGATCGGCAAACAGCTCTCCCAAGCGTTGCGCTTCCTGGCTAAGCTGATGGATTTCATCAGCCGAGCTTTTGATCTCCGCATCAAGCCCAATCAACACCTCCCTTCTGAGCTCTCGCGATGTCTCCAGGCGCGACAAATTGTTCGCCTGAGTCTGTTCGAACAGTACTAGCTTTTCCCCAACTCGCGCGCTTTCAGCCACAAGATTCTGCAACGTCGCGATTTCCAACTCAACGACATTGAGGGTATTGGAGCGAGCGTGATTGAGGTAGTCATAATAGACCGACATGCGGCCGAGACGCGCTGGCGTTTCTTGACTAAGCAGAAGTTTGACACCTTCCTGACGCCCCGCATAGAAGCGCACCCGAACCTGTTGGGCAAGAGCGTCCCGCTCTCCATTGAGCCGCTCAATTGCCCGGGATGTTTCCCCGGCGAGCGATTGCTGTCGCGATCGCTCGCCAGCTAGTTGCGCACGCACACTGCTTAATGCCACCGCTACAGCAGCTACCTCGCGTTCGGCCGCCTCGAGCTCGTGGGAACCTATCTCCCACATAGCTTGTTGATTCTCAAGGCGGCTCTCAACAGCCCGCAGCTCCCGTTGAACGGCCCTGAGTACTTCTCCTTCGTCCGCCTGGGCAGTCGCCTTTTCGCCGCATGCCACGAGCAAAACGGCTAGCAGTATCCTGCTGTATAGGCTGTGGTCTCTGTTTCGTTTCACATCGATACGCAGTGTATTCCTTTTGGGCGCGCGGCGGGAACGGCAGCTATCCGGCTGCTGGTATAATGCGGCGCCTCCTAACCATTTAATCATAGGAACTTCCGATGGCGCAGTTGGCCGAATTCGCTGGCAATCATTTACTACTCGTTACCGGGCTATTCGCGAGCTGGTCTATCGTGATGGTCTACGAACTACGACTTAAAGCTCTCTCAGTGAATAACGTGACCACGGCTGACTCGGTTCGATTAATAAATAAAGGTGCAATGATTATCGACGTTCGATCGCAGGAAGCATATAAATCAGGGCACATCGTTAACGCGCGTAACATCGCAATAGCCGAGCTCGAAGCAAGCAAAGAACTCGCCAAGAAACCAAAAAATAAAACCCTTCTCGTAGTTTGCGATGACGGCGCTCGCTCCGGCAAAGCCGCAACGGTCCTCCGCAGCGCAGGCTTTGAAAATGCTTTTAGCATAAAGGGCGGACTGCGAAGCTGGCAGGCTGAGAGTTTACCGTTAATAAAATGAACGACGATAGCGTAGGGTCCTGTTGGTATACCGCTGAACTTTTTTCTAGCGGGCCGCCTACAGCGCCTCTACCGGCTGTCCACATAACTGTTGGAACTCTGGGAAGATAATGGCCGAAAATAACCAAACACATACTAACAAACAGCTTGCCCTTCAGAAGATCTATATAAAGGATTTGTCGTTTGAGTCGCCGCGGGCGCCGGAAATTTTTTCGAGCAATGCCTCGCCACAAACTCGCCTCAACATCAAATCCTCTTCCAATAAAGTTACTACAGACACGCAGGAAGTCGTATTAGCATTGACGGTCGAAGCTATCGATGAAGACAAAACGCTTTTTATCGTAGAGATAGAGCAGGCTGGACTATTCCAAATAAAAGGTTATACCGACGAGGAATTGCAAATGCTGATTGGTAGTTATTGCCCAGGAACCCTCTACCCCTTCGCTAGAGAAGCTATTTCTGACGTCATCTCTCGCGGCGGGTTTCCACAACTTCTCCTACAGCCCATAAATTTTGATGCGCTCTACGCACAAGCCGCTAAGGACCAAGATGACGGTAACGGGAAGCGGCCGCAAAACCCTCTGGCCACGCACTAAATTAAAGACTAAGCAGGCAAAGACAATAAACGCGAATGAGAGAATCGCTATCTTAGGCTCTGGCTCTTGGGGAACCGCCCTTGCCATTCAGTTCGCTCGGGCGGGGCGTCCCACAATTATGTGGGGGATCGAAACTCACGAGATCAAAGCAATGGCTAAGAGCCGGCGTAATACCCCCTACCTACCAGGAATCGATTTTCCAAGCAGTCTCGAGGTCACAACCGAGTTTGAGGAAGCTGTTACTAACGCGAAAGACGTTCTCCTCGCCGTGCCAAGTCACGCGTTCCGCGAAATGTTAGAGCGATTCGACTCTCTTCCCGCAGCGCCGCGAAACGTATCCTGGGCAACCAAGGGCTTTGAAATCGAGACTGGGCTACTTCCGAACCAGATTGCAAACGAACAGCTCGAATCTCACGTAAAGACTGCGGTATTTTCGGGGCCAACATTCGCTGCTGAAGTCGCCATTGGACTGCCAACAGCCATCACAATAGGTTCAAAAGACGCAGATAACGCGCTGCGGCTGGCGCAGTCGATCACAACGGATAATTTCCGTGCTTACACGTCGACGGATATCGTCGGCGTCGAGGTAGGTGGGGCGACCAAAAACGTTCTGGCAATAGGCGCGGGGATATCGGACGGATTAGGCTTCGGCGCAAACACCCGAATTGCGCTAGTGACGCGTGGACTAATGGAGATGACGCGACTCGGACTGGCGCTCGGGGCGCAAAAGGATACGTTCATGGGCCTTTCAGGCATGGGCGACCTCGTTCTAACTTGTACCGACAATCAGTCGCGTAACCGGCAGTTTGGGCTCAGCCTCGCCAAAGGCGCTAGCGTCGAGGAAACACGTAACGCCATCGGGCAAACCGTAGAGGGTTACTACGCAGCACGCGCTGTGCACGATGTCGCCATAAAATTGGGTGTCGACATGCCCATCGTAAGAGAGATTTACAAGGTTATATACGAGGGGGAAAGTCCTCATAGCGCTGTCGTCCCTCTCATGCGCCGCCCAATCGCACCCGAATAGTTGCAATCTGCTAGGTGGTGTTTCTCAATCGCCTTCCGGGAAGCCGAGCTGGCGCCATGCCTCATAGACAACGATCGCGGCAGCGTTGGACAAATTCAGACTCCTATTTTCCTTGCGCATCGGAATACGAAGAACGTTATCGAGTCGAGTCGAGTCTAGAACTAAATCTGGAAGACCTCTAGTTTCGGGGCCTAGTAGGAATGCATCGCCGATCGCGAAGCTCTCTGCAAAAAATGATTTTGAACCTTTCGTGCTGAGAGCAAACAGCCGCCGCGGCTCAAGCATCCGAAGGCAATCGTCTAGCGAATCGTACTCTGCAACGGTTGCGCGTTCGCGGTAATCGAGACCCGCCCGCCTTAGGCTGCTCTCCTCCATCTGAAACCCCAGCGGATGTACCAAGTGCAAAGACGCACCAACGTTCGCGCACAGCCGCATCACGTTTCCCGTATTGGGTGGAATCTCAGGCTCAAACAGAATCAGGTCGAACATAAGCAAAAGTGTACCGCGTAGTTGCCGGAAACTAAGCCCCACTGCGATTCTTTCTCCGAAATCAACAAGTCCGGGCTCTAGCAGTTAAACTATGGGGAATGGCAAACCCTCTGGCAGTCGACTTTTGCGGCCTGAATCTGAGTTCCCCGGTCGTGCTCCTGTCCGGATGTGTTGGCTTCGGGGAAGAGTACACACGAATAGACGGCTTCTCTAACCGCGATACTGGGGCGATCGTTCTAAAGGGCACAACCAAGGAACCGCGTCTCGGCAACCCCCCGCACCGCCTATGGGAAACGCCGGAAGGCATGCTCAACGCCATTGGCCTCCAGAACCCCGGGGTCGATAAGGTCGTCGACGAAATCCTTCCGGAACTAGATTTTTCAGAGACGAGATTTTTCGCCAATATCTGCGGCTCAACGATTGAAGAATACGCCGAGGTTACGCGACGGTTTCATGATTCGCCGATCGACGGTATGGAGATAAATATTTCCTGCCCTAACGTTAAAGAGGGTGGAGTGGCGTTTGGTAACTTTCCGGACATGTCCGCCCGTGTCGTGGCCGCCTGCCGCGCTGAAACGGACAAGCCATTAATAACAAAAATGTCGCCTAACCAAACCGATATTGCGGCTAGCGCGCGGGCCTGCATCGATGCTGGCAGCGATAGTCTTGCAGTTATCAATACGATTATGGGCATGGCAATCGACACGGAAACGCGCCGACCAATTATAGGCAATGTTCAGGGCGGACTGTCAGGTCCAGCGATCCGACCTATAGCTTTGCTGAAGGTGCACCAGGTTTACAAGGAAGCTGGTCCGCGCGGCATTCCAATCATTGGTCAGGGGGGTATTCGCTCCGCGCATGACGCGATCGAATTCCTTGTTGCAGGCGCTACGGCGATAGGGCTCGGAACGAGCTTATTCTTCGATCCAATGGCCGCACAGAACATCAATGCCGGAATAAAAGATTATCTAGAGCGTCATAGTATTGCCGCCGTAGCAGACCTCGTCGGTAGCCTGGATATCGACGCTGCTGAGGACAAGCCTCTCAGCGGCTAAATCCAAACAAACCGCGACGGAACTACCCGAGTCGTTCGACTCTATTTTACGCCTTGTAGGATGAATATTTGTTTCGTCACAGCCCAGAACGAACGTCATAATCGACAAACTCAGCGAATATGTAGCTCAACAATATCGCGATCGACAACCTGATGCTCTGGACCAACTTGCTGCCCATCGAAAACCCGCGCACCCCAGGCCCGCGCGTATTTAAAAGAGCCAGCAATATCCTTGTGCACGAGTCTAGCAACATCGAGAACTGTCGCGCCTGAGCGCACCGTAAACGGCCGGCCCATCTGGGCCGATTTACCGGGCATCTTCGTATATACCCGCACGATATCAAGAGCTTTAAATAGCGTCGCACCGATATTCTCAAGGTTTTCACGACTTTGAGCTGATGTCCATAGGGCGGGAAATGAAACCCCGGTTAATTCTATCAATGCCGCCACATCTTTCGGGTCACCGTTGAGATCTATTTTATTCACCACCAGCAATGTCGGTAGATAAATCCGAAAAGGGTCCAAAGCCTTTTCATCATCGTCGGCTCGCTCAGTTTTTCGACCGTTGATGCCCGGCCAAGCATGACTTAGTGTGACCTTCTTCTCGTCAAAGCGCTCGCAGACGATTGCTAGGTAGTCCGCACATTGCGGATCGGAAATATCCACAACGAGCATCACAGCGTCTGTTAACTGCAGTGCATTTGCGAACCAGCTGTCCATGTAATCCGCCGTTACCGGTGGTGAATCGATGATCTGAAAGCGTACGTCCTCAAAGGGGAGCATCCCCGGCATGAGCTCGTGGGTTGTGTGCGGATAGGGGCCCACGACCGCCCTAGAGCCCGTCAGCGCGACATGCAAACTAGACTTACCTGCGTTCGGCGGGCCGATCAGCGCGACTTGGGCCGCACCATCAGGGCGAATCGAGTGCGCGGGACCATTACTGCGCTTTCCTCCGTTTTTCGGACGGGCAATATTTTCGCGCAGTTGTTTAATACGACTCTTTTTATCGGCCTGCAGGTGCTCCGTACCTTTGTGTTTCGGTATGGTTCGCAGCATCTCTTTCAGGCAACTGAGCCGCATCTGCTCGTCCCGCGCATCCCGAAAAGCTTTCTCAGCTTTTTTGTAGTCTGGGCTAAGATTGGTGGTCATCTATTTCCTCTTTCACCGATTATGCTACACCTGCGACTTGCTCGCGGGCGCCTACTGGTGTATCAGAGCCTAGATCCGAAAGAATTGTGTTCCAACCAATTGAAAACTCATCCCACCGCCATTATCTCTGAACAGGCCCGGATCTCTCCGCTAGCGGAAGTAGGCCCTTACTCCGTAATTACCGGCGAGGTCGCGATTGGTGATCATTCAATCATCGAATCTCACGTTCGGATCGGAAGCCGCTTCGGCAAGGTTCTAATCGGCGAATATAACTACATTCAGAGTGGCGCCACTCTCGGCGGCCCCGCGCAGGACCGGACATACGAGGAAACACAAACCGCACTTGAGCTCGGAGACCATAACCGAATCGGCGAGGGCGCATCTCTCAATCTCGGTAGCCTGAAAGGCGGCGGCGTGACGCGAATCGGCGATAACAATTTAATCATGGCTAACGCCCATGTAGGCCATGACTGTCAAATTGCGGACGATGTCGTGATGACGAATCTTTCACAGCTCTCTGGACACGTAGAAATCGAGCGGGGCGCCGTGCTCAGCGGTGCCGTAGCCGTCACGCAGTTCGTTCGACTTGGAGAGTATTCGTTTATAGCCTGTGGCGCGATCGTAAACAAAGACATTCTCCCATACACGATAGCGGAGGGCCGTTGGGCGAAACCTAAGGCGATAAACAAGGTGGGCCTCAGACGCGCCGGTCAGAAGCCCGAAGAAATCCTCGAGATCGGGCGGGCCGTTCGTTTCATGCTACGGAAAAACATGACGATTGACGAAGCGTTAAATAGAATCGGCACAGAATGCGCCTTAAACCCCCGAATCGAGCATCTCATTGAATTTGTCCGCGCCTCCGACAGAGGGGTCGCGCGAGCGTGAATCGCTTACGCACAGCGGTCATTGGCGCAGGTTATCTGGGCCGTTTTCATGCACAGAAGCTTGACGAAATAGCAACAGCAGAACTCGTAGGTATATGCGATATCGACGCTGAGACCGGTCAAAACCTAGCTCGCGATTGCAACACCGTTTATTACGCAGACCATAAAGACCTCATCGACAAAACCGACGCGGTAACCATCGCCACCAGCACATCTGCTCATTTTGAACTAGCTAAATTTTTTCTTGAGAACGGCGTCCACGTACTTGTGGAAAAGCCAATAACTAAAACGAGCAAACAGGGCCGCATCCTCACAACAATAGCAACCGCCGGAAACCTCAAGCTTCAGGTTGGTCACATCGAGCGCTTCAATCCAGCACTTGTTTCTGCCAGGAGCCGGCTTGGCTGTGCGCGGTTTATTGAGTGCCACCGCCTCGCTTCCTTCAAGGACCGGGGCACAGACGTGAATGTGGTCCTCGATTTAATGATCCACGACCTGGATGTGATACTTTCTCTTGTCGCGGGCAAACCATCACTAGTGTCAGCCGTCGGTATCTCAGTCCTCACGAGCAGCATCGACATAGCCAATGCGCGGATTGAGTTCGAGACTGGTGCTGTCGCAAATGTCACAGCCTCCCGCGTCTCAACGAGCATGCAACGGAAATTTCGTGTTTTCCAGGAACATCAATATTTGTCGATCGACTTCGGCATCGGAGAGGTAAAGCTCGTCACGCGTAGGGGATCCGCTGGTGAGGATCAGCCTAAGCTCCAAGAGGAAAGCTGGAACCTAGAAAAAGGTGATGCGCTGGCAGCTGAGGTAGCGGCTTTCGTGCACTCGATTGTTAAGGATAAGCCATGCGTGGTTTCTGGCCGTGACGGAGTAGTCGCGCTTGAGCTCGCCGAAGAAATAATCGCGGACATCGAACGTAGAAAAATCTAACGGCTTTTTACACCGAGATTTTTGAGTTTCCGGGCCAGCGTATTGCGCCCCCACCCTAAAAGCCTTGCCGCTTCGAACCGTTTTCCTTTAGTACGACGTAACGCCACTTCGATCAGCGTGCGCTCGAAGGCAGGTAACGCTTCGTCAAGTAAAGGCGGGCTACCACTAGCCAGCCGTCTTTCGGCCCACTGCGCCAAACCCGCAGTCCAGTCAGAATCCTTATAAGTAGGCACCGCACCACCGAGTTCCTTTCGCAGGTCCAACTCGGTTATCTCCCGGCCCGGTGCAATCGCGGTCAGCCTGCGGCAAACATTGATCAGCTCGCGCACGTTGCCTGGCCAATTGTAACTCGACAGCAGCTCGATGCTACCTGAACTCAAGCTTTTAGCCGACACCGTCAGTTCCTCCGCCGCCTTTTTCAGGTAAAAGCGAGCAAGCTCCGGAATATCCTCGCGCCTATCACGGAGCGCTGGAACCTCTATTCGCATTACGTTCAGTCGGTGAAAGAGATCCTCCCGAAACCTACCGCTCTTGACGGAGCTCGATAGGTCCTGGTGAGTCGCTGCGATGACCCGAACATCGACTCTTACCGTCGTTTGGCCACCCACTCGAAAGAACTCATTTTCTGCTAGGACGCGAAGCAAGCGTGTCTGCAGATCCAGCGACATGTCGCCGATTTCATCGAGGAAGAGCGTGCCACCGTCAGCCTGTTCGAATCGGCCTATCCGGCGTTTGTCAGCACCGGTGAATGCGCCCCTTTCGTGGCCAAAGATTTCAGATTCCAATAACTCTGCCGCTATTGCCGATGTATTCAATGCGACGAACGGCTGATCGGCACGGGGCGAATTCTCGTGCAACGCTTGAGCAACGAGTTCCTTGCCCGTGCCCGACTCGCCAGTGATCAGTACCGCCATGCTCGACCTCGATAGGCGGCCGATCGCGCGAAACACCTCCTGCATAGCCGGAGCCTTACCGATAATACGGGGTATCTCGTAGTCGCCGCCTTCGGTTGATCTCGCGCTCCGTTCGCGCGCCGCTCGCATTACAAGCTCCACTGCATCGTCGATATCAAAAGGTTTAGGCAAGTACTCAAACGCACCGCCATGATAGGCCGACACCGCACTGTCAAGGTCAGAGTGCGCAGTAATTACGATGACCGGGATATCGGGTTCCTGGCTCGCCAGCCGACCCATGAGTTCAAGTCCCGTCATTCCCGACATACGGATGTCGGTGATAAGAACGTCCGGCTTGTCTAAGGTGAGCGCCGCAAAAAAAGCCTCTCCGCTGGCAAAACAGCGCGGTATCATATTTGCTTGCTTGAGTGACTGCTCCAGCACCCACCGTACAGACTCATCGTCATCTACTACCCAAACGGACAGTTCTGAAATACCCATTAAGACCCTCCCGACCCAATCGAGGCTGGCAAGCGAACCTTAAAGATTGTCTTACCTCTTCGACTGGAAAATTCGATCAAGCCACCGTTCCGACTGACAAGATCCTGGGCGATTGTCAGCCCTAAACCGGACCCCGTCGCGCGACCGGTCACAAGCGGATAAAATATCGTTTCCTGTAAATCGTCAGGAACGCCCGGACCATCGTCCTCTACCTCAAGAGATAGCACCAGTCGATGTTTCTGTCCACCGAGCGTGAAATTAGTAAGCGCCCTGGTTCGAAGAATTAGTCTCCCTGACTCCCCCAGTGCTTGCATCGCGTTTTTTGCCAGGTTAAGAAATGCCTGTATCAACTGACCACGATCGAACGCCGTCAAAGGTAAACTCGGATCATAGTCACGCACGAGTTCTACGCCTTCGGGCTTCTCGCCTTCGATCAACGTGCCAACATGTTCGGTTATTTCGTGGAGGTTGTGGATTTCGCTTTTAGGGTCACCGCCAGCTTTAAGAATGTTATCGACAAGTGCCGCGAGACGGTCTGCTTCCTCTATGATTATGTCCGTATATGGTTTTAGATCAAGCGATGGCAGCTGACGTTCTAATAGCTGCGCTGCTCCGCGCAATCCGCCAAGTGGATTCTTTACCTCGTGCGCCAGCTGGCGAACAATTCGTCGGCTCAATTGTCGCTGAGCGACTAGCTCCGCTTCCCGTCTCACCTGCCGCTCCCTTTTCGTGTCAGTCAACTCAAGAAGCAGCTGACCGTTCGGGAAGTCTAGCGGGGACACGCGACAATCAAGGATGATCTCACGGTTACCTATGCAGGCCTCGAGCTCTCTACGACCATAGCTGACGCCGTCATCCAACGCCCGCAAACAGAGAGAAATCAATTCCACTGCGGGCTGGACAATTTCGCCGATGGGCCGTCCAAAAGATTGGCGTAGACTACCGCCTAGTAAATCCTCCGCCGCGGCATTCAAGTAACTGACCTTGAGATCGCCGCCAAGAACTACGACCGCAGTCGTCAGGCCGGCTAGGACACGATCCGGATCCGGCAGCCCTGAACAAGAAACAGCAGAATTAGACACTTGCAGATATCCCAAGCCTGGCGCCAAATTTTTCACTGTGCCACAGAACTTAGCGGGAGCGATATAACCCCACCATCCACCCAAACTCAGCAGAGTCTAGCCCTAGAGGCTGAAGCACATATCAAACTCTACCGGGTGAGTCGTCTTCCGGAACAGTGTGACCTCTTCCATTTTTAAGCCGATGTAGCCATCGATCAGGTCGTTTGAAAACACATCGCCCGCGGTTAGGAAATCCCGATCACGGTCCAAAGCGTCCAACGCCTGGTCAAGCGAGTTACACACAGTTGGCAAGACGGCGGCTTCTTCCGGAGCGAGATCATAGAGATCTTTATCCGTAGCTTCACCTGGATCGATCTTGTTCTGAATGCCGTCGAGACCAGCCATCAACATCGCAGCAAACTGGAAGTAAGGATTGCCGGTGGAGTCGGGAAAGCGCACCTCAACCCGCCGTCCTTTCGGGTTTGACTCATATGGAATTCGGATTGATGCAGACCGATTACGCGCAGAGTAGGCCAAAAACGTCGGAGCTTCGAATCCAGGTACGAGCCTCTTGTAGCTGTTCGTCGTCGCATTCGTGAACGCATTGATCGCCTTCGCGTGTTTCAGGATGCCTCCAATGTAGTGTAGTGCCGTATCGGACAAGCCACCATATCCTTCACCTGTAAACAGGTTGTTACCGTCTTTGGCCAGTGATTGGTGAACGTGGGCACCGTTACCATTATCATCAACGAGCGGCTTCGGCATAAAGGTAGCCGTCTTCCCGTAGGAATGGGCAACATTCCATACAACATATTTGAAAATCTGTACTGCATCAGCCTTCTTGACTAGCGTGTCGAACTTGACACCAATTTCACCCTGACCGCCAGTAGCAACTTCGTGGTGATGCACTTCAGTAACAAGACCCATCTCCTCAAGCGCTAGACACATCGCCGAACGAATGTCGTGCAGAGAATCAACAGGCGGTACGGGGAAGTAACCGCCCTTAACGCGAGGACGGTGACCTATATTACCGTCTTCGTAGTCTTTTGCAGAATGCCAATGTGCTTCCTGTGATTCGACAGCGTAGAACGAGCCCTGCATTGTCGAACCCCAGCGAACGTCATCAAAAACAAAGAATTCATTTTCTGGCCCAAAATAAGCCACATCGGCAATGCCAGTAGATTGCATATAAGCTTCAGCCCGCTTAGCAACGGATCGCGGGCAGCGATCATAGCCCTGCCTCGTCAGCGGCTCGACAACGTCACAGCGCAGATTAAGTGTTGATTCTTCGGAGAAAATATCCAGCACAGCTGTAGGACTGTCCGGCATAAGAATCATGTCAGACTCATTTATTCCCTTCCAACCAGAAACTGAAGAGCCATCAAACATCTTGCCATTCTCAAAAAACGACATTTCGAGCTGGCTTGACGGAATCGTTACGTGCTGTTCTTTACCGCGCGTGTCGGTGAACCGAAGATCGATGAATTTCAGGCTCTTTTCTTTTACGAGTTTAAGGACGTCCTTGGGCGACATCGTTTTCCTCCATTGGTATCCGTTATCAAGAGAATTTTTTCAAATTCTAATTATTAGAAAACGCCTACCTTTTTTGGTCTAAATTGCGCTAATGCTATACCCCAGACTCCTTGGTGGTTTTGACAATTGCTGCGGCAACCTTATAAGGATCTGCATTAGATGCCGGCCTGCGATCTTCTAACCGTCCTTTCCAGTCATCATCGACGGTTCCCACAGGGATCCTAATTGATGCGCCCCGATCAGATACTCCGTAACTAAACTCATTGATTGACTGTGTTTCATGCAATCCAGTTAGACGTTGGTCGTTATCTGCCCCATAAACACTTATATGCCTTTCAATATTTTTTCCAAACTGTTTGCAAATTTTGTGAAAAACTTTTTCGTCTCCGGACTCGCGCATTACAGTATTAGAAAAATTTGCGTGCATTCCCGATCCATTCCAGTCTGTTGGTCCGAGTGGTTTAGGATGCCATTCTATGGCATATCCATATTTTTCTGCTGTCCGTTCAAGCATATACCGGGCCACCCAAGTTTCGTCTCCGGCGCGTTTGGCTCCTTTTGCGAATACCTGGAATTCCCACTGACCAGCAGCTACTTCTGCGTTAATCCCTTCGACGTTTATCCCTGCTTCTAGACAGGCATCAAAGTGTTCTTCGATACACTCTCTTCCGTAGTTGTTATTAGCACCAACTGAGCAGTAGTATGGACCTTGAGGTCTTGGATACCCTCCCTCTGGAAACCCTGGCGGTAGATCCGATATCTCATCCCAAAGGAAGTACTCCTGTTCGAACCCGAACCAGAAATCTCCATCGTCGTCATCTATGCTAGCTCGGCCATTTGACACGTGAGGTGTCCCATCGGCATTCAACACTTCGGTCATCACCATGTACGCATTCAGCCGCAGGGGATCAGGGAAGATAGCGACTGGTTTTAGCAGGCAGTCGGAACCGACTGTATCCGCTTGTTGGGTAGAGCTTCCGTCAAATGACCACATGGGGCACTCTTCAAGTGTTCCACCAAAATCTGACTCAACACGTGTTTTGCTTCGTAGGCTCTGCGTTGGCGTATAGCCGTCGAGCCAAATATATTCCAATTTACTTTTCATGAGCTACTTTGCTCCTCCTCAATAATTTGTTATGACAGTTATTTCGTAAGCTGTTTGTTTCGTTTGAAGGAAAAGTTAGTTATTTTTCGTTGCTGCAAATAACCTAATCTGTAGCAATCTGTTATATGCAGTCATTGTGCCCGACTCCGAACTAACGTAAGCTATTGTTTTAATTTAATAATCCATCGGCAGCCTGGTTTTTTCTTTCCAGGATGGTACGAGCAAGTATATATAATGCCCTAGATCGGCGCGCAAAGGGAATTCTATTACGTAACACGGGCTAGCTTTGTGATTTTTGGTGGCTATACTGGCGCGCTTTGCAGGCGGGCAGCGATTGCCTTGAGGATAACTTATGGTCTCGATGGACAAACTCGTTTCACTTTGTAAGCGACGAGGCTTTATTTTTCCATCCAGCGAGATCTATGGTGGTCTCAATGGGTGTTGGGATTACGGTCCCCTCGGCGTTGAGCTGAAACGAAACATCAAAGCGGCCTGGTGGGACGACATGATCAGACACCACGATCAGACAATAGCCCCATCAGGTGCGCCGTCCGCTTTCCATATGGTGGGCCTCGATAGCGCAATCGTGATGAACCCTGAAGTCTGGAACGCTAGTGGGCATATCGACGGATTCAACGATCCGATGGTAGATTGTCGCGAGACTAAAACACGCTATCGCGCCGACCAGCTCGTGGTTTTCCGCATGGTCCCAGAAACTCCGGAACCGGACGGCCTAAAATCAGAGAGCCCTCTCTTCGCTTCCCCCGGCGAAACTGACATTACATCTGACGAAGATCTTATCGCGCCGCACCGTAAACGCATCAAATCACTCACGCGGCAGGGTGGGGAGCACCGGTTGGAGCGAGTAAACGACGCGCTTCTGGACGATGCCCTCCGTGCCCGTGTTCTCGGGCCCGGGGCGGGTAAGCCGGGCACGCTAACTGCACCGAGAGCGTTTAATCTCATGTTCAAAACCTATGTTGGAGCGCTCGAGGACAAATCGAGTGCCGCCTATCTGAGGCCGGAAACGGCTCAGGGAATCTTCGTCAACTTTAAAAATGTTTGCGACACCGCGCGGGTCAAGATTCCATTCGGAATCGGACAGATAGGCAAAGCATTCCGCAACGAGATAAACCCGCGAAATTTCACCTTCCGTAGCCGTGAATTCGAACAGATGGAAATCGAGTTTTTCTGTCGTGCTAATGACGCGGCCGACTGGTATCGTTATTGGAGAGAGCGCCGTTTCCAGTGGTATATAAATCTTGGCTTGAGTTCGGACAAGCTGCGGCTGCGCGAACATGACGAAAACGAGTTAGCACATTACGCTGCTGCGTGCGCAGACGTAGAGTACGAGTTCCCCTTCGGGACTAGCGAACTCGAAGGCATCGCGAACCGCACGGATTACGATCTACGCCAGCATGCAGACTATAGCGGCAAGGACCTAAGATATTTCGACGACCAGGAACCAGAGAAAGACTTACGAAGATACCTCCCTTATGTGATCGAGCCATCTGCAGGAACTGACCGCGCAGCACTTGCTTTTCTCTGCGATGCATTCAACGAAGACGATATCGGCGGAGAGCTTAGAACAGTTTTGAAAATTCACCCGCGACTGGCTCCTATCAAGGCAGCCGTGTTTCCACTCGTTAAAAAAGACGGGATGCCTGAACGCGCATTGACACTGTTTCGCGAACTCCGAATGCAGTTCAACAGCTACTACGACGAGAAAGGGGCTATTGGTAGGCGCTACCGTCGCCAGGACGAAGTAGGGACACCGTTCTGTATTACCGTCGACGGTGATACGCTGCGGGATGATACCGTGACATTGCGAGAACGTGACAGTTGTGAGCAGACGCGACTGCCGGCCAGCGAGGTTAACAGCTTTATTCGGGAGCGGGTGGGGTGCTAGCAACACCTGTTTTCACTGGCCCTAGATGATAAATGTAGACAGACTAATCGTCCTTGACCGCGACGGTGTCATTAACGAGGAATCGGAGGCCTACATTAAAACACCTGCCGAGTGGCAACCGCTGGCCGGTAGTCTAGAGGCGATTGCTGAGCTGAAAAAAGCAGGGTTTCGTATCGTCGTTGTCAGCAACCAGTCTGGCATCGGTCGTGGGCTATTTACATTAGCATCGCTCGAAGCAATTAATAGAAAGATGACGGCAGCAGTCACGGCAGCAGGCGGCAAGCTCACTCGGATCTATTGCTGCCCTCACATGCCCATTGACCATTGCGACTGCCGTAAGCCACGCCCCGGATTGCTCCTCCAAGTCGCCGAGGATTTTGGAATTTCGTTGAATAACCTACCAGTTGTCGGAGACAAAGCGTCCGACTTAGAAATGGCGAGACGCGTCGGCGCACGGCCTCTACTAGTCCTGACGGGATATGGGCAAAAAACCGCAGCATCGCTTGTAGACGAGTCGACCGAAACCTTTTCTGACCTCAAAAGCGCTGCTGCGAGCCTGATTGCAGAATCCGTTATATGAACCGGATAGCACGCACTTCGGGGTCGTTCTTTTTTACCGTTTACCTGTTTGTTTCGGTGTTTTTTTACGCTGTTGCCGCACTGCTTGTACGCGCCTTTTCACGCGAACGCAGCTATTTTGTCGCAGTTAACTGGGCGAGAACCACGCTGTACATTCTCAAGAAACTTTGCGGTCTTGGCTATGTGGTATACGGGACGGAACACCTGAATCGGGAAAATAGTATCGCACTCGTGAAACACACATCAGCCTGGGAAACGATTGCTCAGTTAATAATTTTCCCAAAGCAAACTTGGGTTATGAAAAGGGAGCTCCTATGGGCTCCGGTTTTCGGTTGGGTGTTGCGGCTATATCAGCCGATCGCTATAGATCGCAAAGCCGGCCGTGTGGCGGTCGAACAAGTCATCAGTCAGGGACGTGACCGCCTCGAAGATGGCGACTGGGTAATAATCTTCCCCGAAGGAACTCGCGTAGCGCCTGGTCAAGTTGGCCGCTACGGTTTGAGCGGCGCGTTGCTCGCCATTAATACTGGCCGTCCTGTCATTCCCGTAGCTCACAACGCGGGGGAGTTCTGGCCTCGGAGGAGTTGGCGAAAACGCTCCGGTACGATCCACATCGTTATCGGCGAACCAATCCAGTCAGCGGGTCGCAATCCTCGCGACCTGATGAACGAAGTTCAGCATTGGATAGAGACAACGGTTTCCAGATTGTCAGACGTCTAGGTTAGCTACAGCCAGCGCATTTTGTTCGATGAAATCGCGCCTCGGTTCCACTTGATCTCCCATTAGAGTCGTGAAGATCTCGTCAGCTGCGACAGCATCCTCTACGCGCACCTGCATTAACCGCCTCGTCTCAGGGTTAACGGTGGTATCCCATAACTGCTCCGGATTCATCTCCCCGAGCCCTTTGTATCGCTGGATGTTCTGGCCCTGCTTGGCCTTATCCATTAGCCAGTCAATCGCTTCAGGCAAACTGTTAGCCTCAGTTTGTTCCTTCCCTCGCGACACATAGGCTCCCCCCTGCAGAAGATTCTTAAAATCAGCGCCAATAGCTGCGATCCGTGAATACTCGGGAGAGCGAAAGAAGCCTTGGTGAATAATCTTCAGTGTTGTGACACCATGATAATCACGGGCAACGACAAGTGACGTATTATCCTCTTCGTTATTTTTTTGTACACGGACTCTGTAATACGGTCCGCCGCCATTGAGAATCCGCAGACGGGACTCGAGTTGAGCCCGCCACGATTCAAATTCCGCCTGACTTGTTAGATCATCCTCAGTCATCTCCGGCAACCACATCATGGCGTGAAGCACGTTATCGTCGTACCGCCGCCCCCAACGTTCTATGATTTCCTTGATTTCCATATATTGCAAAGCGAGCTTCTCGAGCGCCTCGCCCTTAATCGGCGGGGCGTCAGCACAAACATATAGAGCGGCGTCCTCTATTGCACTTGCAAGCAACAGCTCGTTCAGCTCAGTATCGTCTTTAACATAATGCTCTTGCTTCCCGCGCTTAAGCTTGTATAGCGGCGGCTGGGCAATATAGACGTGACCTCGTTCGATCAGCTCGAGCATTTGACGATAAAAAAACGTTAACAGTAGCGTGCGGATATGTGATCCATCCACATCGGCGTCAGTCATAATAATGATTCGGTGATAGCGAAGCTTGTCTGGCTCGAAGTCCGCGCGCCCAATACCGCAGCCAAGCGCGGTGATCAGCGTGCCAACTTCCGGCGATTGGAGCATCTTGTCAAAACGCGCCTTCTCAACATTGAGAATCTTGCCCTTGAGTGGCAGTATCGCCTGGGTTCGCCGATCGCGCCCTTGCTTTGCCGAGCCGCCGGCAGAGTCTCCCTCTACCAAAAATAGCTCCGACAACGCGGGGTCTTTTTCCTGACAATCGGCAAGCTTTCCAGGCAGTCCGGCAACGTCAAGTGCGCCCTTACGCCGCGTCATCTCGCGCGCTTTACGTGCCGCCTCTCGAGCGCGCGCTGCATCTATTGTCTTGCCTACAATAGCCTTCGCTTCTGCCGGATGCTCGAGTAAGAACGCTTCGAGCTGAGAGCCTACAACAGATTCCACGATCCCTTTCACCTCAGACGACACTAGCTTGTCTTTCGTTTGCGAAGAAAATTTAGGATCAGGTAACTTTACCGACAATACAGCCGTCAACCCTTCACGAGCATCATCGCCGCTCGTGGAAACTTTTTCTTTTTTGCCAATTCCTTCGCGCTCTATATAAGCGTTAAGCGTACGCGTCAGCGCAGCACGAAACCCAGCTAGATGCGTACCGCCATCCCGTTGGGGAATATTATTCGTGTAACAAAACGCTCCTTCCTGGTAGCCGTCGTTCCATTGAAGGGCAAGTTGAACATGGACGTCTTCACGGCCTTTCTGGAAATGCACGATCGACGGGTGAATCGGAGTCTTGTTGCGATTCAGGTGCTCTACAAAAGCCTGTATGCCGCCCTCATACTGAAAGACGTCGCTACGATCATCACGTTCGTCTGTCAATGTGATCCGAACGCCGGAATTGAGGAAAGAGAGCTCACGAAGTCGTTTCTTCAAAACATCATATTCGAACTCAATATTGGAAAATATCGTTGGGCTTGGCTTGAAACTGATGGTAGTGCCGGTTCTATCCGTAACACCTGCTTCCGTAAGCGCTGCCGCAGGTTCACCCATGCGATACTTCTGCCTGTACACCTTGCCGGCACGCTCAATCGTTAGCACAAGCTCCTCTGAGAGCGCGTTGACGACAGAAACACCGACACCATGAAGACCGCCAGATACCTTATAAGCGTTGTCATCAAACTTCCCGCCGGCGTGCAGGACTGTCATGATAACTTCCGCAGCTGACCTACCCTCTTCAGGATGGATATCTACCGGTATACCGCGCCCATCGTCGATTATCGTCACCGATTCATCTGCGCATATCGTTACAGATATTTCCTTGCAGTAACCAGCCAGCGCCTCATCTATAGAATTATCGACGACCTCAAAAACCATGTGATGGAGCCCAGATCCATCATCGGTATCACCGATATACATCCCTGGTCGCTTTCGAACTGCCTCTAGGCCCTTTAAGACCTTGATATTACTGGAAGTATAGTCGTCCTGACTCATGCGAGAACCGATTTTTGGAACACCTATCTATTATACCACTGGAACGACGTTTCCCCGGTCAACGTGAAACACGGGGAAGTCACGCGCGGGGGGTAACCTTGCTTCGGAGAGTCCGGTTAAAATTAACTGTGCTGGCAACCCTTCCAGCGCGGAAAGCAAACCTGCCAAACCAACCTGATCGAGTTCCGCAGCAGGATCATCACAGAGCAAAATACCCCCGTCTCCGCGAGCGTCCGCAAACACCCTAATCTGAGCGAGAATAAGGGTCACGGCAATGAGTTTTTGCTGGCCTCGGGACACTTCTTCGCGTACTCCGCGGGCATTCATAGTAACGACAAGATCCGCCCGATGTGGTCCGACATGTGTAAGACCGATCGTTCGGTCTTTATTATGGGAGGCTTCTAGCGCATCGTATAGGCTAGTTTCTCGTGCCCATCCGCTACGATATTCTATCTTCACTGGGGCCCCCAGAAGCTTTTCGCCCAAACCAGTTAAAGCATCCTGTAACGCCCTTGTATAATTCGATCTGGCATGGTCGACTGCGATTGCAGCATCAATAAATCCATTATCCCAGGCTAAAGAATCGTGCCCTCGCTTTAACGCTGCATTTCGTTGCCCTAGGATACGGCGATAGCGTCGCCAGCAACTAAGGTAGCCAGGTTCCACGTGGAACACTCCCCAATCGAGGAACCGCCGCCGTTCGCGAGGCCCAGCTTCGATTAGACTGTGAATATTTGGCTCAATCACATGCACCGGCAACACCTGGGTTAGAGAGGCTACTCCGCCTGCCGGCTCGCCATCCAGTCGCAAATCTAGAGACCCACCGCCCAGCGCAACACCAAGGCGTTTTATTCGGTCATCCTTTTTATATTCGCCGTAAACTGAAAAACCGTTGTCACCGCGCCTAATAAGTCGACGATTTTGCCGTGTTCTAAATGATCGACCACGCCCCAATAGATAGATTGCCTCAAGAACACTCGTTTTTCCGGCCCCATTCCGACCGAAGAAATAATTTCTCTTATCGTCAAGCCCTAGTTCGACGCGCCTTAAGCAACGAAAGGATTCTATGCGTACCTGGCAGAGTGGCACCTTAGAAACAGACCCGCAACGTAAAACCGCCTAAAGACGCATGGGCATTACGACAAACTTACTGTGTTCGGTGCCTGGTTCACGGACTAGGCAACTCGAATTGGTATCGCCGAGACCAACTTCTACCCGTTCAGCGTTTACTGCATTTAGCGCGTCCAGCAGATAGGTTACGTTAAAACCTATTTCCATGCTCTCGCCAGTATAGTCAACCTCTACCGATTCTTCTGCTTCTTCCTGTTCCGGGTTGTTAGCTTGAATCGTTACATTATTGTTGCTAAGCGCCAATCTTACGCCGCGATATTTTTCGTTCGATAAAATAGCTGTGCGTTGTAATGCCTGACGTAAAAGCCCACGGTCAGCAATAATGATATTCTCCGGTTCCGCTGGAACAACTCGTTCGTAATCTGGAAATTTTCCATCTATGAGTTTGGATGTGAATCTAATTTTACCTATCTGAGCTTGAATATGATTCGTACCAAGAGTCAGGGCCACTTCCCCCTCTCCCTCTAATAAACGTTGTAGCTCGAGAACCCCTTTCCGAGGCACTATGATCTGCTCGTTACGCTGAGCTTCATTATCCATTTTCAGTTCTGATTGAGCTAAACGGTGTCCATCTGTAGCAACAGCGCGCAAGGTTTTACCATTCGTTTCGAGCAAAAGCCCATTCAAATAGTAACGCACATCTTGTTGCGCCATAGAAAACTGGGTTCTATCCAATAATTCTTTTAAATCCTCGCACTTTAGATGCAAGGTCTGCTGCGCCGAAACTTCATCGATCACAGGAAAATCTGCTGCACGAAGGGTTGAAAGAGTGAATCGGCTCCGTCCTGTTTTCACAGTGACACGATCACCATCCAAATCGAAATGTAGCTCCGCGGTATCAGGAAGAGCTCGACAAATATCATATAATTTCCGCCCTGGAACTGTGATTTCACCGTCAGAATCAACACTAACTTCAGTTTCAGCAAGAAGTTCTACTTCAAGATCTGTAGCTGTACAGATCATTTTATTGTCATTAACCGACAATAGAACGTTACTAAGAATAGGCATTGTTTGCCGTCGCTCTACAACACCAATTACCGCGTGTAGCGGTTTTAGAATTACTTCTCTTGACGCAGTAAATTTCATAACATTATTACCATTTAAATATCTATTTATAGTTATTATTAGCCACTAGAAAAAGATAGGATAAACAAAAAAAACAATTTAAAATCAATACTTTATACAATTAACAACTAGTAATAAATCTACTAATTAACTTGTGCGCTACCTGTGTAAAAAAACAAATTAAATAACTATCTACTGGTTATACATTTAACTCGTTAATGTTCTTAACAGGTTGCTATAATCTTCGGCAACCCGGGTCTCTGTTTCTCGCAACAGTTTTATCCGTCGGCATGCGTGTAGTACTGTTGTATGATCCCGACCACCGAAAGCGTCACCTATTTCTGGGAAGCTATGGGTAGTCAGCTCTTTGGCCAGCGCCATCGCAATCTGCCTAGGCCTGGTAATAGACCGGCTACGACGTTTAGAGTGGAGCTCGGAAACTCTCATTTTGAAGTACTCAGCGACAGTTTTCTGAATATTGTCGATAGTAACTAATTTATCCTGCAGCGCTAGAAGGTCTCGCAGGGCCTCTTTCGCAAACTCTAGCGTTATGGGTAAACCGGTAAATTGAGAATTAGCAATAACGCGACGTAGCGCTCCTTCAAGCTCACGAACGTTCGATCGAATTCGCTTGGCAATAAAGAAAGCAACCTCTTCTGGTATCATATGCCCTTCAGCAGCAGCTTTACTCATAAGAATCGCAACACTAGTTTCTAGTTCGGGCGGCTCGATAGCAACGGTAAGACCCCAGCCGAAGCGGGACTTTAATCGCTCTTCTAGGCCCGAGACTTCTTTCGGGTAGCGGTCACAAGTAAGAATTATTTGCCGCTGACCTTCAAGTAGAGCATTGAACGTGTGAAAGAATTCCTCTTGCGATCGCTCTTTACCTGCAAAGAATTGAATGTCGTCAATAAGCAGAGCGTTTAGGGAACGGTACGTGCGTTTAAATTCAGAGATAGTGTTATGTTGCAGACCGCGCACCATATCGCCGACAAAACGTTCGGAATGAACATAGGCTACTTTCGCCGTCGGGTCCTTATGGAGAATAACGTTGCCAATCGCGTGCATGAGATGAGTCTTCCCAAGACCGACGCCACCATAAATAAACAGGGGGTTGTACGCGTGTCCAGGATTAGAACCGACCTGGATAGCAGCAGCACGCCCTAATTGATTGCTCTTGCCCTCGACGA
This sequence comes from Candidatus Rariloculaceae bacterium, assembly GCA_045561055.1. Classification (GTDB taxonomy): domain Bacteria; phylum Pseudomonadota; class Gammaproteobacteria; order Steroidobacterales; family Rariloculaceae; genus SMWC01. The sequence goes on along the minus strand of JBJKYL010000010.1, from coordinate 93,768 downwards.
AGTTATTGAAAGTGAATTGTGGATTAAGTTGGCTACCGATAATCTGTCGCTGGGGCCGAACTGGATTAGAGATTGCGGTGGTCGCCGCTAACGGCGGCCGCCTAGTGCCAATTTCAAGTACAACAGTAACTGAACCTGAGACGGTCCGTATAATGTCATAGCAATTCTCCTGAACCCAGTCCACAACAAAGCGGTTGGGAGCAAACAATTTCAGCTCACCAGATGTCTCGACAGCTTGTAGAGGACGAATCCAGGTGTGGAATTGTTGTTCGGTGAGTTCGAGTTCAAGAGCCTTAAGGCATTGTTGCCACAGAGAGGGATGCGGCGCCGAGTACGCTTTCACGGTCATTATTATTTCTTCGCTTGTTTGGGTTCGCGCAAAGGTTTTAAACTTTGCAAGAGTTCTCAGTCTATACTGGGTTTGCCCCAGTTATCCACAACTTCTAAAATTACGGGTACTATTGACACGTAGGGTAGCCCCGCGTAGAGTCCCGTGCTCCAGATCCCTAGCACATCTTATTGTTTTGCATAGAACTTTTTTTAATGGACCGCAATCAGGGTCGACGCCCTCATGAAACGAACATTTCAGCCCAGCAACATCAAGCGCAAACGAGCACATGGTTTTCGTGCGCGTATGGCAACAAAGAATGGGCGACTCGTTTTAAAGCGGAGGCGGCAAAAAGGTCGAGCGCGACTGGCCCCTTAAGGTCGTCGATAGAAAGTGGTTCCCCGTTGCGACGTCCGGCAGGATTCTCCCGTAGCAAAAGGCTGACTACCCCGACGGAATTTGGCCAAGTCTTCGCTCAAGCGACCCGTTCTTCAGATCGATATTTCACGGTACTATCCCGTCCCAATAATTTGTCAGGAGCTCGGCTTGGACTGACCGTATCGCGGCGTGTTGCGAGGCATGCTGTTCAACGTAACCGGATCAAACGCGTTGCTCGTGAAGTGTTTCGTTATCAGCAAGATCTCCCCAAATGCGATTTTGTAATCCTTGCTAAAAAGAATGCGCCAACCAGTGAGAATTCTGTGTTGCGAAAGAGCCTGGAGTACCATCTGAGGCACTTAATGAAACGAGCCGATAAATAATGGTCACCAATAACATGCGGCTATTTATCTGGATGTCCTTTTTTGCGATGATGTGGTTTACGTATCGCGCGTGGCTCATCGATTACCCACCGGCTACAGTCGTTGTGCCCGTCGAGCAAGCGCAGGAAAATGGGGGCAGCCAGCCACCGCAATTACTACCCGATACGGTGGCTAATACGCCACCAGCGCTGAATCAGCCGGCCCCAACCGCCGTGCTGTCGCTGGGAGATGCTCTGGCGACAAGCAGCGTGATTCGTGTCCGTACTGATGTCCTCGATGTCACCATTGATTTGGCAGGCGGCGATATAGTGAGAGCCGATCTGCCGCGTTACCCGGTAGACAAGGACAATCCAGATAGTCCCGTTAGGCTGCTCGATTATGAGCCCGAAAGCCGTTGGGTATTCGAATCGGGTTTTACCAGCATAGCCGATGATGATGAACCTAATCATCTAGCTACGTTCGCCAGTGATCGCAGGGAATACGTTTTAGGAGACAGCGACGAAGAGCTCGTCGTTACGTTGGATTGGCAAAACCTAGGAACACTGAGCGGACAAAAAATTTATACTTTTCGACGCGGTCAGTATGCCGTTGCTCTAGACCTCGTGGTGAATAACGAGTCGAACATAGGATGGAATGCGGCGCCTTACGTTCGGCTTTTCCGGCATCACATTCCTGTAGACCGGTCCTACACATCGGTGGATTCATATTCCTTTACTGGGCCGGTACTTTATGACGGTGATGAATATGAGAAACTTGATGTTGAGGATTTGGTGGACGCCCCCATCGATCAGACGTTGGTGGGCGGTTGGTTAGCTAGTATTCAGCACCACTTTCTAGCCGCTGCGGTGCCGCCGGCCCAGGACCAGGTGCGCTATCAGGCACAGACTCGCGGTTCCGATTATCTGCTGACAGCTCTCAGCCCGGTTATGGAAATAGGGCCAGGCGGGAGTGCAACCTATCCGATACAGCTCTTCGTTGGGCCGAAACTTCAAGACCAACTTGCGGCAGCTGGCGAAGAGCTCGAGCTCACGGTCGACTATGGTGTGTTGACTATGCTTGCGCAGCCTTTGTTTTGGTTGCTCGCTAAAGTGCACGGTTTCGTTAATAACTGGGGTTGGTCAATCATTATCGTTACGCTTTTTATTAAGCTTGCCTTTTATAAGTTAACGCAGACCAGTGGGCGTTCGATGGCTAAGATGCGTAAGCTACAACCGCGGATGAAGGCGCTGCAGGAGAGGTTTAAGGACGATCGTCAGGCATTGAGTCAGGCGATGATGGAGCTTTATAAGCGGGAGAAGGTTAATCCAGCAGCGGGCTGTTTGCCGATATTGATACAGATGCCTTTCTTCTTTGCTTTTTATTGGGTGTTAATCGAAAGTGTCGAAATTAGGCAAGCACCATTTGCGCTTTGGATCTCCGATCTTTCGTCACGGGATCCCTTCTTTATTCTGCCGTTGCTAATGGGCGCAGCGATGCTGTTGCAAACGCGTCTTAATCCCGCTCCACCCGACCCTATCCAAGCGAAGGTGATGCAGATCATGCCTGTCGCGTTTACGGCGCTGTTCGCGTTTTTCCCGGCAGGCCTAGTACTCTACTGGTTGACGAATACGGCGTTATCGATATTACAGCAGTGGCGAATCAATAAAGTCATTGGCGCCGATTGAGCCCGTTACAGTTCGTGCTGTAACGGACCTAAGCCACAATTTTTGACCTGAGTAACGGTGGTGAATTACCGGTCGGACGATACAATTGCAGCGGTAGCAACTTCTCCCGGCAAAGGTGCCGTGGCGATAGTGCGCTTATCCGGTGCGCAGGCGCGGTCGATCGGTGAACGTATTGGGGGAGTCACGCCAGAGCCGCGGCAGGCGCAGGTATGCGTGTTCCATGACGAAAGCGGTGAGCCGATAGACCGCGGGTTACTTTTATATTTCCCGGCTCCGCGATCGTTTACTGGCGAGGACGTTATCGAGATCCAATGCCATGGTGGCACGGTGATTACTGAGATGTTGCTGGCGAGCACACTGCGTCTCGGTGCGCGCGCGGCGGAACCCGGCGAGTTCTCATTGCGTGCTTTTCTCAACGATAAACTTGATCTCGCGCAGGCCGAGGGAATCGCGGATCTTGTTGACAGCGGCTCTGCCAAGGCAGCGCGCGCAGCATATAGATCGCTCGATGGACGCTTTTCGGAGCATGTTCACGCACTTCAGAAACAATTGACGGCACTACGTGTTCAACTTGAAGCGTGGCTAGATTTTCCCGACGAAGAGCTACAACTTAACGATACAAATGATTTCGAGCAAGATTTCGACGCCGCGATCGAAGCTCTAAAAACATTATTGGACTTAGCACGAGAAGGGACAGTTTTAAGTAACGGCATTACTGTGGTCATCGCTGGCCCACCTAACGCGGGTAAGTCGAGCCTGTTGAATCGGCTGTCTGGCTACGATGCTGCGATTGTGACGAACATACCAGGCACAACGCGAGACACGCTTCGTGAAAATTTATCTCTCGATGGCTTGCCGGTTACCGTCATAGATACTGCCGGTTTACGTGATTCGGTTGATCCTGTCGAGGTAGAGGGCATTCGCCGTACCCAACGCGCTGCCGATACTGCAGATCAGTTGATATGGGTTGCAGACATTCGTTCGGATTTGGAGGCAGAACTAAAGCAGGCACAAGCCGTGGCCGGAGATGATGTTTCTGTAACGATCATCCAAAACAAAGTTGATCTTACCAATGGTCTTGCGGAACATCTTAAGCAGGACGACTGCACCATTATTCGTATGTCGGCCTTAACGGGGACGGGTATAGAGTTGTTAACTGACCATCTTAAAAAAATGGCCGGCTATCGTAGCGATACCGCGGGCGCCTTCAGCGCGCGCACGCGACATATCGACGCAATGAAGCGTGCCGAGCGCCATATTCGTAACGCCCGGCGGCAACTTGTCAACACGCTCGCGTTAGAACTATCGGCAGAGGAACTGCGGTCAGCGCAGTTAGCACTGAGCGAAGTTACTGGAGAGGTATCGACCGATGATCTGCTAGGGCAGATCTTTTCCAGTTTTTGCATTGGAAAATAAATAAGGGCCGCATGGGACGACTGCTGATAATAATTATGTTGATCTTTACCCTGATCATAGTGATTGGTCTAGCGCTGGGCGCACTATTTATATGACATTACGAATCCTTAATCTAGTCGTCAATTACTATTCTTAGCACTCGGTCATCGTTGGGTCGTGGTTCGAGGCGTCCATCGCGATTGGTTGTCCCGAGGTAGAGCGCGCCATCTGGTCCTACTGCTAGCGCACGGAGGCGGCCGAATGATGACTCTGGCAGGATGCCGTCGCGCCATACCCGCTCGTTGAACCAGCGCTGCACGCCGGTTACGCGGTTCGGATTAGCCGAATCGTTAAATTGCACTCTTATCAGTGCTTCCGACCATAGAGCGCTGATGAACAGTTCTCCTTTATGGAAAATAAGATCGCCTGGAGGTACCGACGGGATCCAGGATAAAATTGGGTCGACGTATCGGGCGTCGCCGGGAGCGCCAACGACAAGAGGCCATCCGTAATTCGCGCCCTTCTCGATAATATTGAGTTCGTCGTAAGCACCAATCCTAGGCTCCCACTCGACGGTCGGGCCATGGTCGGCTACGAACAATGCGCTGTCGTCATTACGAAAGGCGATACCGGTCGGGTTTCGGAAGCCGTATGCCCAAATTGGGTTGCCCTCCCAAGGATTATCTGTAGGTACGTCACCCTCGGGCGTGATGCGTAGGATGCTACCGGCGATATTATCGATATTCTGTGATCGTCTTCGGTCGCGGGCATCGCCCGTCCCGATATAGAGCATTCCATCCGGGCCAAACTTAATGCGCCCACCGTTGTGCGTCACCGCGCCGGGGATGTTGTCGAGAATAATTTCTTCGACGCTACCGCGTCCATTCACTTCGCGGAAGCGAGAGATTCTGTTCCCGCGCCAATTTTCATCGATATCGTACGTATACATTACGTAAACCCAGGGCTCTTGATAGAAGTTCGGGTGCAATGCGAGCCCGAATAGACCCCGTTCCCGTGTCTCCTCATCAAGGATGCCAACGGTCGCCCAAGGTGTTGGGTCAAGACGGCCGTCAGCATCAACAATGCGGATCCGCCCGGCCTTCTCTGTAATAAAAAGACGTCCATCGGGTGCGAACTCTAGTCCCCAGACGACGTCGAGGCCTGTCAAAAAAGTCTCGACGGTGACGCCTACAGGGTTTTTTTCATAAATTTCCAAAGGGAAGTGCGGTAACTCACCAAGAACGGGACGGTCCGGGCCGTCCGCAGGTAGGTCTTGGTGTTGGGCAAAGATGCTGGAGGTCAATGCCGCCAATGTCGCAAAGACAATAGTTAGAACGGCGAGGTCTTTTGTTTTCTTCATGTCGATTGTTCTCCGCTCGTCCCTAACGAGTTTTAAGCAACAGGGTTTGTAACGAATTACGGCAGGATGCAGCTGGATCTTAGCCTATAATACGCTGTATAGGATCGGCGGGAGTTTACACGCCGAGTATCACGAATACGGGGGAGAACATCATGCGATCAATAGGGCTCGGTCTTTTGACGATGGGATGTTTTGGCGCTGTTTCTGCCCATCACTCCAACGATTATCACTTTGACCGAAACGTAGACGTTACTGTGAGGGGAATTGTTAATCAGTTCCGATTTATTAATCCTCATTCGCGCCTTATCATCGATGCGCTCGGCAGCGACGGCGAAATGATTACCTGGGATTGTGAAATGGGTGGTGCGAACGGACTGCAGCGACGTGGTTGGAGCGATGAAGTTTTCAGGCCAGGGGAGGAAATAACGATACAGGGCTTTGCCTCGCGCCATAACGAGACCGAATGCTACTTTGATTACGCTGATATGCATGATGGGCGGCGAATTACGATGGCGGATGAGTTCGAGGCGGGCATTCAACAAACTGGTGCTGTTGCAGCGGCAGTAACGATGCCAGTAGGTGCCCGCCGGTTCAGTGGCACCTGGAGCAGAATCAACGGTGGTAGCGGAGGTGGCCCGCAGCTCGGTGGCCCGAATCGTCAAGCTTGGGTTCTATCTGAGGCAGGCAAGCGTGCGTTGGCGGCCTACGACCCTGTCCTAGACGACCCCTCGCTACGCTGTAGCCCAGTTAGCATTGTACGTCTTTGGGGAAACGGCGATCTAACACAGATTACTGAGGAATCCGACCGAGTTACTATCCACCATGAATGGATGGATGCCGAACGTATCGTTCACCTTGGCACGCGCGAACATCCGAGTGAAATGCCTGAGAACATCCTCGGGCATTCAATCGGATGGTACGAGGGCAACGCGCTTGTTATTGACACTATCGGTTATCCAGCCGGAATGCTACACCAGCACCCCGGTCTGCCACATAGCGATAAATTGCACACGGTTGAGCGATTGACGCTAAATACTGTGGGTGACGGTTTTGAGCTAACTTATACGGCGGAAGACTCGGATTATTTTACAGATAAATTAACAGGGACGCGTACGTTCGAAGCTACGACAAGCGTAATGCGAGAGTACAACTGTACTCATTAAAAACCCTGAAGACAGGGCGATCCACTGGAGTCATAAGATGAAGATAGGGAAAAGATTTATTTTTGCCGTCGGGGCATGGTTACCGATTCTGGCGAGTGCGCAAGACGTGGTTCAGGTAGACGCTGATGATATCGGCGGGATGGTAACTAGCGCCACGGGGCCTGAAGCTGGTGTGTGGGTGATAGCGGAGACTCGCGATTTTGACACCTTTTTCGCGAAAATCGTTGTAACCGACGATGGTGGACGTTATCTCGTTCCCGACCTGCCGGAAGCTGACTATGAGCTTTGGGTGCGAGGCTATGGTCTTGCCGACTCGATGAAAGTTTCTGGCGAACGGGGTGCCACGGTTGATTTAACGGCTGTTGTTGCCCCTGATGAAGCCGCAGCAGCAGAGGTTTATCCTGCCGCGGCCTGGTACGCGATGATGCACCTGCCTAGTGAGGCCGAACTCGATCATGTTCCGGGCGGCTTGAATGAATATCTCGGGCTTATGAAGAACCAGTCCTGTGTCGGCTGTCATCAGCTCGGTAATCTTGCTACGCGCACAATCCCGGAGGCGATAGGGGAGTTCGATACTGGACAGGAGGCTTGGATACGGCGAGTTCAGTCTGGTCAAGCAGGAGCGCAGATGATCAATGTTCTCGCTGCGCGTCTCGGTGGAGTACCGTTTAGGTATCTTGCAGACTGGACGGACCGGGTCGCGGCCGGAGAAACACCTTCATGGACACCCCCTCGGCCGTCGGGAATCGAGCGTAACGTGGTAGCGACAGTTCGCGATTGGGCGGATCCCAAAACTTATTTGCATGACCTTATTTCGACTGATAGGCGCAAACCAACAGTGAACGCTTATGGCAAGATCTATGGATCGCCGGAATTAAGTACCGATGATTTCCCGATCCTAGATCCCATAGCGAATACGGACTGGACATATCGGGCGCCGGTTCGCGATGATGATACGCCGACGACGAATAGTGCTCCGGTGGTTCAGCCGTCGCCTTATTGGGGTGATGAGCGTATTTGGGACAGCCAGGCGAATTCGCATAATCCTATGCTCGACGAAACGGGTAGGGTTTGGTATACGGCTCGCATTCGAGGCCCGGACAATCCTGATTTTTGCCGCGAAGGCTCCGATCACCCATCTGCTCAGCTTTTTCCGACCGAGCGGGCTAATCGGCATCTCTCGATGTACGATCCGGAGAGCGAAGAGTATTCCTTTATCGATACTTGCTACTCAACTCATCATCTACAATTTGCGGAAGATGAGAACGACACGCTTTGGACCAGTGGTGGCAATGATGTTGTCGGCTGGCTCGACACTAAGAAGTACGATGAAACAGGTGATTCGATGGCGGCGGTCGGTTGGGCTCCGCTGATCCTCGATACAAACGGCAATGGTAAGCGCGATGATTGGGTTGAGCCTGGGGAGCCCATGGACCCAAATCTCGATACGCGGCTCTCTGCCAGCTTCTATTCGATCATGCCGAATCCTGCGGACGGCTCCGTTTGGGGCGCGACAAGCTTCAATTTTCCCGGAGCAGTCATACGGCTGGATCCAGGCACGAACCCACCCGAAACTGCTTTAGCAGAAGTTTTCAATATTCCGTTACCGGGCTTCTCGTCGAGAGGTTCGGATATCGACCGTAATGGCGTGGTCTGGGTTTCGCTCGGTAGCGGCCATCTCGGCGAGTTCGATCGCGGCAAATGTAAAGGCCCGCTAAACGGCCCGACGGCCACAGGGGATCATTGTCCCGAGGGTTGGACATTTCATCGATTCCCGGGCCCAGGGTTCCCAGAATTGCCAGAGTACAGCGTTGAGTCGAGCTATTACACATGGGTTGATCAACGCAATTCGTCGGGACTTGGTGATAACACGCCGATCGCGACGGCCAACCTATTCGACGGTGTGCACGCACTCGTCGACGGCGAGTTCGTCACGATGCGAATTCCTTATCCGCTCGGTTTTTATAGCAAGGGCTTTGATGGGCGAATCGACGATCCGGATGCGGGCTGGAAGGGTCGAGGTCTCTGGGTATCGGCTGGCGACCGTACCCCTTGGCTTAAAGAGGGTGGTCAGGGTATGCGTCCATTAGTTGTACATTTTCAAGTGCGCCCTGACCCATTGGCCAGATAAGATGGCGTCAATATAGCGGCAGCAGTGCTATCGAGTCGTTGCCGTTTTTCAGTGATCTTAGGTTTGTTAGTAAGTGCGCCCGGCATTAATTAGCGAGAAGAGTAGGAAAAGCCATAAAATGTGAGCTTACGAACGAAAACCTATGAAATATTCAGACTCATTTGATTGTATCGTCGTTGGCGGCGGCCATGCTGGCACAGAGGCCGCACTCGCGGCCGCTCGCGCAGGCGTAAAGACGCTGTTGTTGACGCAGAACCTCGATACGCTCGGTCAGATGAGTTGCAATCCGGCTATCGGCGGCATTGGTAAGGGGCATCTCACGAAGGAGGTTGACGCTCTCGGTGGCGCGATGGCGCGAGCGATTGACCGTGCCGGCATCCATTTCCGTACGCTGAATGCGAGCAAGGGACCGGCTGTCCGCGCGACGCGAGCCCAAGCTGACCGTGTCCTTTACCGGCAGGCTATTCGTAGCATTCTTGAGGCGCAACATGGCCTCACCCTGTTACAACAAGGCGTCGAAGACCTCCTGCTCGACGGTGACAGGGTTCGAGGTGTTACCACGCACATGGGGATCGAGGTCACTGCACCAACCGTCGTCCTCACGGTGGGCACATTTCTCGCGGGGCGAATTCATATTGGTGAAGCGAAATCCTCGGGCGGCCGTATGGGCGATTCGGCCGCCGTTGCGCTGGCAAGTCGACTTCGAGATCTCGGTTTAGCCGTTGGGAGACTGAAGACCGGGACTCCACCGCGAATTGATGGGCGGAGCATCGACTACAAACGGATGCGAATACAGCCTGGAGATACGCCCTTGCCCGCATTTTCCTTTCTCGGCTCAAGTGCGGAGCGACCGCGGCAGGTACCTTGTCATATCACCTATACGACACCCCGAACCCACGATATTATCCGGGGCAACCTTGATCGTTCACCGATGTTTACGGGTTCCATCGAGGGTACGGGGCCGCGTTACTGCCCGTCTATCGAGGACAAAGTCGTTCGGTTTGCAGACAAGGAATCCCACCAAATTTTTGTCGAACCTGAAGGGCTGGATACCAATGAGATATACCCGAATGGAATTTCCACGAGCCTGCCGTTCGATGTACAGCATGAATTTGTCCGCTCAATAACTGGCTTCGAGAACGCGCACATTACGCGGCCGGGCTATGCGATTGAATACGATTATTTTGACCCGAGGGATCTCCGGCCGAGTCTCGAAACGAAAGCAATAGCCGGGCTCTATTTTGCAGGGCAAATCAATGGTACGACGGGTTATGAAGAAGCAGCGGCACAAGGGCTCGTTGCTGGAGCAAACGCGGCGCTTTCGGCACAAGGACGTGAGCCCTGGTGCCCACAGCGTAACGAGGCCTATATTGGTGTATTGATCGATGACCTCATTACACGCGGGACGACTGAGCCATATCGAATGTTTACATCGCGGGCCGAGTACCGATTGTCACTTCGCGAGGACAACGCAGACCTCCGCCTTACGGAAAAAGGACGGCAACTCGGACTCGTCGATGATGAGCGATGGCGGCTGTTCACCAAAAAACGCGACCTCGTTGGAGCAGAATCGATTCGTCTGGCCGGCATTACAGTGAGGCCATCGGACGTTCCGGCCGAAAGTGCTATTCGTGCCTTGCGACGTGACGTGACTGCTTATGATCTTTTAAAGCGGCCGGAGATTCGCTATCGTGATCTGGTGGGGCTCGAGCGTGTCGGGACTACAAACGGTTTCGCTGAGCTTGGCGAGGAGCTTTTAGCGCAGGTTGGCCAACAGCTTGAAATCCAGGCTCGCTATAGCGGCTATATCGAACGTCAGGCAGGCGAAATTGATCAGCAGCGAAGGCAAGCGGCATTATCGTTGCCGGAAAATCTCGATTACACGCAAGTCAGCGGATTGTCCAACGAAGTACGGTCGAAACTCGAGCAAATTCGGCCTACGAATATCGGTCAGGCTGGTCGGATTTCCGGAATGACCCCGGCCGCAATCTCACTTTTATTAGTCCATCTCAAGAAACGCGAACTCAAGCGAAGCGCCTGAGGAAGTCTCAGTTATATAGGTGGCATGCCACTAACCGTTGATTGGTTTCGCTTTGAATTTTTTTCAGCCGTGGGGTCTGGACGCTGCACACTTCCATAACCTTCGGGCATCGATCTGCAAATCTACAGCCAGGTTTGACGTTCACGGCAGAAGGAATTTCTCCCTTGATACTGGCGGAAAGGCGGTTACGTTCACTATCAGGATCAGGCTCGGGGTTTGAGCTGATCAACAACTCGGTATATGGGTGTTTGGGATTAAAGAAAACGTCATTGGAAATGCCAATTTCTACGAGTGAGCCCAAATACATAACAGCCATTCGGTCCGATACATAGCGGACCATCGATAAATCATGTGCGATAAACAAAAGCGTAAGCCCTAAGGATGTTTTTAGATCATCAAGAAGAGTGATGACCTGCGCTTGTACCGAAACATCGAGAGCGGAGATCGGCTCGTCGCAAACTACAAATTCTGGTTTCATAATCAATGCGCGAGCGACCCCGATACGCTGCCGTTGACCGCCGGAAAACTCATGGGGATAGCGGGACATATGATCTGGTTCTAGACCAACGTCTCGAAGCCATTGCGCTACGGCCTCGTTAATTTGGCTAGGCGGGAGCACGCTGTGTAGACGTAACCCCTCGCCAACGAGCTCTCCAACGGTCATGCGCGGATTTAACGATGAGTATGGATCCTGAAAAACCATCTGGATGGAAGCTGCATAGCGCTGGAAGTCGGAAGGCTTATAAACGCGTGGGAGCCTTTCTCCCTTGAATATAACCTCGCCAGCGGTTTTGTCATGCAGTCCAACCAAAGTTTTGCCAAAAGTAGATTTGCCGGAACCACTTTCACCGACAAGGCCGACGATTTCTTTTTCCTCCACACTTAGGGAGACGTCGTCCACGGCGTGAACGACTGAGTTTCGTCCGAGCACAAAGTGCTTGGTTAATGCTCTAGCCTCAATTAGAGCGGTCATGATGTTTTTTGGGCCCCGAATTCAGTCGTTGCCTGAGGCGCGTCGGGGTGGTGTAACCAGCAGTTTGCGTAGTGTTGGGTGCCGACATTAAATCTAGTGGGGCTATGTGTTTCACACAAACGCATTGCATGGGGGCAGCGAGCAAAATATGCGCATCCCGGTGGTGGGGAGAAAAGATCGGGGGGGCTGCCGTCAATAGGTTTAAGCTTCCGGTTAGATCCTACCTTGTTAGTTGGCATGGCCGCTTTTAGCCCTAATGTGTAGGGATGTGAAGAACGGTAATAAACATCCTCAACGCTTCCTTTCTCGACTACCTCGCCGGCATACATTACGACGACATCATCGGCCATACGAGCAACGACTCCTAAATCGTGTGTGATTAGGATGATTGCCATGCCGCTGTCCTGCTGTAGCCTGGCCATCATGTCTAAAATTTGAGCCTGGATAGTGACGTCTAATGCTGTTGTTGGTTCGTCAGCAATCAGCACGGCTGGCTCGCATGCGATTGCCATCGCAATCATTGAGCGCTGTAGCATGCCCCCGGAAAACTGAAACGGGTACTGCTTGGCGCGTTGCGATGCATCGGGTATTCGAACCATGTCTATTAGCTCAATAGCTCGCGCAAAGGCCCGCCTACGGGAAAAGCCGCGATGAACCTGAAGAGTTTCGGCAATCTGATCACCGATGGTCATTGTTGGATTCAGTGATGTCATCGGGTCCTGAAAGATCATTCCAACTTTAGATCCACGAATGTCCTCGCCGCCAATGGTTTTTTTGGCCAGAATATCTATACCATCTAGTGTTGCCGAGCCTTGAGTAATGCGTCCTGGGGGCATAGGGATCAGCCCCATAATGCTGTGTACAGACACCGATTTTCCACAGCCGGATTCGCCGACGATAGCCAAAGTTTTTCCTGCATATAAATCGAAACTGACGCCACGTACGGCTTTAACAATGCCACCATGTGTATCGAACTCAACGTGGAGATCTGCGACTGAAAGTAGCGCAGGATCATCTCGAATAGCTGTATGTATCATTCCCGTGATCTCATGCGTGCATCTAAGGCATCACGCAGTCCGTCGCCTAGCAGATTAAAAGCGAGCACGGTCAGACTAATAAGTGCTGCTGGAAGAATAAGCTCATGGGGGTGATTTAACATAGTTTGAATCCCTTCGTTACACATGCTTCCCCAAGAAGGAGTTGGCGGTGCGACACCCATCCCTATAAACGAGAGAAACGCCTCCACAAATATAACGGTAGGTACAGCGAATGTGAGAGTGACGAGGACAACACCAAAGGTGTTAGGAATCATGTGGCGTAATATTAGGTAGTGAGTTTTGGCCCCAAGCAGTTGAGAGGCGCCTATGTAGGCTTCTTCGCGAATTTGGAGGATTTGTCCCCTTACTAGCCGGGCGGTCGCTGGCCAGCTTAAGACCACTAGCGCCACAAGCATTGGTACGACGCCACTTTCCCCGGGACCAATACCAAACGCTATCTTGAAAAGAATCATGAATAGCAGAAACGGTAAGGCGACGACAAAATCGGCAAAGCGCATTAATATTTGGTCAACGCGGCCGCCAATAAAGCCTGCTGCGCTTCCGTAGAGAATGCCGATCAAGACGAAAAATAAAGGAGCGATAATGCCTATGAATAGCGATACCCGAGCTCCATACATTAATCGCGCGAGCATATCTCGGCCAAGGTAGTCAGTCCCGAGCGGATGGAAATTTACACGGACTTCATCCCCTAATGACAGGGGTGTTTCCAAATCAACCAAGCCCCGGGATCGTGCTTCCGCAGCCGTGATTACTCTTATAGTGTCGACCACGAGCGTTGTGTATTCTTCTGCTTCCCGGCCGTTGCGATCAGTGGCAATCACGGAGTACCAATAACGAGTTGGTGTTAGGTCGAGAAGGTCTTCATAGCTAACCTGTCTCGGATCATAGATTTCCGTCAACGGTAAGCCAACTGCATCGTCCGGAGTTGGGTCGTAAACATTGCGATAAATACGGTAGCCGCTGGCTCCTGTGACTGGAGCCCAAACTAGCCGAACAGCTTGGGTGCTTGCCGGCTGTGCGAGCCGAATTTCAGCAGTTGCTCCGACTGTATCAGCAAGAGACTCGGTGACGGTTGCAAATACGCCGTTCCAAGGCGCATAGGGCTCAACAATTTGTGCCCGACGGTTTGCACCAGGCGGGGCGCTAAGCTGGTCGAGATCCTGAGCTGTTGGATCAACGGTCCAAACCCAAGGTCCGGCGACCGTGAACAAGAGCAAGGCGATGACGATATAAAGAGAAGCTAGCGCGCGCCGGTTTGTCGCCAACCTCACCCAAGCGTCCCGCCAATAAGATAGTGACGGCCTAGTGATCGTCTGCGCTCCCCTTGCGACGGGGACGCGCTCGAAATCCGCTGCTGTATAGTTGAGCTCTGTCATGATTACTCCAGACGTACGCGCGGATCGACGAGGCCGTATATAAGGTCGACGGTAATCACCATAAACACCAAAAATGCTCCGTAGAATACGGTTGTACCCATAATCACGGTGTAATCTAGTTGCTGTACTGCCTGTACAAAAAACCGGCCGAGACCAGGAATTGCAAATACAAGCTCGACGACAAAACCACCAGTCGTAATAGCTGCTATCGCCGGGCCAAGCACAGTGATTACAGGGAGGATCGCGTTACGCAACTGATGTTTTATGAAGACACGACTAGGCGGCAAACCCTTAGCATGCGCAGTCCGTATGAAGTCAGCGTTGACAATCTCGAGCATCGATGAGCGCATGAGTCTCGTCAGAAACGCCATGGTGCCAAGCCCTAGAACTAACGACGGTATGAGCATGTGGAGAATCGAGCCCCAGCCGGCGACAGGTAAAACAGAGAAGCCGACAAGATCATTTAGTCCGACCAGCGTGAGTTGTGAAAGAGCGGCAATTACAAAGCTTGGTACGGAAATACCGAGGATCACGAGAAACATGACAATCACATCAGGCAGCCGATTTCGATAAAGAGCCGTGAGAGCACCCCATAAAACACCGCCTAAGCCCGCGAATACGATGGCGAGAACACCGAGCGTTGCTGATACAGGGAAGTGTTCTCGGATGATGTCATTAACACGGCGGTTTTGCTGCGTGAAGGAAATCCCAAAGTCGCCTTTGGACATATTCGCCATATAGATCAGATACTGATCGAATATAGGCCTATCTAGCCCGTAACGCTCCTCAAGGTTTCGGCGAATCTCCTCATTAACCCCTCTCTCGTTGAGCAATGGGTCGCCGGGCACAGAGTGCATAGCAACAAAGGTCGCTGTTGCGATAAACCAGACCGTGATAACCCCTTGGATGAGCCGCTTTAACGTGTAGGCGAACATATTCCTGGAAGCTACGGAGTCTCTACGATGTAAGCGTTTGTGAAGTCTGGGTCAGGACCGACCGCACGGCGGACCACGCCCTGAAGCCGGCGATCCTTAATGTAGACCCGCCCCCGCTCGTAGTTAGGGATCAGTGCTACCTCCTCAGAGAGAATTTCCTGTTGCCGGCCAAACGCATTCATGCGAATGCGTGGGTCGAGCGATGATTGCGCAAGGCGAACGGACTGATCGTACTCTTGGTTGGAAAAACGGCCGTTATTGTTAGGGTTCCAAGAGGCGAATAGCTCACCAAAGGTGAGCGGGTCGGCGAAATCAGGCCCCCAGCCGTACGTAGCGATGTCAAAGTCCTGGTTTTGCATTTTCGCTAGGCGCTGTTTGAATATTTGTCTATCAATTCGGATGTCGATACCGAGCTGCGTCCCGTAAAGGTTCTGAAAGTATTCGGCCTGTCGGCCAGCACCTGGGGTGTCATCCACCAATAACGCTAGTGAGGGCGGTTCGTCCAAGCCAAGTTCTTCCATAGCCAGCCGAAGATGCTCCCGTGCTGCTTCAGCATCTAAGGTTATCTGTGGGGCGGGGTACTCCTGGCGAAAAAAACCATCTATGCCCTGGAGCCAGACAGGAAAAAGAGACTCTCCGGGCAGATTGCCGGGAAGCTTAATTATGCGGTTGACTAACTCGCTAGGATCGGTCACGAGTTGCAGCGCCTTTCGAAGGTGCCAATTGCTAGTAGCTCGGCCAGAGTCAAAGTTGAACGCGAGGAACCAGACACTGCCGTCACCAAAGCGCAAGAGCTCCCAGCGCTGTTGCAGAACCTCATCAAGCTGTTCAGCGCCGAGATAGTCAACGATGGCAATTTGGCCGTCTTTGAAGAGATTCAAAGCAGCAGTCGTGTCTGTGGTGAAATAGGGGATATCAATGACATTTAGACGCACACGTTCTCGATCCCAATAATCAGCGTTTTTTTCTAGGCGCAAATGGGCGCCGTGGACCCACACGGTCATCTCAAAGGGGCCGTTGTATAAAAGGTCCTCGACGTCGGCCCCATAGCGGCCATCACGGTTGCGATAGAAATCCTCGCGAATAGGGTTATAGGTCGGAAAAGCGACAAGTTCTTCAAAATAAGCTAGCGGTTGTTCAAACTCGACCTCAAGTACCCTGTCATTGATAGCGCGCACGCCCAGAGTGTCGCCAGGAAGAATGCCGGTATTTATGGCTTCGGCATTCTTCAGAGGATACATAATGAAGGCGTATTCCGACGCTGTTTCAGGAGCAAGTGCGGTGTGCCACGCAAAAGAGAAGTCATGCGCGGTAACCGGTAAGCCGTCGCTCCAGCGCGCATCTTCACGTAACCAGAACGTTGCCCCGTCTTCCCGGATTTCCCAGCGCTCAGCGACTCCGGGAACGAGCTGGTTGTTCGCATCGAACCGCAACAGCCCTTCCATCACGTGACCAAGAACCATGATGCTGACGGAATCCGTGGCTCGCGTGCTGTCAAGTTGCGGGGGCTCTGTGCTTAACTGTAGGGTAAGCGTGCCCGTCTCTACATCGATGGCACTCAGCGCCCTGGTGCTACTGCCCGTAAGCGCCGATGCCCATGACAATAGAACCATTAACAATGCAAAACCGAGCGTAGCGGCGATACCCAGCCAAATAAGCTGAAAGCTAGCGGCGCGGGCTGTTGAATTGCTAACGTCAGTAATCGTGTCGGGCATCGGTATTCGCTAGTAATTGTTTAGTGATGTATAGCAGGTTATCGCAATCTGCTCCAGACGTGTGCAAAGAGACGATCTAGAGCAGCTTGGTTTTTGTCTGTTCTCTTGTATTGTAGGACAGTCTTTCTGGGCCTTTTATACTCTGGGTATGCATAATCATATTGTGTGTCAACTTGCCGATGCAGGTTTGGCGAAAAGTAGCGCGGCAGTTAGTGCCTTGGCCGACTTTCTGCGACTGCTCTCGAGTTGGAATGAGGTGCATAACCTGACCGCTATCAGCGATCCTGAAGAAATGATCCAACGTCACCTAGTGGAAAGCCTTGCTCTGGGCAAATTTCTTAGGGGAGATCGAATTGCAGACGTGGGTAGCGGAGGAGGGCTCCCGGGTATTCCCCTGGCCATTACGGAGCCACGGAGGGCTTTCACACTAATCGAGAGTCGCAATAAAAGGGTAGCATTTCTTCGCCATGTGAAAGCTGTATTGGGGTTAGACAACGTGATTGTGAAACACACAAGGGCGGAGGACTTACTTCCTATCCATCCCTTTGATACGGTGCTCGCAAGGGCGGTTGCGGCGTTGCCCGATTTGCTCAAGTTAACGGGGCATCTATTTACGTCTGATACGGTTTTGTTGGCGCTGACAGGCGAGAGTTTTATCGGCAACACTGCTAAGTTAGAGGGTGGGTACAGGGCGCGCCGTGTTGGTGAGCCAGATGCAAAATTGTTCAGAGGGAGCCTCCTAATTGTGGATAAGGATAAGGACTGAGAGTTTGTGGCGCTGACTATTGCGATAGCCAATCAAAAAGGCGGGGTTGGAAAGACAACCACCTGCGTTAACCTGGCAGCATCTTTGGCCGCTACTCAGCGCCGAGTTTTGCTTGTAGATATAGACGCTCAAGGTAATGCCACCATGGGGTGTGGTGTCGATAAGGCCATATTGGATGAAAGCATCTGTGATGTTTTGTTAGATGGGCTGGAGGCAAAAGCAGTAATTCGACCTGCATCTGAAGGGGGCTTTGATTTGCTCCCTGGGAACCAGACCCTCACGCTGGCAGAGGTGGAGCTCCTGA
The DNA here is from genome assembly GCA_045561055.1 of Candidatus Rariloculaceae bacterium. Lineage (GTDB taxonomy): Bacteria > Pseudomonadota > Gammaproteobacteria > Steroidobacterales > Rariloculaceae > SMWC01. Next base: position 75,798 of record JBJKYL010000010.1, on the reverse strand, counting down.
CTCAGCCCAAGAGGGAATATCGTCTGAAGGAGGCGTTGCAACCGTACCTCATAAATTATGACTATGTGCTAATTGATTGCCCCCCGGCAATTAATATGCTGACAGTGAATGCTTTGACCGCATCGGATGGCGTGCTGATTCCGATGCAGTGTGAATATTACGCTCTAGAGGGCCTCTCGGCTCTTTTAAGCACGATAGAGCAGATTCGTGCGAGCGCGAATCCAAAGCTCGAGTTGTTTGGGATTTTGCGGACAATGTTCGATCCGAGAAACAATCTCGGGACTGAAGTGTCCCGTCAGTTGACGCAGCATTTCGGCGAACGCGTTTTTCGTACAGTTATTCCACGCAACATTCGTCTTGCGGAGGCGCCGAGTTTCGGAAAGTCGGCTCTACGCCATGATAAATATTGTCGCGGCGCGCTTGCGTATTTAGCTTTAGCAGGCGAAATCAATCGCCGCGAAGATATGCCGCCACAATGACCGCTGACGCGAGCGCTTGCGCTACAATCTGTTAGTGACCTCTACTCCAGGTAAAACTAATAACATGACGAAGCGTAAAAGCCTCGGGCGCGGTCTTGAGGCGCTACTTAGCACCGAGCCAGTCAAACAGGTCGCGAACGACGCTGCTAATTTAAAGGAAATTCCGGTAGATTTGCTGCAGCGCGGACGTTACCAGCCTCGCGTTGATATGCGCGAGGATACGCTGAAGAATCTCGCTGAATCGATCACTGCCCAGGGCCTCGTCCAGCCGATTATCGTTCGGCCGATCGATGCTTCCAGCGGCGAACGGCGCTATGAGATTATCGCCGGCGAGCGACGGTGGCGAGCCGCTCAGCTCGCAGGATTGCATTCTGTTCCCGCAATAGTTAGGCAAATTCCGGACGAAGCGGCTGCTGCTGTGACGCTCATCGAAAACATTCAGCGTGAAAACCTGAATCCGATGGAAGAAGCGTCCGCTCTGCAACGGCTTGTTAACGATTTCGATATGACCCACGCTACCGCCGCCGAGGCCGTAGGGAGATCCCGGGTTATGGTGAGCAATCTTCTGCGCCTCCTAGAGCTACCGAAGACCATCAGGACTATGTTGGAAGGAAGAGAGCTCGGTATGGGACATGCCAGAGCACTACTGGCGATCGGCTCGCTCGACGATCAAGTTGACCTGGCCAAGCGCGTTGTAAAAGAAGGCTGGAGCGTTCGTAAAACCGAACGAGCGATACGGAATTTGGTGCGCTTTCAGAAGAAATCTGGCCAATCGGCTCATGGGGAGAAGCGTGATCCAGACGTTCGCCGTCTCGAGATACATCTAGGCGAGAGGCTTGGCGCAAAGGTTAAGATTGAGCAGGCAGGGCCCGGCGGCCGAATCGTTATCCGGTACCATAGCCTCGATGAACTCGATGGCATTATTGGCCATATCAAATAACAATCTTCGATACTTGTTGAATCGGCTCCGTCGTCTGCTTACAATTAGCGTGTTAGCCAAGGCGTTTTGAGCCGGGGCTATTTTTTAGGCCGCTAGTGGCGGTGTCCCGGTTATAGATAAGAGTCTGTACTTGCTTGCTTCAGAGCGCCAGGTAATACGAGCCTTGCTTGGACAGGCCGGTTTGGGTTTCGTTATTGGTGCCGCGCTCGCGATCATGCAGGGACTCATTGTAGGCATGTCTTGGTTGCTCGGCGTGCTAGTAGCATTGGTTCCGAATGCTTTCTTGGCGGCGAGACTGCTTGGCTCGAAGGTGGAGGCGAAAGCGATTCTTAGAGCCGCATGGATTGGCGAAATCGGAAAATTTGCGCTAACGGTTTTACTATTCGGGGCGATATTCGCGTTGGTTAAAACGTTGTCGGTATTGGCTGTTTTCGGCGGATTTATCGCCGCGCAAATAGTGACTATTGGTATCTTGGCGCTCGGCGGCCAGACAGGAAAGGAACAGGTAGAGACGAAGAACTGAGGCATGGACGAGCATATTGCGGCTGAGCAAACGGCCACCGAATATATCACCCATCATTTAACTAACCTGACTGTTTGCCGTGATCACGGTGAGTGGGTGGTTGGTCATTGTGAGGGCAACTTCTGGGCACTAAACCTCGACTCGATGTTTTTTTCGCTTATCCTGGGCGGCGTTTTTCTCTGGGTCTTCGGGCGCGTGGCGCGTAACGCGTCGAAGGGTCGCCCGGGAAGGCTTCAGACCGCAGTTGAGCTTGTTGTTGGATTTGTCGATAAGTCTGTGAAGGACGCATTTCATGGTGAGAGCAAGCTCATCGCGCCGCTTAGCCTTACAATTTTCGTTTGGGTTTTCCTCATGAATTTAATGGATCTGATACCGGTCGACTGGTTGCCGGAGATTGGGCTTCTTCTCGGCGTTCCTTACCTTAAGGTAGTGCCGACTACAGATATTAACGTCACGTTTGCGATGTCAATTTCGGTGTTTTTGTTGACGATCTTTTACTCGGTTAAAATCAAAGGGATTGGCGGCTTCGCTAAGGAATTCACGCTACATCCGATCGCCCCGCCGACGCGCGGCATCGGTGTGATCGCGGCGCCTATTATTATCGCTTTCAATTTCATTCTAGAGAGTGTCACGTTTATCGCGCGGCCCGTTTCGTTGTCGTTGCGACTTTTCGGCAATATGTACGCTGGTGAGTTGATCTTTATCCTGATCGCATTGATTGGTTTTTATCAGCTTCCGCTTCATTTCATGTGGGCTGTTTTCCACATTCTTGTAGTTACGTTGCAGGCCTTCATATTTATGATGTTGACGATTGTTTATTTGAGTCAAGCGCACGATACGGGGCACTAAGACGTAACGAAGCGTAATTTAGTCTAGCTAAAATGTTCTGAACTAGGACAGGAGAAACTAATGGAACTTGTTATTGCAACGACCGCCGGTTCCGCGGCGTTTATGATAGGCTTCGGCGCCCTTGGCGTCGGCATTGGCATGGGCCTCTTGGGAGGCAAATTTCTAGAGGCCGCTGCACGACAGCCGGAGCTTGCGCCGATGCTAAGAACGCAGATGTTTCTTGTGGTTGCTTTGCTCGACGCGGTGGCCATGATTGGTGTCGGTATTTCGTTGTACTTCGCGTTCGCGCAGCCGTTTGTCGCTGCGCTTCAAGCCGCTGGTGGCTAATTGCCATATCGATTTTTAAGCCGCTTCTAGCAGATAGCACTTGGAAGGCAGCATAGAGACGGATCAAGCGGGAATAACTGAGGAGAGTTTGCAACCGAAGCTTGCGCCGATGCTAAGAACGCAGATGTTTCTTGTGGTTGCTTTGCTCGGCGCGCTTCAAGCCGCTGGTGGCTAATTGCCATATCGATTTTTAAGCCGTTTCCAGCAGATAGCACTTGAAGGCGGCATAGAGACGGATCAAGCGGGAATAACTAAGGAGAGTTCGCGTGGACTTTAACGCTACCATCATCGGCCAGACGATCGCTATGATCTTCTTTGTCTGGTTTTGTATGAAGTACATTTGGCCGCTTATCACGGACGCAATTGAGGCGCGGCAGATAGAGATTGCCGATGGTCTTGCTGCGGCCGAGAAAGCGCAGTCAAGTTTGTCCAAGGCCCACGTTGAGGTTGACAAGATCGTCAACGCGGCTCGCGACCAGGCGCGCGGCATTATGGATCAAGCGCAGTCACGTGCGAGCGAGATCCTTGAGGCCGCCAGGCGGGAAGGTGAGACTGAGAAAGAGCGTCAGCTAGAAGGTGCCCGGGCTGAGATAGGGCTCGAGACCAACCGCGCGCGTGACGAGTTGCGTAAAGAAGTCGCTGCCATTGTCGTTGTTGGTGCCGAGAAAGTTCTGGCTCGCGAAATCGATGCCAGCACGCACAAGGAACTTTTGGATGGCCTTGCCAGTGAGCTTTAGCTTCGGCCTATGATTGGGAACGATTAGGAAAATATGAGCGATACCGGAACAATTGCACGCCCATACGCGCAGGCGCTTTTCGAAATTGCGATAGCTGAAGACGCGCTGACGCAATGGTCAGAAGTGCTTACAGCGCTTGCAGGCATTGTGATTGATGAGGACGGGAGAGCATTCCTGTCGCGACCGGACCTAAGTGTAGAGGCATCTGCGGAATTTGTTACCGCAGTGGGTGTTACCGCAGTGGGTGTTGACGCGGGTGTCGCCGACCTCGTCCGGTCGGAACGCGGGCAGAACTTGATTCGGCTTCTTGTCGAGAATGGCAGGATCATGGTTCTTCCAGATATATCCGCGCGGTTCGATGCGTTAAAGGCTGATGCGGAGAACACGGTCAAGGTTACTCTCGTTACCGCCACCGATGCCGATTCGGATGTCGCTGAGCGAATTGTAGGGAGCCTTGAGAAGAAATTGGGGCGTAAGGTTCAGCTAGAGCTAGAGTTGGACGGCGACCTCCTTGGTGGCGCGGTGATTCGCGCCGATGACATGGTTATTGATGGTTCAGTGAAGAGCAAGCTACGGCAGCTCGCTGAATCTCTAGTCTCTTAAGGAGATAATAGATGGCACTCAAAGCTACTGAAATCAGCGAGCTGATTAAAGAACGCATCGAGAACTTCGATGCCGCGGCGGAGGCTCGCGACGTTGGTACGGTCGTAGCGCTGACCGATGGCATCGTCCGTATTCATGGTCTCACCGATGTCCAGTACGGTGAAATGATCGAGTTTCCAGGCGGTAGTTTCGGTCTGGCCCTGAACCTTGAGCAGGATTCCGTGGGTGCGGTGGTTCTTGGCGAGTACAAGCATATCTCAGAGGGCGATTCCGTCAAGACGACGGGGCGCATTCTGGAAGTGCCGGTTGGCGAAGCGCTGCTCGGTCGTGTTGTTGACTCGCTCGGCAAGCCAATCGATGGCAAAGGACCGATCGAAGCGGCGGAAAGCTCGCCGATTGAGAAGGTCGCACCCGGTGTTATCGACCGGAAATCCGTCGATCAGCCCGTGCAGACTGGTTTAAAGCCTATTGATGCCATGGTGCCGATCGGCCGGGGGCAGCGCGAGCTCATTATTGGTGACCGGCAGACGGGCAAGAGCGCTGTAGCAATCGACACGATCATTAATCAGGTTGGTACGGGCATTAAATGCATCTACGTGGCGGTTGGGCAGAAAAATTCGACCGTTGCTAACGTGGTGCGCAAGCTCGAAGAGTTCGGCGCGATGGAGCATACGATCGTCGTCTCGGCGTCGGCCGCCGAATCGGCGGCCATGCAATACATCGCCCCCTACGCAGGTTGTGCGATGGGGGAGTACTTTCGCGATCGTGGTCAGGACGCGCTCATTATTTACGATGATTTGACCAAGCAGGCCTGGGCTTATCGTCAGGTTTCGCTTTTGTTGCGTCGTCCTCCCGGGCGCGAAGCTTATCCCGGCGATGTCTTCTATCTGCATTCGCGGCTGCTCGAACGAGCTGCGCGTGTTAGTGAGGACTATGTTGAGCAATTTACGAATGGTGAGATCAGTGGACGGACTGGGTCGCTGACGGCGTTGCCGATCATCGAGACGCAGGAAGGCGATGTCTCGGCATTTGTTCCGACCAACGTGATCTCGATTACCGACGGCCAGATTTTCCTTGAGACAGATTTGTTTAATGCTGGAATTAGGCCGGCTATTAACGCTGGTCTATCAGTTTCGCGAGTTGGCGGAGCAGCGCAGACAAAAATCATCAAGAAGCTTGGTGGCGGTGTGCGGCTCGCGCTTGCGCAGTATCGCGAGCTAGCGGCGTTTGCGCAGTTCGCCTCGGATCTCGACGAGGCGACTCGTAAGCAGCTAGAGCGCGGCCAGCGCGTGACGGAGCTGATGAAGCAGGCGCAGTATTCCCCATTGTCCGTTGCTGAGATGGCAATCTCGCTCTACGCTGTTAACGAGGGTTTCCTCGATAACGTCGAAGCCGAGAAGGTCGTTGCTTTTGAAGCTGCATTACATGCGTACGCGCAAACGAACGCAGCTGAACTTATCGAAAAGATCAATACGAGCGGTGATCTTAACGATGAAATCGAAGCCGGCCTCAAGGAGCTCGTCGAAGGCTTCAAGGCGACCGGCGCTTACTAGGAAATTTGCATGGCGGTCGGTAAAGAAATTCGCACCAAGATCAATAGTGTAAAGAACACGCAGAAGATCACAAAGGCGATGGAAATGGTAGCGGCGTCGAAGTTGCGCAAGACGCAGGATCGTATGGCGGCCTCACGGCCTTATGCCGGGCGTATTCGTACAGTTATCGGCCATCTGTCAGAGGCTAATCCCGACTATCAGCACTCTTTCCTCGAGACACGTGAGATTAAACGCGTCGGCTATATCATCATTACAACTGACAGAGGCTTATGCGGCTCTCTGAACGTCAATTTATTTCGCTCCGTGCTGAACGATATGCGCGAGTGGCAAGATAAAGGAGTGGAAGTTGATGTCTGTATCGTCGGCGCAAAGGGTGTCGCGTTCTTCCGACGTTTGAATGTTAACGTTGTGGCGGTAACGAGCCACCTCGGAGATATGCCTTCGGTGGCGGATCTTGTCGGGACGGTTACGGCGATGACTAACGAGTACGAGGAAGGCAAGATCGACAGGCTGTTTCTCGTTCATAACGTATTTGTGAATACGATGAGCCAGAAACCAGAAATCCGGACGTTGATTCCGGTAGAGGCCGTTGACAGCGACGACTTGCAGGATCACTGGGATTACATTTACGAGCCAGATGCCGTTGATCTGCTCGACAACGTTCTCAATCGCTATATCGAATCGCAGGTTTACCGCGCGGCGGTCGAGAACGTCGCCTGCGAGATGGCATCTAAGATGGTTGCGATGAAAGCCGCGACCGATAACGCTGGCAAGTTCATCGATCAGCTGCAACTCGTCTATAACAAGGCGCGACAGGCGGCGATTACTCAAGAAATTTCGGAAATTGTGGGCGGCGCAGCCGCGGTCTAAAACAGATTACGTACGGAAGGTAAGGCACTCATGAGCACGGGCACTATCGTTCAGATTATTGGCGCAGTTGTCGACGTCGGGTTTCCGCGGGAGACAATTCCAAAAGTTTACGATGCACTGCGTATCGAGGATCAAAATTTGACGCTGGAGGTACAGCAACAGCTAGGTGACGGCATCGTGCGAGCAATCGCCATGGGGTCAAGTGAGGGTCTGAAGCGCGGCCTGTCGGTCACGAACACGGGCGAGCCGATTACCGTGCCCGTTGGTGAGAAGACGCTTGGCCGTATCATGGACGTGCTTGGCACGCCCATCGATAATGCTGGTGAGATCGGCGAGGAAGAGCGTTGGCCGATCCACCGCGAAGCGCCTTCCTACGAGGATCAAGCGACATCGACTGAGCTGCTAGAGACCGGCGTCAAAGTGATTGATCTCATCATGCCCATCTCCAAAGGTGGCAAAATCGGTTTGTTCGGTGGAGCCGGTGTGGGCAAGACAGTTACGCTCATGGAGCTCATCAACAACATTGCTAAAGAGCACGGCGGCTACTCGGTGTTCGCTGGTGTGGGTGAACGCACTCGTGAGGGTAACGACTTCTACTACGAGATGAAGGAGTCGGGGGTTATCGACAAGGTATCGCTCGTCTACGGTCAGATGAACGAACCTCCGGGTAATCGCCTGCGCGTAGCGCTGACGGGACTGACGATGGCCGAGTACTTCCGCGATGAAGGCCGCGATATTCTTATGTTCGTCGACAACATTTATCGCTATACGCTGGCTGGGACCGAAGTGTCAGCGTTACTTGGGCGTATGCCGTCGGCAGTTGGCTATCAGCCGACGCTGGCTGAGGAGATGGGTGTATTGCAAGAGCGGATCACTTCTACGAAAACTGGCTCAATCACTTCGTTCCAGGCCGTTTACGTGCCGGCTGATGATCTCACTGATCCATCGCCAGCGACGACTTTTGCCCACCTAGACGCAACGCTTGTATTGTCGAGGCAAATTGCTGAGCTCGGCATCTACCCAGCTGTTGATCCTCTCGATTCCACTAGTCGGTTGCTCGACCCGAACGTCATTGGTCAGGACCACTACGACGTAGCACGGTCGGTACAGGCGGTGTTGCAGCGCTATAAGGAGCTACAGGATATTATTGCCATACTCGGTATGGACGAGCTCTCCGAGGATGACAAACTCATCGTGCAGCGGGCACGTAAGGTGCAACGCTTTCTGTCGCAGCCGTTTACGGTAGCCGAGACTTTCACGGGCACTCCAGGCAAATATGTTGCGCTAAAGGACACTATCAGGGGCTTCAAGGCCATCGTTGATGGCGAGTACGATCATCTGCCTGAACAGGCTTTCTACATGGTAGGCGGTATTGAAGAGGCCGAAGAGCAGAGCAAGAAGTTGCAATAGTCGGAGTCGGAGATAGTGGCAACTATGCACGTTGACATCGTTAGCGCCGAAGGCGAGATTTTTACGGGTGAGGCCTCGATGGTCTTCGCGCCAGCGAAGATGGGCGAGGTCGGTATCGCGCCCCGACATGCACCGCTCCTGACTGACCTGAGACCGGGCGAAGTTCGGGTTCAAGACAATGAAGGTAAAGAGCTTACGTTCTACGTTACGGGGGGCATACTCGAAATACAACCTCATCTCGTTACGGTGCTTGCAGATAGTGCATTAGCTGCTGATCAACTTGATGAGGATGTGGCGCTAGCCGCGCGGGAGCGGGCTAGAGAAGCTCTCGAAGGTAGTCAAGGCGAGATTGATCTGGCTCAGGCACAGGGCGAGCTAGTCGAGGCAGAGGCCCGCTATCGGGCGGCCCAGAAACTCAAAGGCAAGAATCGCTGATTGGGAGTAGGGGTAGTGTAACTTTGCTGTAACCGGTTACGGCGCGCTACGCTACATTCTGAGGTGCTTTCACGTTATTTTCGACCAGGCGCGCTATTATCTGTTCCTGAATCCTAATGATATGGGGTGATTGTGGCTCTTACTGTCGTGATACTGGCCGCCGGCCAGGGTAAACGAATGAACTCGGACCTGCCGAAGGTATTGCAGCCGCTCGCAGGCCGTCCTTTGCTAGCCCACGTTATTGCTACTGCAAGAGAGCTCGGGCCGGATGCGATAAATATCGTCTACGGCCATGGTGGTGAGGCCGTTCGTGAAGTATTTGCGGACGCTGATCTGAACTGGAGTCACCAGTCCGAACAACTCGGTACGGGTCACGCCCTCGCGCAAGCCCTGCCATTTATCCCAGACGATCATCGGATCCTCGTGCTTTATGGCGACGTGCCGCTAGTAAGGGCTGAAAGCCTGAAGCCGCTCCTCGTTCACGGCAGTGGTGATGAAGTGGTTCTTTTAACCGCTTACGTTGACGAACCGCAGGGTTACGGCCGCATTCTGAGAAACGAGCAGCGAGAGGTCAGCGGAGTCATAGAAGAGCAGGATGCATCGGTTACGGAGCTGGCTATCTCGGAGGTAAATACGGGCTTAATGCGGTTGCCCAGTGGCCCGCTGCGTGGCTGGCTCGACAATTTGAGCAATAGCAACGTCGCGAATGAATACTATCTTACCGATGCTGTTGTCAAAGCGTCGGGCGATGGTTATGAAGTAACCGGCCTGCCAGTGGCAGACCCATCTGAGGGACTAGGTATAAACAACCGCAACCAGCTTGCCGTTGCGGAACGCCTCCTGCAACGGCGCTATGCGGACACGCTAATGGAGCAAGGCGCGACGCTTGTCGATCCGTCTCGTTTCGATTTGCGCGGTAAGCTAACAGTCGGTCGTGACGTATTTATTGATGCTGGCGTTGTATTTGAAGGTGAGGTAGAGCTAGGGGACAGAGTGCATATAGGGCCTAATACCGTGATTTCGAACTCGAAGCTAGGCGATGATTGCCTGATCCATCCGAATTCGGTGTTGGCTGGCGTGATTGCTGGGTCACAGTGCGAGATCGGCCCATTCGCCCGCTTGCGTCCTGGTACCGAATTCTCCGAGCGCGTTAAAGTAGGCAACTTTGTAGAAGTTAAAGCTAGCAGTGTTGCGGCTGATAGCAAGATGAACCATCTCACATACGTTGGCGATTCTAGTATAGGCGGTAGTGTCAATGTCGGAGCGGGCACCATCGTCTGCAATTACGATGGAGCAGTTAAAAGCCGTACTGTTGTCGGTGACGGTGCCTTCATCGGTTCGGGCGTTATGCTCGTGGCGCCCGTCGAAGTTGGTAGTGGAGCTACTATTGGCGCAGGCTCTACTGTGACGAAAGATGCCCCTGCTCAGAAACTAACAGTCGCCCGTGCTAGACAGACGGTCGTGAAGGGCTGGAAACGCCCACGGAAATCCAAAAAATGAGAATTCCGTATGGGTTTTTCTGGGTTGGTCTAGTTCATAATCGCTATTTGTAGAAGCTTTAAGGATCCCTGAACAATGTGTGGAATAGTCGGCGCTATAGCTGGGCGTAACGTTACCCCTATTCTTATGGAGGGCCTCAAGCGCCTTGAATATCGCGGCTATGACTCAGCTGGAATTGCTATCAGCGACGTTGGCGACCTCAGACGCCTGAGGCGCGAGGGGAAGCTCCATCATCTCGAAGAAGCGGTGGCTGAGCTTTCGCCCAGCGGGTTCCAGGGGATTGCTCATACGCGGTGGGCGACCCATGGCGTGCCGAGCGAGACTAATGCTCATCCTCACACATCGGGAGAAAATTTAGCGGTAGTCCACAACGGCATTATCGAGAACTATGATGATCTTCGAACCGAGCTAGAGGCCGTAGGCTATGAGATTCATTCGGAGACCGATTCTGAGATTATCGTTCATCGGGTCCGTTTCAATCGTGCGCCGCACACGAGCCTATTTGATGCTGTACAGGCGACGGTTGCCGAGTTGCAAGGTGCTTATGCGCTCGTGGCAATGGATGCTGAGGATCCCGATAGATTGGTACTAGCGAGAAACGGTGCCCCGGTCGTAATCGGACTCGGAATCGAAGAGAATTTCGTTGCGTCCGATATTACGGCACTGTTGCCGGTTACCCGGCGGTTCCAGTTCCTTGAGGACGGTGACGTTGCTTTGTTACGGCGACATAGTGTCGAAATTTACGATGCGAGCGGTAATTTGGTTGACAGGCCGGTCATTGAGAGCGAGTTGTCCCCTGAAGCGCCGGATCGTGGCCGCTTTCGATATTTCATGCAGAAGGAAATTCACGAGCAGGGCCGTGCGCTCGCAAATACACTGGAAAGCCGTATCGTCGATGGGCGGTTGCTAGACAATATTCTCGGACCCTCCTCAAACGAGATCATGGCTGCCGTCGAGGGTGTTCACATCGTTGCGTGTGGCACGAGCTATCATGCCGGCCTCGTTGCTGGCCACCAGATTGAAGATGTCGCTGGTTTGCCCTGTATGGTTGATATCGCGAGCGAGTATCGGTACCGACGCCCGGCCGTAAGAGCTAACACGCTGTTCGTCGCAATTTCTCAGTCCGGTGAGACGGCGGACACACTAGCCGCTCTGCGTGCCGCAAAAGGCCTAGATTATTTGGCTACTTTAGTTATTTGTAACGTGCCTGAGTGTTCGCTAGTTCGTGAGGCCGATTTCGTATTGATGACGCGCGCGGGCACGGAGATTGGTGTTGCGTCGACTAAAGCCTTTACGACACAGCTTGCGGCGCTGGTTTTACTGACAATGGTTCTGGCGAAGCATCGCGGGCTAGCCCCGGAGACAGAGCGGGACCTGGTCTGTCAGCTCGCCGAGTTGCCCAACCTTGTCGAGAAGACCCTCGAGCTTGAGCCCTCGATTGAAGCGTTAGCTGAAGAGCTTGCTGATGCGGATCACGTTTTTTTTCTAGGCCGCGGTGCTCTTACCCCCATAGCGATGGAGGGTGCGCTCAAGCTCAAAGAGATATCGTATATACACGCTGAAGCATATGCTGCCGGTGAACTGAAGCATGGCCCGCTAGCGCTCGTCGACGACAAAATGCCGATTGTTGCGGTTGCACCAGATAATGAACTGCTCGATAAGCTGAAGTCGAATCTTCAGGAAGTAAAAGCACGCGGCGGTAGGCTATACGTATTCGCTGATGCCGAAGCGGCATTGGGTGAAACTGAAGGAGTCAGAATTGTGCGGATGCCATCATATGCCGAGTCAATACAGGCACCGATTCTCTATACGGTTCCGCTACAGTTGCTCGCTTGCCATGTTGCGCTGCTGAGGGGTACGGACGTGGATCAGCCCCGGAATCTAGCGAAATCGGTAACGGTGGAGTAGTTGTTTTGGTAATAATTAGATGCGTTGTTTCTATGCGCTTAGGTTATAAGGCACGAAAAATTATCCAAAACTAAGTGGCTATATTGTTACAATGCTTGTTTGCTAGATAGTCTGCGTAATCTTTTGCCTCTGGGTCAGGTAAGAGTTTGTGAGTTTTGGATTGTTTTGGCCCGAATTTTTTATTCTAAAATGTTTTAGGGAAAAATTTATGAAATTTTTAAATTTTGCTGTAATGGCTCTTGTGCTGGGACTCTTGGGAAATTATCCGCGCGTTTCCTCTGGTCAGGCAGTGATGCTTGAGGAAATTGTTGTCACGGCAAGAAGGCGTGAAGAAAACTTGATGGAGGTTCCAGTATCTATCTCAGTTCTGAGCAGCGAGATATTGCAGGACCCGAGCATGGTGGACCAGTTCGATTTATTTGAAATGGCCCCCGGACTTAACTATGAACAGTCGCAGGATAGGCAAGGTGCGCGCGCCTCAGTGCGTGGCGTGTGGACTAGAGCGCAGAACCCAGTTAGAGCGAAAGTCACTTCATTCATCGATGGCGTGCCGATATTAGGTCAGACCGGTTCCCTACAGTTTTCAGGGATTGACCGCGTCGAGGTAATGCGCGGGCCACAGAGCGCTGCCTTCGGGCGCGCCACATTCTCCGGAGCGATCAATTATGTGACCGCTGACCCAGGCGATGAGTTTGAGAGCCAGGTTCTGCTTTCGACCTCGGACCTGGATAGGAACCTTGTAGGCATAGGGTTAAGCGGGCCGATTACGGACACGCTGGGTTTTACTTTAGACGCGAGCTTTACTGAGTATCAGGGACCTGATAGCTGGGGAACCACGGAAGGCCTTACCTTGGGCGGGCAAGCTACCGACTATATCAAAGGTAAACTGGTGTATGCGCCCAGCGACAGTTTCGACATGAAGATACAAGTGTTGAAACTCGACACGGACGACGATCCAGGTATCCAGTATATGTTGCCGGAAGCACAGCTTAATGCCTGCAACAATATAACGTTACCTAATGGTGAGAAATACATTAAAGGTGAATGGACCTGTAACCCTGCGGCAAACGTAGGCGGCATTCCAACTAATAACAGGCCGGAAGCAACACTGACTCCGGGCACCGCTAACTACTACTATGCGCAGTCGTACGGCGTTCTAGAGCCGGGCAGCTATCTTAATCGTCAGCGCGTTCAGTCGGAGTTCAACTTTAATATGGACAATGGCAGCGCGGTCCAGATTCTGGCTTCATATTCAGAGGATGAGCTCAGACGTTGGTTTGATGCGGACAGAAGCGATGCGGTCCCCACATTCCCCATGGGGATGATTATGGGCGTGAACTCGATGGCTAACCCAAACGCTATCGACGAGACTTTTGTAGAGGTCAAGTGGTTGTCGCCGGAGGATCAGCCGGTAAGGTGGATGGTTGGCGCATCCTTGTTTGACTACAGTTATCTGACCAATATCTATACTCAGCTGGCAGGCGTTAAGCTTGGTTTGGAAGATGAAGCGAATAATGGTAACGCGTTTACTCCGATTGCAATCAATGCGGATGATTCGACTAATACTGGGATTTACGGCAGCGTGACATGGGATGTCAACGATAGACTGACTTTATCTGCGGAAGGTCGTTACCAGAACGATGATGTTACGAACGAAAGCAACATTACAGGCGTGAGTTTTAATAATGCGACCAAATCGTTTGCACCCCGATTCGCCTTTACTTATGCAGTGGATGACACTTGGTCTACCTATGGCCAACTTTCAAGGGGTACAAACCCCTCGGGGGTCAGCATTGATTTCGTGAGAGATATCATCGTTGAATCTCTCGCGGCTGCCCGGGCAGGTAAATACATCACCTACGATGCGGATACCTTTAAGATTTTTGAGGAAGAGGTGCTTACGAACATCGAGTTCGGTGTTAAAGGCTCGCTGTTGGATAACCGATTGCAGTTAGCTGCTGCTGTGTATGCCATGGAATGGGACAAGATGATTCAGCCCGTAGGTTTTAACTGGGATGATAATTCCTGGAATAACGGCACGCACTCCCCAAACGGTACCGTCTATAGCATGGGCGATACGATGGCGATGGGCTTTTTGAATGTTGGTGATGGCGATCTGAGTGGTATCGAGCTAGAGGGGAATTTTAGGGCTAACGACAACTGGACCTTGAGAGGAACCGCTACTATTGCAAGTGCGAAGTACGGTCAAAGTTGCGACCCACGTGCCGTTAATGACTTCGGGTACACGCCAACAACAACGGTGCAGACGGGCGGCCCATACGACTGCGTTGAGGTTGGCGGGTAACGATATGGCAGCGAATCCGGATAAAACTCTAACGCTATCGGCGACCTACAGAGCTCCGCTAGGTAACGGAGGTTGGAATTGGTTCGGGCGCGTGGGTCTTCGATATGAAGATATCACGTATCTGAATGACGATACCCTGAACCTTGCGTATCTTCCGGCGACTAACATTTTGAATGGTTCGGTAACCTTCCAAAACGAGAACCTAACGCTCGCTGTGTTTGGAAATAATTTGACCGACAATGACACGCCCAGGCAAGTCCAGTTGAATTCGGATAACAACCTCAGTCCCGCGAGGGATGGTCATCTGGTTTCTCCCCGAACGCCTAGAGAGATAGGAGTTAGGATGACCTACGATTTTTAGTAGCGAAAACTTAAAGTAAAATGACGGTTCGGGGCCTGCTTGCAGGCCCCGAACAGTTTGGGTCCCCGACAACAGCACCTGGCTCAACTCCCTCCCACCAGTTACCCAATCTCGTATAGAAAACCCCCGCGCTCGCGTCTTCGGTCACAGCGCAAGCTGAAGCGCTTGCTAATAAGTTCGCGATAGATTGATTTAAAGCAGGAATTCTGAGAACACCGGCGTGTGATCAGAGGGTCTTTCGAGCCGCCGCGGGGCCTTATCGATTTCGCAGGCAGTGCAGGCGCTCGCGAGTTTGGCAGAAGCCAGAATCAAATCGATCCGCAGGCCGAGATTTCGGCGGAACCCCGCCGCACGGTAGTCCCACCAGCTGAAGCTCTCTTCTGGTTGGTCGAAAAGGCGGAATACGTCAGTTAAACCGAGATTCAACAAGTCCTCCAAAGCATCACGTTCCTTCCGGCTACACAGAATTTTGTCTTTCCACGCAGCTGGGTCGTGCACATCCTCATCCGCCGGCGCGATATTGAAATCGCCCATGACCACAACCTGGTCATATCGTTCGAGGTCATTACGAAGCTGTGCCTTGAGCGCCGCTAGCCAGCCGAGCTTATAATCATATTTTTCTGAGCCGACGCTTTGTCCGTTCGGTACGTATAAATTTAGAACCCTGATTCCGCCGATAGTGGCGCCCAAGATCCGGCGTTGCGGATCTTCATATCCGTTGAAATCAGTCACAATCTCCGTCGCAGGTTGACGACTGAGCAGTGCAACACCGTTGTACGTCGGCTGGCCGCTGAACACGCTCCGATAGCCGGCTTCTTGGAACTCTGCGACGGGGAATTTATCATCTGTTAGCTTGGTTTCCTGGAGGCCGAGTATCTCGGGCGCAGCGTCCGCAAGCCAATCCCGGACGTGGTCGAGACGAACGCGTAAGCTGTTGACGTTCCATGTCGCGATTTTCATATGGGGTTAGACTCGAGTCTCGATGCCAGCCTGCCTCAATAACGGTTCCATGCTCGGCGCCCGACCACGGAACTCGCTGAACGACTCCATGGTATTACGGCTACCGCCGCTGGCGAGTATCGACTGCCGAAACTGGCTGGCAGTTCCCGCATCAAAAATACCATGTTGTTCGAAGGCCGAGAATGCGTCGGCGGCTAGCACTTCGGCCCATTTGTAGCTGTAGTAGCCTGCTGCATAGCCGCCGCCAAATATATGCGAGAACGTGCAGGCGAAGCGATTGAATGCCGGTGGCTGAATGATAGCAACTTCTTCACGTACGGCCTGCAGCATTTCCGCTACCTGTGCGCCTGTGTCTGGGTCGTAGTCCATATGCAGGCGAAAATCGAACATCGCGAGTTCGATTTGCCGAATCATGCCAAGTCCGGCATGGAACGTACGCGACGCATTCAAGGTAGCCAGTTTTTCGGCGGGTAGCGCCTTTCCAGTGCGGTAATGACCCGATATCCAGGGGAGCACTTCTGGCAGCCAGGCGTAGTTTTCGAGGAATTGACTCGGCAGTTCAACCGCGTCCCAAGGTACGCCATTGATTCCCGCTAGTGAGGGAAAATCCACCTCGGTTAATAGGTGGTGTAAGGTATGGCCAAACTCGTGGAAAAGCGTAACGACATCGTTGTGAGTTAGCAGCGATGGGCACTCTTCCCCCGGCGGGTTAAAATTACAGACGAGATAGGCGACGGACTGCTGACACAAATCCGGAAGTCTTGCACGGACCAAACACTCGTCCATCCATGCGCCACCACGTTTGTTCGGCCGTGCGAATAGGTCGACGAAAAAGCCACCTAATACGCTGCCCTGGTCTGAGCTGACCTCGAAGTAACGAACATCCTGGTGCCATGAATCCACACCAGTCCGCTCCGTTATTTTGATTCCAAAAAGCGACTCCACGACTCGGAACATTCCCTCTACTACACGTGACAGCGGGAAATAGGGGCGGAGTTCATCTTCGGCAAGCTGAAAACGCTTCCGCTTCAGTTGTTCGCCATAGAAGTCGAGGTCCCAGGGATTAAGTTCGCGGCCCGCGAACTCAGTGAGTTCGGCAAGTTCGGTTTCCGCTACCGAACGGCTCTTCGAAGCTAGCACACGGAGAAATTCCAATACTTCCTCCGAGGTTGTCGCCATCTTGGTCGCTAAAGACAGTTCGGCGTAGTTTGAAAATCCCACTAAGTTTGCGACTTCGTGACGGCAACTCATAATCCCTTCTATGAGCGCATTGTTGTCCCATTGCCCGGCATGTGGTCCTTGATCCGATGCGCGTGTCACCCAGGCTTCGTAGTAGCGCTTTCTCAGTGGCTCAGATTCAGCGTGAGTCAGGATAGCAACATAGGTAGGCGGGTCCAGTAGCAGAAGCCAGCCAGCGAGCCCCTTAGCCTCGGCTCCTCTCCGGCCGCGATCGAGGATTGTTTCCGGCAGCCCGGCTAGCGTCTCTGCGGCTGTTTCGTGATATTCGAATGCGTCGGTCGCATCCATGAGGTTTTGTTCGAAGCGTGCTTGTAGTTGGGCTAAGTTCTGGGCCAGCTCAGCGAAGCGGCTTCGCTGCCTATCGTCCAGCGCGACACCTGCAAGTCTAAACTCTCGTAGTGCGTGCGAAATGAGTTGAGCCTTTACGTCATCCTCGGTTGGAACGAGCTTTTCCAGCGTCGAGAAACCCTCGTGAAGTTTTTTATTCTGCGCGAGCTCCGTGCCAAACTCAGTGATGTGCGGCAAGCATGCGTTGTAGGCATCGCGGAGCTCGGGGCTCGATACGACCGCATTTAGGTGTACAACCGGACTCCACACGCGATGAATAGCCGTAGTTGTCTGCTCGAGTCTCAGTGCCCAGTCGAATGTGATGTCGTCTACCTGCTCGAGCTCTTTGACCTGCTTACGACCATGGTCGAGCGCGTCGGTAACGGCAGGTTCGATGTGTTCAGAACGAATAGCGGAGAATGCAGGAAGATCTGTTGCTACGGTAAGTGGATTCTTCAAGATCGTACTCAGTTAAAAAAACGAAATCTATCACGAAGATGGTCTAGGCGTATTGGTTGTCGAATACCGAAGATGGCTTCCTATTTCCTGGTAAGCTCCCCGCTCTTCGTTATGCGTCGGGGTCTGCGTGTGGATAGTTACGATCTTATCGTTCTCGGTGGAGGCAGTGGCGGATTGGCTGCTGCTCAACGAGCAGCTGAATACGGGGTGCGTGTCGCCGTATTTGAGGCTGGGCGCCTCGGTGGTACCTGCGTCAACGTCGGTTGCGTACCAAAGAAGATTATGTGGAATGCGGCACATCTTGCAACCTCGATCGCCGATGCGGTGGGGTATGGTTTTCAAGTCAATCTAGAGAGTTACGATTGGGCCGCGTTGAAAAGCGGACGTGACGCTTATGTCAGCAGACTGAACGGTATCTACGCGAACAATCTCGAAAAGCGATCAATAGATTGTATTCTCAGCCGGGCAAAACTATGCGGTCCGAATGAAGTTCAGGATGATGCCGGTGCCATTTATCGCGGAACGCATGTCTTGATCGCTACAGGAGGTTACCCGACCGTTCCTGACCTGCCTGGATCAGAGTTGGGAATTACTTCAGACGGATTTTTTGAGCTTACGACATTGCCAGAGCGCGCGGCTGTTGTCGGTAGCGGTTATATAGCCGTCGAACTCAGCGGCATACTTCAATCTTTGGGTTGCGAAGTCACACAGTTCATTCGTCACGATTCAGTTCTGCGCGGTTTCGATGAGATGCTCGGCCAGCATCTCATTGATCAAATGCGTGAGTCGGGGATTGTGGTTGTCCCCTCTGCAGTGCCGGTTGGGCTTGAAGAGGACGAAGGATATGTTCTGTCAACTGCAGACGATAGACGTTTCAGAGGGTTCGATTGCGTGCTCTGGGCTATCGGTCGAACGCCGAATACCGGGTCGATTGGGCTTACCGAAGCGGGCATTGATGTAGATGACAGCGGGTATATCGTAGTCGATGAGTATCAAAACACGACGGCGTCAAAGGTATACGCTGTCGGGGACGTAACGGGGAAGGCTGCATTGACGCCCGTCGCAATCGCGGCGGGAAGACGTCTCATGGATCGTGTGTTCGGTGGTCAGAAGGATCGCCGTCTGTGCTATGAAAACATTCCGACAGTCGTTTTCTCCCATCCCCCGGTCGGTACCGTCGGCCTAACCGAGCGCGAGGCCAGAGAACGGTATGCTCAGGAGGAGCTAAAGACTTTTACGTCGGAGTTCGTGCCACTTTATCATTCTCTTACTAGCGCGAAGCCTAAAACGGCGATGAAGCTCGTTACCGTAGGAGACGAGCAGCGCGTAGTCGGTTGTCATGTGATCGGCTCGGGTGCAGACGAGATGCTGCAGGGTTTCGCGGTGGCAATAGCGATGGGTGCTAACAAATCAGATTTCGACGACACAGTCGCTATTCATCCAACAAGCGCCGAAGAGCTTGTGACTATGCGTTAACACTTTCTTGGCACTCGATCAGACGGAGATTTTCGACAATATGTCTGCCGTGTCTGGTCTGGTGCCGCGCCAGATCTCGAAGGACGCTGCAGCTTGTTCGACGAGCATACCCCATCCCTGCACGGTTCTTTCTGAGCCGTGCTTGCGGGCCCAAGCGTTAAATGGCGTGCCTTCTAGACCATATGTGAGGTCGTAACAAAAGCTGATTGAGCTCACACAACTAGGAGGGAAAGGCGGGGTTTCTCCCCGGACGCCGGCCGAGGTCGCATTGATGACGATCTCGAAGGGTTCTCTTTCAGCGAGGTCCTCGAAACTGCAAGCAGAAAAATCGATCGTAGTTTCGAATTCCTTGACGAGGGTCAAAGCTCGTTCGAGAGTCCGGTTTGCTAACAGAACTTCGGCCGGTTCTGCATCCAATAGTGGCGCTAGTATGCCGCGTGTTGCTCCGCCAGCGCCGAGGATCAGTATCCGCTTGCCGGCGATCTTTTGCGCCTGATTGACTGTAAGGTCCTTCATAAATCCAATGCCATCGGTGTTGTCTCCGCGTATAGTCCCGTCGGTCCGAAAGGTCAGCGTATTAACGGCGCCTGAGCAGACCGCAGCTTGGCCGAGTTCGGTGGCGAGCTCAAACGCCGCTTGCTTGTGGGGAACTGTAATGTTGAGACCTTTTCCACCGCTGGCCCCGAAACCACGGACAACGACCTCGAAGTCATCCGGGGAAGCATCGAGCAACCCATAGCTCATATTCTCGCCAGTTTCTTGAGCGAAAAACTGTTGGATCATTGGCGAACGGCTATGTTTTACTGGGTGCCCAACGACCGCATACCTGTCGATTTTCGAGTCGTCAACTGTCATTAGTTCACCGTGACGCACACTAGGAGTTAGATTTTCGCCTGTTTGTTGTACTTAATAAACCCGTAATTATGCTTGAGTTCGGTTCCGCCGAAAGAGCAAGCTCCGGAGGCTCTGAGATTGTAGTAGGGTTTTGATTGCACCGTAAAAGGCCCTATCTGCGTTGAGTCAGCTCTCGAACCGAAGGGCGTTGGGTTATCAGCGCAGGACCTTACCGCTTCGGCCGTCACGCAGTATCGTTGGCCGTTCGAGGGTCCCCAGTGGACCCACGAGTATCTCATCGAGCTCCGTACCGAACTCGCGCCGAACCGATAGCGGTCGCCGTAATGGCATACGGCCGCTGCGGTTTGCACTAGTGGAAATTAAGGGGCTATGCAAGCGGTTACACAACTTGCGTACCAGTGGATGGTCCGTGACTCGTACGGCTAGCGATGGCCGCCCGCCGCCTAGCCACGCGGGCACACCATGCTGCGCTTCCAGTACCCAAGAAACTGGACCTGGCCAGCTCCCAAGTATCTCGTCTCGTAAATCATTCGATGGAAGCACTACGAGCGAGCTCAGTTGGTCGAAAGTCGCCGCGATTAGGATTAGCCCTTTGCGCCAGGAACGTCTCTTCACGTGCAGCAGTCGCTCAACGGCGTGACGGTCACCGGGTAGGCAGCCGAGGCCGTAGACGGCTTCGGTCGGATAAGCAATCAGTCCGCCACCAGCGAGGAGGCGTGCTGCGCGTTCTAAGCGCGGCTGGTAACTGTCATTGGAATGCTCACGCATTGTGAGTAAGTTGCGGTGACGTGGTGTCAGTCCGAGGGTTCGCTTGGACTATAGTCCTTGCTGTCTGCCACCAGGGATGGTTCAGCGATTAGCCCTTCAGTCGATCCGGCTTTTTTTTTACTAGTTTTCTTCGATGCTACCTTTTTCCTTTTTTTATTCTTTTTCTTGGCTGTTTTTTTCTTGGCTATAACCTTCTTCGCGGTTTTTTTCGCTCCACGCCGACCACGCCGCTCGGGCGCAGCCTCGATCATTGCCTGGCATTCGTCGAGTGTTAGGTCCTTGGGTTCACAATCCTTTGGTATTTTTGCGTTTTTCTTTCCATCGGTTACATAGGGCCCATAGCGGCCGTTAAGAACCTGAATGCCGACGTCGGAAAAATCTTGGATAATCCGGTTTGCGTCAGCAATCTTTTTTTCCTCGATCAGTTCAAGCGCCCGCCCTAGGTCTATAGTGTAAGGATCATCCCCGCGGATTGAGACGTACTTATCGCCGTAGCGGACATAGGGTCCGAAGCGTCCGATGCTCGCAGATACGGGGATACCATCCGGAGTTTCTCCTAGCTCTCTGGGTAGTTTGAAGAGATCAAGCGCCTCCTCCATCGTAATGTCGTCCATTTTCTGGCCGGGTCGGAGACCCGCGAATAGAGGCTTATCCTCATCCTCTCGCGTTCCGATCTGTATGAACGCGCCGTAGCGACCCATACGAACGCTCATCGGCCGACCGCTAGTTGGATCATCGCCAAGAATGCGCGTTTGCGAAGCTTGCTCGCGAGTTACAGAGGTTTCGGTGTGCTCAATGAGTTTTATGAAAGGCGTCCAAAATTCTTGTAGCAGCGGGAGCCACTCACTCTCCCCGCGCGATATTGCATCAAGCGAGTTTTCGAGCTGAGCGGTGAATTCGTAGTCTACGTATTGTGCGAAGTATTGGGTCAGAAAACGATTGACTACTTTTCCAACGTCCGTCGGGATGAAGCGCCGACTTTCCATCTCTACATACTCGCGATTCCGCAGCGTTGAAATGATCGAAGCATACGTTGATGGTCGGCCGATACCATATTCCTCTAGCGCTTTGACGAGTGTCGCTTCGGAATATCGCGGTGGCGGTTCAGTGAAATGTTGCTCGCTAATAATTTCCTTCAGTTCAAGTTCATCACCTTCTTTTACCGGCGGCAGTATGCGGTCTTGTTCGGTTTGCGTGTTATCGTCCTGCCCTTCCTGATATACAGTCATGAAGCCCGGTTTTACAAGCACGGAACCGGTTGCGCGGAACCGAACGTCACCGTCTAGGGCCTGTCCTGCAACAAGGTCGAGGCGGACGGTATCGAAGACCGCCGGACTCATTTGGCAGGCGACGGTTCGCCGCCAGATAAGTTCGTAGAGCCGGAACTGATCGTTCTCCAGGTGTGGTTTGAGATCCTCTGGGGTGCGAGTCGCCGAAGTCGGCCGCACAGCCTCATGAGCTTCCTGAGCGTTTTTTGCTTTGGTTGTGAATTGCCTTGGTTCGTCGGGTAGATTCTCCTTCCCATAGCGTTCCTCGATCAGTGTACGGAGCTCGTCAAGCGCCTCGCCCGCAACCGTTACAGAGTCGGTCCGCATATAGGTGATAAGGCCAACAGAGCCTTCTCCGACATCGATACCCTCGTACAGACGTTGTGCCACCATCATGGTTTTTTGTGCGCTGAAGCCTAGTTTTCGCGAGGCATCCTGTTGCAGCGTCGACGTAGTAAAAGGCGCGGCCGGATTTCGTCGACGCTTCTTCTTCTCAACTTTCGCTACGGTCAGCGTGCCATTGATAGTTTTGTTTTCAACGTTGGCACTTGCTATGCCGGACGCCTCTCGAATTCTTTTTTCAGCAGCGAGCACTGTTTTTTTATCCGTGAAGGTGAACTGTTCAACCTTCTCACCGCTAAAAAACATAAGGCGGGTAGTTAGGCTCTCATTCTGGTGTTCCGCTACCGCCCCGATTGTCCAGTATTCTCGAGGGGTGAAAGCCGATATCTCATCCTCACGTTCTGCGATAAGTCGTAACGCTGGGCTCTGCACTCGACCAGCGGAGAGTCCGCGCCGGACCTTTTTCCACAGCAGCGGCGAGAGATTGAAGCCCACGAGATAGTCTAGTGCGCGACGTGCTTGCTGGGCGTTGACGAGTTGCGCCGAAAGTTCTCGCGGATGTTCTATTGCTTCTTTAATTGCGCGTTTAGTGATTTCATGAAACACGACGCGACGGACTTCTTTGTCGTCGAGCAGTCCGCGCTCCTTGAGGACTTCAAACACGTGCCACGAGATAGCCTCACCTTCACGATCTGGGTCAGTCGCGAGATACAGAGCAGATGCTTTTTTTATTTTACTAGCGATCTTCTCCATATGCTTCTCGTTCTTTTCGATGAGCTGATATTTCATCGAGAAGCCTTCGTTCGGGTCGACGGCACCTTCTTTCGGAACGAGGTCGCGAACATGGCCATAGGAAGCAAGAACGTGAAAGTCCTTGCCGAGATATTTCTCAATAGTCCGCGCCTTTGCGGGAGATTCGACGATAACGAGATTTTTGCTCATAGTGTGGTAACGGCCGTAGACGATCGCTTAAGCATAGCCGGTCGGTTTAGCGAGTTCAGTGAAGCCAACCAGGATTGTCTGCAAACACGAGGTCTGCCATACGCGCGTATGCTTGTTCCTGACCAGGTTGATTAAAGAGAAGCATCATTACAACCCACTTCACCTGCTCGATATCGATATCCGATGCGTCCAGTGCTAGCAGCCTGTCGATAACTAGCTCGCGCTGTATCGGGGTGAGAATACCTATCTGCTCCAAGTGCAGCAAATAGCCGCGGCACGACGGATCGAGCCGCTCTTGTTCGAATTGATCGAAAATTCTTATGGTAGCGGAGCGTGGGCCTTTTGTGCTGGTGTCCACATCGGAGGCGTTTAAGCCATCGAGCCAGTCAAGCGCGCGATCTATCTCCCTATCTCCAAAACCGGCGTGTTCTAATTCCTCTCGAAGTTCATTGCGGTCGGGTTCGGGTTCATCTTCGTTGTCTACGAAAGATTCAAAAAGATACATGAGTACGTCGAGCATGGTTTCCTTCATGCGCTTCTCTTCGGTAGGTGAGACTAGAGGCCGCTGGACAATACCTCAACGAATCCCTTTGGCGCTAGGGGCAGGAGCATGGAGGAAACCTCAGCTGTCGTCAATCTGGCACCTGGTCTTATCCCTCTATGAGTAGGGGACTGAGGTGTTATGGCATTGTGGAGAACCGGATACCTGTCTTGTTCTTTTGAGGAGTTGGGGTGCTTTTCCTAAAATTATGCATAAAAGATACTTCTGGCACTGATCATCGAATGGTAGCTGCTATAATTATTGGGTCTAAAGATCGTCTGAGTAGCTTACGAAATCAGTGATCGAGGAACAAATGCACTTCAATTAAAAAATAAAGCTTAAGAAAAAATTGTTGCGTTATGCACAAGTTAACGGACGAATTAAAATGGCACGTCTCCCAATTCTCGAATATCCGGACCCGCGGTTACGGACTAAGGCCGTCGCAGTTGCTGAAGTAGACGACGGAATACGTTCGCTTGTGGCGGACTTGTTTGAGACCATGTATGCCGCGCCAGGGATCGGTTTGGCGGCGACGCAGGTAGACATCCATCAGCGGATACTTGTGACCGACGTTTCAGAAGAGCGCGATGATCCGCATTGCCTCATAAATCCCGAGATCCTCAGCCAGGAAGGTGAAATCAGCTACGAGGAAGGTTGCTTGTCCGTACCCGGCGTTTTCGAGCCTGTCGACCGGGCTGAGCGCATCAGAGTAAGAGCTATGAACCAGACGGGGGAACTCTGTGAGTTTGACGCAGAAGGGCTGCTCGCAATCTGTATTCAGCATGAGATAGACCATCTTGAAGGTAAGTTATTCGTGGACTACCTGTCAGCCCTGAAGCGCGATAGGCTGAAGAAAAAACTTGTTAAAAAAGCGAAGCGCGGAGTTGAGATGGACGCCCCCTCCCGGCTTACTGCCCCAGTAATCTGAGTTAGCGGCGCGAGTCCCGACAGGGGTGATATCTAAACCACGCATCGCGTTTGCGGGAACACCGGAGTTTGCGGTTCCGGCCCTCGAAGCTTTGCTTGACCGGGGGGGCGAAATCTCGCGCGTACTCACTCAACCGGATCGGCCGGCCGGCAGGGGACGTCAGATAACTGAATCAGCGATCAAGCGTGTATCAGTTGCTAACGCTTTGTCGGTAGAGCAACCTACCAGGCTGAACGACAAGACCTGCCTCGGTCGCTGGGGGAAGCGGCCTGACGTTCTAGTTGTAGCGGCCTACGGGTTACTTCTGCCGGAGTGGCTTCTGGCGTGGCCGGTTCACGGCGCTGTCAACATCCACGCTTCGTTGTTGCCTCGCTGGCGGGGTGCAGCGCCGATCCAGTACGCTATTCTCGAAGGCGATCACGAGACCGGCGTGAGCATAATGAAGGTAGAGCCCGGTCTAGACGCAGGAGCGGTGTATAGCCAGAGCAGTATTGAGATTGGCTGGCACGATACGTCAGGTTTGTTGCACGACCGGTTGGCTAGCCTCGGCGCTGAGCTATTGTGCGATTCATTAGCTGGAATTCTGGACGGTAGGCTGCGGCCCGTCCCGCAGGATCTGAGCCTGGTCACCTACGCCCCAAAGGTATCGAAGTCTGATGCACCACTTGATTGGCTGCAGCCGGCCTTATCGCTTGCACGGCGCGTGCGTGCGTTCAATCCATGGCCGATTTGCACAGCGCAGGTGGGTGACGGACGCAAGTTACGCATTCACGACGCTGTTGAGCTGCCTGCTACTTCGCCGGCGTTTCCTGGGGAAATCGTTTCTATGGGAAGAGACGGCATCGACGTTGGTACTGGCGACGGCTACCTGCGGCTGATTCAGATTCAACCGATGGGTGGCATAGTCATGCCAGCAGCAGCTTATCTGAACGCACACTCGCTAACTGGGCAGTCATTTGTCTGCTGAAACAGGCGCGGCCATACGTGCACTTGCGGCGAAGATTAATGTCGGCGTCGTTGCGGATGGTTTATCGCTAGAGCAGGCTTTAGCTTTGTCGCAGCAGCCGGATCCCCGGGATATTGGGTTGCTGCGATCTTTGTCTTTTGGCGTATTACGTTGGCATCACCGCTTGCAGTGGCAGATCTCGGCGTTGCTCGATCGACCATTGAAGACCCAAGACGCGGATGTTGCAGCGTTATTGCGACTTGGATTGTTTCAGCTTCAGTGGATGCGAGTCCCGGACCATGCAGCGGTGTCCACCACGGTTGACGCGGCGCAGCAACTGGGCGCAGGACGGGTCAAAGGGCTAATCAACGCCGTTCTGAGGCGTTTTTTGCGGGAGAGAGACGTGCTGGATCGATGCATGGGGGAAATTCCCGAAGCTTTGGAGAGTCATCCGAGCTGGTTGTTGAATATGTTTCAGGTGGACTGGCCGGAACAATGGCAGGATATCGTTGCGACGAACAATAAAATGCCACCGATGTGGCTCAGAGTAAACGAGGGCCGGATCTCCCGAGAGGATTATCTGGGTATGCTGAGGGCCTCAAATATAGCTGTCGCTGAGAGTAAGCAGGGGAGTTCGGCAATCCTTCTATTAGAGCCGCAGCCTATGGGTACGCTACCGGGGTACAAGGATGGCTTGTTAGCTGTCCAGGATGCGGCAGCGCAGTTGGCCGCAGGCTTTCTACAGCTTGCTCCTGGGCAGCGCGTGCTAGATGCTTGTGCGGCTCCGGGCGGCAAGAGTGCGCACATACTAGAAACTTGCCGCGATCTTGCCGAGGTAGTAATTCTGGACCGTAATAACGAGAGACTAGATAGCCTACGTGTGAGCCTTGGGCGGCTTGGCCATGTGGGCACGATAGTAGAGGGAGATGCTTCACAGCCCTCCAGCTGGTGGGATGGGCGCCCGTTCGACCGCATCCTACTTGATGCGCCTTGTAGTGCACTTGGCGTGGTTCGGCGGCATCCCGATATTAAAGTTCGACGGCGGCAAACTGATGTCAAGATGGCATGTGCGATACAGAAACGCCTCTTGCTCGCGCTTTGGCCATTGCTAGTGCCGGGCGGGATGATGCTGTATTCGGTATGTACGACGACTCACAGCGAAACTGTGGAACAGGTCGCGAAATTTCTCGAACGTTCGGCAGACGCTCGACTCGGAGGGCCTGGAGTTGGACGGGGTCGCCAGATACTGCCGGGGGAGGCGAATATGGATGGGTTCTATTATGCTTGCATCCATAAGAAGGGGTAATGCAAAAAGCGTGTGAATATTTTGGGTAAATCTAGAGTGGTGACTGATAGGCGCCTGGTTGGCGCCGGCATGCTTTGGTTGGTTTCCCTAGCGCTTTTTGTCTTCGGTCTCCAACCTCAAGCCCTGGCTCAGGAGGATCCGGGCCGTTTTGAGGTTCGTTCTGCGGGCGTTGAACTTACAGATGGGGTTTACTATCTCGATGCGTGGGTCGAATATCGATTGTCAAATGAAGCGAGGGAAGCGCTCAATGCCGGCGTCACGTTAACACTGGAAACAGAAATAGAGTTTCTGCAGGTTCGGCGTTTCTGGTTGGATAATCAAGAAGCGGCCCTGCGTCAGGGTTATGGACTTCAATATCACGCTTTAAGCGAGCGCTACCTTGTGGTTAATCTCAACAGTGGTGAGCAGAGTTCCTACGCGACGTTGTTTTCCGCCCTCAACTACCTGGGACGCATCACCCAACTTCCATTGATCGATGTATCTTTATTGGATTCTGGTTCCAATTACGAGATCCGTATCAGAGCGGTTTTGAGCACTGACAACATCCCTGGGCCGCTGCGGTTACTGACATTCTGGCGTCAGGACTGGTCCTTAGAAAGCGAGTGGTACACATGGTTGCTGGAAGAATAAAAAGGGCGGCGACAACGTTCGTTTTGATAGTCGCTGTGCTGGTGTGGTTCACAGTTCTTATGTTGTTTTCCCCGCTCGCACAGGATTCGGAAGATTTTTCTCGTGCATTGCCTTGGATACTATTAATTAATCTGGTGGGTATAGGACTGCTCCTGTTCCTGATACTGATGAGCGTGATACGTATGGCACGCGATTATAGGCAGCATGTAGCCGGATCTCGTCTCAAGGTTCGCATGATGATAATGCTAATTGTGCTTGCTGTGTCGCCGCTGTTGATCGTCTATGCCTTCGCCGTACAGTTTATTAATCGGGGTATCGATTCCTGGTTCGACGTTGATGTTGAGCAGGGGCTCGATAATGCGCTAGAGCTCAGCCAGACGGCGCTTAGTTTGCAGATGCGCGGGCGCTTGGGAGACGTGGTTGAGATGGTGCGGTATCTGACCGGCAGCAATCGGACCGACGTCGTCGGCGAACTTGGCGATCTGCGGCGAGATAGCAACGCGCTGGAACTGACAATTTTTGCACCGAACGATCAGATATTACTTACCAGCTCGGAAAATCCCGCGTTGACTATACCGCAGCCGCCGACGGATGAGGTTATCTTTCAACTGGGGCAAGGCGATCCCTACGTTAGGCTAGAGCCTCAGGCGGAAGGGAGCTACGAGATACTAGTGGCAGCCAATCTAAATTCCGAGAGGCTGGGGGGCGAGCCGCGTATCTTGCAGGCTAGATTTGAGCTCGAACAAGAGCTCGGTTTTCTGGCTAATCTAGTAAGCGCTAGCTACGAGCAATATACAGAGCTCGCCTATCTCCGTGAGGCGTTAAAGACTAATTTTACCGTCATGTTGACCATCGTTCTATTGGTTACGTTACTAGCAGCTGTCTATGGTGCCTTCTTCTTTGCTAAACGATTAGTAGTTCCCATACAGCAGTTAGTGACAGGAACTCAGGCTGTAGCGCGAGGAGATTTCAATACTCGCTTACCAGTGCCGGCGCGGGATGAGATAGGTTTTTTGATCAATTCGTTTAACGACATGACTCAAGGGCTTGCTAGAGCGCGAAAACAGACCGTTCTCAGCCAACAACAGGTTGAAAATGAGCGCCGAAAGGTCGAAGTAATTCTTGCGAGACTTTCCACTGGGGTTGTGTCTCTGGAAACCGATTTATGCATACGAACAGCCAATCGTTCCGCAGGGGCTATTCTAGGCATCGATTTAGATGCTCATCTGGGAGAATCGCTCGTAAAGCTCTCAGAAACCAATCCTTTGCTCGAGCAGTTCCTGTCGGTATCTAGAACTCACCTCGACCGCGGTGACCATGAGTGGCGAGAGCAAATTGTTCTCCGCGGAGAAGTAGGGCGAAGAGTTCTAATGTGTGCCTGCACGGCCCTATCGGGCGAACGAGAAGACCCGGGCGGATACATAGTTGTTTTCGATGACATCACAGCTCTGCTGCAGGCGCAGCGCGATGCTGCGTGGGGTGAGGTCGCTCGGCGGCTAGCTCACGAAATAAAAAACCCGTTGACGCCGATTCAGCTCTCGGCAGAGCGGTTACGTCGCCGATACCTAAACACCAATTACGCCGAGTCAGAGCTACTCGACCGGGCAACGCATACGATCATCCAGCAGGTCGAAGCGATGAAGGAGATGGTTAACGCATTCAGTGAGTATGCGCGCACGCCCGACATGGATCTGACACGCTTTGATCTTAACCAGTTAGTTTTAGAAATGGCCGAATTGTATCGGCATCGTGAGCGGCCGTTATCTCTAACGCTAGATTTAGATGCAAACCTACCGAAGGTAGAAGCTGACGAAGGTCGAATGCGACAGGTTTTGCATAACCTGATACGTAATGCCCTGGAAGCTATGGAGCACCAAAACGCTGAAGAAATAGATATATCGACCAGTTATCTCGACCTCGATGGTGCTGAGGTTGTGGAAATAAAAGTATGCGATAACGGCCCCGGATTTTTGGACGATATCATGGTCCAAGCTTTCGATCCTTACGTCACCAGCAAAGCTAAGGGAACTGGACTAGGTCTTGCAATTGTAAAGAAATTAATTGAAGAGCATGGTGGACAGATCACGGCGCGCAATGCTGGGCGTCGCGGTGCTGAGATAGTTATACTTCTGCCTGTGACCAGAGAGGCGGGTGATGCGATGCTGTATGCGTCGCAACGAACCGATAAGCGGAGGGAACGCGCGTGAAAAATGCGCGAATATTAATTGTAGACGACGAGGCCAATATCCGGGCACTCTTGGAGGAAATCCTCTCCGAAGAAGGATACCAGGTGACAACTGCAGCGAATGCAGGAGAGGCTCGAGACGCACGTTTTAAAGGTGACTACGATCTTGTCCTGCTAGATATCTGGATGCCGGATACAGACGGTATTTCTCTATTAAAGGAGTGGTCCAAGGGAGGGAGGCTCGAGCCAGTCGTGATGATGTCTGGTCATGGTACTGTCGACACTGCCATAGAGGCGACGCGACTCGGCGCTTCAGACTTTCTAGAGAAGCCCGTTTCGCTTGCAAAATTACTTCGAACTGTCGAAAAATCGTTGACTGAGAAATCGCAGGCACGCCCTCGCCGAACTCTTGTACCGCCGTTCCTGGTTCCAATCGGGAAGAGCGAGAAGATGCGCGCGCTTCGAGATGAGGCTGAACGAGTTGCTCGTCATGACGCTCATACATTACTGGTGGGTGAGCCTGGAAGTGGTCGAGAGGTTTTTGCACGCTACATGGCTAGTCTGAGTAGTCGCTCAATAGACAACTTCATTTCGGTGAAGGGGGCAACGTTAAATGGTGAAAACGGTCGTAAAAGTATTTTAGGAACGGCGGGTGAGCCTGGCTTAGTTCAGCGCTGTGATGGTGGAATTTTATTCCTCAAAGATATCAGCGACATATCTGAGCGCAGTCAGCTTTCTCTTTTGAGTGCTCTTGGAAAAGAATCATCCCGGCCGGCTGGGGCAGAGCAAGATCAGCCGTTCAGTATTCGTGTTTTTTCTACTGCCACGCCGGGTTTCGAGCGGCACGGCCTGGAATTACACGGCGAACTACTTTCTCTTCTTAGTACCGTTGTTATACAAATTCCGCCGCTGCGAGAGTATTCCGAGGACGTCCCCGAGCTCCTGCGCTATTATGTGGACATGCTTGTCGATGCCGATTCACTCCCTTTTCGGCGGTTTGAAGTAGCAGCACAGAATCGACTTCGAAATTATCCCTGGCCTGGGAATGTTAGTGAGCTCAAGAATATGGTCAGCCGATTGCTGATCCTTGGGTCTGGTGAGGAAATAACACTGCGCGAAGTGGAAACTCAACTGTCGTCGACTAGATATACTGACGAGCCTCTTGTGAAACAGGACTTGTTAGGCATGCCCTTGCGGGAGGCCCGAGAGCACTTCGAGCGTTCTTACCTACAACAGCAGCTTATTATCTGTGGTGGTAAAGTTGGAAGGCTTGCGGAACGGGTCGGCATGGAGAGAACTCACCTCTATAGAAAACTGCGGACTCTTGGTGTGGATTTTCGCCGGGGTGTGCCGAACAAGCGAGACAGGTACAAATGAGCCGTCTGCCTTGAACGCCAGCATTTCTGCGCCGAATGAATTACCCCTCCCCCGTGTTCTCAGTCAACGTAACGCTAATATCAGCACTCAACAAAGCTAGCACGCTCGATCAGCTTATGATTATTAGTGTTTCAGTTCGGGACCTTGATTAACAGGATCTCTACCTCAGCCTCCCTAAGCTGTCTACGGTATCGGTTAAGTTCGTTCAAGTTACTTAAAGGTCCGATACGAACACGATGGTAAACGTCCTCATCGATTGAAACTCTTTGTAGTCGCGATTCTAATCCGAGTAGAGCAAGCGTGGCGCGCATGCGTTCGGCATCGGTGACGTTAGTGAACGAGCCGGCCTGCAGTACGTAGCTACCCGGTTCTCCGATCGGTACGATTTCTCTATCTGGAGTTACTTCTGATTCAACGGCCGGCAGCACTACTTCGAAATTCGGAAGAATGTCATAGAAATCAAAGCGTTCAGCAGGGTGAGGTTCCTCCGGAGCAACCGAGTTCCTTTGAGGCTCGGTAACGACTACCCGGGGAGGAGTTTCGTTATTCCCTCCTGTCGGTTCGCCGAAAAAAAGTCCCCACTGGTCCAGTTTATATGCGCTAGCGGCGACAAGAAGACCTATTGTGAGGCCGTAGAGCATCCAGATGAAACGGGATGTACGATCGGCCTTCGACTTCGTGGTTCGTCTTCCTTTTACCATAGCTTCGTCTACATAGTTTCTGGCGCGGACACTCCCAGAAGGTCGAGCCCGTTCCGAAGAACCTGTTGAGTGGCTAGTGCGAGAGCAACTCGCGCGTCGCGCAGAGAGTGATTGTTAATCAATACACGGTGCGAATTGTAGGAAGCGTGGAATGCTGCTGCGGTATCACGCAGATAATGCGCAAGGTGTTGAGGAGCACGATTCGCGGCTGCCAGTTGTATAACCTCGGGATAACGACTCAACGCAGTAATAAGGGCTTTCTCTGCATCCTCGATCAATAAAGACAAGTTGGCTATTGCGGGATCCTCAATCGCAGCCCCTTCGGCACGCAGTTTTTTCATTAGGCTTGCGACACGCGCGTGCGCGTATTGAATGTAGTAGGCAGGGTTATCATTGGAGCGTGATTTTGCAAGCTCCATATCGAAATCCAAATGCTGGTTGTTCGATTGTGAAATATAGAAGAATCTTGCTGCATCTTTACCGACTTCGTTTCGCAACTGCCTCAGTGTTACGTATTCTCCGGTTCGTGTGGACATCTGAGCTTTCTCCCGACCACGATAGAGCGTAACGAATTGTACAAGCTGCACTTCCAGACAGTCGGCGCGCTGCCCCATTGCTTCGAGGCCTGCGCGGACTCGCGCTACGTACCCATGATGATCGGCGCCGAGCACATCTAAGAGTAAATCAAAGCCGCGGTTACACTTCTCAAGATGATACGCGATGTCGGATGCGAAGTACGTCGTCGTTCCGTTCTCACGAACCACGACTCTGTCTTTCTCGTCGCCGAAATCCGTTGCCTTAAACCACTTTGCGCCATCATGCTTGTAGATCATTTTTTGGTTATCTAGAATCTCAAGCGCGCGTTCAATCGGGCCGTCGGCAAGGCTGCTCTCTGAGTACCATTTGTGTGGAACAACTCCGAAAGCATTGAGATCGTCCTTGATGTCAGCGAGCACGTTGCCGAGCGCTGCATTGAGTACGATGGCGAAATTTTTCAAGCCTATATTTGCCTTTATCTCTGCGATAATTCGATCGAGGCGTTGTTCCTCGTGTATGTCGTTGTCGTTTATGAGCATCGCAATGGAATCCATTCTGCTCGTCAGGGAATCTCCGTGCGATTCGAACAGGTTCTGCGCTATCGTTTGTACGTAGTCCCCTTGGTAGGCATTCGTAGGAAAAGGAAAACTAGCGTCTTCTAGTTCCGCGTAACGTAACCATACGCTAGCTGCAAGGATATCCATCTGCCGACCAGCATCGTTGACGTAGTATTCTTCGTGTACATCGTATCCTGTCGCGCGTAGAAGATTAGCAAGCGAAGCACCATATGCTGCGTGCCGGCCATGTCCAACATGCAAGGGGCCTGTCGGATTCGCTGAAACGTATTCGAGCAAAATTCGTTTATCGGTTCCGGCTGTGGTACGTCCGTAATTGCTACCATCCGTTAGAATACTCTGAAGCTCGTGTTCGTAAGCTGCTGAGGTAAGCGTAAAGTTAATAAATCCTGGCCCTGCGACTTCGACTTTTTCAATAATCTTGGATTGGGGAAATGCAGCAACTATTTCAACCGCTAGATCGCGCGGCGATCGAGACATCTTTTTTGCTAGTCGCAAAGCGATGTTGCTCGTAAAATCGCCATGATTAGCGTCACGCGTCCGCTCGATTTGTGGCTTGAGATATTCGGCTTCGAGAGAGCCGAACTCATCAGACACGTTTGGTAGGGTCTCGGCAAGTAGGCAAGCGAGTTTGGCGCGCAATGGATTATGCCCTTCGGGGAAGGCACGATTCTACCGCCTGATGTCTTGAGTCGGGTAGCTTAATTGCACAACGTTTCCTTAGCTCCCTTAAAGTTCGGCTGGATCAACATCTATGTTCCAGCGAAGGCGGCGAGCTTCCGGCCATGAGCGAACAACATCCAATAACTCACCCAGCAAATTATGTAGCGGCGCACGTTCCGAGCAGCGAAACAGTAATTGTGCTCTATACTGTCCGCCGCGGCGCTCCATTGTGGCCGATGCTGGGCCCAGAATCGCGACCGACTCTGTTTTGTGTCTCGCGATTTCCCCTATACGCTGAAGAAAGCTCGATGCAGGCCCCCGAGTGCCTGCCTGCGCGCGCCAGACAGCCAAATGAGAAAAAGGCGGCCAGCGGGTCTGGGCGCGCTCTTCGAGAGCTAGCTCGGCGAAATGAGCGTAGCCATGTTCGATGAGCGAAGTTAGAAGCGGGTGAGCCGGATAATGGGTCTGTATCAGCACCTCACCAGGCTTATCGCGGCGACCAGCACGACCCGCGACCTGCAGGAGCGTCTGTGCCAATCGCTCATTGCTGCGGAAGTCTGCGCCAAGAAGACCTTGATCCGCATTCAAGATGCCGACTAGAGTCACCCCGGGAAAATCGTGCCCTTTAGTCAGCATTTGCGTGCCGACGAGGATCTGAGTGTTGCCTTGCTCGACGTCTGTTAGCACGTCCGCCAGCTGCCCCTTACGGGCTGCAATATCACGATCGAGGCGGGCAATTCGCGCAGCTGGAAATAATACTTCTAGTTCATCAGTCACGCGCTGTGTGCCAGCACCGACAGCGATCCGCCGCGAGCTGCAGTTGCGGCAGTCCCAGGAAAGGACTGATTGCTTTCCGCAGTGATGGCAACGAAGTTGGCCACTAGCCGCGTGTATAGTCATGCGTGAGTCGCAACGTATACATTCCTCGGCTTGCTGACAATTTGTACAGAACAAGACGGGAGCGAAACCTCGGCGATTTAAAAACAATAGAGTCTGCGAACCTTTTGCGAGGTGTTTCTCGATTGCCATTACGAGAGGTGTTGATAGGCCATGCCGCGATGCATGCTTATTAAGATCGATGAGTTTGATCCTTGGCGGGCCGGCCGCACCGATTTGCTGTGGCATAGTCAGGAGGTCGTAGCGGTGCTGCCTTGCGTTGTAGAAGCTTTCGAGCGACGGTGTAGCTGATGCGAGCATGATGGGCAGACCAAGCTGTTTCGCCCTGAAAACCGCAAGGTCGCGGGCAGAGTAACGAAAGCCCTCTTGCTGCTTATAGGACAAGTCGTGTTCTTCATCGATAATAAATAGACCGGGATTATGTAGCGGCGCGAAGACGGCCGACCGAGTTCCTACAATGACCTTTGCTCGACCTGAGTGCGTTTCGCGCCAAGCTTCGAGCCGTTCGCGGTCGCTCAGCCCTGAATGCATGAGCGCGAGGTGATCGTGAAACCTTTGTTTCAGCCGTGAAACGAGTTGCGGTGTCAGCCCTATCTCAGGTACGAGCAGCAGGCTCTGGCGCTTATCTTTGAGTTGTTGCGCAATAAGTCGCATGTAAACTTCTGTTTTGCCGCTGCCCGTGACTCCCTGTAAAAGATAACTTCTGAACCCTCTTGGATTAGCAGTGATGGCGTCTAGGACGGTTTTTTGATCATGTGTCAACTTGGGTAATGACGGTACGGGTTCCGGATCTAAAGCGCTGGTGGCGCTTCGTTCTATACATTCCGTTTGCTTTATAAAGCCTTTACTAGCAAGCCGGACGATCGCGTCGCGGGTGATGCCCAAATCCCGCAGTGCTTCCTCATCGATCGCACTACCATCCGCGAGCGCGATCATGATTTCTGCCTGACGCGGCGCACGCTGAGCGAAGAGCGCTGGATCCTGAGCTAGTCCCATGGTTGTGATTTGCCAGCCTTTTACCGGCGCCGTTTTGGCACTGCGGCCGCGGCGGAGTAATGTCGGTAAGGCTTGTTTCACCACCTCACCAATTGGGTGGTGATAGTAGCCGGAACACCATGAAAGTGCCGCAAGTAGCTCCGGGCCTATGATCGGTTCCGAATCGAGAACTTCCAACGGCGATTTGAGCTTCGAATGGTCGACACTGCTCGTAGTGTGGTTTTCAAGAACGATGCCGATGCGTTGTCCTTTGCCAAGCGGCACGAGCACCCGGCAACCCGGATCCGGGCTTTTTCCAGGGCCTTGCCAAAGATAATCGAACCCAGTCGCAATGGGCACGGGAACCGCAACGCGTATCACGCTGTCCCGTACCCTCATCGGGCCGTGAATCCGATTAGAAAGTATAGTAAATACAATACAGAATTATTTTCGTTGAAAGAGATCGTCGTCGCTCAATTAAGTGAATTATATTGCCTTGATCGCCAAGAGCTTATCTTAGACTCGTCTGTCAACCGGTAGAGCCCTAAATCGTTATTTTGAACTGAGATAATACGGAACGATGGCGATAAGTTATGAACATGTACCATAAAATCCGTTCAAGATGCTGTATGGGGCGTTATTGATGGTGCGGGTTACAACGTTTCAGACACAGACATGCTTGTCGAAAGATGGCGGAGGTCAGGAATTGAGGACCAATATAGAAGGGTTTCTCTGCGAGATCGAAGCTCGTGCTTTCCAGATTGCCGTAGTCAATACGCGCGATGCTGATGAGGCGCTTGATATTGTTCAGGATGCCATGATCAGTTTGACCTGTGGTTATTCTGATCGATCGGAAGATGAATGGCGACCATTGTTTTATCGAATTTTAAAGAATCGGATTCGGGACTGGCAGCGAAGAAGCATTGTCAGAGGGCGGGTAATGAGTTTCTTCGGTGGACAGGAGGGCGAGGATTATGACCCTATAGCTCAGGCGCCGGGCGCTATCTCGGGAAATCCGTTCGAGGTGCTGGCCAGAGCGGATGCGATGAGAGCTCTTGGGCAAGCGCTTGGCGAATTACCACGGCGTCAGAGAGAAGCTTTTGTGTTGCGGAATTTCGAAGGGCTGGATGTCGCAGAAACGGCTGCAGCGATGGGCTGTTCAGACGGTAGCGTGAAGACACACTACTCACGGGCTGTCCGCCGGTTGCGCGAGAAGATCGGAGACTATATTTAATGGACACTGGGATTGTGAAAAAGGATCGCGATTTCGAGGAGCGTACAAAGTTACTCTTCGATGAAAGCGTTGCGGCATTGAATGGTGAGACGCGCTCGAAGTTGACGCAGGCGCGCTATAGAGCCCTTAAAGAAATGAAAGGTCAACAGGTGGTGGGTTGGAATAGTCGCTGGATCCCGGCGGGAGCAGCGGCGGTGATAGCAGTGCTGAGTCTGATGCTCTGGCAGGGACAGGTAGAGCCGGTAAATGACGGCGGGTTTGATATGGCGACAGTGATTGATTTAGAGATATTGTTGACTGAAGTAGACCTTGATATGTTCCAGGAGTTGGAATTCTATGCGTGGTTGGATGAGCAGGCTGAACTGACATCTGGACAGATTTTGGAGGATGGTATTGGTTGAACAATACTTTCCGCGGCGTCTGTTTTGCTTCTTGCTATGTGCGGCCGTGATGAGCATCGTTATGGCTGTGAATGCTCGAGCCGGTGATGATACGCTGGACCTGAATTTCCTGGCGTATCTGGGGAGCTGGCAGGAGAGTGACAAGGAGTGGTTGATTGTTGCCGAGGATGAAGTAGAGAAGGGCGTTAAAGATGGAGCCCAGAGTGCAATGCAGAGGAAGGACGATGATAATGAAACTTAATTTCCTCGTGCTGATGACCAATGCGTGGACATTTGTTGCGGTCGCGAATGCTGATGGATTCGCTTGGGATGATTTAAGTCAAGATCAGAAAGATTTGCTGGCGGACCACGCTGACACCTGGGACCGGATGGACGATGTGCGCCAGGAGCAAATCGCGGCTGGTGCGGAGCGCTGGTTAGTGATGACCCAAGCCGAAAAGAGCCAGGCCCGCGATCGGTTCCAGCAATGGGAGAATTTAGGTAATGATCAGCGCGGAATGATCCGTGACCTTCATCAAACCTATCGGAGTTTAGCGCCGGAAACACGTGATCGAATTCAGGATGCCTATCGGCGCTTTCAGCGTTTGCCGCCGGAACGACGCTTGGAATTGCAGAGACAGTTTCGCGGTCTAACGCCGGATCAACTACGACGCCTTCGCGATACACGGCTGAGGCCTAACGACCGTCGTGGTGGTGGCGCAATGGGCATGGGGCGCTAGGGAATCAGCGGCTGGAGCCGTACGCATTTCCCTTCGCGGTTCCCGGCAGCTAAAGCGGCAAGTCGGTTATTTCCGATTTACCAGCTATGATAACGAACCGTAGAGCCGCGATTTGTTTACAATCCAATTATGAGTTTGTCGGGTCACTGGTGAGGTGGCAAGCTTTGTAAAAAGTTAGAGATTTCGACAGCTCAGTGTAAATCCCTTTAAATTAGATAGTTAGCGAGAGAATGCTGTACGGAGAATGTGTATGAGAATCGGCGTCCCGAAGGAAGTACATGTGGGAGAACAGCGCGTAGCGACCACGCCGGAGGTTGCCGCGCAGTTAAAGAAGTTGGGCTTCGAGGTTGCTATCGAAGCGGGCGCGGGGCTGGCCGCGAGCTTTGACGATAACGCGTACCGTGATGCGGGCGCACTGGTCATGGAGGATACTTCGATGCTTTGGTCGAGCAGCGATATTATTCTTAAAGTCCGCTCCCCAGAGAAGTCTGCTGAGACTGGTGAGGATGAATCAGCTCTTTTGCGCTCAGGTCAGACGCTCATTTGTTTCTTCTGGCCGGCACAAAATCCCGATTCTCTGGAGCGTTTCGCGAGTTTAGGCGTCACGACTCTGGCGGTCGATAGCATACCGCGTATTTCCCGGGCGCAGAAAATGGATGCGTTGAGTTCCATGGCGAATATAGGCGGCTACCGGGCAGTTATAGAGGCTGCGCAACACTTCGGTCGC
Source organism: Candidatus Rariloculaceae bacterium (assembly GCA_045561055.1). Taxonomy (GTDB): domain Bacteria; phylum Pseudomonadota; class Gammaproteobacteria; order Steroidobacterales; family Rariloculaceae; genus SMWC01. The sequence continues at coordinate 37,020 of JBJKYL010000010.1, read as the reverse complement.
TTCTTTACCGGTCAGATTACAGCCGCTGGAAAGATTCCACCGGCAAAGGTGCTTGTAATTGGTGCGGGCGTTGCTGGGCTATCGGCAATCGGTGCTGCTAGAAGCCTGGGAGCTATCGTGCGCGCCTTCGATACTCGACCTGAGGTCAAAGAACAAGTCGAGAGTATGGACGGCGAGTTCCTCGAGTTGGATTTTGAAGAAGAAGGCTCGGGCAAAGGCGGTTACGCGAAGGTCATGAGCGAAGAATTTATCAAGGCGGAGATGGCTTTATTCGCTGAGCAAGCCGCTGAAGTGGACATCATTATCACGACTGCTTTGATTCCTGGAAAACCAGCGCCGGAGCTAATAACTGCGGAGATGGTAGAGTCAATGAAGGCGGGTAGCGTGATCGTGGATCTAGCGGCTGAACAGGGCGGTAACTGTGCGCTGACAGAACCTCACCAGGTTGTTAAACGTCATGGTGTGACTTTGATCGGCTATACAGATCTACCGAGCCGTCTAGCTGCGCAGTCGAGTCAACTGTACGCAACGAATCTTCGCCACTTGTTGGCAGACATGTGCCCAGAGAAAGACGGTGAGCTTGTTGTCGATATGGAAGATGAAGTTGTTCGCGGTGCTACGGTCGTTAACAGAGGCGAAATTACTTGGCCGCCTCCGGCTCCGAAGCTTTCAGTAACTCCGACGAAGGCGGTTGACACGGCCCCGGTAGAACCGACTCCAGTTGTGGAGGAGAGGCCGTCCTGGTTTGCTCCGCTCATGACTTTCGGCATCGGCGGATTGGCGTTGCTTGGCCTTGGAACGGTGGCCCCGCCGTCCTTCATGGCGCACTTTACGGTTTTCGTATTGGCTTGTTTTGTCGGCTATATGGTGATCTGGAATGTGACTCCAGCACTACACACGCCGTTAATGAGTGTCACGAATGCGATTAGTAGCATCATTATTATCGGTGCATTACTACAGATCAGTTCTCCCGAGAACTGGATCATGTGGGTGGCAGGAGTCACCGTGCTATTGACCAGTATCAACATCGCAGGCGGATTTGCGGTAACGCGACGTATGCTGCAGATGTTTCAGAAGTAGAGGTTATAAGGATGCAGTTTTTAGAACCGGGCGTCGTTACAGTCGCCTATATCGCTGCCATGATACTTTTCATTCTAGCCCTCGGGGGGTTAAGTAACCCCGAAACGGCTCGTCGCGGCAATCTTTACGGCATTATTGGTATGAGTATCGCGCTACTCGCGACGGTATTCGGCGTCGTAACCCAGAACTTCGGAGTTTTGGTTACGTGCATCGTGATCGGCGGTCTGATCGGCCTTCTGCTCGCGCGAAGAGTACAGATGACCCAGATGCCAGAACTTGTCGCGATTCTGCACAGCCTCGTGGGGTTAGCCGCCGTGCTGGTTGGTTTTGCTAACACCATGGACCCGGCGATTCACTTTACTGGCGTCGAGTTGACGATTCACGATATCGAGACTTACCTTGGCATATTGATCGGCGCGGTAACTTTTTCAGGCTCGGTTATCGCATTCGGCAAGCTAAGCGGCCGAATTAGTGGAAGTCCTGTAACGCTACCGGGCCGTCACTGGATGAATCTTGGGCTGTTGCTGGTCTCGTTTTGGTATTGCCGCGAGTTCGTCATCGCGTCGGCTGCGGGAGGCGATACGCTTGTGCCGTTGCTAATTATTACCGGTGTTGCGCTACTGTTTGGCATTCACATGGTGATGGCGATTGGCGGCGCAGATATGCCGGTAGTCGTCTCGATGCTCAACAGCTATTCGGGATGGGCTGCAGCGGCAACCGGATTCATGCTTAGCAACGATCTTTTGATTGTTACGGGCGCGCTGGTGGGGAGTAGTGGAGCGATCCTAAGTTACATCATGTGTCGCGCTATGAACCGTAAGTTTATTTCAGTGATAGCTGGTGGCTTCGGGACGTCTTCGGGTACGAGTGCGGGGAACTCGGCCGATCAGGGTGAAGTTGTTTCCGTCGACACGACTGAGACAGCGTCGCTGCTGGCGAACGCGAAAAAAGTTATGATCATTCCAGGATACGGTATGGCTGTTGCTCAAGCGCAGCACGTCGTCTACGAAATTACGCGAGTACTAAGGGAGAAAGGCGTCAACGTTAGTTTTGGCATCCATCCGGTGGCCGGACGGATGCCGGGGCATATGAATGTTCTTCTTGCCGAAGCTCGTGTTCCCTACGACATCGTCTTTGAAATGGATGAGATTAACGACGATTTTCCGGATACCGATGTCTCTGTGATTATCGGTGCGAACGACATCGTAAACCCTTCGGCACAGGATGAACCAGATAGTCCGATTGCAGGAATGCCTGTCCTTGAGGTTTGGAAGGGTGGCACAACGATTGTGCTGAAGCGGAGCATGGCAACTGGTTATGCGGGCGTTCAGAACCCGCTATTTTTCAAAGACAACACACGCATGTTGTTCGGTGACGCTAAGGAGAGCCTGGATGCGGTTTTGAAGGGACTTTAGAGCCAGTTATCGGGTTCAAATTTCTCTATCCAGAGTTGTTGTCATTTTACGACGTTCCCGTTGAATATTTTCGCCGTCCCGGTAACATCTGCCATTGCTGAATATTACATCGGCGGGGGGCAGCATGAAGCTATATCCCGCTACTCAAGAGGTGTTGCGAACTGATGTCGCAGGCATGCCTCTGGAGTGGATAGATTACCGTGACGCAGTTCGGCTTTATCATACCGAACAAGTTGCGTACACCTGCGGATCCATGATCTACGAGATTCGTGGTGGCTGTAACGCACTTACTGGGTTACGCGGCACAGTCAAAGTAAGCTCTATTATCGCAACCCACGGCGATACACTTACGCTTGAACGTAACTGCGGTCGCTACATTCCCCCGCTGAATAATAGGACATTATTTAAACGTGACGCTAATCTATGTATGTACTGTGCGCAGAAATTCCGTACGTCAGAATTGACTCGGAACCACATCACGCCGATCAGCCTCGGTGGCTATGACGCTTGGACTAAGGTGCGCTTTTGCGTCTCGTTGGGTGATGCTGAAATATGAAGTCGGTAAATTATTTTGAGCCGCGGTTGTTGATTAAATCGTCGAGAGATGGTGGCGGGTTATCCGGTCCCACCTTTCCTGACTTCAAGCGCTCTATATAGTTGTGATACGCGCGCATGGCCTGGCGGCCAAACAGCCATATAATAGGAACGTTCGCAAACAACATCACTCCGGTTCCTACCCCGGTGAGGTTGTCTAAATCTGCGTCAGTCTCTATAAATCCCCAGGTCGCCACGACGATTAGCGCACAGTAGATAAACTTGTAGATCAATACCATGCGCTCGCCGAATAGATAAACAATGCCTTGTTCGCCGTAGTAGCTCCAGGAGATCATAGTTGAAATTGCGAATAGCCAGACAGCCAGCGTGACTAGCCACTTCCCAAGCCCTGGTTTAACGGAGTCAAACGCCTTCGCCGTTAATGTTGCGCCGATATACGTGGCATAGATTCCGAGATCCTCTAGCTGCGGTCTTGCGACGCTGGTCATCGTTGACCAGTCAATCATGAGCGTGCCATTCTGTTCAATGATCGTGCCGCTCAGGCGATGAAGATTATTGCCGGATTGTTGATTTGGATCGGCGCGCATGACGATAAAAATGTCGTCGCCGCTACGCCACTGGTTTGTGTCACGTTGTGGTATGGCCGTGGTTTCTAGGCTCCACTCGTCCGCGCCGACGGAAAGAACTGCTGGCGGTGTCATGAAGCTTGCTTCGGGTGCGCGATTCCATATTCCCGTGGAGAGAATGACGAGTGCCGTGAAGGTGCAGACGATTAGCGTGTCGATAAACGGTTCAAGTCCAGCCACGAGTGCCTCGCGCACTGGTTCATCGGTCTTCGCTGCGGAGTGCGCGATCGGCGACGAGCCTTGGCCCGCCTCGTTGGAAAACAGTGCTCTTTTCATGCCGAACAAGAAAGCATAACCGGCGGTACCGCCGATAAACGCACCACTGAATTCCTGTGGCGAGAACGCAGCCTGGAAAATTAAAAGGAACATGGCCGGGATTTGCCCGGCATTGACGATCAATACGTAGGTTCCGGCGAGTAGATAAAGCGCAACCATGATGGGCACCAGCCGACCGGCCACCGCACCGATTCGCTTAATGCCCCCGATTATTACCATACCAACGAGAACCGCGAGGACGATACCCGCAGCAATACTGGGGATGCCAAAATATTCCTCTGTTATCTCGCCAACATTCCACGCCTGGAACATGTTGCCCCCCGTGATGGTTGAGACGAGTAAGGTGATACAGAATACGGCGCCGATGAATTTACCGAGCGGGGCGAGTCTGGGGCTAACACACGCAAGACCGATGCTGACCACCCACATTGGGCCGCCGCGCGGATTGTCAGGATCGTCCGTATTGCGGTAGAGCATGGAGAGAGTGACTTCGGTGAGTTTTATTGCCATGCCGAACAGCCCAACCACCCACATCCAAAACACGGCGCCCGGGCCACCGAGAGAAATCGCTAATGCGACGCCGCCAATATTGCCGAGCCCCACAGTCGCGGAGAGTGCGGCGGAGAGCGCTTGGAAGTGGTTGATCGCGCCTGGGTCGTTAGGGTCGTCGTAGGTTCCTCGTAAAACACGTACACCGTGAGTTAGGGCTCTGTATTGGCTAAATCCGCTCCAGAACGTGAAGACGACGCCCGTTCCCAGCAGAATCAACAGCACCGAATCGTGCCATAAAATGCTGTTCAGGGTTACGAGTAGGGTGTCAAGTTCGGTCATTGGGTCATTCCTAAGTTTAATATTAAGGCGATTCGAGGGTCGCCGTAACCCCCCATTCCGCCAGTTGTGCAGACAGATATTAGACTGCGGCCGGAACCCTTTTCGTGCAGTAGTTTCACGAGCGATCCAAGCACGCGGCCACCATCCGCGGCGAAGGTGCGCCCTATTCCGATACTGTCACCTTTTGCCGGTCGATAGAACTAGGCTCTTCGACCGGCGGCCAAGCTGGGTTCTTATTTATAAACTACTCCTGATCGCATTAGCGGCTTCTGGGCGCTAGTTTTGAGGAACTAATGATGGTGTAAATGAATAATATCTTCATGTCCCTCGAAAGGACCTAAAAAATCAGTATTCCCTAAAGAATTTGCCTACGAAATTCAAAGTTGATTAGTTTCTTGATACGAGAACAATATCTGATTGAAGCTTTTCAGCGTAATCAGCCGGGTGGGTGAAGATAACGGGCTAAAATGAGTAAGTAATTGATTTTTTTACTGGTAATAAATACTACGCTGCAATCTAGATTTGACGTAACCCTAGCTGACTCCATATCATATAGGCTTCGGGTAATAGCCAAACTGAACCATAAGAGAGGCGAACCCGTGGCCTATAGATTTCGGTGGCCGGCCTGATAGAGGCGCGACGCTGCCTACAAGCCCTGCAAGGACGATAATGGAGCGCGGAGCGCTAGCTTCGCCCAGGGAGAGCCATGACTCTCAATATCGAGGAAGTGAGTCCATGATAACGGGAAAGCGTCGGAGGCTGCCTGCCGCTAGGGGTCTATATGACCCAGCTCTTGAGCGCGATAGTTGTGGCGTTGGTTTTGTCGCGCACGTTAAGGGCCAAGCGAGCCACCAGATCATTCGGGACGCTGATCATCTGCTGTGCCGAATGGATCATCGTGGTGCGCGTGGAGCTGAGGCAAATTCGGGTGACGGTGCAGGGATCTTAACAGCGTTGCCGCACACGTTTCTGACAAGAGTCGCAAATGAAACTCTCGGCACCGAACTCCCGGAGCCAGGGAAGTTTGCGGCGGGATTAGTGTTTCTTCCGAAATCTGTAGCGGAGCGTGAGCGTTGTAAAGATACGATCAAGAACCTCTGCGAGGCGGAAGGGCAACGCCTTGTCGGTTGGCGTGTTGTGCCGACCGATCCGGACGGGGCGAATCTGGGACTTACCGCTCGTGAAGCTGCCCCACACATTGAGCAGGTATTTGTCGCCGCTGGGGAGGATTTTGCTGGCGATGACTTTGAGAGAAAACTCTACTTGATCCGTAAGCGAGCCGGTAACGAGCTCAGGGGTCCCCTGGCGTTAGAGCAAGAGGAGTTATTCTACGTCTGCAGCCTATCGACGAAAGTCATCATATATAAGGGTATGCTGACGCCAGGTCAGCTCATGACATTCTTCCCGGATCTTGCGGCTCGGGACTACACTTCGCATCTTGCGATGGTGCACTCTCGGTTCTCTACGAACACCTTTCCGAGTTGGGATCGGGCACAGCCGAATCGCTTCATGTCGCATAACGGTGAGATAAATACTCTACGTGGAAACGTAAACTGGATGAGCGCGAGAGAGGGTGTTGCAAAAACGGATCTGTTCGGTGATTCTCTGAAGGATGTATTTCCGGTAATAGAGCCCGATGTCTCGGATTCAGGCGCGTTTGATAACGCCCTGGAGTTCTTGCTGATGACTGGGCGAACCCTTCAGGAGTCGATCATGATGATGGTTCCTGAAGCTTGGCAGAAGAACGAGTGTATGCCCGACAACAAGCGGGCTTTCTACGAATATCTTTCTTGTGTGATGGAACCCTGGGATGGCCCTGCGTCGATCGCTTTTACAGATGGTAAGTACATAGGCGCGATTCTTGACCGTAACGGGTTGCGGCCAAGCCGTTATTACCTGACCCATGACGATCGGGTTGTGATGGCCAGCGAAGTCGGTGTGCTGCCGTTAGATCCTGCCATCATAAAATACAAGGGACGTCTCGAGCCCGGACGGATGTTCCTGATCGACTTCGATGAAGGCCGTCTAATTCCTGATGATGAACTAAAGAACGATTTCGCTAGCCGTTTGCCGTTCCAGAAGTGGTTGCAATCGCAGCGGGTCAGACTTAGCGATCTTAAGTCGGGAAGAAGAGTTGCCAAAGGGAATGAAGATACGCTCGTTCCGCGTATGCGCGCGTTCGGCTATACGGTCGAGACGATGCGTTTCATGTTGCAACCGCTGATCGAGCAGTTGCGAGATCCCGTCGGTTCAATGGGTAACGATTCGGCGTTAGCGTGCTTGAGCGATCAGCCGCGGATGCTTTACGACTATTTCAAACAACTGTTCGCACAGGTTACAAATCCTCCAATCGATTCCATTCGCGAAGAAATCATTATGTCGTTGGAATGTTATATCGGACCTGAAAGAAATCTTCTGGCGACCTCTGAGGAGCATTGCCATCGGGTCCGGCTGCGTCATCCGATTCTCACGAACGAGGAGACCGCGGCGATTAAAACCATGGATCACCATGGGATGACGGCTAAAACAATCGACATCACTTTCGCGCGGGATAATATGGAGGGGGCGTATGTGTCCGCGCTAGACCGGATTTGCGAGGAGGCTGAGCAGGCGTTAGACGACGGATATAGTTTCGTTGTGTTGTCTGACCGTGCTATCGATGAGGGACGCGTTCCGCTCAGTGCCCTTGCTGCTTGCGGTGCTGTTCATCATCATCTCGTGCGCCAGGCGAGACGGACCCGCATTGGTATCGTCGTCGAGACGGGGGAGGCACGCGAAGTACATCATCACTGCCTATTAATCGGCTATGGTGCCGACGCGATTAACCCTTATCTCGCTTTCGAAGCCTTGTGGAAGGCACGGCGGGAGGGGTTGCTCGATTCAGGGACCCACCCAGACGACGCTAGTGTCGTTTCTGCTTATCGTAAGGGTGTTGCTAAGGGCATGCTCAAAGTCATGGCTAAGATGGGCATCTCCACTTTGCAGTCGTACAAAGGCGCGCAGATCTTCGAGGCGTTAGGGCTAGCCGAGGATATAGTGGATCGCTGTTTTGCGGGGACCGCCAGCCGTTTGCAAGGAGTTCATTTCTCGGTATTGGAAGAGGAAGCGTTGAGGAGGCACCGGCTCGGCTATGGTGACCGAGAGGCTGCAAAGTCCAAGGCGTTGCCAAACCCGGGGGAGTTCCACTGGCGTAGTACAGGTGAGCGACACGCTTGGGATCCGTCCGTCATTGCGTCCTTACAGACCGCAGCGCGCAACGATGATAGGGACGCTTACCGAGAGTTCGCGACGATAGCAAACGATGATGCTCTAGCGAACTGTACGCTTAGAGGACTGTTACGTTTTAAGAGTGGAGTCGCAGGGCCCCCTATTCCGCTGGACGAAGTTGAGCCAGCCAGCGAAATTGTCAAACGCTTCTGTACCGGTGCAATGAGCTTCGGCTCAATATCTGCTGAATCGCATGAGTCTCTAGCCGTCGCTATGAATCGGGTTGGCGGTCGTAGTAACACCGGTGAAGGCGGCGAAGATCCGGAGCGTTTCAAAACGCTGCCGTCTGGGGACTCGCGCCGTTCTGCAATAAAGCAGGTAGCGTCGGGGAGGTTTGGCGTCACTATCTGGTACTTGACGAATGCTGACGAGTTGCAGATCAAAATGGCTCAGGGCGCGAAGCCGGGAGAGGGTGGAGAGTTACCCGGTCGTAAGGTAGACGAGATTATCGCGCGTATCCGCTACTCGACTCCGGGGGTGGGTCTTATCAGTCCACCGCCGCATCACGATATTTACTCGATCGAGGATCTCGCGCAGTTGATACACGATTTAAAGAACTCGAACCCCGATGCTCGTGTAAGTGTCAAACTTGTGTCCGAGGTTGGTGTTGGAACCATTGCCGCTGGTGTCGCGAAAGCTCATGCAGATCACATTCTTATTTCTGGCGACAGCGGTGGAACCGGCGCTTCTCCACTTACAAGTATCAAGCATGCTGGTCTGCCCTGGGAGTTGGGTATTGCGGAGACCCACCAGACACTCGTCATGAACAATTTGCGTAACCGAGTTGTCTTGCAGACTGACGGCGGATTTAAGACGGGTAGGGACGTCATCATCGGAGCGTTGCTCGGTGCAGAGGAAATGGGGTTTTCTACGGGTCCGCTTATCGCGCTAGGGTGCATAATGATGCGAAAGTGCCATCTCAATACCTGCCCAGTTGGTATAGCGACTCAGGATCGCGTTCTAAGGAAAAAATTCGCCGGTGAGCCCGAGCATGTCGTGAATTATCTGTTCATGGTTGCCGAGGAAGCGCGGGTGATTATGGCCGAGCTTGGGTTTCGGTCAATCGCGGAGTTGATAGGGCGAACCGACGTCCTCGAGACCCGTGCGGCGATCGATCATTGGAAGGCGGACGGACTGGATCTGGAGCCTATCCTAATCCCGGCGATGAAGACGAGCGAAGACGAAGACGTTTACTGCACGACAAAACAAGATCACGGGCTGGAGCTGGCGCTCGACAACAAACTTATAGAAATGTCCCGCAATGCGATACATCACGGCAAGAAAATCCGTTTAGAGCTTCCAATCGTCAACACCAATCGCGCGGTAGGTACGATGCTCAGCCACAACGTCGTAAAGCTTTGGGGTGAGCGGTCACTTCCCGTTGACACGATTCACGTTAAGTTTAACGGTTCGGCGGGACAGAGCTTTGGTGCGTTCCTGGCCAAAGGGATTACCCTCGAGTTGGAGGGCGATAGCAACGACTATGTCGGTAAGGGGCTGTCAGGCGGACGACTTATCGTGTATCCGCCGCGCGAAAGTACTTTTGTTGCCGAGGAGAATGTATTGATCGGTAACGTGGCGTTGTATGGTGCCACGGGAGGCCGCGCGTTTTTCAGAGGCCTAGCCGCAGAGCGCTTCTGCGTTCGCAATAGTGGTGCCCGAGCCGTTGTAGAGGGCGTTGGTGATCACGCGTGTGAATACATGACTGGTGGGCGCGCCGTAATATTGGGGTCGACGGGACGTAACTTTGCTGCCGGTATGTCAGGCGGCATCGCCTATATTTGGGATGAGCATGGTGACTTTGAATCTAAGTGTAACCGCGCTACCGTTGATCTGGATCTAATAGATGCCGAAGAAGACGCTGCGGAACTGCGAGAGCTCGTTGAACTGCACAAAGAGTACACAGACTCAAGGCAGGCAGAACGTGTTCTGGATGCTTGGCCGGATGTCCTCAGCCAATTCATAAAGGTTATGCCAACAGACTACAAAAGAGTTCTCGCAGACCGGAAGAAGCACGATGAAGAGATGGAAGCCACCGCAGATGACGGGCAGACGGGAAATTTTTCGGTGCTGAGCACCTGAGGCGCGGATATGGGCAAAGTCACAGGTTTCATGGAGTATCGAAAGAAGAATGTCCCCTATCGGGACGCGATAGAGCGCCAGACGGATTTTAACGAAATTTTCACGGAGCCTGATCGGGACAATCTTAAACGACAGGGTGCCCGTTGTATGGATTGTGGCGTGCCGTTCTGTCAGTCGGAAACAGGATGCCCTATCGATAATTTGATTCCCGAGTGGAACGATCTTGTGTATCAGGGCCGTTGGCGCGAGGCTTTAGATCGGCTACATGATACGAATAATTTTCCTGAATTCACGGGAAGGACCTGTCCAGCCCCGTGTGAAGGGGCGTGTGTACTTGGCATCACGGATCCAGCAGTTACGATCAAGGACATCGAGAACACAATAATCGACCGGGGATTCGCGGAAGGCTGGGTTAAACACGAAAGACCGAGTGTTAGGACCGGTAAGACCGTAGCTATCGTTGGTTCTGGGCCAGCGGGACTGGCCGCGGCTGACCAGCTGAATCGTGCTGGTCATGAAGTCACGGTTTATGAGCGAGAAGACCGTATCGGCGGGTTATTGATGTACGGTATTCCAAATATGAAGCTCGACAAGGGGGTAGTCGATCGTCGCGTCGATCTTATGCGTGAAGCCGGGGTGAACTTTTTGACTAGCGCGGATGTGGGACAGAATGTTGAAGCGCGTAGTTTGCAGAGGGATCACGATGCGCTGTTGTTGGCTCTAGGAGCGACGCGGCCGCGGGATCTGCCAATTCCAGGCCGGGAGCTAGGTGGAATTCACTTCGCCATGGACTTTTTGACTGCCAATACGAAGAGTTTGTTAAACAGCAACCTTGAAGACGGTAAATATATTAATGCGAAGGATAAAAATGTCATCGTTATCGGTGGTGGTGATACCGGGGCCGACTGCATTGGTACGGCGCTGCGCCATGGTTGTCGTAACCTAATTAACCTAGAGTTACTGGGCGAGCCCCCAAGTGATCGGGCGGTCGACAATCCTTGGCCTATGTGGCCTGTAATTATGCGCACAGATTATGCGCACGAGGAGGCGATCGCCAAGTTTGGTACGGATCCGCGGAGTTACGGTATCGTGACCCGGGAATTTCTGAAGGATGAAAAGGATTATGTTGAGGGGCTTAAGGCTAGCCGTGTCGATTGGCAGCGCATGAATGGCAAGCTAGAGATGATTGATGTAGAGGGTTCCGGGCAACAATGGCAGGCAGATCTCGTGCTCCTGGCGATGGGGTTTCTTGGTCCAGAATCTTATCTGGGCGAGTCGCTAGGGGTTGCCTTTGATAAATGTTCGAACTTCCGAGCGGAGCATGGTGATTTCAAAACGTCGGTTGACGGAATATTCGCTGCAGGAGATTGCCGCCGAGGTCAGTCTTTGGTCGTTTGGGCAATTAACGAAGGCCGCGGGGCCGCGCGTTCGATCGACCAGTATCTGATGGGCGTTACGGATCTGCCGGCCCCAGGACTGAGTATGGGAATAGTCACGGGTTGATTAGATGATATGTAGCATGAACCTGTTACATTCCGAACAGCATGGATTTGTTAAAAGCGGTGAAACTCTGCCGGGGCGTGATAAGCCGCTGGTAGTTGACGGTACGCACTACGTTAGTGGGTTATCCATAAAACCACCATTTCCGTCTGAGTGTGAGCAGGCTCTGTTTGCGCTGGGCTGTTTTTGGGGTGCTGAGCGGTTGTTCTGGGATATTCCCGGTGTCTACACGACGGCTGTCGGTTATGCGGGGGGGATGACTCCTAACCCAACCTACGAAGAGGTTTGCAGTGGTCTTACGGGGCATGCGGAGGTAGTGCTTGTCGTCTTCGAGCCAGCGACCGTAAGTTTCGGGCAGTTACTGAAACTATTTTGGGAGTCTCACGATCCCACTCAAGGTATGGCGCAGGGTAACGATGTAGGGACCCAATATCGCTCCGCGATCTACACCAACGGAGCTAGACAGCAAGGAGTTGCGACAATCAGCCGCGATGCATATCAGGAGCAACTTAACGTGGCGGGATTCGCCGGAATTACGACGGAGATAGTTGCCGTCAAGCAACTCTATTATGCGGAGTCCTACCACCAGCAGTACCTCGCCAAGAATCCTGGTGGCTATTGTGGTTTGTCTGGGACGGGAATTACTTGCTTACTCCCGGCTTCTCGGTAGATCAATCTCAAAACAGACGCCGCTGTTATCAGCTAAATCCTCTGCTTTTACGCGACCGCGATGAAAATCTACAATCAGCTGGACAATATAGAGACCGAGGCCGAGATGCTGGGACTCGCCGCTTTTATCCCTTATCGACACAAGCGAACCGAATAACTCATTTCGCATTGATTCCGGTAAAAGTGGGCCGGTGTTCGACACCCTGATGATGATATCCCTATCGGTATGGTTAAGAGCTACTGAAATAGTGCTTCCTGGTTGGCTGAAGCTAACGGCGTTGTCGATAAGTTTGTCGAGCATCTGTGCGATTAGGTCGGCTGAGCCTATTGCCGACGAATCCGGTGCTCTCGGATCTAGGTCGAATTGCCGATCGTTGTAAATATCGCGATAGGCTGTAACGCAGCTCTCTATGACTTTATCAACAGAGAATATTTCTGGTTTGGTTTCTGCGATCGCTTGCTCAATGAGTGTGGCTTCGCTCATAGCGCCGAGTATGGCATCGAGGCGGTCTGAGCCTTCTCTGAGCCGCAGCAGATAGGGAGATAAATTGCTCTCGTGAGGCACGCGTTCTAGGTTATCCAAGGATGTAGAGACGACGGCCAGAGGAGTACGCAGTTCATGTGCAAGTTTGGCTTTCAGCGTTGTGAGATAGTCGGTGTAATCGCGTAAACGATTCAGAAGGTCTGTGAAGCTGCGGGCGAGATCGCCGATTTCATCGCCCGCCCGCCGACCCGGCAATGTAGGATCGATCTTCCCTTCTGGGCTTAGCGCGGTATCAGCAGCACGGGCAAGTTTCCGTACGCGATAGGATAATAATGTCGCGTAGCTAAGTAATCCCACGGCGACTAACAGGCTCGCAATCAGCGTAGAACTCATAAGCCGGACGAGAGCTTCATTCGTGAGCGTTAAGATAGAGTCGCTACCCTGTTCCAGAATCACTCCTCCACGTACTTCTCCTTCGCCGCGAATAGGTGTTGCGGCCACGACTACGGCGCTGGCATCGGTCCCGCGTGTGTACCAGGTTGCGACCGACTCACCGCTTAGTGCTGCTCGTAACGTTGGGTCTGCCAGTCGGCCGGGCGGACTTTCGAGTTCCTGATATGGCGTGTCTCCATGTGCTAGGATGAGGCGGTAGAATTGTTCAGCAAAACTGATTGAGTACGGCGCGAAAGGGTTGCTAAGAGGATCGATTTCCCCGCCGTCGAACATGACCCAGCCCTGGGCATCGACGATTCGCATTCGTGTTCCTGGCTGAACGAATTGCTTTCCGATAGAGTCCAAATATTGAGGACGAGACACGAATGCCCCCGAAGCAAGATTGCCTCCTGTCGCCCATGAGTTTTCCCAGGAAACCTCGGGATCGGCTCTATCTGTTCCTTGATCTACATCAACGACCTTAATTCCTAAACGCCCGTGTATGAAATCCAAGGGTAGACGGAGCTCAACGTCATAACCCATCGACGTCTCGCGCCAATAGCCACTTACCCTATCCTCGAACTCAGCAGTTGGCGCGAACAGCGGCGGTCTACTGTACTGAGCGCGAACGCCGCCTGGTCCGGAGCGGTGGAATAATAGCCAGCCGTTCTGATTGCCGGTATTTAGCACAATACGATCTCCGTATGGTCTGTCTGTTGGGGAACGCTGATAGATTAGATCTTCATCGGTCACGCTAATAAACAGATAGACAGTGCGTTGAAGTAGCCCGGCCCAATATTCCGTCGCGGCGCCTATGGGGCGTCCGGTGTCTGTTGTAGCGCCCCAATCGTTGATGTAACCGTCGAGATCAGGTGCGTTATTCAGGGGAGTCGCATAGACAGTGTCGTTAAAAGAATTCGCTGAATCGGTGCTCGGTAATGGCTGTAGTTCCAATGCAGCTGCCATTGTATTCGCGCTTGCAAGCATCGATTGTTCTAGCCCGTTCCGTAGGGTCCCCTCCAGTCCCTGAACATAGCGATAACCGGCCCATGGAATGGCGAGGGCCAGTAGCCCGACAGCGAAGAGTTGAACACGAAGTGACATCGTAGTAACAGCTAGTCTATTTTTTCCTGATACCAGCGGTAGCCAGAACCGTGCTCGCCGACGAGAACGCCGTTTTTCCAATCCGTTTCCGGATCGACCGCCTTAAACTTATCGCGGATACGCTTGATCCATGATGTCACCGTGTTCTCGTCAACAACGACCTCGGCAGCATCCATGAGCTGTTGACGGGTCTTCAAGTGTCCGGGACGGCGGGCTAGTGCATGTAAGACCCATAATTCGGTCAATGTGAGGGAGATGGGAATCCCTTTCCAAGAGACGCTCATCCGCTCAAGGTCAATTATCAATTGTCCCTTCTTTAGAAGTTTAGGTTCGTCGGGCATTTGTGTAAGTGCTTCTACCCGGCGTAGTAGTGCTGTGACTCTTACGAGCATATGGTCAAGACTTATGCGCTTCGTTAGATAGTCGTCGGCTCCGAGGCGCAGTCCTGAGACTTCATCTAATTCACTCTCGCGTGCCGTAAGAAATATGATTGGTAGCTGAGAAGCACGTGCCCGTAATTCGCGGCAGAGTTCGAATCCACCTTCAACTTCATCGCCGAGGTTGATGTCGATGATTACGAGATCTGGGAGCCGTTGACCAAATGAGTCGAGCGCTTCCCGCCTGTTCGAGTAGCCTTTAACACGATAGCCATTGTGTCTTAATGCTGCTGCGTAGTTTTCTCGAATCGCAGCCTCATCTTC
Source organism: Candidatus Rariloculaceae bacterium (assembly GCA_045561055.1). Classification (GTDB taxonomy): domain Bacteria; phylum Pseudomonadota; class Gammaproteobacteria; order Steroidobacterales; family Rariloculaceae; genus SMWC01. The sequence goes on along the minus strand of JBJKYL010000010.1, from coordinate 21,998 downwards.
TACGATAGCAATCAATTTTCTGGAGTCCATGGTCAGAAACCCAATCTTTGCAATATTACTACGTGTCTAATACAGCAGACGTTCAGTGTCTCTAGACACCTACGGTGCGCCTGTAATGGAAACCGCTTTTGTAATATTCTGGTGGTTCACCTATTACAAAACTATAGCTAAGGGTAGCATTCTGATGGTAGGAATCTCTATACAACCGGATTCTGGTGCGCCATGCTGAAAATAACCGGCAAGGAAGACGTAGCCGATTTATTCGCGATTTCCCGTTGGTAGCTAGCGGTTCGAGAATTTAACCTAGTACTAGATGACGCCCTCAAGGAAACCAAAACGAAAAGTTTGGAGCGCGTTCCCTGAGTTAGGATCAGTCTGTGTTGTTTAGGTGACCATGAAACCTTTGAGCTTCAATATCGCATTCGCCTCAATTTGACGAATACGCTCAGCGGATACTGAATACTCGGCGGCGAGCTCGTGAAGCGTTGCTTTCTTTTCTGCTAACCAGCGCCGCGCTATGATGTCACGACTGCGGTCATCAAGTTCTTTAAGCGCTTGAGTGAGCCGGCTATGTGAATCGGTATGCCAGTCGTTCTGTTCCGCAAGCTCGGCAGGATCGCTGTCGGGACTCGGTAGATAAGCCATCGGGGTATATTCTTCGTCCTCCGCCGGAGCAGGATCGAAAGAGATATCTCGTCCTGATAGACGCTTCTCCATCTCGGTTACTTCACGCGTACTAACGCCGAGGTCGTTGGCAATAGCCTCGGCTTCGTCCTTGGAGAGCCATCCTAGATGTTTCTTCGTCTTACGCAGGTTGAAAAATAGCTTTCTCTGCGCTTTGGTCGTTGCAACCTTGACGAGGCGCCAGTTTTTTAGCACGTATTCGTGGATTTCGGCACGAATCCAATGTACAGCGAACGATACTAACCTAACGCCTACATCTGGGTCGAAGCGCTTGACGGCCTTCATTAGGCCGACATTACCTTCCTGAATTAGATCGCTGATAGGTAGACCGTAGCCTCTATAGCTTCGGGCGATATGGGCGACGAATCGAAGATGCGAGATGACGAGTTTCTGCGCGGCGTCCAAATCGTTGTTTCCTCTCAGGCGTGTAGCGAGTTCGTACTCTTCCTCCGCAGTCAGGGCTGGGATAGCGGAAGCCGCGGCCATATACTGGTCCAGGCTGCCAATTGGCCCGTTTAGCGGAAGCAGATTGTCTCTAAGGGCTACTGCCTTTGTCACGATTACTGGTCTCCTCAGCAAAGGCCTATTTTAGCACTCCTAAGACTAGAGTGCTAAAGTTTGGTTAACCCCTCAGCGAAAAATAAAAAACCTATTAATAACAGTTCCTTAAGTTGGTTCGATCGCCTGGAGATGGCGTGCTGCCGCAATTCCGGCCCCTGCCCAGCCTAAGCTGGCGCCGCCGATGAGTAATAGGAAAGTTTGTAGCCGGGTCAGGCCGGTGAGGTTGAAGCTCGAGCCATATAATTCTGCGAGCGAGCGTGTCGGTGATGTGATTAGGCCGAGGCCGATTGCGACTGTAACAGCTGCGACGATAGCGCCGGCAAAGCCATAGAATAATCCAAGATAGAGGAAGGGGCGACGGATGAATCCATCGCTGCCACCGACTAACTTCACAACCTGTATTTCATCGCGGCGGCTATCAATCTCGAGGCGGATAGTATTCCCAATGATAAGTACGACGGCAAGGCTCAGTAGCAGAGTTGCAATATCGATGATTCGTGTAGCTACCACGACGATGGCATTTAGCCGTTCTACCCACAACGTATCCAACTGCACAAATTCAGTTTCTGGCAGTTCCTCCAATGCGTCAGCCAGTGCCTGGACATCGATGGTGTTCCCGCTGCGAGGCCGAACGACGAGCGAGTGCGGTAGTGGATTATCCTCTAGGGCGTCCAGGGCTTCGCCGAAGCCTGAGTAAGTACGGAATTCAGCGAGTGCGTCGCTGCGATAGACAATAACGGCTTGCTCAACATCATTTCGTGACTGTATCTCGCGGCTGATGACAGCAACCTGCTCAGCCGCGACGTCCATTTTGAGATAGACGGTGAAGTCGATCGCGCCTTCCCAGGAGCCGCTGAGGATTTGAATATTATTCGTAATAACCCTCAGGCTGGCTGGGAGCGCCAGCGCGATCGCTATTACAAAAATAGTCATGAGACTGCCTAGAGGTTGTTGCGCAATCTGTCCAATGGCACCCAGCAGGTTTTGTATGTGCAACGCTAGGTAATGTTTGAACTGATGAATCATTTCTGTATCAAGGTGCTGCTTCAGCAACAATTTTCCCGCCGTCCAGTTTCAGTATCCGCTGTTTCCTTTCATCGATCAGCTGCAGATCATGGGTTGCGATAAGAACTGTTACTCCGACTTCGTTAAAACGTTCGAACAAACCGAGAGTTTCCCGAGAGAGTTTGGGATCAAGGTTTCCAGTTGGCTCGTCAGCAATGACAAGGTCCGGTCGGCTTGCTATAGCACGTGCGATACCGACCCGCTGCTGCTCGCCAGCAGATAATGCTTGGGGCGCATGATTCTCGTAGCCCAATAGTCCAACCTGATCGAGCGCTGCGCGAACGCGCCGCCCTATCTCGCGCCTTCGTAATGCTCCAATCACAAGTGGTAGGGCAACGTTGTCGAATACCGTTCGATCGGTAAGTAATTTATGGTCCTGGAAAACGATGCCGAGCTGGCGACGAAACTGGGGGATTTGCCTACGTTTAACACGGGACGTATTTTTTTTGCCTACAAGCACGGTTCCGCGGCTCGGTCGCTCGATGAGCGCAATTAGCTTTAGCAGCGTACTTTTACCCGCTCCAGAAGGTCCCGTTAGGAAAACCATTTCTCCCTGTTCAATACCAAAGCTCACGTTTGCCAGTGCGTCGCGACCATTAGGATAACGTTTGTAGACCCCCTCAAAGCGAATCATTTCGCTGTCTCCCCCAGTAGCGCTTCCGTATAATCTTGGGCGTTGAATGGTTCGAGATCAGCTGCGCCTTCGCCGGTCCCAATGAATCGAACAGCCAAGCCGAGTTCGCGAGCAATCGCTAGCAATATACCGCCTTTCGCGGTGCCATCTAGCTTAGTTACGACTAGACCAGTTAGTTCTAAAGTTTTGTGGAACTGTTTGGCCTGTACGAGAGCGTTCTGGCCCTGACTCGCATCGAGAACGAGCAGGGTTTCTTGCGGAATACCGGGATCGATTTTTTCCATGACGCGCTTAATCTTTTTTAGTTCTTCCATCAGGTCTTTGGACGTGTGTAGTCGTCCCGCCGTGTCCGCGATTACGACGTCAATGCTTCTCGCGCGCGCCGATGTCAGAGCATCGAAAATAACGGCTGCAGGATCGGCTCCCTGTGCCTGTGCGACAACTGGCACGTTTGTGCGCTTGCCCCACTGGTTAAGCTGTTCAACAGCGGCGGCGCGGAAGGTGTCTCCTGCAGCGAGCACGACGGAGTAGTTTTTATCGGTGAAATAACGGGCGAGCTTACCGATGGTGGTGGTTTTCCCTGTACCGTTGACGCCTACTACTAGAATAACGAAGGGTTTGGAGGTTTCATCTATCGTTAAGCCTTGTTCGATTTCGCCTAGTAATTCCTTTACGCTCTGTTCAATGATTTTCATACCACCATCCAGACTAGTTTCCGTGGCAGCGCGACTCGTTTCCAGCTGAGACAAAAGCCATGCCGTAGCATTAACTCCGACGTCGGCTTGCAACAATCGTGCTTCGAGTTCCTCGAGAACAGCTTCGTCGATTATGTTGCGACCGAAGAGTTCCCGAAGATCCTGGCGAAGCTGGCTTTTGCCCCAGTTGAGGCGATCTTTTAGTTTGTGCAGAAATCCGTCGCTAGCGTTATTTCGAAAGTTAGGCATTATTGGAAGCATATAAGCTAGGGCTATGAAGGAGTTTGTAGGAAATAGACCTGAGATGCAGAATTATACTCTCAGTAAATGATGTCTCAACGCGGGTAGGGTAGAGTTGTCACATGCCTAGCCGACCGAACACCGTGCGCATCATCGCGGGTAACTGGCGTGGTATACGTATTCCCATTCCGTCCGGAACGATGGTCCGGCCAACGCCCGACCGTGTGCGCGAAACCGTATTCAATTGGTTGAATCCGACTTTGGGTGACGCGCGCTGTCTCGATCTATTTGCAGGTACAGGAGCACTAGGACTTGAGGCGTTGTCGCGTGGCGCGCGAGAGACGGTGTTTGTAGAGAAAGATCCGTTACTAGTGAGCTATCTCAGGAAACAAATAGAAGATCTGGACGCAAACGCAACTGTTTTCCGTGAGGATGTAATCAAGCTGCTTGACCAGCCGGACGCTAAGCCTTTCGATATTGTCTTTCTCGATCCTCCTTACCACCAACCACTCAACTCGTTGCTTGAGAGACTTTCTCGGTGGCTTGCGCCACAGGCGCGCGTTTATTTTGAGCGCTCAAATTCGGCAGGGACGAGATGCGAACTCAATAGCCTGGCTAAGCGGTTAATTGGTGCGGAAGTTTTAAAAGAGAGTTGCGCTGGAACAGTTCACTACGGTCTATTCGCGTTGCCGAAATGACGCACATACTTAGACAAGGATAGAATATACCTGTGGACAGATAGGGACGATTGTAATGAGCGTTGGCGTAATGTATCCGGGGACGTTCGATCCGATTACGCGGGGTCACGAGGATCTCGTGCGACGGGCGGTCGTGCTTTTCGACGAGGTCGTAATCGCAATTGCTGCTAGCCCGGATAAGACGCCACTGTTCTCGCTTGAGGAGCGTATCGCGCTCTCAAGCGAGGTGTTCGATGGCATTCCAGCCGTGTCCGTCACTGGTTATGAGGGTTTGACGGTTGACTTTGCCCGCGAACACGATCTTTGTGGGATACTTCGTGGATTGCGTGCTGTATCGGACTTCGAGTACGAGTTTCAGTTAGCGACGATGAACCGGCATTTAACGGATCAGGTGGAGACAGTATTTCTCACACCAACAGAAAATTTTACCTTCATCTCTTCCAGTCTTGTGCGCGAGATAGCTAAACTTGGCGGAGATGTTTCGTCGTTCGTTCACCCCAATGTAGCCGAGGGCCTGAGGGTCAAATTCGACAATTGATAATGAGATTTCTCGTTTATCAGCGGGTGTTAATTTCTATAGCGTCGGTTTGCGCTGGATCCGCCGTATCGGCGGCCGGCATCATGCCGGAGAGAGCAGCTGTAGCAAGCGCCCACCCGCTTGCGAGTCAGGCAGGGATAGATACGCTGCAGAGAGGCGGTAACGCTTTCGACGCTGCCGTTGCGGTAAGCGCTGCCCTCAGCGTTGTGGAACCGGCTGGGTCGGGACTGGGTGGTGGAGGTCTGTTTCTGCTACATCGGGAAGAGGACGGCCTTAGAGTGATGATCGATGGTCGTGAGGTGGCTCCTTCCGCTGCCGAAGCAGATATGTATCTTGATATGAACGGCGATCCGATTCAGCGCGCCTCGCGGGACGGTCCATTAGCCGCCGGAATACCCGGATTACCAGCGGTGCTCGTGCATCTTGCGCAGCACTACGGCCGTTTACCACTGAGCGATTCGTTACAACCGGCGATTCGCTACGCAAGCGAGGGTTTTGAGGTAAGTGAGCTATTCAGCAACGGGCTTAGGCGACGCGGCACATCGATGAACCCAACCGCACGCGAGGTGTTCTACCCCAGCGGTGAATTGCTAGCAGAAGGAAGAATTCTGCGTCAATTAGACCTTGCGGCAACGCTTACGGCCTTGGCTAACGAAGGGGTTGACGGCTTCTATCGTGGTCACGTTGCTGAAAAGCTTGTCGATGGAGTTCGGGCTGGAGGTGGTATTTGGACACTTAAGGACCTCGCGAATTATCGTGTTGTAGAGCGCGAGCCGCTAGTCGGGACATATCAGGGCGCAACAATTATTTCCGTACCTCCGCCGTCGTCAGGCGGCGTCGCGCTCATCAATATGCTCAATATTCTCTCCGGTTATGATCTCGCACAGGCTGATGCTGTGATGCGTACGCATCTTCTCTCAGAAGCTATGCGACGCGCCTATAGGGATCGGGGTGAGTATTTGGGCGATACGGATTTCGTTGACGTACCTCTTCAGCGTCTATTACATCCTCTCTATGCGGCGGGTCAGCGTATGAGTATACGAATCGATCGTGCGACACTAAGCGACGACCTACCTGGAATTTTCCCGGTAACTACCGGCGGCGGGGATCAAACTAGTCATTTTTCCGTGTTAGACACAGAGGGAAATGCAGTTGCCGGTACCCAGTCTATTAACTTTTCTTATGGCAGCGGTTATATGTCACCCGGTACTGGGGTTTTGTTAAATAATGAAATGGACGATTTTTCGATTAAGCCTGGCGTCGCGAACGGTTACCAACTGTTAGGTGCTGAGGCGAACGCGATCGAACCTGGAAAACGTATGTTGTCGAGTATGACGCCTACGATACTTATCGATGAAAACGGTATGGGTGTGCTTGGCACTCCCGGGGGTAGTAGAATTATCACGATGGTTTTGTTGGCTGCTCTGGAGTGGATCGACGGTGCTGATGCAGAGAGTATGGTGTCTTTGTTGCGAATCCATCATCAATATTTTCCTGACCGTATTGGTTACGAAAGTAACGCGCTTACACTTGAGCAGGTGAATAGGCTTGAGAGCCTCGGGCACTCGGTGACAGAGGCTCGTGGTAGCTTCGGCAATATGCAAGCTGTTACCTGGGATTTTTCTACCGGTGAGGTTGAAGCGGCGTCTGACCCTCGGGGAATCGGCGAGCCGAGATACGGTCTGCGCTGATATTGGCTGCTTAGCGCTGACACTGAGAGCAATAATAGGTTGCCCGTTGTCCGATAACGCAATGTTTAATAGGGGTTTCACACTCGGTACAGAATTCGTTTGCTCGGCCATAGACTGATAGCGTCTGCTGGAAATAACCAGGAGTACCGTTTCCATCGACGAAGTTCCGAAGCGTCGTTCCTCCAGCTGCTATGGCTTCGTTGAGCACGGCGCGCACAGCATCAACGAGCAACTCGAAGCGTCGTTTCGCGATCCTCCCAGCGGAACGCTTTGGATGAACACCCGCCCGAAACAATGCCTCACTGGCGTAGATATTTCCGATCCCGACGACGATACGGTTATTCATAAGAAACTGTTTGATTGCTACCCGTCGCTGGTGCGATACCCTCGACAGATAGTTAGCACTAAACTGATCTCCTAAAGGTTCCGGGCCGAGATTTTTTATCAGCCAGTGATTGGCCGGAGAATTTGTAAAATGCACGCTGCCGAATCGACGTGGGTCGTTGAAGCGTAACTGTGCGCCAGACGTAAATATAAAATCGATGTGATCGTGTCGGGATGGTGTTATCGGCTCGCGCAAGAAACGCAAGTTACCGGACATGCCTAGATGAATGAGTAGTGTTCCCTCGTCGGTTGTAATAAGCAAGTATTTTCCGCGCCGAGTCACCGAACGCACACATTGCATCTGAACCTGTTCAGCTAACGAGCTCTCTACTAACCAACGCAGCCGCGGTTGTCGAACAACTACGTCCGTTATCGTTTGCCCGACCAGTAGCGGTTCTAAACCGCGTCGTATAGTTTCTACTTCCGGTAGTTCGGGCATCGTCCAAGCTTACGCGCCCTCTACTTTCCTCGCTAGCGCTAAACGGTTGTGAGTTGTCTCACAGTGTTCCGATTTTGCCGTAGGCGAGCACGAATGATAATAGCCGCTAACCACTCTCGGAGATTTACGTATGCGTGCCGAAGCAATTGGTATTAAAGTTCCGCTGGCACTATTGGGTGTTTTCGGTTGTCTGTTGCTACCGGAGCCGGTTCCGGTTTTAGTAAGAATTAAGGGTGACGTGGTTGCTATTTTATCTTTGTCTCTTTATATGCAACATGTTTTCGGATTCGTGGGTCGTACTTCTTTATTTCCATTTTTTCCGGGTGGAGCCGACGGTTTTTCGTCGTAGTGTAGTAATGTCCGGTTCCCGCTGTAGACATGAGTCGAATTTTTTCTCTCATCTTTTTTGTCCCAGTTATATTTTCTCGCCGCGTTCGCGCAGGTTCTTGACTACTTGCTCGATGCCAAGCTTGTCGATAATACGTAGGCCTTTCCGAGAGACCTTAAGCTTTACGAATTTTCTCTCGTTCTCCAGCCAAAATCGTTGCGTATGAAGGTTGGGTAAGAACCTCCGCCGCGTTCTGTTGAGCGCGTGGGAAACATTATTTCCCGACATCGGTCGTTTTCCGGTTACTTGGCAGACTCTGGACATTTCTATGCCTTGTGCCTAGCTAGTAGAAGGCGGGGGACTATACCGTCTAGCACGGCCTATATCCAGCCCCCCCCGCTTAGTTTTTCGGGACTAGGGAGCTTTGCGTTATGGCGTAGAGATTAATTCAGCACCTTCCCAAACAAAACGGCAGCGCGATCTGCAATGTTTCCAAATAGTTTGCCATAATGAATCAAGCGGGGTTGCGTGAGAGGAACAGATAGGTTAATACCCCTCAGCTCTGGACTTCCCATGGAAAACCTCGGTTCGCTTCGAAAATTGAAATTAAGGCTGGGAGCAGGTCTGGGGGAAGAATCTACAACTGTTTAAGAAAGCGCGAAAAACGGCGGTCGTTGCTGGAAAAGGTGCCGTCGGAAGGCTAAGCTTCATAATGGTATTAGGATAGCTATGGCTAAAATTAGCACAAACGCAGGCCCTAAGATTTTGCTAGGAGTCACGGGGGGTATTGCCGCCTACAAGAGTCCGGAGCTCGTTCGCAGGCTTAAGGATCGCGGCGCGCAGGTTCAGGTTGTGATGACTCGGGCCGCTGAAACGTTTGTTTCGCCCCTAACCTTCCAGGCGGTGTCCGGCCGCCGGGTTTGTGGGGAACTCTGGGACGAATCGGCTGAGGCCGCAATGGGCCATATTGAGCTCGCGCGTTGGGCTGATCTTATCGTAATCGCTCCTGCGACCGCGCATTGTATGGGGCTATTGGCTGCCGGTCTTGCCGAAGACCTTCTGTCCACGATCTGTGTCGCTACGAAGGCGCCCATAATTCTTGCTCCTGCAATGAACCATGTTATGTGGGGTAACCTGGCAGTACAGGGCAATCGAAAGCTGTTGGAGCAGCGCGGTATCCGAATGCTCGGACCGATGGCCGGTGACCAAGCTTGTGGGGAGGAGGGTCCGGGTCGGATGATGGAGCCTGGGGATATTGTCCGTGCCGTGTTCGAAGAACCGGCGGTCCTTGTTTCCGAGTCGCTAAGCGGGCTCAAGACCATTGTTACAGCTGGTCCCACCCGTGAACCCATCGATCCGGTGAGGTACATTACCAATCGGAGTTCGGGAAAGATGGGTTACGCGATTGCCGCTGCCGCGCAGCAGGCAGGAGCTGATGTGATATTGGTTAGCGGCCCGGTTTCACTAGCGACACCGCCCGGAGTGAAAAGGCTAGATGTTGAGAGTGCCCAAGGGATGTACGAAGCCGTTCATGAACATATCGATGGAACTGATTTATTCATCGCCTGTGCTGCGGTATCGGATTATCGGCCACAGAAACCTTCGGCGCGGAAGATCAAGCGTTTGGAAGGTGAGGTTAATTTGGAGCTGATCCGTTCCCTGGACACGCTGGCTAGCGTAGCCGCGCTCGATGAAGGGCCATTCACGGTCGGTTTTGCGGCCGAGACTGAAGATGTCACTCATCACGCTGCAGAGAAACTTAAGCGTAAGTGTTTGGATATGATCGCTGCCAACCGTGTCGGACCCGACTGTGGTTTCGATCAGGAGAGTAACTCTCTAACGGTAATGTGGGACGATGATCAAGTAAAACTTGAACGGACGACCAAGCCGATACTAGCTCGCCGCCTTATTGAACTCATCGCTAAACGCTATCGCGTTTGCTGTGAAGATAACAGCTCTTCCTCGCAAATGGCTTAAGCCTGAGCTGAATGACCGATCCGGCTTTTCAGAATGTACAGCTCAAGATCGTCGATACACGTCTTGGGCAGGATATTGCGTTGCCTGAGCCGAGCACTCCGGGGTCGGCGGGAGTCGATCTGCGCGCTTGTCTTGATGACGTCCTGGAACTTGCTCCCGGAGATTGCGAACTGATATCCACTGGTCTTGCTATATATCTCGACGATCCTGGACTAGCCGCGTTGATATTGCCGCGTTCCGGGCTCGGACATAAACACGGGATCGTACTAGGAAATCTAGTGGGGTTGATTGACTCGGATTACCAGGGAGAGATTTTTATTTCCTGTTGGAATCGTGGGACGACCACTTTCAGTATTAAGCCGGCCGAGCGTATTGCACAACTCGTGATTGTCCCCGTTCGTCAGGTGAATTTTCAGGTTGTCGATTCTTTTGCAAAAAGTGACCGCGGGGCCGGGGGTTTCGGTCACACTGGCCGTGCTTAGTCGACTGATCTACGATAGGAGTTAGTTCATCCGCGGTCAGAGTTTCTTCACAAAGTGCGAGATGCTTTACGGCTAAGCCAGATCTTTTCAGGTTGTGGTGAGACTGGGGGAACTAATTAGGCTAAGTTTTTTACAATGGCCACCCAGTCTATTCCAAGGTAATCCCATAGCGATTGCGATACGAAACGACGCTTAGCAGGTGTTCGGAAAGCTCGCTGTTTTCCTTGAGATGATTTACTAGATCAGTTAACGAGACAATACAACGTACGGGTATCCCAACGTTCTCCTCCAGTTCGCGTACAGCTGAAATGCGATTTTGGTTGCCAATTTCCTCCCGGTCCAGGGCGACTAGTACGCCCGCGGGTTCCGCGCCAGAGGCTCGGATTATTTTGATTGCTTCGTTTATCGCCGTTCCCGCTGTAATCACGTCGTCTAGAATCAGGACGCGCCCCTTTATGGGCGCCCCGACACTTACGCCACCCTCCCCATGATCTTTCGCTTCCTTGCGGTTGTAGGCGAACGGATAACTTATGTCGTGGTGCTCGGCAAGTGCGGCAGCTGTCAAAGTCACTAGGCCAATTCCCTTATATGCTGGCCCGAACAACATATCGAATTCGATATCCAACTCAGTCAGTGCGGAGGCGTAACAACTTCCGAGTTTTGCGGCTGCATGGCCGGAATTAAATAAGCCGGCGTCAAAGAAATATGGACTGAGACGCCCGGATTTGAGCTCAAACTCCCCGAATCTCAGCACGCCGGATTCCAGTGCCAATTCTAGAAATTTTTTCTTATACGTTTCCATAGAGACCAAATCATGACCTTGCTCTATGATACAGCGCTTAAAAAGAATTGGGGATTCCACTCGATTCGTTTCTTTGTAGTGAGTGATAGGTTCCAAGATGAGGGGTTAACTAGGGTGAGAGTTGTCAGTTTTAATGCCAATGGACTGCGCGCGGCCGCTAGAAAAGGTTTCTTCGACTGGTTCGCGAGGCAGAAAATTGACGTGCTCTGTGTTCAGGAACTCAAAGCGAAGGCGGAGCAGTTAGCAGGAACGCCGTTCGAACGGCGGGGCTATTATCGATATCTCCACGATGCTGAACGTCCTGGATATAGCGGAGTAGCGATTTATTCGCGCGTTGAACCCAACGATGTAGTTTACGGGTTGGGATCGCCTGAATTTGATGCCGAAGGCCGATACGTTGAGGCAATATTCGACAATCTGGCTATCGTAAGCGTTTATCTTCCCTCGGGATCGGCCGGTGACCACCGGCAGGAGTCGAAGTTTCGTTTTCTGAATTTGTTCGAGAAGCATCTTGATCGTCTACGAAAGAAGAAGCGCTCCTATATTTTGTGTGGCGATTTCAACATCGCACATAAGGAGATTGACTTAAAAAACTGGCGTGGCAATCGAAAGAACTCTGGTTTTCTGCCTGAAGAGAGGGCCTGGATGGACCGTGTGCTGACGACCGGCGGCTATGTGGACGCGTTTCGCGCGCGCTCAACAAAGAGCCAGATCAGTATACATGGTGGTCAAATCGCGGTCAGGCGCGAGAGAAAAACGTCGGTTGGCGAATTGACTATCATCTTGTCTCATCGGATCTCGAACGGCATATTGAGCGGGTCGCGGTCTATAAAAACAAGTGGTACTCGGATCACGCTCCGCTTACGATCGACTATGATCTCTAGCATGCCAGGATTCAGTTGGAGTGTTTTTTTTGGCGCTCGTTTCTGGCTTGCGGGGGTCATGGGTTTTGCCGGTGGCGTACCTTTGCTGCTGACACTAACGGTGCTCCAAGCCTGGCTCCAGTCCGAAGGCGTGAGTCTTACGACTATTGGCTTTTTAGCCTTGGTAGGCTTGCCTTACAATCTCAAATTTCTCTGGGCGCCTTTAATAGATCGGTTCAACCCGCTGGGCTTCGGCCGGCGCCGAAGCTGGTTAATTATCAGTCAGTGTTGTCTGGCGCTATCCATCGCGATTCTAGGGACTCAGGATCCGCTTGGGGGTGTCTGGAAGGTGGCTCTCGCGGCTTGCCTCGTAGCATTTTTCTCCGCTACCCAAGATATAGTGATCGATGCCTATAGAAGGGAGACTCTAGCCGACGCTGAGCAGGGCCTGGGAGCGTCGATGTATACCTACGGATACCGTCTGGGGATGCTCCTCGCCTCTGCGGGCGGATTGATCCTCGCCGATCTTATCGGATTTGCCGGCGTTTACTTCTTTATGGCGGTAGTCATGCTCTCGATGGTTATTGTCACTGTCATGGCGCCTGAGCCAGGTGTTGTGAAAAATGCACCTCGTAGTCTCAAGGCTGCTTTTGTAGGGCCATTCATTGAGTTCTTTGGCCGGCATAGTTTTGCCGGGCCCGCGGTTTTAATGCTCGCCTTTATCCTGTTTTACAAACTCGGAGATAATCTCGCCAGCCACATGACGATCCCTTTCTATCTAGAAACGGGGTTCTCGAACACCGAGATTGGTACGGTTGTGAAGTTCTTCGGAGTAGCGCCCTTGTTGTTCGGAGTTTTCATTGGCGGAGTTCTCACGTTAAAAGTGGGGCTATACAGAGCGTTGATAATTGCCGGAGTCTTGCAGGGAGTATCAACTGCGGGATTCGTGGTCTTGTCAATGGTCGGATACGATCTCTGGTGGCTCGCGGGAGTTATCGCTTTCGAAAATCTTACCCAGGGAATGGGGAGTGCTGCTCTGCTAGCTTTCATGGCGTATCTTACCGATCGGAGATTTACTGCGACTCAGTTCGCTATGCTATCAGCGCTTGCTAGTCTGCCTCGAGTAGTTCTTACGGCGCCCACTGGTTGGCTGGCGACGCAATTAGGTTGGGGGGCGTTCTTCACTGTATCGGCGCTGGTTGCTATTCCAGGGATACTTCTGTTACTGGCTTTTAAGTCCTACTTCCATATCGCTCCAACCGCAGCAAATAATTTAACTTAATGGCTAAGGGTTTCTACCGGGTTTGCGCAATTGACGATCTCGAAGATCCTGGAAGTTGCGAGTTTGAATGGGGTGAAGGTGATTGGCCGATCGAGATTTTTGTCGTGCGTAAGGGTGATGACGTATTCGGTTACGTTAATCGTTGCCCACATGCCGGGCACACGCTTAATTGGCAGTCAGATCGGTTCTTGACCAGTAAGGGCGACCTAATTCTTTGTCAGTCACATGGTGCGAGATTTACGATTGAGGAGGGGCTTTGTGTTCTAGGTCCCTGTCCAGGCGCTAGGCTAACGCCAATCAAGCTATTGCTTCGCGACGGTGATGTGCTCGCTGACGTGGTCGATCTGGGGCGGATTAAAGTAGAAACTGATATCTAGCTGAAGTTTAAGATTGTCAGTAATTGGCTTAAGTTGGGAGGCGCTCATAGATTAGATCCCATACAGAGTGGCCAAGTCGTTGTCCACGACGCTCAAACTTGGTCGGTGGTCGTACTAAATCGATTTCCGTGGCGATCCTGGCAAACGCGCCCGTACTCCCAATTACTTGCTTCATGTGTTCTGCATAATTCTCCCAGTCTGTCGCGAGGTGCAGTGTTCCTCCCGCTTTTATGACCCGCGCAAACTCGGACGCGATGACTGGCTGAACAAGTCGACGCTTGTGATGACGTTTTTTCGGCCATGGATCCGGAAAGTAGACGTTTACGCCATCGAGGCACACATCTGGGAGCATATTGCTGAGAACTTCAACGACGTCTCTATGAATGATACGCACATTAGTAAGTCCGGCCTGCTCTAACAGCAGTAGCAAATGACCAATACCGGGATTGTGTACTTCGACACCGAGGTAATCGATGCTGGGATTGTTTGCGGCTGCTGTTAAGAGTGCTTCGCCATCGCCGAACCCGATATCTAGCACCTTTCTCGCAGTGCGTCCGAATACCACTCCAAGATCCACTTGATTTTCCGAGAAGTCCAGACCGAAGCGTGGCATAAGGTCCACTAGCGCTTTGCGTTGTGCTTCGGTTATTCGTCCGGATCGACGAACGAAACTGCGAATCTGGCGGAGTGGAGTGGTTCTCATGGTTATATTCGGCGCTAGGTCATATGAGTAGGGGATAGACGCTTGGAGTAGTTTGTTGAGGGGCAAGACGGTCTAGGTTGTACCTCGACGAGTCTCGAGAAATTTTGCAAGGTGATCCGAAATGTCGATAGCGTCGTCCTCGGTGCCTTGGATGAAACTTGATTTACGACGGCGCAGGAAGGGGAGACCAATAACGTATAGTCCTGGTGAGTCGACGATACCGCCATCGTGACGGATGCGACCTTTGCGGTCCAATACAGGGATATTGAGCCAGGAATAATCGGGCCGATATCCTGTTGCCCATAGTATCGTCCGGATGTCATTTTGTTCGAAATCGATACTCAAAGGCGGAGATTCCTCGACACGTGTTCGCTCAAAACGCTCCGGCCGCTCGAATTCTGAGCAGTTGGAATCATTGGTCGCCCACTCATCTATAGTATCGAGCAAGCGTCCCATCTTCAGGTCGGCTAATGCGCAGACGTTGCGAAGCGATCCGGAGAAATAGGCTTTGCTATCTCTAAAACTCATTAGTCTTCCAACGAGCTTCACGCCTAACGCGGTAAGCGAGTTTAGGTCAAGGATTTGTTTTTCCCGCGAGCCGACGAGTTGAGGTGATGGGAGATTTCGTGCTCTCACAATATCATCGATAGTTTCGATAGACTCATCCAGGATGCCAGCTTTGTCCATCCACCACTGAATATCCAGGCCGCGATAGACGCGCGGAAGTCGCACGTGCTCGCCTACAGCAATGGTTACGGAACGTCCGGTGCTCTGAATCTCGTCGGCTAGTTGCAGGCCGGTCGCTGATGCACCAACGATGAGAACACCACCCTGCTCGAGTTGCTTCGGGTTCCGATAGTCGTGAGGCGTCAATGTTACGATGTTTTCAGGCACGGTATTGCCGATTGCCGGGACCGCCGGTAGATTGCAGGCACCACTGGCAATTACGACAGCGTTGCTCAGCCATATACCCTTATCAGTAGTTACATGATATTGACCCGCTTCGTACCGAACGGAGGTGACAGTCGTCTTTGTTCGAACGGGAGCTTCAATAAACTTAGCGTATTTTGAAATAAAATCGATGACCTCTGCATTAGTCATGAAGCCATCGGGGTTGTTGCCAGAATAGGGAAAGCCTGGAAGGTTGCTCTGCCAGTTTGGGGTCAACAGACGCAGTGAATCCCAGCGCTCATAGCGCCAAGAATTCGCAACCTCGCCTCGCTCGAGCACCGCGTGTTCAACCGAGTGTTCGGCGAGGCAGTGACTGATCGCCAAACCAGTGTGCCCAGCGCCGATAATCAGCGCGTCGACATTAACCGCTGGCGATTCAGCAACGGGCCGGGTCACCTGGCCTAGTTCACTTCAACGGTTACGTTCGTTGGATTAGTTACTATATCGAATACGGCCGAACGTTTCTGCGATTGAGCAACGATTGCCTCAATGTCCTCTTTCGAGGCATCGGCATCGATCTCGTACTTCACTTTGATGCCGTCAAATCCATTACGGACATCGGGATCTACACCTAGGATTCCCTGAATATCCATACCGGCTTCCAGTGTCGCTTTGACCGACCGTAGTTGAATTTCGCGATGCTGTGCTACGGCCGCTACGCCAGCAGTCAGGCATGAAGCAAGACCAACGAGAACGAGTTCGACCGGTGTTGCGCCGTTGTCCTCGGACGCGAAACACGCGGGATGATCTGCATCGAAGGTGTACTCGGCGCGATGTTTTTGTTCCTCACCGAGGCCAAAAAAACCTTCCACAGAAGATTTGCTGTGTGTGCCGTTGATCCAGCTACAGGTTGCACGCCATTGAAATTGGCCTGCTGCAGGCATCTCGGCAAGCGCTTCACGCGCACCCAAGAGCGCTTCGACATTGACACCGTTATCTACAGTTGCAGTATTTTTACTCATTTGATTATTCCCTAGTGTTGATATCTGTATATGCTAAAAATTGCCGTACGAAGTGTAAACAGGCACGACGCAAACCTAGTAACTTCTAGTTATTATATTAGAGTGGAAGGTAAGGGCGGCGCTAGCAAACCCCGGTAGGCTACTAGAAAAACCTAGCGCCGCGCAGAGCCGCTATTCTGCCGGTGTTAAATCCCAACCAGTGCATGCGCCCAAGATAGCGTGCGTGTTCAACTTTCATGCAGCGATCCATCACCACATCTAGGCCGCCTTCACGGGCAATATTTGCTCCGTCTTTGCTGATGACGCCAAACTGTAGCCACAGACATGTCGCGCCGATTTCGATCGCCTCGTGTGCGATCTCCGGTACGACGCTCGTTTGGCGAAAGACGTCTACCGTGTCAATAGGAAAGGGGATATCTGCCAGAGAAGGGTAGGATTTACCGTTTAGTATCGAGGTTTCTTTTGGATTCACTGGTATCACCTCGTAACCATGACGAAGAAGGTACCGGCCGACGAAATTGCTGGCGCGTAGATCGTTTCCTGATAGACCTACTATTGCCACACGCCGCCGCGATAATGTCTGCCGAATAATATCGGGCTGCTGATATTCCGTAATATTCATCAACTACCGTCTCCGGCGCTTAAGCCCTGTTCGAGATCCCAGATAAGATCGTTGGCGTCCTCGATGCCGAGTGATATCCGGATTGTACCTGGTCCGATACCTGCGGCGACCAGCTCCTCATCGTTGAGTTGTCTGTGGGTCGTTGAAGCCGGATGGATGACTAAGCTTTTTGCATCACCGACATTAGCGAGGTGCGAGAAAAGTGTCAGTGCTTCGATGAATCGCATGCCTTGCTCCCGACCACCGGGAAGATCAAAACAAAAAACTGAGCCAGTGCCGAGCGGTAGGTACTTTTCGACTAGCGGTCGATAAACGCTTCCGGTAAGTCCTGGGTAACTCACGTTACTGACCCGTTCATCCGCCCCGAGGAATTCAGCTACCGCCTTAGCGTTAACCACGTGTTGGCGCATTCTCAACGGCAGCGTTTCGATGCCCTGAGCTAGCAGGAAGGCATTAAATGGGCTCAGTGCCGCGCCGAGGTCCCGTAAGGTTTCGGCTCGCAGCTTCATGAGATAGCCATAAACTCCAAAGGTTTCGTGAAATGCTAGTCCGTGATAGGCCGGTGATGGATCGGAGACGATAGGAAAGCGGCCGTTAGACCAGTTGAACTTGCCGCTATCGACGACAATGCCGCCGATACTGGTGCCATGGCCACCGAGGAATTTCGTTGCAGAATACACGATGATATCTGCGCCCCAGTCGATCGGCCGGCAGAGAAAAGGCGTGGCAAATGTATTGTCAATCATTAATGGACAGTCGTGCTCGTGGGCGATCTGTGCCACGGTCTCTATGTCTAGAACATTGCCGCCCGGATTACCGATAGTTTCGGCGAAGAGCAGTTTCGTGTTATCGGTCAATGCCGCTCGCCATGCATCAGGATCGTCAGGGTTGACGAACGTCAAGTCGACGGATAGCTTTCCAAGTAGGTGTTTCAGTTGGGTTATCGTTCCACCGTAGAGAGCAGAAGAGGCGACAATGTGATCGCCTGGCTGCAGTAGTGTGAAAAGTGCGGATGTCTGTGCCGCTAGTCCGCTCGCAAACGCGACGGCCCCTGCTCCGCCATCGAGGTTGGCTACGCGTTCCTCGAATGCGGCGACGGTTGGATTCATTATCCGCGAATAGGTATTACCGTATTCTTGAAGATTGAAATAGGATGCTGCTGACTCGGTGTCTTCGAATACATAACTTGTTGTCTGATATATCGGAAGGGCCCGAGCCCCCGTGGTCGGATCCGGCCGGCAGCCTGCGTGGACGGTGCGGGTTGCGAATGCGAATTCCCGGTCTGACATGAAATTTCTCCTCTACTGCCCTAATGGCGATAATCACACCAAAGTAGCATCCTTTGGGACGCCACGAATAGTCCATGATGCTACTCCGTAGCCTAAGAGTACCGCTGGACGTTAGAATTGCTATAAATAAGGGGAAAATCATGCCGACAAGACAGACAGCTGAGCGGAACGGAACTGATTGGGTCAAAGTTTTATGCTGGTTGGTTATAGGTGTTTATATCGTATCCAAGCTGGTAGGTTTGATGCAGGGTGCGTCCTTGGGCGCGCTGTTCGATTTCGCTAACCCTTCGCTCGGCGGTCTTGCAGCAGCCGTTAGCTTGATTGGTCTTATTCTCCGTTCGCCTCGGCTCTTGCGCTCGGCAACCTTAATTGAGGCTAACGAAGCTAGAACGGTAGCGTTTGCATTCACGTTCGTATTCATTCTGATGGCGGCCTATTACATTCTTAGGCCGGTAAGAGACGCAATGGCGAGTGACTGGACTAACACTGAAATTAGTGTGCTCTGGAACATACAGCTCGTTCTTAGCACGGCTGTGGTTGCTCTATACGGGTTTGCTTGTTCGCGTGTTCGTTTCAAGATGCTCGTGCCGGCGGTTTATGTTTTCTTCGCGGTTACTTTCGTCGGTTTTTACTTCGCTGCTTCTGTCGTTACCGACCGCGTTCTTATAGACAAGGTGTTCTATCTCTGGGTAACTGTTTTCGCGCTATTCCACCTGTCAGTTTTCTGGACCTTTATGGCGGATCTTTTCAATAAGGAACAGGCGCGTCGAGTATTCGGATTCATTGCTGCCGGGGCGACTGCCGGTGGCGCTGTGGGGCCACTAGTCGCTAGTCTGATTGTGACAGACGTTGGTGTCGACAATCTGATGCTGATCGCGTCTGCGATGTTACTGATTCCTTTACCGATTATTTTTTATCTACAGCGACTTAAGGTTGTCGATCTACATAACGAAGATGTACATGCTGATCTTAGTTCAGCGAAGCTGGGCGGTAATCCGTTCGCCGGGTTCAAATCCTTCTTTACTAATCCCTACCTGCTCGGTATCGGTGCCTTCATATTGCTGTATACATCGATCAGCTCTTTCGTCTACTTTGAACAAACAAACCTTTTACGAGATTTTTCGCGTGAAGAACGTACAGTAATACTTTCGGGCCTGGCGGCTACCGTGAATATCTTAACCTTCGGTCTAGCTCTGTTCGCGACGAGTAGGCTCGTCACGAAGCTCGGGATGGCGATAACTCTGGCGCTTGTTCCGGTCTTCATTTGTGTTGGCCTACTTATTCTTGCTTTTGCACCAATTTTGACCGTCCTTTTGGCTCTGCAGGTTGCACGACAGGCGGGTAATTATGGCGTCACTCGGCCTGCCCGGGAGATGTTATTTACACATGTTGATCGCGAAACGCGTTTTAAATCGAAGCCGGTTATTGATGTCGCTGTATATCGTGGCGGTGACGCACTTAGTAGCATCGCTTTCGCTGGACTGACCGATGGGATTGGTTTCGGTATCGCGGCTATGGCTGGTATTGGTGCGGGCATTGCGGCTGTCTGGGCAGCGGCTGGCGTATATATAGGCCGTGTATTTAGTTTGAAAAACGAGAATGCGCATGAGACGTAATCTGTCTCATCTCCGATTGCGGCGACGGAGTAAGTAGCCACTTAGTTGCGTGGTCGTCATTCTGATGTTGTCCGCCTCTCGGATAATCGGGCGGCTTCAGTCAATATGGGTATTAGGGGGGAGATTCTCCGACGAGGACAACTGATCGGGAAGCAAAGTTTTACATTCGGCTACACTGCAGTCTAGCTACTCAGGCGGGTGTCGTATAATGGTTATTACCCCAGCTTCCCAAGCTGGAGATGACGGTTCGATTCCGTTCACCCGCTCCACATCTCCATGCGTCGCTTAGGGCCCCCAGCTGACCACAGCTAACATCCCTTAATTCCGCCACATAACAGACCTGGCTTCTATCGAACAGCCGTTGCCCCACGGGACTTCTTAGGGGAATGTGGCTATTGGGGGGGGTCTGTGCCACAACTTCTGAACAATCACCAAATGCCCTTCCCAATACTGTTTGCTGTCTAGGGCTTTACTCTTGCCTTTTGCTAGGCGAAGGTTGTGCCTATTAAGACCGTTTATTATTTCATGGGAAGTTAGCGATTCGTCGGTCCGGCGGAACGAAACGTTTGAGCTGGGCGCCTACAACAGTCGACCCATTTACACATCGACTTTGGTGTTTAGCCATACGACTGTAGTCCTTGATCGAATAGGAACGAGCTATATTATGAGAACATTTAATGCTGTGCGTGCGCTTTCGCTACTACCAGCTAAGTCGGTGCAGAAAAGGATCTTAAGCTGGTGAGAGGGTTCCTCGCGCTAGCCGCAGGTGGCGCAGCGGTTCTTGCGTGTGTGGAACTATTCGCTGCGACGATACGAACTATCGAAATCGAGCATGATGAGGGCGTTTACCGGTTGGTGTCGACTGCTTATCTTGAAGCGCCACGTGAGGCGATCTTCGAGGTGCTGACTGATTATGAGCGTTTCGGTCGTATATCGAGTACCTATAAGGATTACGGCTTTATGGAGCCTGCCGCGGACGGCACTCCTATTATCCACACGACCATGCAAGGTTGTGTGTTATTTTTTTGTGTGACGATGCGCCGTGTAGAACGTATGGAGGTCGACCAGCCTAGTTCAATACGCACCCACACCTTGCCCGAGCAAAGCGATTTCAGCCTCGGCATTTCGGAGTGGACTCTCGAGCCCGAAGGGGGCGGGACGGCTATGACCTATCGTCTGACGGTAGAACCGGACTTCTGGATTCCACCCCTGATTGGGCCATGGGTGCTAAAGCAGCGACTGCAAAGTGGTGGCACGGGCGCGGTGAATCGTATTGAGCGTCTCGCTCGAGAAGCTGCCGTTCTTTCCATCGAAGCTCGTTAGTGTGGACACGTTTGCCCGTAGACTTCTGACATGGTATGACGAATTTGGCCGTAATGATCTTCCCTGGCAGCGCGCTACTTCACCGTATGCGGTTTGGGTCTCCGAAATCATGCTGCAGCAGACTCAGGTTGCGACGGTTATTCCTTACTACGAACGCTTCATGGTCCGATTCCCGACGGTCTATCAGCTGGCAGCGGCTCCGCGCGATGACGTTCTCGCGCACTGGGCTGGTCTAGGCTATTATGCTCGCGCCCGACATCTGCACTCGGCTGCTGCGACTATCGTAGCAGATCATAGCGGTGAGCTACCTAATAGCATGGCGTCTTTGTTAGCATTACCCGGGATAGGCCGCACAACTGCAGGCGCGATACTTGCATTAGCATATTGCCAACGGCAGGCAATTCTAGACGGCAACGTCAAGCGTGTGCTAGCGCGGTTTCATGGTGTGAGCGGCTGGCCGGGCCGGGCTAACGTACTGGAGAAACTGTGGACGCTAGCGGAGGAGCATACGCCAAGCCGGCGAGTCGCTGAATATACGCAGGGGATTATGGATCTGGGGGCAACCCTCTGTACTCGCAGCAATCCGAGCTGCGACACTTGCCCGCTCAACCGTGACTGCATTGCTCGTGCTACGGGTACCCAAAAGCGGCTGCCAACGCCTAAACCTCGCGGATTACGGCCACAGCGAAAGGTTTCGGTATTACTTGTGCAGGACAATCAGCAGCGTGTTCTTTTAGAGCGACGGCCTGACGCTGGAATCTGGGGAGGATTGTTCAGTCTTCCGGAGCTTGG
>JBJKYL010000001.1:0-45611 GCA_045561055.1 Candidatus Rariloculaceae bacterium | reverse complement strand
TCATCGATTAATAGATCTGATTCTTCCAAGGCAGCGAAATGCCCACCTCTCGGCATCATAGTCCAGCTGACAATATTGTAGCTATTCTCGGCCCAGGATCTTGGGGTTGCAAAAAGTTCCGCAGGAAAAATCGCTCCCCCGGTGGGCACGTCAATATAAGTCAGAGGTTTTCCTGGCCGCGTATTACGATTCTCGTAGTAAATACGCGCGGAAGAGGTAATTGTTTCGGTATACCAGTAAATTGAAATATTGGTGAGCAATTCATCCATTGTAAATTTACTGTTAAGGTCTCCGTTAGTACCTCGTGGCAAATCACTCCAGCCATGAAATTTTTCAATAATCCAAGCTGCCAGTCCGGCCGGCGAATCGTTTAGACCATAACCCAGTGTTTGCGGCTTGGTTTGTTGAATTTCGAGGTAGGCTCGCTCTTTGGCCATATAGCTTGCGTTCTCTCTTATTCTTTCCTGCTCCAAAGGTGTTACTGGATAGTCGCTAGCATCACCACCCGGATTTCTAGCTTGAAGGAGGTTAGTGTGCAAACCGATGAGCCGTTCTGGATAGTGGTTAGCGATATTACGATTTATTATGCTGCCCCAGTCGCCGCCTTGAAGCCCATAACTTGGATATCCGAGGCGCTCCATTAATCCCACGAATAAGTGAGCCATTCTTTCCGGGTTGTAGCCGGAGGTTGCCGGTTTCTCTGAAAAGCCAAATCCAGGTAATGACGGCGCAATAACATGAAATGCATCAGTGGCTGAACCACCATAGGAAGTAGGATCAGTTAAAGGTCCAATAATTTTGTGAAATTCAGCAATGGATCCAGGCCAACCGTGAACCAGTAATAGTGGAATTGCGTCAGGATGGGGAGATCTATGGTGAATAAAGTGAATGTCTAAGCCATCTATTATCGTTTTGTATTGATCAAAGTCATTTAGCATCGCCTCTTGCGTACGCCAATCAAAATCGTTTCGCCAGTATTCCAACAGACTCAGCAGATACGGTTTGTCGGTTCCGTATTCCCAGCTAACATTATTTAATTGATCTGGAATACGGCTTAGCGACAAGCGTAGATTCAGGTCATCTATTGCCTCATCCGATACGGCAATAGAGAATTCTCTAATGTCGGTATTCGACGACGAGCCATCTCCTACTGGCTGCGCGAAGGTAGCACTAAATGAAACAGACAAAATGCAAAACAAAAACAACAGCTGAACCGGCATCAGGATATCCCTACTCAATCTTTATGTTGGCGAATTTTTCTGTAGACAGTTAATTATAATTCCGTCAATGGACAAATGTTAGACTAAAGAGAATGTATTTATATTTAATACTCTTTGCGGCAATTGCCTTTGAGGTGATGGGAACAATGCTCCTTCCCGCATCACAAAATTTTACAAAGATGCTACCGACTACTATTTTACTTATCTCATATGGAGTATCTTTTTATTTTCTTGCTCTTGTTTCTCAAAAATTACCTTTGTCAATTGTGTATGCCTCATGGGCAGGTATAGGAGTTTTTTCTGTAGCTATATTAAGTTATGTTTTCTACAAACAAACACTAAATTGGCAAACCATTATTGGGTTATTTCTAATTGTCATCGGGGTCACGGTTGTTAATCTATATAAAGCACAATATTGAGATTGAGCGTGAAAACAATCTAGATATAGTCGCAGAAAACCGAGGTTTGAGTAGCTCACATTCCGATCGACATCCTATAGCCCAAATCACTCTCCCCAAAGTGACTCGATGTGGCCTTGCTGCCAGAGATCCCTAAAATGGCTTGTTGGATCGCAAGCACTACCACCTTCGGCAAGTTCGAGCGAATCATCCCGCGCTGAACCGCGTGTACGCACCAATGGCTCTGTGTAATAAGGATCGTGAATGGTCATGATACGTTCCATCGTGAGCCGATCTTCACTTATGGTATATGTCTCTACCAAACGAGTCCCTTCACCCGACATCGGAAGCCCCGAACCCTCAAGCCAAGCGGGTAACAGGTGCGTCGTCTCAATCTCTAACACCTCACCAACCCACCGGCCAACCGAATACCCCATCGGACTCGGAAGTAATTCTGCTGGGCCTTCATGTGGACCCATCCAAATACGCCGTAAATCATTTCCATAAACCATCAGATAGTGATCACCGGCATCGAGAATCTCAAGTTTCCCAAATGGAGCGCCGAATGCCCGTGGGAGACCCGCAGTTCTTGCAGCTTTTGACAGGATCTTGCCAGTTCTCGGTTGCCTCAAATACAGCTCTGCCTTGCTCAGTAAATGGCGTCGGCTTGGGCTCAAGATCATCTATAGTCAGTTGAAACTTGTATCGGTTATTCCACCCACCAGTGATATCAACAGGATAAGTATTAGTTGTAACACCGTAAAATTTATCGGCATCTGCGTTGACCTCTTCCGTCGTATAGGCATCCGAGTACTCACCGCCGCGCGGCGTTCGCCGACTACCATCAGCTAAGACAACCGAATCAACAGAAAGCTTTTTGGTACCCCCTCGACCGAGACTTCCAGAAACTTCTATGTGGTCACCAACCTCGACCGTAGTAGCATCCCAGCCCAGCCGACGCATGACACCAACGTTATGCGTCATCAACAGCCACTCCTCCTTACCCCCGTCTGCAGTGTCAACGTCCATCAAGTAGACCACGTGAGGGTTCGTAAAGCGGACTTCGGTTATTTCCCCAATCAAGCTGCCCTGCTGTTCCGGGTCAAACTCGAATGCGAAACCATGATGGGCTTGACTAGGGCTTACAACACAGACCGAAAAAATCCAGACTGCCAAAACACGAACAACGAAAAGATTCTTATCCATTAGAAAAAGAGATCGGCCACTACCTCCACAATCAAGGTAACGCAGTATAGCTTCGTTAGGCAGCCAACCTAAAATCCGATAACCAACAACATACCACCACATAAATCTCTCCCCTTTACGTAGTACTGAAAATCCTCGACTACGGGTAAAAATCATTTATCCTTTTGAGTAACTATCAATAAATAACCTCTTCCTGACTCATTCCCCGGAGTACATTTTCTATGACAGACATGTTCGACCTAAATGGAAAACTAGCCGTCGTTACCGGCGGATCTCGCGGCATCGGCAAAATGATCGCCGAGGAATTCGTGCGTCGGGGTGTACGCACCTATATCACGGCACGTAAAGTAGAACCATGCCAGCAAACGGCTAAGGAGCTATCAGAGTTTGGCGAATGTGTTGCACTCCCTCATGACTTGTCGACACTGAAGGGCATCGGTGAGTTTGTCAGTGCATTCTCGGAACGCGAAAAGAGCCTCGACATCCTTGTTAATAATGCGGGCACCGGATGGAGCGCGGAATTTGACGATTTTCCCGAGGGCGGTTGGGATAAAGTTATGGATATTAACGTCAAGTCGTTATTTTTCCTGACCCAGCAACTGGCTCCGTTGCTTCGCAAGAACGCAAACGCTGAGAAACCCGCAAAAGTCATCAACATCGCTTCAGTAGATGGGCAGAGAAACACGGACTGGGAAACGTATTCCTACTCCGCGAGTAAGGCTAGCGTAATTCACCTGACGCGCCGCCTAGCAAAGAGACTCGTTGGTGAGCACATCTACGTCAATGCTATCGCTCCGGGCAGCTTCGCCAGCGACTTGAACACGCTTGCAAGGGATAACCCTGACCAGACTGCCAAGTCCATCCCGTCCGGACGCCTGGGTCGACCGGAAGATATGTCCGGCGCGGCTGTCTATATGTGTTCGCGTGCCGGCGATTACCTGGTTGGAATCACATTAACGGTGGACGGCGGTATCGTATACGCCACATAACCAACATTACGCTTGCTTCCAAGACAGGAAACGCTCTGCTCATCGAAATGCATGTAGGTAGCTTAAGCCGTTCCGACTACCACCTGTTTCGCTCTCCGACAGATAGAATCGGATTCCGTATCCCAGACCTCACTCGATAGCCGGTCTGGATGTTAACGCTTCACGTTCTGAGGAGTTCACTCTGTTGCTCGCTGAAAATATTTATTGCCAGTTACTCTGCCACTCGGTCACGAGTTCGGTAAGGACGTCGGGGTGGATAGTCGCCAAATCGCTGGTCTCACCGGGATCGACAGAAAGATCGTATAGTTTCCAGGGTGGTGGTGGGCTCATTCCCATCCCCATTCCGTTCGCTAAATCGCTTTCATGAGCGGGTGGTGCATCGTTAATGGCTTTGTAGTTGCCGCGGATAATTGCGCCCGTATCACCGGCGGTCCAGCCTGCCGCATAGTCGGCGCTGTGCACCATACTGCTCTCTCCCGAGAGATACGGCCAAAACGTCTCTCCCATGATGGGTAAAATATCCCGGCCTTTATAATTTCCCGCGCCAGGATGCTCTCTGCGCGCGATGTCCAGAAATGTCGGTACGATATCCATCGCGGTAATAAACGTGTCGTCGATACCTGGCGAGATAACCTCCGGATAACGAATGAATGCGGCAGCTCGAAGACCGCCTTCGGCCAGCCTGCCCTTGAAATATTTCAGCGGCGCGCTAGCCGCTTCACCGAAGCCTAGACCGTGGTCGATAAAAGAGAGCGGGCGACCGAAGTTCTCGAAACTGTTGTCGCGGGTTTCAGGTATTCTCGGTCCAGCGCCTGTATACCCTCGACCTGTAGAAACGCCGTGTTCAGCAGCTGAGCCACCGTGGTCGGACATAAACACGATAACCGTTGAATCGAGCTGACCACTCTCTTCCAGGTAGTTGATAATCCGGCCAATACTTAAATCCAGATACTCAACCATGCCCGCATAAATTTCCTGAGCGCGAGAGTATTTCATCTGCTCATCCCCGGAAAGGCTCGACCAGGGCAATGCCAACGGCTCGAAGGTATCCATCGCGTCCTCGGGAACTATTCCTAACGCCGCAGCACGGGCCGCACGTTGCTCCCGAAGAACATCCCAGCCCGCATCATACTTACCAATGTTTCGGTCGAGCCAGTCGGCCGGAACCTGTATCGGCCAATGCGGCGCGGTATAGGGCATAAACGCAAACCACGGGTTGTCGCCGTCGTGTTCGTCGAGATACCCGAGCATCTTGTTGGTGTAATCGCGAGTCGAGTAGAAGTCTTGAGGTAAGTCCTCGAACGCGACGGGAACGCCGTCGTCTTCATAGTAGGATCCGTCGTCCCAAAGTGGCACAGAAAAATGGCCTGCGGAAGCTTCGAGCAGAACAAATGAGCGGTCGAAACCACGCTCGGCGGGTCGTGCCTCACCGTATAGGCCCAGATCCCACTTGCCGGTCATGAAAGTGCTGTAGCCGGCATCCTTCATGAGCTCCGGTAGTGCCGCGACGCTCATCGTCAAGCTGTTGGTACGCTGCCCGCTGGGCCTCGGTGGATGCTGGTCCAGCATTGAGCGAGTGCCCCGGCCGGACATGAGCATGATACGTGTCTGCTGACAGGCACGGCCGTTGTGAAGATTTGTTAGCCTTACGCCCTGATACGCGAGTCTGTCTAGATTCGGCGTCGGGATCTCGCTACCAAAGGCACCCAGATCGGTATAGCCTAGGTCGTCCGCAACAATCAGCAGAATATTCGCGCGAGACTCGGGTTGGTCTTCGGCAGTCTCCGCAACAGGAAGGGCTTCAGGTGACTGATAGGTTTGCGGCGCATCGTTAGAGCAGCCCGCTAAAAATAGCGCCGCAATCACACCAAAAGAGTTTTTATATCGTTCCATAATTTGTCCCAAAAAGTCCTTTAGTTCTTAAATAGAGAATTGCATTTCTAGACTGCTAAAATCTTAATTTCACGTCTGCATAGCCAAAAGAAAAAACACGTCCTAGCCGAGAGAATAACCTTTTTACCAAACCAGGCCTAGACAACTAAGGTAAATTACTAAACAACAGTTTTGCCAAGAATTCTGAAGAAATATTAGCTTCGGTGGAACCTGCTGAATTTTTTGTATACGTTTCACTTCTTCTATTCTTTCACGCTGTATCCTCTCAAAAGCCATGTCTATGCTATTCGTGTTTTCTGAACCACCTTCCAGCACCGGAATGAGTTCATTTGCAGTCACTAAGGCTGCAAATCACCATACAACGCACTTGAACGGGTATCTCGAGTTAAACAACCCCATCTATTAGCAACAACCGAATCAGATCACCACCTAGTATGGCCTCCTCCTCTGAGAACCGTTAATCGACTAGTCGAGCTTCTAGCAAACCACGGATACTATTCGCGACATATATTTTTGATGCGCTTACTAGATCAGATTTTTTAACAATAGCCTCTTTTGCTTGCCCGTTCTCGAGCATGTATCGACGGTAAGTACCCGCTAGCAAACCGCAATCAACAGGTGGCGTAACCAGCTCACCGTCTACCTCCAAGAACAGGTTTGTAATAGTCGTTTCGGTAAGTTCGTTTTTTTCATTCCAGAGGATGACATCATCGCAACGATCGGTATCATTTCTCGCCTGCTCATAAACATCCCGGTGTGTTGTCTTATGGAACAAGAAAATATCGCGACTGCTAACCGGTCTCCGCGCCATTTTCAGTATCACTATTGGTTTTACCTCGGATAATGGATGCTCTTCGACCTCATAACGACCATCCGAATCCAACAACAACCTTAGCATTGTTCGCTTCGCCAATTGAAGGGAACAAAGCCGATTTAGAATGCTGTCCACATCTATGTCGAAACCAAAATAGTGAGCGCTGGCTTCTAGTCGCTCCAAATGCAGATTTAGTAAAAAAATTTCGCTATCTGGTTCATACAACATTGTTTCCAAAAGCCTGAACGGTTGCCGATCAGAGCTAAGAATTTTCCCCTTAGTCAAAGTCTCCTGCCATTCTTCTCTTGGATCCGAGTCCCACACAATGCCACCACCGACTCCATAATTGGCGCTGTCGTTACTCTTATCAATAGTAAGCGTTCGGATGGCTACACTGAATCTGGCCCGACGACCAGGTTTAACCAGTCCGATTGCCCCCGTATAAACACCGCGGGCTTCAGTTTCGAGCTCATTAATGATTCTCATTGTCATCGCTCTCGGGGCACCAGTTACAGAGGCACACGGAAACAACGCTGAAAAAATATCGCCAAGACTCGCATCGGTTTTTGCTCTGATACTTGATACCTGCTGCCACACTGTCGGGAACCGCTTGATCGAGAATAGCTCTTCTACGCAAACACTACCTGCTAGCGCAATTTTTCCTAGGTCATTTCGTACCATATCAACGATCATCAAGTTCTCGGCCCGGTCTTTTTCCGACCCTACGAGATCTGACCAAAACCCTACATCCTCTTCCGGAAACCGACCCCTTGGACGCGTACCCTTCATCGGCTCCATCCGTATAGAGGTTTTATCAACTTCAAAAAAAAGTTCCGGAGAAACACTACAAATGGCGTAGTCGTCGATTTCAATCAACGCAGAATAAGGGGACGGTTGCGCACGACAGAGGAATGAGAAAATAGAACCTGGTGACGCTATAGTATTGCCCTTCAACTGATGGGTAAAATTTACCTGATAGCTATCCCCACTCCGGATATAGGCCTTTATTTGTTGTATCGAATTACAGAAATTCGATTCGCTAATAACCGGAGCCAAATCTAGCGGCTCGGAAAGCGGTTCTGACATAGCTCCGGGACATACCTCTTCTACCTGATCGAAGATCGCAAATGCGGTCAGCGGCAGCGATCCAGAGGAATGATGAACCAACGTGGAATCAAAAGCACTAGCCGCTTCAAAGCTGACATAACCAACCGCATACTTTCCTTCTGAACAGGCTGTTTCAATAATATCCAGTACGGCGGTGACATCGTCACCGATTTTCGCTACGTGAACGGATGAGGCATCTGTAAACCTTAACCAAGCTTCTTCATCAGAATCGTAGATAAGTGCATCAAACATAATTAGTAGATTAACCTCTTCACAATTTTCACTAGAACATAAATATCTCTCCCCTTTAGGTAGTACACTTTGAATATTCGAATTTCTCCCTCTTCACCATTCGGAGCAGAATTTTGTGGCAATAAATTTAAAAGTCTATGCTCCACCTAAGTGTATTGTTAAATCGATTAAAGAAAAAAAAATTTTTTTCTGGTCTCGTTTTAAAATAATTTATATAGAAAACGATAATCCTAGTTTAGAAAAGAGTTTTTTTATTTCTAGGGGAAGTACCGGTAAATTAGTGAAAAAAAACGAATGGGAGTTCATCTGGAAATAAAAAATTGATGTAAAATCCTTTTTTTATGAGGTTACAGGACGATATATGAACATTTTAAAGTTAGTCATTCTATTGTGTGGGCTAAGTGTCGCATATGCTCAGGATCATTCTGTAAGGGATGTAGACGCCACGCTCGCGGAAGCATTCGAGACGGGTAACAGTAGTTATGTGAATAGCGTGCTACATCCTGAATTCACATGGATAGACCCAAATGGAATTATGTGGCCTCGGAGAGAGTCTTTAACTGCAGAACTTAAACCGCTCCTTACAGGAGAAGAGCAAGTCACGATAATTGAGCACTATTACGGAGAAGCTACTTTCCTGGAAAGAAGTAAGGATAACTCTTTCATCATGTATATCTGGGATTCGACCTCGGACTCTCCAAAATTGTTAAATATTACGGAGATACAAGTTAAAGAGAAAGATTACCAATCTCAAAGTGCTGAGTTTGAAATCCCATGTTACAACCCGTGTACGGTTATGCCTTGGGTTCCTCTCTCTGACAATCAAAGAGCTGCATATGCTGCTTGGCAGGATCAGGAACAAGCATATTTAGATCCAGAAACTAGAAAATTAAATAGAGATGGCTGGATCAGGCGGATTAATAATGATCAGGATCAACGTCCCGTCAATACATATACGGGCAAGGCCCCTCCTAAAGAAGATAGGGTCGCTTTTTTTATGCCTCGAATTAATGCGGCCTTAGAAACAAAGGGAACTGGTTTAACAGTACCAGTATTGTGGTCAAGGTGGTGGGATATTGGGGATGGGGCAGTGTTCAATATCATGTTACAGCCAACTTTTGGCGATAAGGCTTATTGGGCATCACGAATTTTTTCTCCAGTTAATGGATATTGGATGATGTCAGAGAGCTACCATACTTACATTGAAACTTCTCCAATTATGACATCGGTAGATCCAGTAATCTCTGGGGACGATAGGGAGGATCTTAGAAACGTAGATTTGTCGACTCGCTAACGGTGACGCCTAACAGTTGCACTACCAACTAGATCCCGCCTGTGACTGTCAAAGCGGTATGTCGTCGATCGCCTGGCGCCACGACGGCAAGGCCTCGAGCCGCGCCATCCAGGCTGAAACGTTCGGCGTCGACCCGAGGTCGATGCCGGCTGGGGCATGCGCGAACAGTGTGCTGCCGAGAGCAAAGTCCGCAACACTGAGGTTGCCTGCGACCCAATCGCGTTCTTCCAGGCCGGCATTGAGCACAGCGAGTAACTTGGTCGTCTCTGTTGACTCGGTCGCGATAACGTTTTTGTCAGGCTCACCTCGCTGCAGGCGCTTCTTGAATACGCGCTCGAAGGTGAGCCGTTGGCTCGACGGCCCGAGATGAATCGCCTGCCAGTACGACCACTGATCAACGACCGCACGCGTCTTCGAATCGGCTGGATAGAGTCTGGACTCCGAATCAAGGCTCGCGAGATACGCATTGATCGCGCGCGACTCGAAAAGAAAGAAATTCCCATCCACGAGCACCGGAACCTTACCGTGCGGGTTCATCGCGAGATACTCGGGCTTCTTCGTGTCGCCGTTCATAACGTCGACGTCGACGATCTCGACCGCGGTTCCGAGTTCGTAAATCACAGCGCGCACGCGCAGGCAGTTCGGGGAAAAGTTCGCGTTGTATAACTTTATCATGGTGCTCCTCAGGGACTTTTGCGTGCCTATTCTATTCGTTTGCCGCTAAACGGCACAAAGCGTCTGAGAGACCACCTGCAATAGTCAGCTCACCACGGCTCAACATGCGTTCTGACGTCTGTTTCGAAAGTCCACGTTGAGCGTGGTTGGGCATGTAACTGCCAGTAGATTTCCGCTAACTCATCCGGCTGCATGAGACTATCCGCGGGTCTTTCAGTACCCAATTCCGCAAAACGTTCGCGGTTTGCCGTGGTGTCTATAGGTCCGTCAATCACGACATGACCCACATGTATGCCCCTCGGCCCCAGTTCCTTCGCCATACTTTGCGCTAAACCCCTCAAAGCATGCTTACCGCCAGCGAATGCGGCAAACCCATCGGAGCCCCTCAAGCTCGCAGTAGCACCCGTGAACAGGATGGTACCGGCGCCGCGCGGCAGCATGTGGCGGGCCGTCTCACGTCCCACCAGGAATCCCGCGAAAGCACACAGTTCCCATACCTTGCGGTATACCCGCGCGGTCGTTTCAGTGATGCCGAAGCGGACGTTGCCGCCGACATTGCATACGGTGACGGCAAGCGGCCCGAGGTCCCTCTCGATCGTATCTAGAAGCTGTATGACCTGTTCCTCGTCGCGTGCGTCGGAATGGAAACCGCTCGCACAACCGCCAGCCGCCTCAATTTCATCAACCAGTTTTCCGAGATCACCGCGCCGGCGCGTTGCGACGACATGTAATCCTTCGCGCGCAAACCGTTTCGCGATAGCGGAGCCCAGGAAGTCACCCGCCCCCACCACTAAAGCTACTTTACCAGCCGTCACACCACCCTCCTCATCCAGCGAATACAATACGACGAATATCAGTGCCTCGCAGCGCCATCGTCGCCGCGGTCAACTAGTCAAAGCGCTCCAAGGTATGCTCTGAGAGCGGTTCTCTGATCATCAGATGATAGCCTCGCTCGGTTCCATTAGAGTTTTTTACATTTAACCGAGTGATGGCGGGAGCACTAGGCCGTCCCCGACTCCAAACCGAGCTCGGCAGCGAGCGCTTTGCTCATCTCGAACTTCTGGATTTTTCCGGTCACGGTCATTGGAAAAGCCGTCACGAAACGGATGTGATTCGGAATCTTAAAATGGGCGATCTCACCGCGGCAATATGCCTTGATCTCTTCAGTAGTCGCTGACTCACCCTCGCGAAGCTGAATCCACGCAGCGACTTCCTCGCCCATTTTTCGATCCGGTACTCCGAATACCTGAACCTCTAGAACCTTAGGGTGTAGATAGAGCAGCTCTTCGATTTCCCGCGGATACACATTCTCGCCAGCGCGAATGATCATGTCCTTGACGCGCCCGTTGATTCTGAGCCACCCCTCCTCGTCGAGCGTACCGAGATCTCCCGTATGCATCCAACCATCCTCATCGATCGCCTCGGCTGTCCTTTCCGGATCATCCCAGTACCCCTGCATGACCATGTAGCCACGGGCCAGGACCTCGCCCTGCTCACCTCGGGCCACGATATTGCCATCACTATCTACGATCTTGGCTTCTGCGTGCGGTGCAACACGACCAACCGTTCCGCAACGCTTGTCGACGGGATCGTCGGTCTGACTCTGAAAGCTGACCGGACTAGTCTCGGTCATCCCATAAGCGATCGTTATCTCCGGAAGGTGGAAAGTGCTCACGGTCTGCTTCATGAGCTCCATTGGACAGGGTGAACCTGCCATTATTCCGGTGCGAAGACTTGAAACGTCGGTGGTGGCAAATGCCGGGTGATCCAGCATCGTCAAGAACATCGTCGGAACACCTAAAAGTGTCGTGCAGCGTTCCGCCGCGATAGCTTCCAGTGTCGAACCGGGGTCAAAGGCTTCTGCGGGAAAGACCACGGCCGCCCCGGAGTTAGCGCTGACCAGCACAGCGGCCACCTGTCCGAAGCAGTGATACATGGGAACCGGAACACAAATCCGGTCATCCGCCTTTAGCCGCATTGCCTTCGCCATGAATCGTGCGTTGTTGAGGATATTTCGATGGGTAAGCGTTGCACCTTTTGGCGAACCCGTCGTACCCGAAGTGAACTGGATATTGACCGCGTCGGTGTTACTCAGTCCTTCACTAATCTCTTTGGGAGAAGGGTCTTCGATCCCGGATCCTGTGCTCAAAATATCGTTGTAATTGAACATCCCTGGTGACGTGTCGTCGCCCAATCTAATGACTGTAGTAAGCGCCGGTACGCGTTCCGCCTGGGTCTCCCCCGGCTCGCTACCCGCTAGTTCCGGCATCAGCTCGTTCAACATCGCGATATAGTTAGAGGTCTTGAAGTGCACCCCCGTAATCAGTCCACGACAGCCAACCTTGTTTAACGCGTAGTCGACTTCACCGAGCCGGTATGCCGGATTGATACTCACGAGGATGACACCGATTCTTGCGGCCGCGAACTGAGTGACGACCCACTCCCACCGATTAGTCGCCCAGATGCCCAGCCGATCACCGGGACGAAAGCCCAGCGTTATCAATCCTCGGGAAAATCCCTCAACACGCTCGTCTAAGTCTCGCCACGTCCAGCGGATATTCTGGTGCGGCACGATCAGCGCTTCGCTGTCACCTTGACGCATTACGGTATCGACGAACACGCGGTCGATCGTTGCTTCGAGCAGAGGCATATCCGATTCGCCGGCAACGACACTCTGTTTCATTTCTTATTCTCCACGGAACGACAAAAGTCTAGGTCTTGCCCATTAGGTGGTCAAGGCAATGGCTCAGCCGAGCACTGTTACGTACTTTTCTCGTAGCACTCGTCAGGCAAACTCATGTGTTGGCGGAGCCGAACATTGAGTTAACGGAACTAGCAAAGTATACTCATTTCTGTATACTGATCCCGTTTTATAAGGTACAACCCTATGAAATCATTTAGTATTTTTACTTCTCTCGGAATAATCGCAATTCTTGCTGCTTGCACTCCGGCGCCACCGGATAATCCTGTTATCGGCAGTTGGAACTTTAATTTCGACACCCCACAAGGTCCGGGAGAAGCAGTTGTAACCATGGAGGATGACGGTACGGGTCTTTTTGCGTCAGGACTATTGGGTGACGTTCCGCTTTCTAATCTTACTTTCGACGGCGCTTCGTTTTCGTTTAGCCTGGAAGATACGCTTGCTGGTGTACCGATTGCGTTTTCCGGTACGGTCGAAGAAGAAGGCACTAGTCTCAGCGGTGAATTCGATACTCCAATCGGCGCCATCCCGGTAAGCGCAACTCGCGTCGATTAGCTCAGAACTTTAGATACAACTCCCTGCGCAGTACGCCTGCATCGCATTAACTGAGAAAACAACAATAAGCTGGCGCCCCTGACCGGGCCGATACAAGATAAGCTACTAGTACTGCTCTTCTACCGGTAGGTCCGCTTCCCCGCCCATTGTGCCAAACTCAGTGATGAGCCCCTTCGGTGAGAGATCCTTGCCCGCCAGCCCCGGATAGTCCGGAGCCCAGCGGAAGGGGGACCAACCGTTCATAGTGTTCTTATGATCCGGGTCAGTGGTAATCAGCGTCTTCACGATTTCTCCGCCCCAGGTCACGGGGTTTACGTAGTCCCAGACCACTTCACCGTCCGGTGTCAGCTCTACCATGCGGCCCAGATACGCCAGTTGCGCTATCGTGTTGCCGTTTGGCAGCCGCTGGACCGCTGAGCCGTGATAGCTGCTGAAGCCGTGAGCTGTGTTGTACATGGACACGATCTGGTTTGAGAATAGACGGCGGGATGCCGTTGGTCCTGAGCCCGGGGGGCGTCGACCGCCCGGCATCATGTTCGTGTAACCGGCTTCCGGCGGATTCACATAGCCTTCCTGCTCCACTCCGTTCTCGCCCAGGTAGGGATCGATCTCCATGAACTCTGCCTGGGGATTGCCATCGCCGTACGCTCGCGGTACCGACATACCGTTATTGAACAGCAGCAGATTACCGGCACCGGGAAATCCGTCCTTGATCCATTGAATGTCGTGGACGCCCCCGACCTGCCGGTGGCCGGAGAATTCCTGGAGCGCATAGTGATTTTTCGCGTAGTAGGGATGCTCGCCCTGACCGTAGTTCACCGGGCTGCCGAAACGGTAGAGGAAATCGCCGGCCTCGCCGGCCGCGAGTTCAATGCTCTCCTCGGGATCGCCGGCCACAAACGTTCCATCATGATCGATGATGTAGATCTCGTTCGTAAAGTTGCAGCTGATGGCGACATGGCCAATCTCCGGGTTGTAGTCCAGCCCGTTGCAATGCAGGTAATCCCGCTGAACCACGCCCCAGTTGATGTCTAGCCGCTGCGGATAGTCCGCGATGGAATCGACATAGTTCTGCTTCGAGGGATCGATATCCTGGACGAGATGATCGCGAAACCGCCACTCCCAGACCACCGTGCCGTTACTGTCGATCTCGACGATCGCGTCCATTTGCGCGTTTTGGTAGCGCTCCGCGTAATCCGGGTTCGCACCGAGTTCGATTGCCTCGTCCTGCATTACCCGCGCATTGGCGATATAGAGTATCGTGTAGTCTTCGAGCTCAGCGTTATAAATGCGTAGAAAATCGTGATGGGGACTGTAGTCCTCGCGCGGCTCGGTGTACTCCCAGAGCGTCTGACCTTCCCAGTCCCGAATGGCGAAAGTTTTGTTGCCTAGAAACCCAAAAATGGTGCCATCTTCCTGCAAGTAAGCGTCATTAAAATCGGGAAAATAGTTCACGACCTGGCCCGCCATGTCGATCAGATAATGACCGTCAATCCGCTGGACTTTCACCATCGTGTAGCCGGAATAGGCTTTCTGTGGGTCCCAGTAGATCACCTCCGTGGGCCCGCGAGAGGCCTCATAGGCGGAGACAGGGCCTGTCATGACGACTAACAGCGCCGTAATGGAAACAACGGATAGATTTCTAAATTTGGAGCTCATTATTTTTTATACACCCTACTAAAAACACATTAACCCAAAGAATAATTTTTATTTTACATATTACCTATGACTCAACCAATTAATCTGCTGAGCTCTCACTGCGCATCATCATCCCACGCGCGGCAATCGTAAGTCTCCATCTCCCAACCGGGGAGGTAGGAGTAAGTCCCTGTGGTCACGACCGATCCGATCAGATAAGCCGGATCGGTAGAGATCATCTCAAAAGCCATGG
Organism: Candidatus Rariloculaceae bacterium; assembly: GCA_045561055.1. GTDB lineage: Bacteria > Pseudomonadota > Gammaproteobacteria > Steroidobacterales > Rariloculaceae > SMWC01. The sequence goes on along the minus strand of JBJKYL010000001.1, from coordinate 30,616 downwards.
TTCGGCCGTCCGCAGCGGGCGTAAACCGTTCGACAAGAACAACATCGGTACTCTGTGGCGCGCCAAGGTGATCTGCAACTGGCCAGTTGATGCGTGTGGTCGTAACCACCAACGTATCGTCTTCCCATCTCCCAACGGAGTATCCGAGCGGCGTCAAGGGCACCGTCTCAGGATCGACATCCGAAAACGGATTCATGTGAATTGTCCGCACCAGGTCGTATTCCGATTGCAAAAGGCGGATAGTCGCACGCTCGTCCACAAACTGAACCGGGGTCGGCGGCATCATGCCAGTTGGCATACCCGGCGGGATGCAGTCCGGGTTCTCCCGATAGCGCCACTCGTCGAAATTCGACTTAGCCGCCTTGGCTGCCTCCGTCAAATCGCTCTCGTTAATCTCACGCTGGCCTGCTCGACTGCGTAACCAAACTTTGAAGATACCTTCGGGTTCCTCAATCGAGGCGTCTTCCGCCCCCCGCATCGACGAAAAATCAAATGGCAGTTTCTGATCGCTGAATCGCAATGGATTAGGTCGAGCCATATCCGAGAACTCGTAACCATTCGGCAGTAACAGATTATAAAGGCTCATATAGTTAGCCTTTCGCCGCGATACTATGCCCGCTACCTTGATCTCGGAACCGATCGGCAAGAGATCGGATGGGAATCCCACGCGCGACAATGGCCCGGGCGGATTCGTTTCTACTTCCCAAATTTCGCCGGTCTGCGGACCAGCGGTAACCCGAAATCGAAAACGTGCGTGGGGATTGCGCCAGAATACGGCAGTCACCTCGCCCTCGAACTCCATGACCTCGCTGGTGTCGTACAAAGGCTCGGTACTGGGTCCGTGATGCGCCCCAGCACTGACCGCGAAAACAGTTAAGGCGCCTAAAACAGATACTCGATGTGCCGCCCTACTCTTATTCATGAGAAATTCCTGAACTATCGTCCGCATACCACACGCTGCGCCATGCAACGTTGGCTGACCTAGTTAGATGGTCGTGGTGGCGGTGGCGGTAGATTAGCCGGCGGTGTCAGATCGAAGCGCTCAAACCCCGTTTCGGGATCAACCGAGCGATCGTTCGGCGCACAGATGTCGTGGTCGCGGTAAACGTACCCAGGATCACGTTCATAAACGCCGGTGAAACTGATAGGCGCTATTAATAATTGCGGCGCAGTTAACTCCGACTCAACGATCAGCTTATCGTCTTCATTGAGCCAAATGCGTTCCACGACAGACACATTCTCTCCAATCGGCGGGAGATAGGGCGTCGATGGCACGGGAAAAGTCGTATCAGGCCATAGGCCGTTGGTTTCGATAACCAGGGTATCGCCTTCCCACCGACCCACAGATGTACCGCCATTCGATCCTTCGGGATTCTCGGGCAGAGAACTACCGTCGATGACAATACGGCGCAGCAGTGCATCTCCGTTGGTAATGGTGAGCCTGCCTGGCCTCAACAAGAATTCGACGTCATTGGTAAACCCACCAAGAAATCCGCCGTTGAAACGGTGAGGAATACAGTACGATGATCCACCGCCGGTATCCGAACCGGGCGTACGGCCTGCCGCTAAGATCTGTTGGGCCTCAGGCTGATAAATGGCGGGATTTCCAGCTACTCCTAAAAAAGTAACGTCGTCGTCTCTGCTTCTGCCCGACTGTGAGGCGGCAGACACTGCCTCAAATCCCCCTTCCACTTCCCACCATCCGTTCCAGTCCGGTAACTCGCTCCAGTCCCGAAACTGCTGCCCTGATGCGGTAGCCGCGTCATCGGCAGCCGTGTTATCAGCGCTCTGTCCGCAGGCGACTAGTAGCGCTACAGCAGCACAAGTGAGCCCATTGTGGGCGATAGAACGGACGGCGCTCATTGCGCTTCTTCCTGTTCGGCCGCGCGGATTGCGTCCATAAACCTGAGCGCAGGTATATCGCCCGGAGTAAACCTACCGTCCGCATGCGTAATGGACCCAAGCGATCCACCAGCTTCACCACTGCGCAACGGAAGATACTCAATCGTCACTTCCTCGCCGACTTCGAAGGTTTCGTCTCGCAACCAGCCTGCTTTTGACATCATCGTAATGCTGCCGGTCTCGAACCCCCACAGTTTATAGCCGCTCTCCTCCGTTTCGTCGGCCACATAAACCCAAAGGAAAACGTGCGGGTTAGTCCATTCGAGCTGCGCCACTATCCCGCGTAACTCGAGTATTCTCGTGTTATCGATTGGGGCGTAGGAATGGTGCGCAGATACCGACGCTACCTGCAGTAACATCGTCACCGCAAAACATCGCATAGCATTAACAACGAACTTCGACCTCCGCCCTACTTGCTCCAACATCTCGTACTCTCCTAATTTCCTGGGTTTACTATAACTAACCTTCGAGCCACCTGCCCGCATTTTCTTCACTACATTCAGCATATATCATTTCGAGATGTGGAGAAGGAAGTAACTCATGGTGGATCACTAGAGGTCTCGCCAGATACTCAGGATCCTCTAGAATATATTCGGCATCCATATAAGTGCCGTCATTCGCTAGCCGGTATCGCTCTATCACGTGCTTCTGTCCACCCGACGGCACGCCGATCTGATAAGGGGAGCGATGATCTTCAAAATTCGCCGTGTCCACCATTAACTGATCATCTTGCCACCAACCGATGGAGTGGCCGGTAGTGAAACGTTCACTCGGATCGGGATGCTCGCGCCCGTCCATATAAACCATCCGCGTATGCCCCTCCTCACCCCGAATGATGATGATCTCCTCCTGTTGAGAAAGATCGATCTCCATCATGTATATACTCGTGGAGTCGAGCATTGAAGGCGTTGGCCGCCCGACACATGTCGATTCTGGATTCTCGGCGGACAGAGGATCGTAAGCGGCCTGGGCTGCCCGTCCGTTGTCGTTTAGCGTTAGCTGGGCATCGTAGAAACCGTCGAAGCCCCCGGAGTACAACTTTGTTTTCTGCAGGTTCATCCGCCATATGCCCGCCAGGCTCTCGGCGGGAGGTATCTCTCCCTGAGGAAACTGACCCGTGGGTATCCCATCGATCACGGAGAAATCCTCCGAGACGAGAGAACGCAGAAGCCCATACGGTCGCCCGTTTGCAAACACGTTAGCTCGAATGGTGACCTCATCGCCCACTGACACCGAATCAGCCGACCAGCCTCTTCGTACTTGAACGTGGACCGGACCCATTTGCAGTTCCCAATCGACCGGCTCGCCACTCTGCACAGACTCTACGACTAGGAAGGTATGGGGATTCTGCCAGGCGACCTCCTTAATCGTACCTTCAATGGTAACCGTCGATTCCATGTCCATACCAGCATCGCTATGATGCGCGGAAACTGGTACGGCCACTAAAAGTACTGCTGCAAGCGCTGTTAGGTTTCTGCTATTAGCAATACTTAGACGACCCCTCATATCATCCGACATGTGTCTCCAAGCGCAGACCTAAAACGAATAGTTTAACCGCAGGCCGATCTCACGAGGCCACCGCTGAGACATACAGCCAGGTATTCCGAGTCACCCCTTGCTAACTGCTCGCGCCACTCTCGGACGAGAGTCGGCGATGTCTCATCCGTGAGATTGTTACCGTATATGGTGATGTCCCAGTTATCATTAGCGAAGTTAACCTGGCCGTTAATCGACGAAATGGCCGGCAGCGACGCGTAATTGATGATATCGAGCCAACTGCGCACCAGCGTGGTTCATGCTCAGCACGCCGCCCCATTGCCAATTTTCAGCAAGCGGTGCTTGGTAACGAACCGAGAGCGTTGCCTGGGTGTCAGAGTTTGCCTCAATCTCATTGCCATCGACCTTTGTTCCGGGAACACCTTTAGATCTGCAATCCGAAGCGACGCCGTAGGTACTCTGAGCGCCGATGTCACAGTGTGAGCCATATGTATTGTTCTGCAACGCTAGCGAGCCTCTCATGGACCAGCGGTCGTTCAACAGGAAATTCCCCTCTAGCTCAACGCCTGACAAGTCGGCCTGGCCGAAGTTCATATATATACCGTTGTAAAAAGTGGCTGTTCGGTTAAATATCTCGCCGTTGGAGTGCGTGCCGTCATTCCATTTACCAGACGTGCCGACTGTGAGCACCGCCAAGGTCAAACCGCTCACCCAACAACATGTCTTGCCAATCGATAATGTAGGCCGCTGCCGCGAACTGTAGTCGTCCGTCGAGTACGCTACCTTTGAGCCCAACCTCAAAGTTCGTTATCACCTCTTCGTCAGTTGCCACAAAAGTATCCGCCGTCCACTCTATTGCGCCGGCTGCGTTAGCCGCCTGAAGCGCCCTCTGCACTGTCGCGTCCATAAAAACAGGGTTAGCTCTCGCAGGGCCCGTTGCACTAGACAACTGGCCGTAGATAGACAAGTCGTCGTTAAGTGCGTGATTGATCGCCAGACGTGGTTGGAAAGAACGAGTGATCCGATTCACCGTTCGGCCGCTCATTATATCCGTCGAAGTCAAATTGTCTGATTGAAAACGCCCTTCAAAAGAAACCGTCGTCCGATCGCTGAGGTCGTAGCCGACACTACCGTAGAGGCCGGTTGCTTCTGTTGTCTGGTCAGAACGCCGGCTCGGCTGAATCGCCATTCCCATACCGACAATTCGACCGAGCGCAGGATCAAGAACGGCGGCGTATTGTGCATAGACTGTTGCATCATAGTGGAAAGAGAAACTGGAGTAACCCACCATCAAACGTAGCGACGCATCGTCCGGAGAGACCCAGCGAACGTCGACATAGTCCTCTTTATCGGCCCCGCTTGGATTTGCCATGCTAAAGACCAACATGGCATTGTACATACCCATGACACTGGTACTGTAACCCGGAGAACCTGGGGAGGACCCCCAAATCAATTGGTCATCCGTAGCCGAAGAAACTATCGCCTGCAACATACTGCCGTTGTCAAAACTGAACGTAAATTCGCCGGAAACTTGTTCTTGGTCCCGACTGACTTCCGGGTCGAGTACGCTCTGGGACTTTGCGAAAAGGTAGTTAGTAGACCCATTTGGGTTCGAGGCGTCGTAAGGGTATTCCCAAGTAAGGTCGTGATAAAGGAGTTGCTGTGCGGTCTGCATCGGGCAGTTCCACTCGCCTTGAATATGACGTTTACCGCCGGGCGTCACAACATTGTTACACGTTTTAGCGACCCCAGGTCCGAGTATACGTTGGGATGATGGGCCGTCATCCGTATTCCTACGAGAAAATCGCAGTTCCGCATCGAAGAAATCATTCGGAGTAAACTTCAGCTTGCCGGACATATGCTGAGTACTTGTAGATCCCAAGTCGTACACGATGTCCGAGCTAGGCTGTGAGGCCTGCCACGCATCGGTGCCGGGACCTCTGAAATCCTCTTCGAAGAGGTCTAACGTAAAACCCAGGTTATCTGTGATCGGACCGTTAAAATTCACGCCCAGGATGTTACGGTCCATATCCGAACGGGTCGTCCGGACAGTGCCACTAAACTCATTGCCGGGATCCTTCGTCACGTAGTTGATGGCCCCTGCGAACGTCGCTCGGCCAAATGCCGCACTCTGGGGTCCGCGTAGCACCTCTATTTGCTGGATATCGAGGAACTGGGTAAACGTACCGGGACTCCCAGTAATCGGCACACCGTCAAGCAAGATGGTCACTTTCTGATTGAGAGATGATTGGCCACCAGGGGTGACTCCACGAATTGTCGTGGTATTGCCGCTTCGCCTACCGTACTCTCTGTAGTCGACGCCTGGCGTCGTCATGAAAAGGTCAGCGGTATTAAGGATATTTTGTTCCTGAAGAAAATCAGCATTCACCACAGAGATAGAAACTGGAACGTCTACCAAGCTTTCTTCTCGTCTACGCGCTGTGACGATGATCTCTTCTAACGCAAGGGACGCACCTGATCCTTCTTGTGCCTGCACCTGACCCGAAAGCCCGACAGTAGTAACAGCCGCTGTAATCCCCAGAACCGTCGTCAGACGCTTCAAAAACCCAGTATTGCAATCTTTACTCATTGTTTTGACCTTCCCCAGAATTAACGTTCGGGCGAATTATAGACACGAATTACTTCGATTGTGAATTTTTTTTAAGAAAAACAGAGGCAACTCGGCTTCCGCCGTCCAAATCAAGCGATCCGAATTCGTCAATGAAGCGCATCAAGCCCCCCCCATTAACGCTAAATTTCCAAAGCTTTACGCCTGTCTAAACTATCTGCGATCCGATAGGTGACTAATAGAACTTGCCGAACCGGTCTGCAACACTAACCCTTCATTCTTCCAATTCCCCGACCTTAAGGAGATCAAATATCGGATGACTTTTTCCAGTTTTACGCTATAGTTCTCGCCCAAAATCCACGTAGAGGAACACCGTCATGCGCCAAGCCGTTATTGTTTCAACCGCCCGTACACCAATCGGTAAGGCCTACCGCGGTGCGTTCAATAACACCTCGGCACAGGAACTTGGCGGGCATACCGTCAAGCATGCCGTCGAACGAGCTAAAGTTGACCCGACCGAGATAGAAGACGTGATCATAGGAGCCGCTGTACAGCAAGGCTCATCGGGCAGCAACATCGGCCGTCAGGTGGCACTGCGTGCGGGGTTGCCGGCCAGCGTTCCCGGCATGTCGATCGATCGTCAGTGCTCATCGGGCATGATGGCTATCGCTACCGCAGCAAAGCAGGTTGTCGAAGACGGGATGCAGGTCACCGTCGGCGGCGGACTCGAATCGATTTCATTGGTAAGAAACGAGCATATAAACACGCACCGGGCGCAGGATGAATGGCTGAAGGAACAGGTGCCGACGCTTTATATGTCGATGATAGAAACGGCGGAGACCGTCAGCGACCGCTACGGCATCGGTCGTGAGTCGCAAGACGAGTTCGCACTGCAGTCACAGCAGCGCACAGCCATCGCGCAACAGGCTGGAAAATTCGACGATGAGATCGTAGCACTGCCATCAACCATGTTAGTGAAAGACAAGGAAACCAAGGAAATTTCACAACGCGACGTGACACTGGAGCAAGACGAAGGTAACCGACCATCGACGACAATAGATGGCCTTTCGGCGCTGCAACCCGTGTTCAAGGACGGAATGGTCATTAAGGAAGGCAAGCACATCACTGCGGGCAATGCTTCGCAACTTTCCGATGGTGCCTCGGCTGCGGTGATCATGGAAGCCGGGGAAGCCGAACGACGGGGCCTACAGCCGCTAGGAATTTATCGCGGAATAGTTGCCGCCGGCTGCTCGCCGGATGAGATGGGCATCGGACCCATCTATGCGGTGCCGAAGTTGTTAGAGAAACATAATCTCAAAATGGACGATATCGATCTTTGGGAGCTCAACGAGGCGTTTGCCGTACAGGTTCTCTACTGCCGTGACAAGCTCGGCATCCCCAACGAAAACCTCAATGTCAACGGTGGGGCCATCTCAATCGGCCACCCATTCGGAATGTCGGGCGCGCGTCTGGTCGGCCACGCCTTGATCGAGGGTAAACGGCGGGGCGCCAAGAACGTTGTCATCACGATGTGTGTCGGCGGTGGCATGGGCGCAGCCGGCCTGTTTGAGGTCGTGTAGTCGTTCAGTTTGCTCTGTTAAAACACAGCAATCCCGCGCCTTGGTGCCGGGTTTTTTCTTTTTCATCGAATCGCGAGGTTAAGATCTTGACGTCCTTTAATCGAAACAAGTCGGACAGAAACCGGAGGAAATCATGAAGCCGGTGAGCGCAGCCGACTACATTGTTGGTATTGCAGGCGCTGGAGCGATGGGGCAAGGCATCGCTCAAGTATCGGCTCAAGGCGGCCTCAAGGTGCTAGTTTTTGACGCCAGAGAAGGTGGCGGCGCAGCGGCGGTTGTGCAGATTGGGAAGCGCATCGACCGACTCGTCGAAAAGGGACGCATCGGCGATGATGATGCCGCCAAGGCCAAGGCCAACCTGCAGGCGGTCGACAAGCTCGATGCCCTGGCCGGATGCGATGCCGTCATCGAAGCAGTATTCGAAGACTATGATGTCAAAGCCAAACTCTTCAAAGAAATCGAAGCTATCGTATCCAAAGACTGCATCATTGCCTCAAACACATCGTCAATCCCGATCTCGTCGATCGCACGTAATTGCGAGAAACGCGACCGGGTCGCTGGACTACATTTTTTCAATCCAGTACCACTGATGAAGCTAGTCGAGATAATAAAAGCAGCAGAGACCAACGACGAGACGGTCGCAGTACTGGTAGAACTCTGCAAACGCATGACGCGCGTACCGGTGACCGTTGCCGATATGCCTGGCTTCCTGGTCAACCTGGGCGGACGCGCTTTTTCGACAGAAGGACTCAGAATCGCACACGAGTCGGTCGCACGACCAGAGCAGATCGATGCCATCATGCGCGACTGTAGAGGCTTCCGGATGGGTCCGTTCGAACTCATGGACCTAATCGGAAATGAGGTCAGCTTTACGGTGAGCGGCATTGTTTACAATGGCTATATGCAGGATCCGCGGATCAAAACATCGCCAAACCACGAGTCGATAGCCAATTCCGGAAAATTCGGCCGCAAGACCGGTGTCGGCTGGTACAAATATGCCGACGGCAAGAAGGTCGATGCGCCTTCCGGTGACCATGCGACTAATGCCGCACCTGCAAGCAAAGTAGCGCTAGCGGAAGCCGACGATGGACTCAATGCCCTGTGCAAGGAATTTGAAATCACGGTGGGTAAAGATGACGGGTCGTGCCCAATTCTTGCGGCACCGTTTGGTGACGATGCGACCCATACGGCATTACGCACCGGTGCTGACTACACGCGCCTGGTGTGCATCGACCTGTCATGCGACACCTCCAAACGCTTGACGATCATGACCGCGCCAGGCGCCGATCCGTCGATAGGCAACAGCGTTGTGGCCGCTGCGAATGCTGCCGGCCGTGCCGTTACTATGATCGGCGATAGCCCTGGCTTTATCGCACAACGTATAACGGCGATGATTGCCAATCTCGGCTGCTATATGGCGGAGGTATCGCTGGCGACACCGGAAGACATCGATCTCGCCTTGAAGCTAGGCTTGAATTATCCTCTGGGGCCGTTTGAGCTTGCCGCGGATCTCGGGCCAAAGCGATGCCTGCAGATCCTTGAACGCATGCAGGCTATCACTGGCGAAGATCGCTACCGTCCAACAACGTGGCTGAAGCGACGTGCCGCACTCGATTTACCTATTAACCTACCCCACTAATACCAGTAAGAACTATCAACAGTGGCTGTGTATTAGTTTACCTAGTGTCCTGGCTCATGAGCCAGGACACTAGGACATTAACGAAGAGACCCTATTTATGACTACACTTGATGATCTTCTCGCACCAAAATCTGTGGCCGTTGTCGGCGCCTCCGACAATCCCGAGCGTATTGGTGGACGGCCAATACAGAAATTTCAGAACCTCGGCTACGAGGGTCACATTTATCCTGTAAATCCTAATCGTGATGTTGTGCAGGGTCTCCAAGCCTATCCAACCCTTAGTGACATCTCTGGTGAAGTCGACTTTGTTCTGGTCGCCGTACCGGCAAAAGGGGTACTCGACGTCGTACGCGAAGCTGCCACAAAGAAAGCCAAGACCGTGATGATCTTTTCCTCCGGCTTCAGCGAAATGAGCGAGGCGGGACGACGGGCCCAGGATGAGCTTACGCGTATTTCGCGCGACAGCGGCGTGCGCATCATTGGTCCGAATTGCTTCGGCGTGTTCAATGCCGCAATCAACTTCTACCCAACTTTCTCCTCGACTATCGGGCACCATATACCAACACCGGGTGGTCTTGCCATCATCAGTCAATCGGGCGGCTACGGCGCCCAACTTTTCGTCTTGGCCCACCAGCGCGGACTGAAGATGACTTACTGGATAACAACTGGCAACGAATGCGATGTGAATGTTGCCGAAGGGATCAAACTACTGGCGGAGAACGACGCCGTCCAGACAATTTTGGCCTATGCCGAGAGCATTAAGGATGGAGAAATGCTCGTTGAAGGTCTGGAGGTAGCGCGTGCGGCACACAAGCCGGTGATCTTCATGAAGGCCGGGAGTTCGGAAATTGGTGCTGCCGCCGTCAGTTCCCACACAGCCTCATTGGCCGGCGAAGACGTGATTTACGATGCGGTCCTCAAACAATACGGTGCCTATCGCCCGCGTGCCACCGAGGAAGCGATCGAAGTCGCTTATGCGGCCGCACCACGAATCTTTCCCGTTGGTAAACGCATTGGTCTGGCTAGCATTTCTGGCGGTGCTGGTGTGCTGATGGCGGATGCGGCCACCGACTATGATCTCAACGTCGCAGAAATGCCCGCTGATGCCCAGACGGAGATGAAGAAGCTGCTGCCTTTCGCATCGGCTCGTAACCCGGTCGACATCACAGCACAGGTCGTCAATGATATGACGTTGGTGACGGGCTTCACCAAGCTCATGCTCAATCAGGGTAAATACGATGCCTTGGTCGGTTTCTGGGCGTCGGCTGGGGTCGTGCCAGAGCTAGGTTCGGCGATTTGCAAAGCCTTGGCCAAGGCCATGGAAGGCCAGGACAACAAGCTTTTCATCCAATCGCTCGTCGCAGGACCGGAAATGCGCAAGCAGTTCGAGGAGGCAGGCTTCCCGTGTATTGAAGATCCATATAAGGCGGTTGCAACGATGGCCGCTTTGATATCGTGCGGGATGGCGTTTGCCGCCGGCCGGCCGGCTATACCCGACATTCCGAACCTACCGGCCTTGCCGGAGGGTCCGCTCGGCGAAAAGGCGGCAAAGAAAATCCTCGCCGATTTCGGTTTGCCACTGGCGACCGATACGCTGGCAACCAGTTCCGCGGAAGCAGCAGCAGCGGCCGAACGGATTGGTGGCCCTGTGGCGATGAAGATTGCCTCACCGGACATTCTTCATAAGACCGACGTGGGTGGCGTAAAACTGGGTATCACCGGCGGTGATAACGTGAGCACCACATATGACGAGATCATCGCTAGCTCTAAGGCGGCTGTGCCAAATGCCAAAATAGAGGGTGTTCTGATTTCAGCAATGGCCGCGGACGGTGTTGACTGCATTCTCGGTGCCAAAGTCGATCCGGTGTTTGGACCGGTAGTGATGTTCGGTCTGGGCGGCGTCTTCACTGAAATACTGAAGGATGTCAGCTTCCGGCGTGCGCCGGTGAGTCCGGAAACAGCGCTCGGCATGATCGATGAATTGAAAGGCGCCGCACTGCTAAAGGGCGCCCGAGGTGCAGAGCCCTGCGATCTCGATTCGATCTGCGATGCGATTTCGAAACTATCTGTGATCGCCGTAGCCCATAGCGACAACATCGAAAGTATCGAAATGAACCCACTTCGAGCCTTACCGGAAGGATGCATCGGCCTCGATGCGCTGATTGTAAAACGAACCTAAGGAGAATTATTTATGGCACTACCGGCCATGCTACAGAACCTGCGCATCCCTGTTATCGGTTCGCCAATGTTCATTGTCTCTACTCCCGATCTTGTCATTGCCCAGTGCACGTCCGGTATTGTCGGCGGTTTTCCGGTGCTCAACGCGCGCGAAGAGAAAGGCGAACCGATCGAGCTCGATCGCTGGATCACACGCATTAAGGAGGGGTGTGACCGACATAATCAGGCACATCCGGATCGCCCGGCAGCACCGTTCGCGGCTAACAACGTTGTGCGGCGGGCTAACAAACGAGTCGAGCGTGACATAGACATCTGTGTCAAGCACGAAGTGCCGATCTTGATCACGTCGCTTGGCGCGCGCAAGGAAATCAACGATGCGGTGCACTCCTATGGTGGCATCACGCTACATGATGTCATCAATAATCGCTTCGCAAAGAAAGCCATCGAAAAGGGTGCCGATGGGCTGATTGCAGTGGCAGCCGGTGCCGGCGGACATGCGGGAATAACGTCGCCGTTTGCCCTGGTACAGGAAATCCGCGAATGGTTCGACGGCCCGCTAGTGCTGGCCGGCTGTATTGCAAAAGGTGACTCAGTGCTGGCCGCACAGGCCATGGGCGCTGACCTTAGCTATATCGGATCGGGGTTTATTGCCACAGAGGAAGCCAACGCGGCGGATGGCTACAAGGAGATGATAGTCGAAAGCGCTGCCGACGACGTCCTCTATACGGACCAATTGAGTGGTCTGCATGGTAACTATCTCAAAGGTGCCATTCGCAATAGCGGGTTGGATCCCGATAACCTCGAAACTTCCATTGCTGCATTCGTGAAAACTGCCGGAGACTCTTTGCAAACGGTAGAGGGGGGGACCGGTGGGACGAAACCGGCAGTGTGGAAGGAAATCTGGAGTGCCGGACAAGGTATCGGTGCGATCAAGCACGTGCCGACGGCAGCAAAACTTGTCGATCGCATAGAACGCGAGTATCTGGCCGCACGCGAACGCCTGGGCCTCGAGTCAGCCAAGAGCCTTTAGGAGAGAAGCACTGCAATGCCCACGTTATTTAGTGGGCATTGAGTTGCTAATCCGCAGAAAATTCCGCGGTGACCCCGCCTAGGACCAGCTAAAGTCGCGGTGCAGGCGGCCTAGTTTTTTATAGAACGCGTCACAGCGTTCGCTATCAGCCGTCTTGTTTGGACAAAGCAGCGTCACAATGGGGATTAAAATTAAGGGCACCAACAACGTAATGAATGAGGGATCACTCCATTTTCCTAGATAGGTAATCAATTCATACCACCACTGAGCGAAACCACCGGCCGTTGCGTTTTCCACACCGTCAAACAAGGTATTAAACAGCCACATAATTAGCCCGCCGGCAAACCCTGCCGCCATTCCCCAGTACGCCGCTTGTTCCGACGTCCGACGCCAGTAAATAACAAAGGTCACCGAAACTGCCGGGGGTACGATCAGAGCGAAAGCAAGCAGTAAGAGCTGCAGCACCGAACCGACGTATCCCAGGCTCGCAATGCCCACCCCAACCGAGCCATAGATAACGGTGACAATCTTGTAAGCCCGTAGCTGTCGATCGCTGTTAAAGCTCCTGGCGCCGGGTACCCAGTCATTAACCAACATGGTTGCGCTAGCCAATAGTATCGGCGCACCGGAGGAAATTACCGCGGCCAACAACGCTGCTAAAGCGATGCCACCCAGAACGGGCCCGGTGTCGATCGCCAATTGAGCAATATTGAGGTAACCACCCAGCCCGCTCTCGGGGCCATAAGCTGCCATGGTCAATAGGCCGATGTATCCTGCGACCATCGACATGAGTGCGGCAGCGATGCCGGCAAAAAAATACCCCCTAACAAGATCGTCTTCTCTTGCCGCCGAGTTCGCGAAATTTGCGTGAACCGAAAGCGCCGGCGTGTGAATAGTTGCCGCAATAAACAGGGCGATGAGAGGAGCCAGGCCGATACCGGTAAAACTCCACCACGTAGTTTCATTTTGCCCAGCGTCCACAAGCCTTGCGGTCGTCTGGGCGACGACGGCATCCCAACCGCCCATATTCTGCATTGCCACGATACCGACAAGAAGAAGTCCGAAAATAATCATAGCGCAATGTATGACGTTTGCGACTGCCGTGCCTTTCAGGCCACCGGTTAGCGTAAACGAAACGATAAGCAAGCCGCCGATCGCAATACTCACGACGAACGGCAGCCCCGTAGCACCGGAAATTATCGTGCCGATCACATAGGGTTCAATGATGTTTACTACGAAATAGGTGGCTTGCACACAGAGACTGGTCAGCCACTGGCAGCGATAAGAACCGAATCGATGATCGAATACCTGACCGATGGTGACGACTTTCAAGCGTCGATAAGGGATCACGTAGAACAGACCCAACAGAAACAGGGCCGCGAAGGCATTCACGCCGTACCAGAGATGACTGATGCCTTCGCTGATTACCTCACCTGCGACTCCATAGGTGCCTACCCCGCCAATGCGCGTACCGGCAACGCCCGCCGCCAACATGAATACACCGAGCGAACCTCCACCGATCGCCCACTCCGATCCACTGGTATTGCTGCGATTGATGTAAATTCCGAAGGCCGCGAAAAACGCAAGGTACAGACCGATGACGACCGTGGTGATGCTCATGCAAACAGGTATCCGTCGAGATTCACGCGGAGGCCGCGGCTAAGACCAGCTAAAGTCGCGGCGCAGGCGGCCCAACTGGTTATAGAACGCGTCATGGCGTTCACTATCAGCCGCTGTATTCGGATAAAGCAGGGTAACAACGGGAATCACGATCAAGGGCACAATCAGCGTAAAGAATGAGGGATCACTCCATTCTCCCAGGTAGGTAATCAATTCGTACCACCACTGAGCAAAACCACCGGCCGTCGCGTTTTCTGCACCGTCAAACAAGGTATTAAACAGCCACATAGTCAGTCCGGCGGCGAAACCTGCCGCTGTTCCCCAGAAGACCGCCTGTTCGGTCGTACGACGCCAGTAAATAACAAAGGTCACCGCAACTGCCGGGGGCACAACCATAGCCAACGCAAGTAACAAGAGTTGCAGTACCGAACTGATATATCCCAGACTGGCGATGAATGTCCCAATCGAACCATAGATAATGGTGGCAGTCTTGTAAGCCCGCAGCTGTTGATCGCTGTTAAGGTTTTTGGTGCCGGGCAACCAGTCATTGACGAACATGGTTGCGCTCGCCAATAGTATAGGCGCACCGGTAGAGATTACCGCGGCCACCACGGCTGCCAAAGCGATACCACCCAGAATGGGGCCAGTATCGATCGCCAATTGCGTAATATTGAGATAACCGCTCAGCCCGCTTTCGGAACCATAAGCTGCCATGGTCAAGATACCAATAAATCCTGCGATAAATGCCACGAGGGCAGAAAAGATGCCGGCAAAGAAAAACCCTGGAATCAAATCGCGTTCATTCGCCGCCGCGTTCGCTATGTTTGCGTAAAATGAAACTGCCGGTGTGTGAACTGTTGCTGCAATAAACATGGCGATGACTGTAATCCCACCGATGCCGAAAAAATTCCACCAGGTAGCTTCATCTTTTCCCGCTTCCGCGAGCCTGACGCCCGATTGAATAACGACGGAATCCCAGCCCCCCATATTCTGCATCGCGATCAAGCCGACTAGAAGAAGTCCGAAAAAAATGACAGTACAATGAGCGATGTTTGCGAATGCAACGCCCTTCAAGCCACCGTTTACCGTAAAAACAATGATAAGCAAGCCACCGATGACAACACTTACAATAAAAGGCAGGCCTGTTACGCCAGCTATGATTGATCCAATCACATAGGGCTCGATAATGTTAATTATTAGATATTCGGCTTGCACACAGAGACTGGTCAGCCACTGGGAGCGATAGGAGCCGAAACGACGATCGAACACCTGGCCCACACTGAGAACTTTCAAGCGTCGATAAGGGATTACGAAGAATAGACCTATCAGTAGCATGGCCGTGAATGCATTCACGCCGAACCAGAAATGGCTCAGGCCTTCGCTGACTACATCACCTGATACTCCATAAGTACCGACTCCGCCGATGCGTGTACCAGCGACGACCGCCGTCAACATGAAGATACCCATCGTACCGCCGCCAACCGCCCAATCCGACCCACTGGCGTTACTGCGATTCACATAAATTCCGAGCGCAGCAAAAAAGCCCAGGTAGAGGACGATGACGACCGTTGTGACGCTCATGCAATACTCCCTAAAAATGTTATTAGTCTAATTGAGTAGCGGGGCATCCCCAGCATACAAAAAACCATTAAAACAAGTTCCACCTGATTAGTGTGCCGCTTTTGGAAAGCAACCAGACATTGCAACCGCACACAGAGCTGCGAAGCCGGTGCCCGACGACGTAGATCGAGACAAGGGCACTCAGCACACGGCAGCCGCCAAGTTATGCACTACCCTCGTCTCGCGTACGTTGGTATCGTGCATATCCGTCGTAAACTATCCACTACTAGTGTGTCGTTTCCTGTGTCGTTTCCTCGTTTGGTATGTCACCTTCTACTCTAGGAACGCGTGGCGCCGCGGCACCACCCTCCGGAACCTCGTCAAGCGTGCCGCTTGTCGAGAACAACCAGACACTGTCACCGCGCACAGAGCCCGCAAAGCGGTTCCCAGCCGAGTAGGCGACGACATACTGTTCGCCGTTGTGCTCGAAGATACTGACAGGCGAATTCATCCCGGCGCCGGTCTGAAACTCCCACAGCGTATTGCCGTTACTCGAATCGAACGCTTGCAGCCGGCCATCGTTGCGACCAACGAACAATAACCCGCTCGCGGTCGCGGTAATGCCGCTGAAGCAGCTCTCCAACGGCCAGTGTTCACGCCAGACGATGGTGTTCGTCCGCATATCCATCGCAGCCAGTATGCCGACATCCTCACCTCGCACCATGCCAAACTGACCACCGATGTAGCGAACCCCGGTCCTTTCCGGCACTTCGTCATCGACTTCACCGCCCCGGAAAAAACCGACCCTATCCGTCGCGCAGACGAATAGATGCCCTAGTTCCGGATCGTAGGCGCTCGGCGGCCAGTTCGCCCCTCCGACCGCAGCCGGTTTTGCGACGGCACCTTCGGTCCAGAAGGCCGTAAAGATCTCGCCATTGTTTTCCATCGGTGGATAGCCTTCCGGCTGGATTTCAATCGACTGCGGAACGAAAGCGTCGCCGATCGGATAGGGCTGCGTTGCCGCCGTATGCTGCCGGGGCTCTTGCGGTACTGGACGTTCTTCGATTCCGATCAGCGGCTCACCCGTCTCACGGTCGAGAATGTAAACCCATCCGGTCTTGCTCGCCTCTGCCGCTGCCTTTCTCATAACGCCGTCAATCTCTATGTCGAAAAGAACAACCGGGTTCGGCGCATCATAGTCCCAGAGATCGTGGTGAACCTGCTGAAAATGCCAGCGGTACTCGCCAGAATGTGCGTCGACCGCAACGATTGAAGCCGAGAAGAGATTATCTCCTGGACGTACCGAACCGTTAAAGTCGGGTCCGGGGTTTCCTGTAGAGAAATATACGAGATCAAGATCCGGGTCTACGGCTGGCGTTGTCCAAACCGTTGCTCCGCCGAACCGCCAAACTTCATTATCCTGCGACCAGGTATCGTGTCCGAACTCACCCGGGCCGGGTACGGTGTAGAACGTCCAGAGATGGGATCCGTCGGCGGCATCGTAAGCTTTGACGCGTCCGCGAGTAGCATACTCAGCACCCGCAAAGCCCGTAATAACCATTCCGTCGTAGTAAAGCGGCGCGCTCGTGATCGTGTAGCCCTCCTGCCAGCGTTCGGCCTGTACGGACCACTCAACCTCGCCTGTCGCCTGATTAAGCGCGACGAGCTGACCGTCGAGTTGGCCGGAGAAAATCTTGCCCTCGCCTATACCGACCCCACGGCTCGTCCAGCCGCAACAGATCGTTGAAATGCTCTGGTCTAGGTTCGCTTCGTGCTTCCATAAGTGTTCGCCGCTATCGACGCTGATCGCGAAGACATCATTCGCACCGGTAACGACATAGATAACACCCTCATGGACAATCGGGGCAGCTTCGCCGGAGTATTTTGTGCCATCTCCGGAACCATCGAGCCGAGCGCGCCATACGCCTTTGAGCTCTCCGATGTTGTCCGGCGTTATGTCTGTAAGGGGGGAATAGCGCTGGTTGTATATGTTACCACCATGGGTGATCCAGCCATCCGTGGGCAATGCCTTGAGTTCATCTCCACTAAAATCCAATCCGCTGCCATCCTGCTGACCGAAGGCAATGGAGCTCAGCGTCGCAGCTATCAGTCCTGTCGAAAATATAGCGCTTCTTCTAACGCCCCCTACCACATCCTTATTCATCGCTACTCCATATCAATCATATTTTAGAGAACATTTGGTCCTACCATATTGGTCTTACCATATTGTAACACAACTTTTACCCCGAACTCTAATGCCCTAAAGCGGACATTAGGAGGGTTCCAATTTCTCGCTATATTGGCTTACGGAACACTAAAACGGCCCGGTCTGTTTGACCCCGCATCGTCGGATCCAGCACCCTACCCGTGCGATCATCGGCTGGGTTAGCAAGCAAATCGCTTTCAACCGTAAGCTCGAACCCAACAGCAGTGACTTCGTCAATAATTGTCTGCGTATCAATTCGATGGATAGTCATCGCGTCGCGCCAACCCGAGCCGTCCTCTGCTTTGTGGTCGACAATGAGATACGTCCCACCAGGTTTGAGTGCAGCAAATACACGTGCATTCATGTCAGCGGTATCGACGGTTTCCTCAGCCGATTCGCGCAGTAAATCATGATAGAAAAGCACCATCGTGACGACATCCACTTCATTAGATAAATCAACCTCGTTATAGTGGACTTCCTTGTACGTGGCGTTGTCGTACTCGGCAGCAATCGCTGCACCTCGTTCGATAGGTAAAGCCGTGATCCACGGCATCTCAACCATCTCGACATGACCATCGGCGCCGACTGCATCGAGGAGCATAAACGTATAGTAGTGTCCTACTGCTGCAAACTCGATGACACTGTCACCTTCTTCGATACCGGCGAGCGTCAACAGCTCCGCCGGCTTACGGCCCGAATCTCTCGCACGATGACGGTCCGATCGTGCATCCGATTCCACAGCACGTTTAACGTTTTCAGGTGTATCTATAGGCACCACATAGGCGTCTTGTGCCATCGCCAGAGTCGCACCAAACACGAGCCCACTGACTAAAATAAAACCACTAATTAATCGCATATTCCAATCCTTTGCCTTTCTTTCGGGGCGTGGATATAGTACCCCGCTAATTCGCGGTGGGTCACTAAATAAAGGAATTCAATGAGTGTTGTCAACTTAGAGCGTCAGGGTCATCTAGCAATTGTTACAGTGGATAACCCGCCAGTAAATGTCTTGTCGTACCCGGTACGCTTAGGCCTTGCCGAAGCGCTGGAAGAAATCGAGGCCGCGGACGATATAAAGGCAGCCGTCCTGGTCTGCGCCGGACGAACTTTTGTCGCGGGTGCGGACATTAGTGAGTTCGGGAAGCCCATAAAACAGCCGCGAATCTCCGAAATGATCACGCGTATAGACGCCTGCGAAAAACCGTTCGTAGCGGCAATCCACGGTACTGCTTTGGGGGGTGGGTTGGAGTTAGCGTTAGGATGCCATTATCGAGTAGCTGTACCCAATGCCAGGGTTGGACTTCCGGAGGTGACCCTCGGCATTCTCCCCGGTGCCCAGGGGACTCAGCGTCTGCCTCGGCTCATAGGTGCAGCGCAGGCTCTGGATATGATGACCTCCGGCAAACATATGGGCGCGATAGACGCGGCGAAGGCGGGTATCGTCGACCGTCTAATCGAGGATGGTGACCTCACAGCCGGCGCTATCGTATTTGCCAACGAGCTCGTTGCCGCCGGAAAGCCCCCCCGGCGAATCAGCGAACTTTCTGTGGAACCCGTGCCGGCCGGTTTTTTCGATGAGTTTCGTAAGAAGATCGAACGCAGGACGAGAGGCCTCGTATCACCGGAGAAGATCATTCTTTGCGTCGAGGCTTCAATCGAGATGCCGTTCGATGAAGGAGTTGTAAGGGAACGGGCTTTGTTTCAAGAATGTGTCGACACCCCTCAATCCGTGGGGCTGCGACATGCGTTTTTCTCTGAACGGATGGTGGCGAAGGTCCCCGGAATATCGCGCGACACCTCGCCGCGCGAGTTAAAGCGGGTTGCAGTGATCGGCGCCGGCACGATGGGTACTGGAATCGCCTATAGCTGCCTAAACGCCGGATTCGAGGTTGCGCTGCTGGACAACGACGACGCTGGGCTCGCCCGGGGACGCGAAACTGTCACCCGACTGTACGAAGGAGGCGTTTCCAGAGGACGGCTAAGCGAACTCGAGATGAAAGCGGGGCTCGAGCGATTAACGACGACACAGGACTACGACGTTGCTGCCAACGTGGACCTGGTCATCGAAGCGGTGTTCGAGAGCATGAAGATCAAAGAGGAGGTATTCGGCACGCTCGATCAGGTCTGTCGCCCCGGTACCGTCCTTGCGACCAATACTTCAGCGCTCGATGTGGACCAAATCGCGGCAGCAACCAAGCGGCCCGAGGACGTCATCGGGATGCATTTCTTCAGTCCGGCGCACATCATGCGTCTTTTGGAGATCGTACGTGGGACTGAAACCTCGGACGAAATTATAGTCACTGCCCTTTCACTTACGAAGCGATTGCGCAAACTCGGTGTCGTAGTCGGCAACTGCAAAGGTTTCGTCGGTAACCGGATGATCTTCGGATACATGCGCGAGGCGGAATTCCTCTTACTGGAGGGTGCCGCGCCCGAGTATGTCGACGCTGTGCTACAGGATTGGGGCATGGCCATGGGGCCTCATGCTGTCCATGACATTGTGGGCCTGGATGTCGGCTATAAAAGCCGCCTAGAGAGCACAGACGGACCTGACGATCCCCGTCGCAATCGCATTCGCAATCTCTTGGCGGAAGCTGGACGTTTTGGACAAAAAACGAGCAAGGGCATGTACCTATACGAGCCAGGCTCCAGAACGCCGGTTCCGGACCCGGAAGTCAAGGCATTGATTGCTAGGGAAGCGGAGGCTATTGGCGTCGCGCAGCGAGAGATCGACTCGGAAGAGATCATCGAGCGCTGTATCTATGCACTGGTAGTCGAGGGTGCGCGAATACTGGAAGAGGGAATCTCACCCCGCTCTAGTGACATCGACGTTATCTACCTCAACGGCTACGGCTTTCCACGACATCGTGGTGGCCCCATGCACTACGCCGATTCAATCGGTGTCAAGAAGATATATGAAACGGTATGTGAATTTCGCGAGCGATTTGGTGGGATGTACTGGGAAGTACCGAAGCTACTCAAAGAACTTGGTACGCAAGACGGCAAGTTCGCCGACCTGTAACAACGGAAGTTAGCGGTCACCTAAGCCGATTGATCTGAGGCTGAGTGAAAATGAGTCTACGGACTTTTGATTAGGCGGCGAATCTAGCTCGGCACGCCGACGTAGCAAACTAGAGAGGAAGACCATGTCCAGACAGATTCGCGCAGTATATTGCCACCGCTATGCCGGTTTAGACGAAGCGGGCGCCCCCCGCGCAACGCCCGAGCCCCTGCGCAAGGTACTAAAACTAGAGAGCATCCCGGCGCCCGATTGCCAGGCAGAGTCCGTCTTGGTCCAGGTCCACTACGCGGGCGTTCAGTACCCGGACGCCCTGCAGGCCCAGGGCTTATATCAGGTCAAGCCGCCCCTGCCCTATGTGCCCGGCATGGACGTGTCCGGGACGGTCCTCGAAGTAGGCGCCGGCGTCAGCCACGTAGTCCCGGGTGACCGCGTCATTGCCCAGAGGACCGTACCACAAGCCATGGTCGGCAGCATGGCCGAGCAGATTATTTCGCCGGCCGACCACGTGTGGAAGGCCCCCGAAGGCGTACCCCTTGCCGCCTGCGCTAATATGAGCCGCAACTATTTCGCCGCCTACTATCCCCTTAAAATACTCGGCGAAGTAAAAGCAGGCGATCTCGTGCTCATCGACGGCGCCTCAGGCGGCGTCGGCATGGCCGCTATTGAATTGGCAAAAGCCATGGGCGCCGTCGTCATCGCCGGCGTCAGCACGCCGGATAAACAGGCCGCACCCGAATCGGCGGGCGCCGACCGCGTGCTGTGCTACGGACGCGACCGCGACAGTTACAAAGCATTCAAAGGTGCCGTGCGCCAGGCCTCCGCCGAATTAGGTCATCCCGAAGGTGTCGACGTCGTGGTCGATATGGTGCAGGGCGACCTCTTTGAAGGCGCCTTGCTCTCCGCCATCCGGCCCATGGGCCGTATCTGCCTCGTAGGCTTTACCGCAGGACAAAAGCCTATCCGTCCGGGCCTCATCCTCATAAAGCAGGCCGTAATCATGGGTAGCACCTGGGTTCCCTGGGCCCGCTCCAACCCCGAAGACCATCAGCAAAATGTTACCGAGATATTGGGCTGGCTCGCCTCTGGCGTCATTAAGCCCCGCGCCGACCGAATCTTTCCACTCGCCAATTACATCGAGGCCTTCGAACTCTACGAGAACAACCAGGGCCGGGGCAACACGGTGGTTTGCTTCCAGGAAGACTAGTGACTTGTAACCGCTAAATCCATTGTGAAGTTTATTATTGCTCTAATGACGTAGCCGGACATGCCCGACTTACAACAAGACCGTTAGAACCTGTCCTAACGCACAATGACGACGATGCCTCCACACTAGTATAGGCATAGCGAGATAAGCCATGCCGCTTTCGGGCAGCCAACATTCGGTTACCCTCAATGCGTCAACGCATAAACTGCAAAATTGACGCCCAGGCGAATCGACGCATTCGCCGCCTCTTCCGGATAATAATATTCGTCGGCCCGCTGCCAGCCGTCGGCGATATCATTGTTGAATGTGATCATGACCATCACGCGGTTGTCGTCATCGAGAATCGCGCGCCAATGCGGCTCGGCGCCGTCGTTGCGGTAACCGTGCGGTAGATGCTGCCAGGTCGGTATCTGCGGCATGTCGCTCAAATCATAGACTGAATGAAAGATCGGGTGTGAGTCGGGTAACTCGATGATGGGCCGGTCCGGAAAGACGCGACTCATCCCTCGCACGAAACCTTGCCATTCAATGGTGCCGTAAAAGCTGTCGCAGAGCAGAAAGCCACCTCGCATCAAATACTCGCGTAGCTTCAGAGCTTGCGCGTCGGTAAGATCCCAGGCACCCACCAGCCCCGAGATTAGGAACGGCCAGTAGTAGGCATCGATTTCGTCGTCGAGATTCACAGGCTGCTCGACTAGGCGAACGTTAATCATGCTCAAGCGCTCAAGCAAGCGTGCAAACGTCCGGTCGCCTTCGGGATAGTCCACCGTCCATGCCGTGCCGCCGCGCCGCCAATCGCCACCACCGACACCGAATGCGCGGCCTAGTCGGGCTTGCGGGAACATCAGACGACCGACAACGAATTCGGCAGGCTCCTGATAGCCGTGATTAATGTCCGCACCCCGATACCAGCCTCTTTCCATCCCCGGGTATTCGCGCCACTCCTTCTGCGCCCAAACGGGCTGGGCAATGAAGAGAAGCGCTATGACGATCCAAACGGAGCGACAACTCAACGCGGCCACCCGAAACAAATCCTTCATGAAGTATGAACGCACAGACAATGAGCGTTCCGAAAAAAACCAGGCGTACGAATGGCAATGGGATAGACCGGCCGAAAGTTTATCTCCGGCCCATACGCGTCCTGCCACTGTCTTAGTCGCGGCGTGACGAGGTAAGACCGCGCGCTCCGAAACGACCAGAAAAAATCAATTTTTAGCGGCTCGCGCATTGACTAAATTGGTCCTTAGTCGCCAGCAGTTTTTTAGGCTGCCCTTCAGTGTGGAAAATAGTAGTGTGGAAAATAATGCCTGAGTACCTTCCAATGCGTGCGTACAACGCCCTTATCAACCAACGCCGCAACTTCTCCTTCACTATAGCCGGCCTCGCGTAATATCGAAACCGAGTGTTCCCCGGGTAAGGGTGCTGGGTGCAGAGGAGTCAGCGTCGAAAGTTCCGGCCGAATCCAGGTAGGTAATGGGATCGTTGTCGGGCAACCGGAGGGATGCGGTCCGCGTCGCAAACGGAACGAATTTTCAGGAACGCTATCGCTACCTTCGACTGCGGTCTCGACCGTATATTTTTCACGTAGCTCCGCCAGAGACTGTAACGCGATAGCAGCTGCACCGGGTATCACTGCGAGTTTTTCCCGGAGCTGGGCAAGCGTCAGGTCGCGCACTGCCTTGCCGATCGCTTCGGCACTGACCGACTCGGCACCGACCGCGCTCGCGAGTTTGTCGCCATCGCCGGCGCGGCAACCAACAAACGCCCAACCATCAGCGAGTTCGTACAAGTGCTGTTCACAGCCATCGCCGCGTGCCGCTTGTCCTGAAGGAATCACCTGCTCCGATTCGCTGTGGCGTGTCATGAACGGGAACTGCACCAGCTGCACAGCCGTGGCGAGTGAGGTCCGCACACAACTTCCGCCGCGGCCTTGTTCTCTAGCGAATAACGCCTGCGCAATACCGAGCACTGCAGAATAGCCGCAAATGTAATCAACGCAAGACGCAAGTGCGTGCAGGACCGGTCTGTCCGGCTGGCCGAAGCGCGTCATGATGCCGCTAGCAGCCTGCAAAACCGGGTCGAACGACGGGTCATCCTTGAACGGACCACCCTCGCTGCCGCCCCAGGCGCTGACCTGGCAGGAGATGATATCCGGATTGATAGCGGTAAGCTGATCGTGTGCAATGCCTATTGAACTCAGCGAACGATCAAGGAAGTTATGCAGCACAACGTCGCTGTCCTTGAC
This sequence comes from Candidatus Rariloculaceae bacterium, assembly GCA_045561055.1. GTDB lineage: Bacteria > Pseudomonadota > Gammaproteobacteria > Steroidobacterales > Rariloculaceae > SMWC01. The sequence goes on along the minus strand of JBJKYL010000001.1, from coordinate 6,364 downwards.
TAGCCGCGCCAATACGTCACGGCCGGCTTCGGTTTTCAGATCCAATACCAAAGTGCGCTTGCCCTGATTAACGTCGACACCGAACCACATGTTCAAGCGCGGACCGCCTAGTGGTTCAGGCGGGTCGATGCGTACCACATCGGCACCGTGCTCGGCCAGCGTACGCGCACCTACGGGTCCGGCAACAATGTTTGACAAATCTAGCACGCGCACGCCTTCAAGCAATCCACCCGACACCGCATCCCCGGCAGAAGCTGGTGCTAGTGGCGATTGCTTCCAGTCCACACTGGACACTTGTTCGCGTGACCGCAGGTTCGGAGACTGCGCTTCTACACTTTCGATCGAGACGAAGCGTCCCGGCATACGCACTGTTCCGAGTTGCGGATCCTCGACATCGGCGACCACCCCTCCTTCCAGCAATTTTTCATCGGCCAGCCATTCCGAATCGGTTTGCACCACAGTGACTGGTACATTCGCGTCGCGCAGTAGTTGCTCCCACTCCTTAGCGGGCCGCGTTTTAATCCGCTCGGCAATCATGGTCCGCAGGCGCTGGCGATTGTGCGGCGTGAGTTGAGGGCTATCAATAATGTTGTTACCGTCACCATTCTCGCTGAAGGGACTCTCCAAGACCATACCCTCGGCAATCGCACGGTCAAAAATACCGAGTGTTTGGAGAAGCGCGCGGTATTGGTGGACGTGGTCTGACGCAGTGGGATACAAGATCCGTCCATCGGAGCATTCGTAAAAGGCAACGCCCGGGGAACCACCGCTTTTTAGGAAATCGACGATACGCCCAATGTGCTCCCCGGTCATATGTTCGCGAAGGTCGCGCAAGATCGGAAACACCGTATCATGCATGATATCGTTTGCTGGGTGTCTGAGGCGCTGAGGCAGACCCTCGATTTTCATAATCAGCACTCCCATCGACGATAGCGTTGCATCTGCCAACGGCACCACGGCGCGTTGCCCCTGTCCGCTACGCTCCCTTTGATAGAGCCCCATCGACGCTGTTGCGGCGCCAAGCACTCCAGCATAAGCCGAAGCCTGCGGGATCGCGGTGTACACCGGATCACCACCGATCACCGATCCAACCGGACTAATATCTGTATAGATACCGACCGTGGCATTGACGATGCCTTCCCATGCCGGCAGCTCGAAATTCTCGTCTCCCTCGGCGAATCCCGGCAACGACACATAAACAATCCGCTCTTTGTTGTTGAGGCTGGCGTAGTCGAGCTGCAGCCCGGCTGCGGCGCCGGCGCGCATGTTCTCGAACACAATGTCGCTGCCAGCTACTAGTTCGTGAGCCTTCTTTCTTTCGGCGCTGTCTTTAAGATCAATTTCGAGCAATCGCTTGCCGCGATCGAGTAGCGGATCGCACGGATGAATGGCCCGCCCGGGGCGGACAAATTCGACAACGTCTGCACCCTGATCGGCAAGCAACATCGCGGCAACGCGTCCTGCCCAGCCGGTCCCAATGTTGACAACACGAACACCTGAAAGTGTTGCGGGCGATGATTCAATATTATTTGTCATACTTATCCCTGTTCTATTTGTTGCTTAGTAACCGAGCCAAGCTCACCTGAGACGAAACCCCGTCCCTACGAAACCGAGGCACCGCTACTTAATAAGGAGGCTCAAATTGAGCGACGTTCATCTGCTCTAATTCACCGATACTTCTAACAGATGAGCAAAAAAAAACCGCAATCGTATAGTGTAAGCTCACCCTACTAAAAAAATCTAGCCAACATGGATATAGATACCGGAACACACGCATTGCTTTGCAGCATGGAGGACGACTTGGCGCCAATCATACTGGATCAGATGACATGATTGATCTTTACACCGCAGCGACACCAAATGGTTGGAAGGCTTCCTGCACGCTCGAGGAGCTCGAGCTGCCTTACGAAGTTCATAGTTTCGAACTGCGTGAAGGGGAGCACAAGAAGGACTGGTTTCTTCGCATTAGCCCAAACGGCCGGATCCCTGCCATCGTCGACCGCGAAGCAGGCGATTTCGCAGTGTTCGAGTCGGGTGCACTGATGATCTACTTAGCGGAGAAGGCCGGGCAATTGTTGCCAGCTGATGCTGCAGGGCGGTCTCGGGTCATTCAATGGGTGATGTTTCAGATGGGTGGTATCGGTCCCATGATGGGCCAGGCGAATGCCTTCTACCGATACTTCCCGGAAAAGATTCAACCGGCGATAGACCGGTACCAACATGAATGCCGGCGTCTTTTTGAGGTGCTCGACTCGCATCTCAGTGACCGCGAATGGTTAGCGGACGACTTCTCGATTGCCGACATCGCCAATTGGTGCTGGGTACGGACGTACAAGTGGTCGGGCGTCTCGCGAGAAGGGCTACCCCATCTCAAACGGTGGATGGACACAATGAAGGAACGTCCGGCCTTGCGCCGTGGCGTCGAAGTGCCGTATAACACGGCCGGCGTCACGAAGGACGAAAAAGCAGCCGAGGCCTTCGCCAAAAAAGCCCAGAAGACGCTAATGCGCTAAAGCGCGTCGGTAACGTTCACAGCATAAACGGGGGTGGGCTTGCGATGCTGGGCGAGTTTGTTGCACTCAATTACTAAACACTTTTGGAGAATCTAGATGGCAGATAAATATAGGATTTTTGGCGGGGCGATTTCTCCGTATTCGGCCAAGGTTCGTTCGTACTTTCGCTACAAGGGTATCCCGCATGAGTGGATTCTGCGCGACACAAATACGATGGCCGAGTACAAGAAATATGCCAGGCTGCCGATCGTTCCTACAGTTGCAACGCCCAACGATGAGGGATTGCAAGACTCGACGCCCATTATCGAGACGATGGAAGCTCAGGTATCCGAACCGTCCATCCACCCCGATAGCGGAACGCTTCGTTTTCTCTCCGAATTGATCGAGGAGTTTGGTGACGAATGGGGCAACAAGTGGCTGTTTCACTACCGTTGGGCGCGTGATGTTGATCAGCGATCAGCTACTGAGCGTATCGTCGCGAGCATTATGCCTGACAGCTCTGGGGAAGAACGCGAGAAGATGGCGCAAGATATCCGCGCCCGTATGAGCGACCGGGGCTGGGTCATTGGTTCGAATGATAAAACCGCACCGCTGATCGAAGACTCGTTCAAGGAAGGCGCTCAACTAATCGACCAACACCTAGCGAGTCGGAGTTATCTTTTCGGCGGACGGCCGTCGCTTGCGGATTTCGGCTTGGCGGCGCAAATCCACCAGGCCTGGGGAGATCCGACAGCGGGCGCAATCCTTGCATCAGGGCATGACGCGATCTGCCGCTGGATCGACAAGATGCTCGATCCGAAAGCGGAGGGCGAGTTCGAAACCTGGTCCTCACTACAACCGACGCTGACTCCGTTACTCGAGAAACAGGTCCGCCCGTTTCTACTCTGGTCTGCGGCGAATGCTGTAGCGGTGGAATCGGGAGCAGAAGAGTTTACCGTCGATCTGGACGGTCGATCGTGGACTCAAACTGTTGGCGGTCCGCAGAGATATCACGCGAAGTCGCTGCGAGAAATCCGCCGGAAGTACAGCGAGCAGCACTCGAATTCCGAGTTGCGCGAGATCCTCGAGACGGCCCGCTGCAACGAAATGTTAACTTCGGACTGATTGTATAATTATGTATAAACCCTTCGATGGAGCACTAACGTAATGGGATATAAGTCTATATTTAGAAACGATCTACTTGCCGATCAAGTCATTCTTGTAACGGGCGGAGGTTCTGGAATGGGTCGCTGCTTTGCCCATGAACTTGCCTCTTTAGGTGCGACAGTCCACATTGCTGGTCGGACAAAAGAAAAGCTTGAAGGCGTGGCTGCCGAAGTTAGTCAGAGCGGGGGCAATATTGATTGGAGTGTTTGTGATATTCGAGAAGAAGATCAGGTAGAAAAACTTTTCGAGACTATTCTCCAAAAACGTGGGAGCTTGAACTCGCTTGTAAACAATGCCGGCGGCCAATTTCCGTCTCCTTTAGAAAAAATGTCTAAAAAAGGATGGGAGGCTGTCATTCGTAATAATTTAACAGGCACTTTCCTTGTTTCCCAACAAGCATTCAAAACTTTTTTCCGGGAAAATGGCGGAAATATCGTCAATATCGTTTCGGATTTCGATAGAGGTATGTCACTTTTAGCTCATTCATCAGCGGCCAGGGCCGGCGTAGATAATTTGACGAAATCGGCTAGTGTTGAATGGGCAAAATATGGAATACGAGTCAATTCTATCGCGCCAGGTTTAACCCGTACGGCGGGAATGGAAGCGTATGACGAAAAATTCCTAAAAATAATGGAAGCAAGACAACGACTCATACCTCTCAAAAAACTTGCCACTGAAAGTGAGATCAGCGCTGTAGTTACCTTCTTGCTCTCTCCGGCAGCAAATCATATGACCGGTACGATCGTAAAAGTAGATGGAGGTTTTTCTCTTTGCGGCCCTATGATGCCATTAGAAGAGTATGAACCTGGCGAAAGTTTTAATGGATTCGCCTAAAAAGTCACAAGCTATCTCTCCGACCTCAACCCGCACTCAGCGGGACGGCATCCGCAGTACCTGCTTAGCCAGAAGATTGCGCTGGATTTCATTGCTACCGCCGTAGATTGGCCTATGGCGTGCGTTGTAATAATAGCTGAGGACGCTAATAGACGACGTACCGAAATCGATCGCGCCGGTACGTCCACCGGCATCGCCAGCGGCCTCAAGTATCGCTTCACTCAAGCGGCATAACGTATCGCCAGCCCAGATCTTGAGCACCGACACATCCGCTCCAAGCATCTCCCCGCGCCGAACAGTGTCGGCGAACTCCTTGAATAGCGATTCGAGATCTGCAACATCGATCTCGAACCGGTTCAGACAATCGAGAAATACCGGGTCATCCATCAATCCGTTCGCCTCGGCCAGTTCTCGCAGTGGGACGAGCGCGTGCTCGCATTGGTTAGGGCTACCGATTAACAGGCGTTCGTGACCGAGCAACGCCTTGGCCACGGTCCAGCCGTCGTTGATTTTACCGACGAGGCTATCTACCGGAACGCGTACATCGTCGAAAAAAACTTCGCAGAGTTCTTCCTCACCGGCGATGTCGCGGATCGGACGGATTGTTATCCCACTGGTATTGAGATCGACGAGCACGAAACTAATCCCGGCCTGCGGTTTTACTGACGCATCGGTACGAACAAGACAGAATATGTGCGTCGCATGCTGCGCCAGGGTAGTCCATATCTTCTGGCCATTGATGACGAAGTCGTCACCATCGCGTACCGCGCTAGTGGTCAGCGACGCCAGATCCGAACCCGAGTTAGGCTCGGAGTATCCCTGGCACCAGATGTGCTCGCCGCTGAGCGCGCGCGGCAGGTAATATGCCTGCTGCGCGGCCGAACCGTGCTGCATCAGCAACGGACCGATCATGACGATGCCTTGATCAGGTGTTCGCTCCACGCCCCATCGCTCGCGCTCTTCAAAGAAGATTAGCTGTTTATCCGCCGTCAAGCCCATGCCGCCGTACTCGACCGGCCACGCCGGCGCCGCCCAGCCGCGCTGGTACAAGCACGTATGCCACTCGCTGGCCTGTTCCCCGCACAGTCGCACCGGTAGATTGCGCAATTCCGGAGGATAGTTACCCTCGAACCACTGTCGCAAGATCGCGCGGAAGGTCTCGTTGTCCATTGCATTCCAGTCCCCGCCTGGCGGGTCACCGTCAACGTCGATTTCATGATGGTCCGCGGGCACCAACGTGGCCGCACTCATCAAGCTCCGCGTTTCGCGCCCGATGCGCGCAGCATGCGCTCCCGCCTGGCCGTAACGTGCTCTCATCACCAGCGCGCGATTGACATACAAACCAACATCGCATTCATCGGTAATACCGATCGCGCCGTGAAACTGCACCGCTTCACGCGCCATCGCCAGTGCCGTGGTACAGGCGCGGAAACGCGCGCGGCTGGAGCCGGACAACATCGCTGACGTACTCTGGTCAGCTAACGATTCGCCGGCTTGTTCGACTACCGCGGTTGTTAGCCGTAGCTGAATGTACAGATCGACCATACGGTGCTGAATGGCCTGAAAGCTACCGATGGCCTGGCCGAACTGGCGCCGTGTCGCAACGTATTCAAGGGTGATCTGAAACAGTGTCTCACTGAGGCCGAGCAGGTAGGCGCTTGAAGCGACCTCGACGCGAGAACGGGCGATAGCGAGCGCCTGCATCGCTTCCTCACCACGTCCGAGGAGCATTGCTAGCGCGCCATCGAACTGAAGGCACGCGTCATGACCGCCATCGGCGAGCTTCAGACGTGCCACACTGGCACCCTGTTTGCCGGTATCTAGGTAGAACCAAGCCGGCTGCCCATCGCAACGTGCTGGCACCAACCAGC